>JBKBQB010000009.1:0-104025 GCA_046292785.1 Paracoccaceae bacterium
ACAGCGTCGAAAGCCGAGTTGAACATGCGGATGATCTCGGCGGATTCGTTGCTGACAATCGTGCTGGTCTGTTTGTCCCACAGCACCGGCACCGTGACCCTGCCCGACATGTCCGGCACATCCCGCAGATAAATGTCACGCAAGAATGGCAAACCAAACTGACGGTCCCCGGTCGCACCGGGAAAATCAGTGTCAAAGGTCCAGCCCTCCGACAGCATGTCGGGATGAACCACCGAAACCTCGATATGGTCCACAAGTCCCTTCAGCGCGCGGAAGATCAGGGTGCGATGCGCCCACGGACAGGCAAGCGAGACATACAGGTGATATCGGCCGCTTTCCGCCTTGAAGCCGCCCTTTCCTGACGGCCCGGCTGATCCATCCGCCGTCACCCAGTTGCGAAACGTCGATTCCTTGCGCTCGAAACTGCCGCCGGTGGATTTCGTGTCATACCATTCGTCGTGCCAGACGCCGTCGATCAACTGTCCCATGCCGCTCCCTTTTGATTTTTCTGGTATAGGGTATCAGCACACCCCCGCCCCGGCCATGCCGAAGCGGCACAATTTCCCTGCGGTGACGCACAACAGATCGCTTGCCATAGGGCAACGGCGGCTTTCAGCCTTGCGCGCGCAGGCAATCCTTGGGTGCACGCGCGCCGGGCATGACCGCGCCACAAGCAGCACAGCGCCATTGACCCGCTGACCGCTCCTGTCGCCACAGACAGGCCCGCGTCAACGTGCTGTTGCGGCGCGTGATCCACATGTAGCCCAGCACCAACAGCAGTAAAATCAGCAAAAGGACAGGCATCGCGTAGCGTCAGGCCGCTGCCAGCCGTTCAAAAACCGCCAGCACCTCTGCCTCACCCGCGCGTTCCGGCGCGCCTGCGGCCACCTCGTCACGCGACCAGATCAGCGATGTGGCGGGATCATCCTTCATCGCCCACGCCCCGAACATGCGCGCGTCTTCTCCGATCTCGCGGCGCAACAGTTCGCGCACCTCGATGTGCCGATCATCGCGGCGGATCCGTTCATAGGCCGCCTCTACCGCCGCAGCGGGTCCTTCCAGCAATTGCAGGAACAGGTCATCCCGGCACAAAAGCGCGCCGGTAATGTCGTCGCGGGTGTTGCAACGTCTTGCGTCGAACAAGATGGCGGTCAGCATCACCCCGTCAAACCCGAAGGGCCGTGAGGCATAGATCAGTTGCAACAATGACATGGCGCTGGTCCTTCCCTTGCCCCCACGGGCGAACAATGCGCAAACCCTAGGCCAGACCATCCCGCTTTTCCAGTGTGCCTGCCGGGGAAATCGGCCTGAAGCCACCGAAGTTTGGCCAAAAGCGCGCGTTTTTGCGCCTCAGCATCTTTGCAACCCTGCATCTTCTGACGATCCGGTCGGACTGCGCCACCATGATGCGTCGCCACAGTCAGCTGGACCGCAAGCTCCGGCTTGACATCACGGGGGCCACCGCCGTCACCTCAACGGCACCGGCGCTGTGCAAAGATGCTTACACCACGCGTTCGACCATCATTTTCTTGATCTCGGCGATAGCCTTGGCCGGGTTCAGGCCCTTTGGGCAGGTCTTGGCACAGTTCATGATGGTGTGGCAGCGATACAGCTTAAACGGATCTTCCAGATCGTCCAACCGCTCGCCCGTCGCCTCATCCCGGCTGTCGATGATCCAGCGATAAGCGTGCAGCAATGCGGCTGGCCCCAGATACTTGTCGCCGTTCCACCAATAAGACGGGCAAGACGTGCTGCACGACGCGCACATCACGCATTCATACAACCCATCCAGCTTTTCGCGATCCTCGATCGACTGCCGCCATTCCTTGGCCGGGCGATTGGTCTTGGTTTCCAGCCAGGGCATGATGCTGGCGTGCTGGGCATAGAAATGGGTCAGGTCCGGGATCAGATCCTTGATGACCGGCAGGTGTGGCAACGGATAGATTTTCACATCGCCTTTCACCTCGTCCAGCCCATAGATACAGGCCAGCGTGTTGATGCCGTCGATGTTCATCGCACAAGACCCGCAGATCCCTTCACGACACGACCGGCGGAAGGTCAGTGTGGGGTCGATCTCGTTCTTGATCTTGATCAGCGCGTCCAGGATCATCGGGCCGCAGCTGTCCATATCAACGAAATAAGTGTCGACCTGCGGGTTCTTGCCGTCATCCGGGTTCCAGCGGTAGATCTGGAACTTGCGCACATTCTTACCCTCCGGCTTCGGCCAGGTCTTGCCGGTGCGGATTGTGGAGTTCTTGGGAAGTGTGAATTGGACCATGGTTTATCCCTTCCATTCCGGGAATGAATAGAGCGGGCGGCTGGGAGCCTGCCCGGATTTCTGAACAACGCAAGAGTCGTAAACCGCAGCCGGGTCACGCCCCATGATAAAATCTGAGCTGACTTCCAGCTTGACGCGGGACCGTGCCCGCCCGTCCGAGCCCATGCCGACGCCGATTTCGCCGCGCGGCTGTTGCGCCAGACGGGCGCGGTCAAAACACTGCCGCTCGGCCTGTGCCAGCGGAATCGGTCCGCAGGCAGCCAGCAACAACGGCAAACCAAGAACCACAGCGCCTCTCATGGCCGCACCTGTGGCACGCCGCTGGCCGCGAAACAGGCTGCTGCCTCTGGGCGCAGCGCGATGCCGCGGATCGTGGCTTTGGTCGATGACCCGGCCACAACCGCCACATCACGCGCCAGCGCCTGCACCTCTGCCGCCGTGGCATTGCGCACGATGCAATCTGTGGCCCGCTGTGCCATCGGCGTGGGCATATCCAGTTGCACCACCGGCAACACCACGGTCGATGCGACCCGCCGGCCGGCCTGATCGGCCACCTGTTGCGGATCACATGCCGCCAGAACCAGAAATGACGACAACACCATCCAACGCATCAGCACCACCCTTTTCGCGCCCTCGCGCGCAGGATGACGCAAGTCCCCGGCGACGCCAGCCCCCACTGCCGCACGTTTGCGTGCGTTTGCGGAAACAGGCCGATATGCCGGAACTTTGTGCATCAGAACTTCCGCTCTGCAGGGGCGATTTTCTGCAAGCTGATCCCCCCTTCGGCCTCGGTTGTCAGCGGCTCGACATGCACGGCGCGATAGGTCAGCGTGACCGATGCGCCGTCAACATGGGCAAGGCTGTGCTTGCGCCAGTTGGCATCATCCCGCGTCGGGTGATCCTCATGCGCGTGCGCGCCCCGGCTCTCGGTCCGGGCATGCGCGGCGTAAATCGTGGCCAGCGCGTTCGGCATCAGATTGGTCAGTTCCAACGTCTCCATCAGATCGCTGTTCCACACCAGGCTGCGATCGGTCACTTTCAGATCCGCGACACGCCGGGCGATGTCGGTCATCTTGACCTCACCTTCCGCAAGCGTCTTGTCGGTGCGGAACACCGCCGCATCGGCCTGCATGGTCTTTTGCATGTCCAGCCGCAGGTCAGAGGTCGGGACCGCGCCGGATGCATGACGCAATCCGTCAAAGCGTGCGAGCGCTCGGTCCACTTCGGCGACGTTGGTGCCGGGTGTTGCCGCTTCCGGGTCCACCACCTTGCCCGCCCGGATCGCCGCCGCGCGACCGAACACCACAAGGTCGATCAGACTGTTCGACCCAAGACGGTTGGCGCCATGCACGCTTGCACAGCTCGCCTCACCCACTGCCATCAGGCCGGGGAAGATCGCGTCGGGGTTGTCAGCCGTCGGGTTCAGCACTTCACCCCAATAGTTGGTCGGGATGCCGCCCATGTTGTAATGCACCGTCGGCAATACGGGAATCGGTTCCTTGGTCAGGTCAACACCGGCAAAGATGCGCGCCGATTCCGAAATCCCCGGCAGCCGCAGATCAAGCGTTTCCTTGGGCAGGTGATTCAGGTGCAGATGGATATGGTCACCGTTCGCGCCCACACCCCGGCCTTCGCGGATCTCCAGCGTCATGCAGCGCGACACATAATCGCGCGGGGCCAGGTCCTTGTAGTGTGGCGCATAGCGTTCCATGAACCGCTCGCCTTCGGAGTTGGTCAGATACCCGCCCTCGCCGCGCGCGCCTTCGGTGATCAGGCAGCCGGAGCCATAGATGCCGGTCGGGTGGAACTGCACGAACTCCATATCCTGCAACGGCAGACCGGCCCGCGCCACCATGCCGCCACCATCGCCGGTGCAGGTGTGCGCGCTGGTTGCGCTGAAATAGGCGCGGCCATAGCCGCCCGTGGCCAGCACCACCATCTTGGCGTTGAACACATGCATGGTGCCGTCATCCAGCTTCCAGGCCACAACGCCGGTGCAGCGACCATCGGTGATGATCAGATCCAGCGCGAAATATTCGATGTAGAACTCGGCGTTGTTCTTCAAAGACTGGCCATAAAGGGTGTGCAAAATCGCATGGCCGGTCCGGTCGGCGGCGGCACAGGTGCGCTGCACCGGCGGGCCTTCACCATATTCGGTGGTGTGGCCGCCGAACGGGCGCTGATAGATCTTGCCCTCTTCGGTGCGCGAGAATGGCACACCGTAATGCTCAAGCTCATACACCGCTTTCGGCGCCTCACGCGCCAGATATTCCATCGCGTCGGTGTCGCCCAGCCAGTCCGACCCCTTTACAGTGTCATACATGTGCCACTGCCAGCTGTCCGGGCCCATGTTGCCCAATGACGCGGCAATGCCGCCCTGAGCCGCGACCGTATGGCTGCGGGTCGGGAACACTTTGGTCACACAGGCGGTGCGCAGCCCCTGCTCTGCCATGCCCAGCGTGGCGCGCAAACCGGCACCACCCGCGCCCACCACGACCACATCATAATCGTGCACTTCATAAGGATAAGCCGTCATGTTCTTTCCTTCACAACGCCATGCGCGCCAGGGCAAACAGCCCCGTCGCGGCCACGACCCACGCCAGACAGGTCACTACAATGACCGCCACCTTCCGCGCAGTCCCCTGGGCGTAATCTTCAATCATCATCGTCGCGCCAGAGGCAAAGTGCTTCATCCCCACCACCAGCAACAGCGCCGTCAGGATCGCCGGGAACGGGCGCGAGAATGTCGCCACCACCTCCGCCTGCGACCCACCCAATGCCGAACCAAACACATAAAGCCAGAACGGCAACAGCACAGCGAGCCCGACCGACGACACTTGCATCGCCCAATGATGGTCTGTTCCGGTGCCGGACGCACCCCTGCCAACGGCCCGTTTACGATCGGTGATATACCGCATCTGCCCCGCCCCTCACTGAACCAGTAAAATTGTGATCACGGTCAGCACGACCGACCCGCCTATGACAGCCCAGCCCAGCTTTTCCGCCGTCGGAATGTCCAGTCCCTTGCCCGCATCAAAATACAGATGCCGCAGCCCGGCCAGATAGTGATACCAAACCGCCCAAAGCGATCCGGTAAACACCAGATCCCCAAACCAGCTGGTCGCCACTGCGTTCGCGGTCACGAAATAGTCTGCCGAGGTCGCCGCCGCCAACAGCCACCACACCGCCAGCACCGTGCCAACGATCAATGCGTTGCCGGTGATCCGCGTCAGGATCGAGGTGATCGAGGTCACTTGCGGACGGTAGATCTGCAAATGCGGGGAGAGCGGTCGTTTGACCTGCTTGACGTTTGCCATTTCGGTTCCCTTCGTCGCTGGCTGGTCTCGGACCTGTCCGGCATGGGCCGGTCCGGGGCGCGCTTCGATTGTTGTCTTTGTGAATAGCGTTTTTTTCGGTCGTGTCACGCATTGCAATGGGGCATGCGCTGCATTTTAGCGATAACGGTCCATAAAATCCGGTTTTGTGATCACGAATTTTCCAGCTGTGATCACATATTTCCGACTCACAGTGGCATCAACGCCCAATAGTCCAGATCCAACAGCACGTCGGGCAAATACCGGCCATCCACTCCGCGCAGTGCAAAGGCCTCGCCCCGCGTCGCCACCAGCCGCAACCGCACCGCCCCCACGCCTGGGGCAGAGGTTTCCGCCCGGTCCAGCACCTCCGACCACGCCCGCACCGTATCCCCGGCAAAGCACGGGTTGGCATGCGCGCCAGCATTCAGCGCGACAATCATCTGCGCATTCGCCAGCCCGTTGAACGACAGCGCCCGCGCCAGACTGATGACATGCCCGCCATAGATCAGCCGCCGGCCATCTTCGCGCGCAGTGGCGTCAAAATGCACGCGTGCCGTGTTCTGCCACAGCCGGGTGGCAAGCATATGCTCTGCCTCCTCCACTGTGACACCATCCACATGATCGATCTGCTCGCCCACCGCATAGTCGCCCCAGCGGTGCCGCTCGCCCGCCAATGCAAAATCATAGCGCGTGAAATCCAGACGGCGCGGCATCACCAGCGCCTCGGGCACCACCACATCGGCCAGTTGCGGCACCACCGCCCCCGGCGCGGGCGCATCCAGCCGCCCCTTTTTGACCATCACCCAGCGCACATATTCCAGCACCGGCTCGTCATCCTGATTGAACCCGCGCGTGCGCACGTAAACCACGCCCGATCTGCCGTTGGAGTTCTCCTTCAGCCCGATCACCGTGCTTTCCGCCCGCAGCGTATTGCCCGGATACACGGGTTGCAGCCAGCGCCCTTCGGCATAGCCCAGATTGGCGATGGCATTCAGGCTGATATCCGGCACGGTCTTGCCAAACACGGTATGGAACGCCGCAAGGTCATCAAGGGGCGATCCGGGCAAACCGCAGCTTTGCGCAAACTGATCCGAGGAATAGACCGCATGCCGCGCCGGATACAGCGCATGATACAGCGCCCGCTCGCCACCCGAAAGGGTGCGTGGAACAGCGTGGGTCATGGTCTCCCCCAGCCGGTAATCCTCAAAGAAACGCCCCGGATTGGTTTTCACGACCATCTCCTTCATCTGTTCAAAAATATCCCGGGGGGTCCGGGGGGCTGGCCCCCCGGTTCCGAAGGGGCCGTTGGCACGCGCTCAGACTAATGATCGCCCAGTTTTGTGTCAGGGGTATAGGTCCCCGCCGCATCCTTCACCACGGCCTGACCGCAACGCATCACGCCGCGCGCGGCGTCAAAGGCATAGACAGGCCCCCCCTGCAACGCCCAGCCCTTGTTCAGCGCCGCAGTCACCTTGTGGCAAAAGGCCGATGTGTCGTCATCCGACAGGAATCGATACAGTTTCATGCCATCACCCCCAAGGCCGTACGCCCAACCAGTTGTGGATCAGCATCACAACCAGCGTCACCACAATCGTCGCGCCAATTGCCACGAATTCCTTTGCCACCGGGCGCGGCGCAGGGCGCACCCACTCGGGCTGCGCGCGGTTGATCACAATCACACTCACAACCGCCCAGGCCAGCAAGCCGCCAAACAGCACAAAGCTGCGCAGATCGCCATTGACCAGCAAATGCGCCACCGCCCACAGCTTGAACCCGGACAGCTGCGGATGCCGCACCTTGCGCGCAAGCCATGTCTTCGAGCCCGACACCGCATAGAAATAGACCGCCAGCACCATCAGCAGGTTGTTGATCCCCACCAGCGCCGATGACCGCCCCCACCAGACCGGCCCCCCGGCGGCTTGGCCATACCCCCAATACATCAGCCCGATGCTGACGATCAGCAGCACCGTGACCAGTCCTTTGCCAGCCTCGCCCATGCCTGCGCGGGCGCCGGGTGCTATTCGTTTGAAAAAATGCGCGGCCCACCAGAGCACGACGCCAAGAATGAGTAGGGTCACAGATCACCTCCGGCTGCTTTGCGGCACCATGGCCTCAAACCGCCAGCGCCGCAATCGCATCGGCGCGTGCCAGTGTGGCTTTGGCGGTTACGATATGCAGGTTCTCCACGATCCGGCCATCGACCACCGCCACCGCCTGCCCCTGCGCCAGTGCCGCGTCGAACGCCGCGATCTGGCGGCGGGCCAGGTCAACCTCGGCCTCGCTTGGGGCAAAGGCAGCGTTGGCGATGTCCAGCTGAAGCGGATGGATCAAAGTCTTGCCGTCAAAGCCCATGTCGCGGCCCTGCTCACATTCGGCGCGCAAACCGTCATCATCCTTGAAGGCGTTATAGACGCCATCCACGATCACGCGGCCCTGCGCCTTGGCGGCCAGCAGGCACAGGCCCAACCCCGCCATCATTGGCACCCGGTCCGCGCGATGGCGCGCGCCCAGCTCTTTGGTCAGATCATTGGTGCCCATAACCATGCCCTGCAACGCCGGATGACCTGCAATAGCCGCCGCATTCAGCATGCCCAACGCGGTTTCCATCATCGCCCACAGCGGCTTGTCCGGCACAACCGCCGCCACCGTGTCCAGATCGGCCGGAGCGCTGACCTTGGGGATCAGCACCGCATCCGCACCCGGATGATCGGCAAAGGCCGCCGCATCGGCCCGGCCCCATTCAGTGTCGAATCCGTTGATCCGCACGATCCGCGCACGCGGTCCGTAATCGGCGCGTAAGGCTTCGGCCAAAAGCGTGCGGGCGCGGATTTTTTCTTCGGGGGCGACCGCATCCTCCAAATCGAAGATGATCGCGTCGGCCGCCAGATCGCGGGCCTTTTCCAGCGCCCTTTCCCTCGATCCGGGGATGTAGAGCACAGAGCGGAACGGGCGGATGGGCTTTGTCATTGATTCGGCCTCGAGCAATAATATTGCGTTAGAAATGCCATCCGCCTCACAAAGCGCAAGGACAATTTTGCCGCAACGCAGCATGGCCACCAGATAGGCGCGCGCAAGTTACCGATTATCTGCTTTCCGGGCGCAGCCTTCGGTGCACGCAATCCCATGGAACACACAGAAATGGCATGCCATTAACCAGACGCTTCTTGCCTTCTCGGTCGGTGCAGCCGGGCTGATCCTTGCCACCCCCCGACGGTGTGATGGAAATGTTCACCTCTGCCAATTCGGTCAGCCGGACCATTGCTGTGACTTTGCCCGATGGAAAGATGTGTCCTGTCGCAACAGATCAGGGTCAAAAGCCGACCATTGGCGACTTTGCCGCCAAGGAGCGAAAGATCTGACCCCAGAAGAATTTACGAAAATCCGTGGAACCGTTTTCTCAAAGCGAGCGTTGAACTGGCATACCACGTCACACTTATGGAGGGAATGAACCATGAGCAGCACGACAGACAAGATCAAAGGCGTTGCAAACGATGCCATCGGCAACGTGAAGCAAGCCGTCGGTAAAGCAACCGACAACAAGAAACTGGAAGCCGAAGGCGTTGTTCAGGAGCGGAAGGGCGAAGCCCAGAAAGCTGTTGGCGACACCAAGGATGCAGTGAAGAAGACCATCGACAACGTCTGATTGTCGGTGTGCGACGGGCTTTCCTCAAGGCCGGAAAAGGGTGCCCTCGTGGCACCCTTTTCTTTTGCGCTTATGCCAACGCACCCGATAATCCGTCCCAGATCAGCTTGACCGACAGCACCAGCAGCGCCCATGTCACGAAGCGGAAGAATGCAGCCTCCGGCAGCCATTGCACCAGCCTGACGCCAACAAACACCGCCAGCGCCGCGACCGGCATAAGCACCGTTGCCACCTGGATATTTGTGGCGCTCAATTGGCCAAGATGCCAATATGGCACCAGTTTTACCGCGTTTATGATGGCAAAGGCGATTGTGGACGTGCCCGCGAACACCGTTTTCGTCATTCCCAAGGGCAAGGTGTAGACCTGATAGGGCGGTGCGCCCGAGTGGCTGACAAAACTGGTAAACCCGCTGAGACTGCCCCAAAACAGTCCTGGAACAACCCGCGCCGGCCTTGGTGCAGCCGGGCGTTTGGGCCGCAGCAGAATGTTCAGTGCGAAAGCAAACCCGATCGCCCCGACCAGTGCCGTCACCGCCCATGCTGGCACCAAGGCCGCGGTTGCCCAACCAAACACAACCCCAGCCATCATTCCCGGCACCACAATCGCAAGCACGCGCCGGTCGAAGGCGTGACGATAAGCGTATAGCCCGAATATGTCAGACAGCACATAGACCGGCAGCAAAAGCCCCGCCGCAGCCACCGGATTGATCACCAGCGCCAGCACCGGCACCGCCAGCATGCCAACCGCCGGCAGGCCGCCTTTGCTCATCCCCACCAGAACCGATGCCACCACCGCCGCTGTCCAAAACGCCACACCGTCCATGCGCGCCTCCTCTTTGGATTTGCGTTAGCGCAATCATCCGGCCACTGCCAGCGATCCGCACGATTTCGGCACACAACCGCATACAATACGCGCCACGCAAGACTTGCCAGACGCGCTGCAAGGGGCTACCCCATGGCGCGAACCATCCACCAGACGGGAGAATACCCATGGCACGACCCAAGATCGCCCTCATCGGCGCAGGCCAGATCGGCGGCACGCTCGCCCACCTCGCCGCGATCAAGGAACTCGGCGACATCGTCCTGTTCGACATTGCCGACGGCACCCCGCAGGGCAAGGCGCTTGATATCGCGCAATCAGGTCCGTCCGAGGGCTTTGATGCCGAACTGAAAGGCACCACCAGCTATGCCGATATCGCTGGTGCCGATGTCTGCATCGTCACCGCCGGCGTTCCGCGCAAGCCGGGCATGTCGCGCGATGACCTGTTGGGCATCAACCTCAAGGTCATGAAAGCCGTCGGCGAAGGCATCAAGCAACATGCCCCCGACGCCTTCGTTATCTGCATCACCAACCCGCTGGATGCCATGGTCTGGGCGTTGCGCGAATTCTCCGGCTTGCCGCACAACAAGGTGGTCGGCATGGCAGGCGTGCTCGATTCTGCCCGCTTCCGGCATTTCCTGTCGGTCGAGTTCAACGTCTCGATGCGCGATGTCACCGCTTTTGTGCTTGGCGGCCACGGTGACACCATGGTGCCACTGGTGCGCTATTCCACCGTTGGCGGCGTGCCGCTGCCGGATCTGGTCACGATGGGCTGGACCACGCAAGACAAGCTTGACGCCATCGTTCAGCGCACCCGCGACGGCGGCGCCGAAATCGTTGGCCTTTTGAAAACCGGCTCCGCCTTCTACGCGCCCGCCACTTCGGCGATCGAGATGGCCGAAGCCTATCTGAAAGACCAAAAGCGCCTGCTGCCTTGCGCCGCCTTTGTCGATGGCGCGCTCGGCCTGAACGGCATGTATGTTGGCGTGCCGACCGTGATCGGCGCTGGCGGCGTCGAACGTGTGGTCAACATCACGCTGAACAAGGACGAACAGGCGATGTTCGACAAGTCAGTGGATGCGGTGAAAGGTCTGGTCGAGGCCTGCAAGGCGATCGACCCGTCATTGGCCTGATCGGTCTGTCTGTCCGACGGAAGCGCGCGCCCCGAAACGGGCGCGCGTTTTGCATTGCGGGCGGGCAATCTGGTCAGGCGACCGACCTTGCGCTATGTCTTCGCGCGGTGTCGATCACGACCCCAGAAAAGCCATTCCACAAGGATTTCCGCCACCATGGCCCTGCCCGTCTCTGTTCCGGTCCTGACAATCGGCCTGCTGCTCTTGTCGAATATTTTCATGACCTTCGCCTGGTATGGGCATCTGAAGTTCAAGGAAACATCGCTTGTTGCGGTGATCTTTATCAGTTGGGGCATCGCGTTCTTTGAATATATGCTGATGGTGCCTGCCAATCGCATTGGCCATGGCCATTTCAGCGCCGCCGAGTTGAAAACCATTCAAGAGGTGATCACGCTTTCGGTTTTCGCCGTCTTTTCAGTTGCTTACCTGAAAGAACCGCTCAGCTGGAATCACTTTGTCGGCTTTGCGTTTATCGGTCTGGGCGCCTTTTTCATCTTTTTCAAATGGTCTTGATCGCACAGAGGCTTCTGCCCGAACAGCGTGGACAGCATGCAGCGGCAGGACTAGCAAGAGCGGATGACTGACAGCAAATTCCTTGACCGCCGCACGCCGCCGCACATCTCCACGCTGATCCTGCTGGCCGGGCTTTCCGCGCTTACCATGAACATCTTCCTGCCGTCACTTCCGGGCATGGCGGCATGGTTCGGTGTGCCCTATGCCCTGATGCAACTTTCCGTGGCGCTTTATCTTGCGCTGTCGGCAGTTTTGCAGATTCTGATCGGGCCGATTTCTGACCGTTACGGGCGGCGCAACGTGTTGCTTTGGTCGCTTGTGCTGTTTCTGATCGCAACGGTCGGCACGCTGGTTGCACCCAATGCCACCGCCTTTCTGGTGTTCCGTATGGCGCAAGCTGTCATTGCGGCGGGCATGGTGCTTAGCCGGGCGGTGGTGCGCGACATGGTGCCGGATGCACAGGCGGCCAGCATGATCGGCTATGTCACCATGGGGATGAGCATTGTGCCGATGATCGGCCCGATCCTTGGCGGCGTGCTGGAAGAGGCGATCGGCTGGCAGGCCAACTTTGGCCTGCTTCTGGTGTTGGGCCTTTTCACCTTGTGGATGACGTGGGCGGATCTTGGCGAAACAGCGACCATCCGCCCCGTGACCTTGGGGGATCAAATGCGCCAGTATCCGCAACTGCTCCGGTCCCAACGGTTCTGGGGCTATGCGCTTTGCGCGGCCTTCTCCTCTGGATCGTTCTTCGCCTATCTGGGCGGCGCGCCCTATGTCGGCACCGAGGTGTTCAACCTCTCCGCCTCCGGCGTGGGCGCGTTGTTCGCGCTGACCGCCGTGGGATATGCGGCCGGCAATTTCGTGGCAGGCCGGTTTTCGGTGCGGATCGGGATGAACCGGATGGTGTATATCGGCGCGCTGATTACGATGGGGGGGCTTGCAACCCTTGCCGCTGTAACTCTTGGCGGGGTCCATTCGGCGTATGTGTTCTTTGGGTTCACCACTTTTGTCGGCTTTGGCAATGGCATGACCCTGCCCAATGCCAATGCTGGCATGCTGTCGATCAAGCCTGAACTGGCGGGCACGGCATCGGGCCTTGGCGGTGCGATCATGATCGGGGGGGGCGCTGCCCTTGCCGCGCTGGCAGGCGCGATGCTGGGGCCAGGGGCGTCCGAGACCCCGCTGGTTCTGCTGATGCTCGCCTCGTCCATCGGGTCTGTCGCGTCGATCCTCTGGGTGATGCGGCGGGCGCGTATCCTTGGCCTGCCGACCTGATCGCTTGACTGCTTGACGGGGCATTTGCAAAGTCCATGATGAGTTTGCAAAAACGGGGGACGGCATGGCCACTCAAAAGCTCTATGCAGGGGCAAAACTGCGCGAGATGCGCGGGCGGCTTGGGCTGACGCAAAAGCTGTTTGCCGACAAATTGTCGGTATCTTTGCCATACCTGAACCAGATGGAAAACAACCACAGGCCAGTCTCGGCTGGCGTGGTGCTGGCGCTGGCGCAAGAGTTCGGTCTGGATGTCACCGAACTGACGGTCGGCGAAAGCGAACGGCTGGTGAGCGACATGAAAGAGGCCCTTGCAGACCCGGTATTCGGCGCCGCAAATCCGCCCTTGGCAGATCTGAGGCTGGCTGCATCCAATGCGCCCGCACTGGCGCGTGCCTTCCTCGATCTGCACCGCGTCTATCGCCAGACCCATGAGCGGCTTGCCTCTTTGGACGAGGCGCTGGGGCGTGAAGATGCTGCATTGAGGCCTTCGCCGTGGGAGGAAGTGCGTGATTTCTTTCACTATTGCGACAATTACCTTGATGCGGTGGACCGGGCAGCCGAGCACTTCATCACCGACCCCCATGGGCGGCGCGACATCATTCAGACCGCGCGCGACGCGCTGGACCGGCGCGGAATCAGCCTGCACTACAGCGATACCGGCGCGATGCGCCGCTATGATCCTGCCACCAAGCGGCTGGATATCTCCACCCGTGTCTCTGCATCGACCCAACGGTTCCAGTTATTGCACCACGTCGCCCTGATCACCCAGAATGATCTGATGGACGCCACCCTCGACCTTGCCCGCTTCCACACGCCCGAGGCCCGCGAGATTGCCAAGATTGGCCTTGCCAACTATTTCGCCGGCGCCGCACTGTTGCCCTACCGCGCCTTTCTGGACGCGGCAGGCAGCACGCGACACGATCTGGAGCATCTGGCGGATCTGTTCGGCGCCAGCATCGAGCAGGTGGCGCACCGCCTTTCAACGCTGCAAAGACCGGGAGCAAAAGGGATTCCATTCTTCTTCGTGCGGGTCGATCAGGCGGGCACGATCACCAAACGCCATTCTGCCACACGCCTGCAATTTGCCCGGTTCGGCGGCGCCTGCCCGCTTTGGAATGTGCACCAAGCCTTTGAAACTCCCGGACGTTTTCTGCGCCAACTGGCAGAGACGCCGGACGGTGTGCGCTATCTGTGCCTTTCGCGCGATGTGTCAAAGCCCGGCGGCGCGTTCCACGCGCCCACGCGGCGCTATGCCATCGGGCTTGGCTGCGAGGTGCAGCACGCAGGCGCCCTGGTCTATTCTGACGGGCTGGACCTGAAAGGCCGGTTCGAACCGATCGGCATTTCCTGCCGGATCTGCGAACGTCCCGATTGCCACCAGCGCTCGGTGCCGCCACTGGAACGCCGGTTGCGGGTCAATCCGGATCGGCGTGATGTGCTGCCGTATGAAATCCTGTCCTGATCCGGTCAGATCTTTCCTGCCTGGCCTGAGTGCCCCACCCAAGCGCGATGGGCGGGGTTTACCCCGTTTTCGCAACCGCAGGGTCAGGTGTGGCTGTCGGCCCCATGCGCAAGATGATGGGCGATGTGGTCTTTCAGGTGCGATCTTTGGCGACGCAGCGCCGCCTCTGCCTCTTCTGACAAGCTATCTACGCGGGTCTCTGCGCGGTGCACGGCGCGGTTGATTTCGGTGTATTGCTCCAGCAGCTTGGCGAAATGTGCATCTGCCAGCTTCAGCGCGTGGATCTTGTCAGACTGGCCGGGGAATTCCTCTGCCAGATCATGCGGGGTGTTGGACATCTGCGCCTCCTGCTGCTTGTGTCGATGGCACTTTAGGTAGGCGGCAGATGGACCGCCTTGACCCTGATCAAGTCAGCGCCGCGCAGGGCGGAAGCCTGCGGCCTTTGCCGCATCCTCGTCACAGAACCATTCCTCGCCCTTGGTTGTGTCAATGCGGGTCGCAGCATAGTCCCGTTGGCCGGGGCGGTGGTAGATGCGGCCCGATTGGCCAATGTTGCCTTTGATCTGGCACCCAACCGGCGCAAGCTGACCGGGTGAATCGACGCGGCGCCGATGGGTTTCCGGTGTCACCATCCGGCCCGCCCAAAGCCCGATGCCCGCAGCCTTGGCAGTTGCCTCGGCGGCAAGATACCTGTCAGAATATCGGGCATAGGCTTGCGCCGCGCCCGACTGCACCATGGCCCGCGACAGGTCGATGCCGGCTGCGGTGCAGGTGGCGACCATACGGCCATAGCGGTCGGTGTCCTCGCGGACGCATGCGACAGGGTGATTGGCAATGATGCGGGCCAGCATACTGGCCGACCATGCCCCACAGTCCCAAGTTTGGCCCGCCCGGTCGCAGCCTTGCCCGCGTTCAGGCGCATCAATGCCAAACAACCGCACGCGCTGGCCCTGCCAATCCAGCGTGTCCCCATCGATCACCCGCACTGACCCTTCGCGGGTCAGCGCAATGGCCGTAGGGGCGGCAAGCGACAAAGCTGCCAGAACGAGAAGCGAACGAAAGGTTAACATGCCCCAGAGATCGGGGTAATTCACCGCGCATGCAAGTCAAAAGTTAACGAAAGGTTAACGCGGAACAAGCAAGTGGATGGCGCGCGTTTCCGGTCTGGGTCAGCGTTGCGATGTTTCCCATTCCGGGTTGATCCATGGGCCAACGTTCATCGGGGCCAGCGGAGCACGGCCAAGGATGTGGTCTGCCGCCTTTTCCCCCACCATGATCGACGGCGCGTTCAGGTTTCCGTTGGTCACCTGTGGAAACACCGAACTGTCTGCCAATCGCAATCCCTCGACCCCGATCACCCGGCATTCGGGGTCAACCACCGCCATCGGATCGGACCTGCGCCCCATGCGGGCTGTGCCGCAGGGGTGATAGGCCGATTCCACATGTTCGCGCAGGAAGGCGTCGATCTCGTCATCGGTCTGCACCTGCGCGCCCGGCTGTATTTCGGATTTGACGAACTGCGCCATGGCGGGTTGGGCGAAAAGCTCGCGCGTCAGGCGGATGGCGGCGCGGAATTCGGCCCAGTCATCGGGATGCGACATATAGTTGAAGCGGATCACCGGGGCTGCGTTCGGATCAGACGACCGAAGCGTGACAGACCCGCGCGATTTGGACCGCATCGGCCCGACATGGGCCTGAAAGCCGTGGCCGCCCGCCGCCACCTTGCCATCATATCGCACGGCAAGGGGCAGAAAGTGATATTGGATATCGGGGTAGTCGATCCCGGCGCGGGACCGGATGAAGGCGCAGGCTTCGAATTGGTTGGACGCGCCCAAGCCCTTGCCGGTCAACAGCCATTGCGCCCCGATCAGCGCCTTGCTCCAGATATTCCAGTGCTTATACAGCGTGATCGGCTGCGAGGCCGCGAATTGGAAATAGATCTCCAGATGGTCTTGCAGATTGGCCCCCACGCCGGGGCGGTCGGCCACCACAGGGATGCCGTGGCGGGCCAGTTCCGCCGCCGGACCGATACCTGACAGCATCAGCAGTTTCGGGCTGTTGAGTGATGATGCGGCCAAGATCACCTCTCGCCCCGCCTGCACCACGAACGGCGCGGCGCCCTGATCCACCTCCACCCCGGTGGCACGACCGTTTTCAATGATCACCCGGCGGGCGTTGGCGCGCAGCAGGTGAACATTGCCGCCCGCCATCGCGGGTTTGAGGTAAGCGTTGGCGGCCGACCAGCGGCGGCCCTTGTAGATGGTCGCCTCCATCGGGCCAAAGCCTTCCTGCTGCTGGCCGTTGTAATCTTGCGTCACCGGATAACCGGCCTGCGCGCCCGCCGTGATAAAGGCGTTGAACAGCGGATTTTCGCGCGGGCCACGGGTGATGTGCAAAGGGCCATCGGTGCCGCGGTATTCGGGGCCGGAACCGCCGTGCGAGGTCTCCATCCGGCGGAAATAGGGCAGCACATCGGCATAGCCCCAGCCATCGGCCCCCATTTCGGCCCATGTGTCGTAGTCGCGGGCATGGCCGCGCACATAGACCATACCATTGATGCTGCTGGACCCGCCGATCACCTTGCCACGCGGCGTGGCCATGCGGCGGCCCCCCAAGTGGGGTTCGGGTTCCGATTGCAGGCCCCAGTCGTATATCCCCATGTTCATCGGATAGGACAGGGCGGCGGGCATCTGGATGAAGGGGCCGGCATCTGACCCGCCAGCCTCGATCACCGTGACGCGCCGTCCGGCCTCGGCCAGACGATAAGCCATCGCGCAGCCGGCAGACCCTGCGCCGATGATGATGTAATCTGCGTGCATGTGTCTGTTCTCAGAAAGAGGCGTCAACCGGGCCCATGCCGACATAGACCGATTTTATCTGGGTGTAATGCTCAACGGCCGCATGGCCGTTTTCGCGGCCAACGCCCGACGCTTTGACCCCACCGAACGGCGATTCAACCGGGGTCAGGTTATAAGCGTTGATCCAGCAGGTTCCGGCCTGCAACTGACCGATCACCCGGTGGGCGCGGGTCAGGTCGGCGGTGAACACGCCCGCCGCGAGCCCGAATTCGGTGGCATTGGCGCGGGTGATGGCTTCCTCCTCGGTGTCGAAATCAAGAACTGCCATGACCGGGCCGAACACCTCTTCGACCGCGATCGTCATGGTGTCGGTGACATCGGCGAAAACAGTGGGCTGCACATAGTAACCGGTGCTCAGATCGGCGCGCGCGCCGCCGGTGATCAGCCGCGCGCCTTGGGTTTTGGCGGTGTCGATATATCCCAGAACCTTGGTCAGTTGCGCTTTTGACACCAGCGGCCCCATCTGTGTGGCGTCGTCTTGCGGGTCGCCAAGAACAATCGCCTCGGAGCGGGTTTTCAGGCGGGCGAGGAACGCCTCTTTCAGACCCCGCTGCACAAACACGCGGGTGCCGTTGCTGCACACCTGCCCGGCGGAGTAGAAGTTGGCCATCATGGCCGCCCCCACCGCATCCTCCAGGCTGGCATCATCAAAGATGATCAGGGGGGATTTGCCACCCAGTTCCATGGTGACATGGCGGATGCCATCCGCAGCGGCGGCATAGACCTTGCGGCCTGTGGGCACCGATCCGGTGAGCGAGACCTTGGCCACGCGCGGATCGGTGACCAGCGCCGCCCCAACCCCGCCGAAGCCTTGCAGCACATTGAACAGGCCAGCGGGCAAACCCGCCTCGATATAGATTTCGGCCAGTTTCAATGCGCCAAGGGGTGTGACCTCGGACGGTTTGAACACCATCGCATTGCCAAGTGCCAAGGCGGGTGCCGATTTCCAGCAGGCGATCTGGCTGGGGTAATTCCACGCGCCGATGCCGACACAGACGCCCAGAGGCTCGCGGAGGGTATAAACGAAATCGCGGCCCAAGGGGATGGTTTGCCCCGTCACGGTGGGGGCCAGCCCTGCGAAATATTCCAGCGCATCGGCGCCCGAGGGCCAGTCGGCGACGCGGGTTTCCTGAATCGGTTTGCCGGTGTCGAGCGTCTCCAATTGCGCCAGGTCTTCGCCCCGGTCACGGATCAGATCCGCCGCGCGGCGCAGGATACGGGCCCGTTCCACCGGGCGGGTGGCGGCCCATGTGGCCTGCGCGCGGGTCGCAGCGGCGAGGGCCCGGTCGATCAGGGCGGGAGTTGCCTCGTGCAGGCGGGCGATGATCTTGCCGGTGGCGGGATAAATCACCTCGATCACCGCGCCGGCGGTGTCTTCGACGTAGGCGCCATCGATGAAATGGCTGGCGGTTGGTTGCGCTTTCATGCGTCATCCCCCGTAAGTTGAGAATTGAGATAGTTCAGCGCGGTGGCGACGGCGGCCTCGCCATCGGGCGGGCCGGATTTAAGCACCTCGCGCAGGTAGAGCCCGTCGATCAATGCGCCGAGGCCATCGGCCAGAGCCGGCGCTTTTGCCCCGGCCAGCGGGCGCAGACAGGACATCAGGTTCGACCGCAATCGGCATTGGTAGATCGCAAGCAGGCGCCGCGCCTGTGGCACGGATTGGGCCAAAACCCAGAAGTTGAGCCAAGCCCCCACCGCCTCGCGCCGGAAGTTGCCGGGGCTGAAGCTGGCCCGCAACACCGCCTGCAACCGCGCCTGCGGACCATCGCTCGCGGCCAAGGCGCCGCGCACCTCGGCACCGTAAAGGGACAGGATATGGCGCATCGCAGCAAGAAACATTTCCTCTTTGGAGCCAAAGTAATGGTGGGCCAATGCAGGCGACATCCCTGCCCGACGCGCAATCTGGCTGACTGTCACGTCAAGCGAACCGGCCCGCCCGATCTCGGTGATCGTGGCTTTGACCAGCGCGTCCCTTCGGATAGGTTCCATGCCGAGTTTGGGCATTTTGGTGTGACCCTTGTGGAAATTTCTTGTCAAACCGAATAAGCTTGAGTTTCATTGACTCGTCAATCAACAAAAAACAGGGAAACCGAATGACCCTTCGTACAACACTTCTGGCCACCACCGTCACCTTTGCATTCGCGGGCAGCGCCTTTGCCGCCAGCTGCGACAAGGTGATCTTCTCCGATGTCGGCTGGACCGACATCACCGCGACCACTGCCGCCACAACCGTGGTGCTGGATGCGCTGGGCTATCAGACCGAAATCAAGCTGCTGTCAGTGCCGGTGACCTATACCGGGTTGGCGGGCAATGACATCGATGTGTTCCTCGGCAACTGGATGCCGACGATGGAGGCCGATATCGCGCCCTATCGCGAGGCGGGGACCGTGGAAACGGTGCGCATCAATCTGGAAGGTGCGAAATACACGCTGGCCACCAATGAGGCCGGTGCCGCTCTGGGCATTGCCGATTTCAAGGATATCGCCGCGCAGAAAGACGCGCTTGGCGGCCAGATCTATGGCATCGAACCGGGCAATGACGGCAACCGGCTGATCCTTGACATGATCGAAGGCGGGCCGTTCGGGCTGGACGGGTTCAAGATCGTGGAATCGTCGGAACAGGGCATGCTGTCGGCGGTGGCGCGGGCCAATCGCGATGGCAAGCCGGTCGTGTTCCTGGGCTGGGAACCGCACCCGATGAACGCCAACTTCAAGATGAGCTATTTGACCGGCGGTGATGACTACTTCGGTCCCGATCTGGGCGGTGCAGTGGTGGCAACCAACACCCGCAAAGGCTATGTCGCGGAGTGCCCAAACACCGGCAAGCTGCTCCAAAACCTGTCCTTCACGCTGGCCATGGAAAACGAGATCATGGGCGCGATCCTGAATGACGGGGCCGACCCGGCGGTGGCGGCAAGGACCTGGTTGGCCGCGAACCCGGCGACTTGGGAAGCCTGGCTGGACGGGGTGACCACAAGGGATGGCGGCGATGCCAAGGCCGCTGTGGCTGCTGCGCTGAACTGAGATTCCGCTTGCAGCGAACTCCGGGGGCTTCGCGCCCCCCTAGCCGCCGGTCCTCGAACCGGTGGCATACCTGCGGCTAACCCCGCGGAGTATTTTTCCCAAGATGAAGGGGCGGGCCGATTTGATGGACTGGCTGACGGATCACAAGCTGCCGGTGGGCAGAACGGCCAAGGCGATGTTCGACTGGCTGAACGACAATATGGCCGGGGTGTTCGACGCGATCTCGGATGCGATGGAGGCGATGATCGCCGTGATCCTGTGGTGTCTTTCAACGCCGCATCCTTTGGTGGTGGTGGCGGTGTTTGTCGGGCTGACCTGGGCCTTGCAGCGGCGCTGGACTGTGGCGCTGGGGGTGTTGATCGGCTTCCTGTTCATCCTCAATCAAGGCTACTGGATGGCCACGATGGAAAGCCTGACGCTGATCCTGTCGGCCTGTGTGGTCTGTATGGGCATCGGCGTGCCGATCGGCATTGCCACCGCGCACCGGCCCCGGCTTTATGCCGCCATCTCGCCGGTGCTGGATCTGATGCAGACATTGCCGACATTCGTGTATCTGATCCCGGCCATCGTGTTCTTTGGCCTTGGCATGGTGCCGGGGCTGATTGCCACGGTGATCTTTGTGCTGCCCGCGCCGATCCGGCTGACACATTTGGGGGTGTCATCGACGCCTACTCCGCTTTTGGAGGCGGCCACCGCCTTTGGTTCGACACCGCGCCAAAGATTGTGGAAGGTAGAGCTGCCCTATGCGCTACCGCAGATCATGGCGGGGCTGAACCAGACCATCATGCTGAGCCTGTCGATGGTGGTGATTGCGGCACTGGTCGGCGCCAATGGTCTTGGCGTGCCGGTTGTGCGGGCGCTGAACACGGTGAACACATCACTTGGGTTTGAATCGGGGTTCATCATCGTCGTGGTGGCGATCATTCTGGACCGGATGTTGAGGGTGCGCCGATGACGGCTGTAGAATTTGATCGGGTGTCCATTGTCTTTGGCGACCACCCGGAACGTGCCCTGCCGCTGATGGATCAGGGGCTGAGCCGGGCCGAGATTCAGGCCAAGACCGGGCAGGTGCTGGGGGTGCATGATTGCAGCCTGACCGTGGCCGAGGGCGAAATCCTTGTGCTGATGGGCCTGTCGGGATCGGGCAAATCCACCCTGTTGCGCGGGGTCAACGCCTTGAACCCGGTGGTGCGGGGTGAGGTGCGGGTGAATGACGGCACCGGCATGGTGTCGGTCACAAAAGCCACGCCGGGGGATCTGCGCAAGCTGCGACTGTCGCGGATTGCGATGGTATTCCAAGCCTTTGGGCTGCTGCCTTGGCGCACGGTGCGCGAGAATGTGGGCCTTGGGCTGGAGCTGGGCGGCGTGGGTGCGGCTGAGCGCCGGGAGCGGGTGGATACCCAGCTTGAACTGGTGAACCTGACGCAATGGGCCGACCGCAAAGTGGGCGAATTGTCGGGCGGCATGCAGCAGCGTGTGGGCCTTGCGCGGGCCTTTGTGACCGAGGCACCGATCCTGCTTATGGACGAGCCGTTTTCGGCGCTGGACCCGCTGATCCGGGCGAAACTGCAAGATGAGCTTCTGGATTTGCAGGTGAAACTGAAACGCACGATCATTTTCGTAAGCCACGATCTGGACGAGGCATTCAAGATCGGCAACCGTATTGCACTTTTGGAGGGCGGACGGATCGTTCAGATCGGCACCGCGCGGGACATCATCGCCAACCCGGTGGATGCGTATGTGCAGGAATTCGTCGCCCATATGAACCCGCTGTCGGTGCTGACCGCGCGCGATGTGATGGTGGCGGAAGAGACCTCATCCTCGCGCGCCGTGGACGCGGAAACGCCTGTGCGCGAGATCATGGCCGCGATGCGGGATGGCGCGGGCGAGATGGCGGTGGTCGATGACGGCGCGCGCATCGGGGTGCTGCGCGCCGGGGCCGTGATGGGGCGGCTGATCAACCCGCGCACGGGTTGATCAGAACGGGTTGATCATTCGGCGGCTTTCGGGGCGGTCTTGGGGGCGGCCTTTTTCGCAGCAGGTTTCTTGGCCGCCGGTTTCTTGGCAGCTGTTTTCTTCACCGCCGGTTTGGCGGCTTTTCCCGCCGCAGGGGTGGCTTTTTTCGGCGCGGCCTTCTTCGGGGCGGCTCTCTTTTTGCCCGGCGATTTGGCGGCTTTTTCGGCAATCAGCTCCAGCGCCTGATCCATGTTGATCTCTTCGGGCGTGATCTCCTTCGGGATGGTCGCATTGATCTTTTCCCATTTGATATAGGGACCATAGCGCCCCGGCATCACCGTGATCGCCCCACCATCCGGATGGTCGCCCAAGGCCTTGATCGGTTCCGCCGGCGCGGCTGCCCCCCTTCCCCGGCTGGCCTTTTGCGCCAGCACTTCCATCGCGCGGTTCATGCCGATGGTGAAAACCTCCTCCACATCCGGGATATTGGCGTAGGTCTTGCCGTGCTTGACGTAAGGCCCGTAGCGCCCGATGGCTGCCTCGACCGGCTCGCCATCTTCAGGGTGCTGGCCAACCAGACGCGGCAGGGAAAGCAGTTCCAGCGCACGTTCCAGCGTCAGGCTGTCGGCCCCCCAGCCTTTTGGCAGGCTGGCGCGGTCGGGTTTGGGTTGCTCTTCGGTCGCCTCGCCGCGCTGGACGTAGGGGCCGAAACGGCCTGCCCGCAATGAAATCGGCAGACCATTCCCATCCTCGCCCAGAATGCGGCCATCGGCGCCGCCCGCGTCGTCACCGCCCGAGATCGGGCGGGTGTAACGGCATTCGGGATAATTCTTGCATCCAATGAAGGCCGAGCCGGAGCGCGCGGTTTTCAGATGCAGCCGCCCGGTTCCACAAGTCGGGCAAATGCGCGGATCCGTCCCATCCTCGCGCAGCGGATAAAGATGTGGCGCAAGGAATTCATCAATCTTTTCCAGCACCTCACCGATACGAAGATCAGATGTTTCCGCAACGGCCGCCGAGAAATCGCGCCAGAACCGTTCCAGCACATCCTTGTAGTCAAGCGATCCCGCCGACACATCATCAAGCTGGTTTTCCAGATCGGCGGTGAAGTCGTATTCGACATAGCGACGGAAATAGTTGGTCAGGAACGCGGTGACCAAACGGCCCTTGTCTTCCGGGATCAGGCGGTTCTTGTCCTTGCGGACATATTCACGGTCCTGGATCGTGGACAGAACCGAGGCATAAGTGGAGGGGCGACCGATGCCCAGTTCCTCCATACGCTTGACAAGTGTGGCCTCGGTGTAGCGGGGCGGGGGCTGGGTGAAATGCTGCTCGGGCGAGATGGCGCGCTTCTCGGCGGGTTCACCTTGCATGATCTGCGGCAGGCGGCCTCCCTCTTCGTCCTCGTCGTCGCGGCCTTCGTCATACACCTTGAGGAAACCGTCAAATTGCACCACCTGCCCAGTGGCGCGAAGCGTCACCTGACCGTCGGCGCTGCCGACATCCACCGTGGTGCGCTCCAGGCGCGCCGCCGCCATCTGGCTGGCGATCGTGCGTTTCCAGATCAGGTCATACAGATTGGCCTGATCCTTTTCCGCCAGACGCAGCTTTTCCGGGGCCGCTGCCATCTCGGTCGGACGGATACATTCGTGGGCTTCTTGCGCGTTCTTGGCCTTGTTCTTGTAGATACGCGGGGCGTCGGGCACGTAAGCCGCCCCGAAGCGGTCCTTGATCGCGTCGCGCGCCTGTGTCACCGCCTCGGGGGCCATATCGATGCCATCGGTCCGCATATAGGTGATGTGTCCGGCCTCATACAGCCGCTGCGCCGTGCTCATGCATTGTTTGGCCCCCATGCCCAGCTTGCGGCTGGCTTCCTGCTGCAGGGTCGAGGTCATGAAGGGCGGGTATGGGTTGCGGGTGGCGGGCTTCGCCTCCACCGATTGCACCGTCAATGTCCGGGAAGTGACAGCCTGCACCGCCAACTCAGCCGCCTCACTGGTCGTAATGTCGAATTTGTCCAGCTTCTTGCCGCCCAGCACCGTCAGCCGCGCCTCGAATTCCTGGCCCCGCGGAGTGACCAGAACCGCCCGCACCGACCAGTATTCGCGGGCGCGGAACGCCTCGATTTCCATCTCGCGCTCGACGATCAGACGCAGACAGACCGATTGCACCCGGCCCGCCGATTTGGCCCCCGGAAGCTTGCGCCAGAGCACGGGCGAGAGGGTAAAACCGACAAGATAATCCAAAGCGCGACGGGCAAGATACGCCTCGACCAGCGGCGTGTCGATCTCGCGCGGGTGTTTCATCGCCAGCGTCACCGCATCCTTGGTGATGGCGTTGAACGTAACGCGCGAAACGGTCTTGCCCTTTTTCAGGCTGCTTGCAAGAGCCTCGCGCAGGTGCCACGAAATCGCCTCGCCCTCCCTGTCGGGGTCGGTGGCAAGGATGAGGACATCATCCGTTTTAAGCGCCTCGGTGATGGCGCGAATGTGCTTTTTCGAGTCGGCAGCCACCTCCCACTTCATTGCGAAATCATGCTCGGTATCGACCGAACCATCCTTTGGCGGCAGGTCACGAACATGGCCATAAGAGGCCAGAACCGTGAAGTCAGAGCCAAGATATTTGTTTATTGTCTTGGCCTTGGCAGGAGATTCGACGACAACGACGGCCATGAGCTACCCTTTTTGCACAACGCCCCGAGAGGCGCGGCAAGATGTGGGCGAAGCGGTGCGAATGTCAATGCAACAATCTGCGCCGGACAAACAGCGCCCTATTCCACCCGGCTCAGCAAGCCGCCCGGCGCCCTGTGCACCCGACCATCCAGTTCCAGAGTCAACAGATGCTGGGCGACGGTCGCGGAAGGCATCGACAAGTCTCGGATCAATTGATCCTCGGCCAAGGGACTGGGGCCGAGCCGGGCAAGGATCTGGCTGTGCAGGGCAGAAATCTGGTTCAGCGGGCGGGGGGCGGGGGTGGGGCCGGGGATCGGCGCCGCTGCAACCACGGGTTCGGGTGCACAGGGCAACACCTGCGCGCCAACAGCCTCCAGCACATCAGCGGGGCCGCGGATCAGCGTGGCCCCGTCGCGCAAGAGCATGTTGCAGCCCGCTGCGCGCGCGTCGAACGGATGGCCCGGTACGACCAGCACATCACGGCCCTGATCCAGCGCGTTCTTTGCGGTGATAAGAGAACCGGAGCGCGCCGCTGCCTCTACAACGACCACCGCGCGCGACAGGCCCGATATGATACGGTTGCGCAGGGGGAAATGGCGGGCCTGGGGTTGCAGGCCCATGGGCTGTTCGGACAACAGACAGCCCTGTTCACGGATCTGCGCCATCAGTTTGGTGTTTTCTTCGGGGTATGCGACATCGACCCCACCCGCCTGCACCGCCACAGTGCCGGTGATCAAAGACGCCTCATGCACGGCGGCATCGATACCGCGGGCCAGACCAGAAACCGTGACAAATCCGGCCTGCGCCACACCATCGGCCAGTCGCCGCGCCATGCGCAGACCGAGCGAAGAGGCATTGCGAGCGCCGACCAGCGCCACCAGCGGCCGGTGAAGCAGCTCCGCGTCGCCCATCGCCCACAAGACCGGCGGCGCGTCAGCAAGCTCACAAAGGGGCTGTGGATATGCCGCAGTGCCCCAGAGGATCAGGCACGCACCTGCGGCACGGCCCTGGGCCAGTTCATGACGGGCCACCTCGACCGGGCAGGTCGCATAATTCTCGACCCCCGCCGCGCGGGCCACTTCGGGCAACGCGGCCAATGCCGCGCTGGCGGAGCCATGTTCCGCCAGAAGACGGTGCCAGGTCACCGGACCAACCCGCCGGGAACGAATGAGACGAAGGCAATCCACCGGGTCATTGTCCAGGGGTGTGGGGTGGGGTGTGGGTTTGGATGTCTGTCCCATGTCCGCCTCGCCTCATTCGCCTCTTCACCTTGCACCGGGTAAGGTTAACATCAGGTGAATCATCCAGACCCAAAACACCGCATCCGCAATGGTTTTTGATGCTGACGAAATCAGCCCGGACAGCGTCGGTAAGGAGATGGACGAAGCAACCAAAGTTTGATCAAATGCTGTCGGACGGCCCATGTCGGGCCAAAGGGAGCCCCAAGCCATGCTGAACGCCGAAGTAGCCCGCCGCCGTGATGATGCCATCTCGCGCGGGGTGGGCATGATGACCCAGATCTATGCCGACCGGGCGCTGAACGCCGAGGTCTGGGATATCGAGGGCAACCGCTACATAGACTTTGCCGCCGGGATCGCGGTCGTGAACACAGGGCATTGCCATCCGCGTGTGATGGCCGCCGTGACCGAACAAATGGGCCGGTTCACCCACACCTGCCACCAGGTGCTGCCGTATGAGAATTACATTCGTCTGGCGGAACGTCTGAACGAAAAGGTGCCGGGCGATTTCAGGAAGAAAACCATTTTCGTCACCACCGGGGCCGAAGCCTGCGAGAATGCAGTGAAAATCGCCCGCATTGCGACAGGGCGCAATGCCGTGATCGCCTTTGGTGGTGGCTTTCATGGCCGGACATTCATGGGCATGTCGCTCACCGGCAAGGTGGAGCCTTATAAGAAGGGCTTTGGCGCGATGATGCCGGATGTGTTCCATGTTCCCTTCCCGATGGAGCCACACGGCATCTCGACAAAGGATGCGATGGCGGGCGTTGAAAAGCTGTTCAAATCCGATCTGGATCCGGCGCGCGTGGCCGCAATCATCTTTGAACCCGTGCAGGGCGAAGGCGGGTTCTACCCTGCCCCCGCCGATCTGGTCAAAGCCATCCGCGCCCTGTGCGACAAGCATGGCATCGTGATGATCGCGGATGAGGTGCAAACCGGCTTCGCACGCACCGGGCACCTGTTTGCGATGGAAGCTTATGGCGTCGCCGCCGATCTTACGACCATGGCAAAGGGGCTGGCGGGCGGTCTGCCGCTGGCGGCCGTCACCGGACGTGCCGAGCTGATGGATGCCGCAAACCCCGGTGGCCTTGGCGGCACCTATGCGGGCAATCCGCTGGGGATTGCCGCCGCCAATGCGGTGCTGGATGTCATCGAGGATGAAGACCTGTGCGCGCGGGCAAATGAACTGGGCAGTCGGCTGAAACAGCGGCTGGAAGCCATCCGTGCCACCGCGCCCGAGATCATCGACATCCGCGGCCCCGGCTTTATGGTGGCGATGGAATTGGCGGATCCCGCGACGCACGAGCCCGATGCGGGATTCACCGCCCGCGTCCGGATGGAGGCGCAAAAGCGCGGCCTCATCCTGTTGACCTGTGGGGTATACGGAAACGTTGTACGCTTCCTTGCCCCAATCACTATTCCGGATGCTCATTTTGCTGAAGGGCTGGATATTCTGGAAGCCTCGGTCGCAGCAGCGCGCAACAGCTGACCCTGTCTTCGGCGCTGCGCGGCCATGGCGGCGCAGCAGGCCTTCCACATGTCTTGAGCCGGTTTGCGCAGAAGATGCGCTTCGGGAGCATTTGTTGTGCCGCGATTTGCGCCGCAGAGGCCTTGCACCCCAACAAAAGCCGAATTCATGATTTCTTGGCAATGCAGCGCGCAATAAAGCGCCTGAGGTTGCAGAACCATTGGCAACCGCTCGCGAATGGGTTGTAAGTAGATCAACGAGCCAAGAAACTTGATAACCGGAAGACTGACACTCTTATGTCGTTCACTGATGACCTGCTTCAGGCAATCGAAGACCTTACCGCCGCAGACAAGATCGAAACCGTCTTGTCCTGGCTGGTGCAGCGCAGCAATGCCCGCGCAGGGCTTTTGCTGATCGGGCCTGCCGATCCGACCGCACGCCTGCGCGTCGCTGTGCCCATGGCACAGTTGGAAACTTTGTGCGCGGCACTGGCCAGCCCAAAGTGCGACGATACCGCAAGTGGCACGGCGCATCGCAAGATTGCCTTGGGCGACCTGGATGGCGAGCCTGCGTTGCTGGTGCTGGATCTGGGTGGACGACCTCTGCCATCAGAGATTGAAGAGTCGATGGCCAGCCTGCGGTTTGTCTTGCGGCTTGTCATTGAGAAAACCAGCAGCGGGCGGAATGCAGGCCGGATGCGGGATCTTGCCGCGCTGTTCGGTATCTGGATCTGGGACATTGATGCCCACGGTCAGATCACGCATCTTGCCGCCCCGCTGCCGGGTGGAACCGGCTGTGCGCCGGATGGAAAGCCACTGTGTCAAGCTGACTGGACTGGGGTGGACTGGGCCAGCCTGCGCAGCCGGATGGCGCAAGAAGTGCCATTCAGAAACCACATCCATTCGGTCACCCTTGCCGACGGCTCGCAACGCTGGCTGCGCAGCACCGGCGCGCCGCGCCGCGATGCCGCCGGCACATTTCTGGGCTATACCGGGCTGAGTTCTGAACGCCCCGAACCATCAGACGCAGAACACAGCGCGATTGCGGCCTATGAGCGGTTGACGGCCATTCTGGATGTGCTGCCAGATCTTGTTTTCGAGATCACGCCCGAAGGGCGATACACCGATTTCATGGCGGGTCCGGCTGATCTTTTGGGTGATGCGCGCGACAGTCTGCCCGGACGTACAATCGAAGACGTTCTGCCACCGGAGATTGCCATCAGAAGCCGTGCTGCGTTGGAAGAAGCCCTGCGGAACGGTCGCAGCCCGGCCTCCCGCTTCAGATTGGCGTCCCCGCTTGGAATGCGCTGGTATGAAACCTACGGCGCGCGAAAACAGGCCACCGATCCCAGCAAACAGCCTACGGTCATTTTTGTTGTGCGCGATGTGACCACCGACATGCAGAAATCAGAGGATCTGCACCGCTTGGGGCGGGTTGTCGAAAACATGTCAAATCTGGTCGTCGTTGTGGATCCGGAGCAGCGCGTCACATGGGCCAACCAGGCGTGGGAGCGCCGGACCGGATGGACGGCGAGTGAGGTGCTGGGTCAGGATCTTTCGACATTGGTTCGCGGCAAACACAATGACCCTGAAAACGAAAAAAGGGTCTCTGATGCCATTGCCCGGAACGAACCCTACCATGGAAAAACAGTCAACTTTGACCGCCATGGCGATGCATATTGGATCGATTTCAATATCTTGCCGCTATACGACCGCGAGGGCAACGTCACCGGCTACGTATCGATCGAGACCGACGTAACCGTCCAGAAAGAGAGCGAGGCGAGAACGGCGCAGTTGGCTGACGAGGCTGACCGGGTGCGATCGCAACTTTACAATGCCATTGAGTCCCTGCCCGATGGCGTGCTGATCTGGGACGCGGACGAACGGCTGGTGTTCGCCAATTCCGCATATAAGCGAATGTATCCCGAAGCCGCCGACTTTCTGGTTGAGGGCGCCTCTCAGGAAGATTTGTTGCAACTGGGAATTCGGCAAAAGTCATTTCCTGAGGCGTTGGGGCGCGAACAGGAATGGCTTGCCGAACAATGGCAAAGATACCGCAACCCCAACATCGATGAGGTCAGGCGCGCCAATAATCGCTGGATCCGTAGGGTTGACATGCGCACGCCCGATGGGGGGCGCATTGCCGTGCGTATCGACACGACAGAGCGCCATCGCCAGCTTGAAGCGCTGGATCAAGCTCGGCGCTCGCTTGCCGAAGCCCGCGACTCGCTTGCCCAGATCATCGAAAGCGCCGATGTCGGGACATGGAACTGGGACGTCGACACGGGTGCGTTGAAGATCGGCGGGCGCTATGCCCAAATGCTTGGCTACACGCCAGAAGAGTTGGGCACGCCGTCGGATGCAATGTTCCGGTCCCTTGTCCATCCCGATGACCTGATCCGACTTGACGCGACCGAAGTGGACGATTTTGCCTCGCTTCCGGACGGGCGTGAAATCGTGCGTGAACACCAGTTGCGCATGCGCCGCAAGGATGGCAGCTGGGCGTGGATCCTGTCACGATCTGCCGTGACCGAACGCATGCCCAACGGCAGGCACAAGGCTGTGGTCGGGATCCACCTGGACATAACCCAGCGCAAGTATCTGGAAGATCTGGTGCTCAGCAACCAGGCTTTTCTGACTGAAGTCATGGATGCGTCGATTTCGGCCATTGTTGTGATGGATGCGAAAGGGCAGATTTCTTATGTCAACGCCGAGGCCGAACGCATTCTTGGCCGCAAGCGCGACGCCATCGAGGGGCTGACATTCATGGACGCCGACTGGCGCATAACGGATGCAGACGGGGCGCCCGTTGCGCCAGAAATGCTGCCCTGCCGCAGAGCGCTTGCGGCCAACGAAACGGTGCGGGATGTTCGTATGGCAATTGAATGGGAAGACGGTTCGCGTCACATCCTGTCGGTCAATGCCGTCCCGCACCGGGGGGTGGCGCAAGTCAACGATGAAGTGCGCCTCATTTCATCCTTTGTCGATATCACGGACGAGCTGAACAAGTCGGCCCGGCTGGAACAGGCGCTTGTCGAGGCACAGGCGGCAAGCCAATCGAAATCAACATTTCTTGCCAACATGAGCCACGAAATCCGGACGCCGCTGAACGGGGTGCTGGGCATGGCCGAACTTTTGGATGGCTTGATTGACGATCCGCGAAAGAAAGAAATGATCGGCACCATCCGGCGCTCGGGCGAGCTGTTGCTGAACGTGTTGAACGAAGTGCTGGACATGTCGAAGATCGAAGCCGGGAAAATGGTGGTCGAGCAGATCCCGTTCATCCCCGCCGAGATCGCACGCCAGATCGAACCGCTGCACAGCTTGCGGGCAGAAGAAAAAGGGCTTGATTTCGAGGTGCTGACAAATTCGGGCGCGGAACGCCCCCGGATCGGGGACTCGTTCCGCATCCAGCAGATTTTGAACAATTTGCTCAGCAATGCCATCAAATTCACCGAAAATGGCGCCATCTCACTGACCATGGCCGCCCGAGAAGGAAAGCCGCTGACCATCGAGGTTTCGGATACCGGGATCGGCATGTCAGCCGAACAGGTAAGCCGGATTTTCGACAATTTTGAACAGGCCGATGGTGGCACAACCCGGCGGTTCGGTGGAACTGGGCTGGGAATGCCGATCGTCAGCAATCTGGTCGCCCTGATGGGCGGCACCATTACCGTGAACAGCGAACTCGGGCGGGGCAGCAGGGTGAAGATCGTTCTGCCTCTGGAAGAGACAGCCGAAATCGCAAGTGCTGAATCGTCGGTCGCCATCAAGGCCCTGCCTGTTTCGCTTTCTGGCGTGGCATTGTTGATCGCAGACGACTCAGCGACCAACCGGATGGTGATCAGCGAAATGCTGAAAGACACCGGGGCTGAAATCGTTCTGGCAACCAATGGTGCCGAGGCGGTCGACATGTGGCGGGACCGTGCAGAAACCGGCAAGCCATTCGACATGCTGATCCTTGATATCGCAATGCCGGTGCTGGACGGGATCGGCGCTTTGCACGCCATACGCCAGACGCGCACCAAAGCGTCGCAAGTGCCGGCCATCGCCGTAACGGCCAATGCCATGTCGCATCAGGTGTCGGAATACATCATGGCTGGCTTCGACTCGCATGTTCCCAAACCCTTTCGTCAGGCCGAGCTGCTGCACGCCGTTTCAATGCTGCTGACACCGCCCTGAGTCGGCATTGGCATCAAATTTCAACCTTAGATTGATCGGGTCATGAGGCTTCTCCACCCACCCGCGCAATCGACGGCGAAACGACACGATGCCTCCACTCTGCTGCCACATTTTGAGAAGAAAGTTAGGACCAGATTAAGTCTTTAACTGCTTCGACAGGAGATCTGTGTGAGTATGAGTTCCGGAGGTGTGGCACAGATGATCAGGCATGAGGATCAGACGCAGGCCGTTGTCTTGCTGGCCGAAGATGATGAGATTAACCAACAAATTGTCCGCCACCTTTTGGCGGACTTCGCGTTTATCGAGCTTGTGGTCGCAGGCGACGGCAAAGTGGCGTTGGAAGCTGCGATCTCGCGGCGTTTTGACCTGATGATCTTTGACCGGCACATGCCGCTGATCTCCGGCGACCGCGTGATTCGCCATCTGAAGGCCGCGCGCACTGTCAACACCAACACCCCAATGATCCAGTTTACGGCAGACGCGGATCACCCTAGCGTCGCAAACGGCCAAGGCGACAAAGCCTATGCGGTTATTCCAAAACCGATCCAAAGCGACGTTTTCCGTAAAACTGTTTTGCGTTTGCTGGGCCGTTAGGCCCGGTCAAAATTTTTAGTATTTTCAATTCTCGCCTAATTTATGCCGCAAACTCCAGCTTAGGTTGAAATGCACAACCAACGGTGGTAACGATGACACCCAATATGCGATATTTGGCAGTTGATGACGACCCTGCCTTTCACTTTGTTCTGACAAAGATGATGTGTCAGCTTGGGTATGAACCGCCTGTCTGTTTGACGTCCGCGACTGACGCGCTTGAACGTCTGGCAAACCCGAACGAACGTTTCGATGCGATCCTGCTGGACATCCAGATGCCTGTCATGGACGGGATCGAAGCGTGCCAACACATACGCGCCCTTGCCCATCACAGCGACACACCGATCATGATGATCACAACCATGGTGGGGCGGGAATACGTTGATCAGGCGTTTTCTGTCGGCGCGACAGACTATCTGACCAAACCGATAAACCGTATCGAGTTGCAGGCGCGCCTTGGCATGCTGGATCGGTTGGTTCAGGAACATAACCTTGCCCGCACCCTTCAGTTCGCCATGGATTCGATGGATGATGTGCCAGGAATGCAATTTGCGTTCGAGGACGCGGTCGGGCTGCCCAAGTGTGGATCGCTGATCGATTACCTCGCGCTTGAAAACCATCTCCTGACCCTCAGCCGCCTGAAGCTTCACACCCATACAGCTGTTGCCTTTCAGGTCGTTGGTGGGGCCAGCCTGTTCCGCCGTGTCAACCGGATGGAGTTTCTGGATTGCATGGCCGATGTCGGGTCGGCCATCGCGGCCTGCATGAAGCGGCAATCGTTCCTGCTGGCCTATGCCGGCAGCGGTGAGTTTGTCTGCATCCTGAACCGGGCACAGCCGGTTGATACCATGGAAATCGAACACGAACTGGGATCAGAACTGATGGCCTATGATCCAGTCTATGAAAGCCTGGGCCTGCCCTTGCTGGAAGTGCGGGTTGGTGCAACGGTAAACTCCGGTCTGTTTTCGCCGTCGGCTGTGAAAACGATGCTGGGCCGGGCACGGGCCTCTGTGCGCGGGCAATCGGGCTATCAGCTTCAATTCCTGGCGGGATAAGATGCGATCGGACGCCGGGCAAGTGGATGACCTTTGGACAAGGACCCTGCTGCCGCAGTTTCTGGATCTGACAGCAAGCCGCCAGATCGAAATCGATATTGAACGTGGCAACCTGGAGGCGGGCGATGATCCGTTTGTGTCCACGCAAGAGATTGGCAAGATTGCGCACAAGATTGCGGGAACGGCTGCAAGTTTTGGGTTTGTGACACTTGGCGCTCAGGCTCAAACTGTGGAAAGCATTTGCAAACACATCTGCGGCCTTAGCGATGGCCAAGCAAAAGAAGCGGTCAGCCATCAGCTTTTTCCCGCATTGGATCTGCTGTCGCAGGAACTGGATCTGGCGTTGGTCACATCTGCCTGACGCGCTTGGCGCCCGCTCGCCCCCATGCGCTGTTTCCCGCCGTTTTTTTCAGGTCACGGTTTCCTGAGTGGAACCAAACCTCAGATTGGCGCGTTATCGGGCATACAGTTTGAACTCAAGTAACTCCAACGAGGCTGCCAAATGAAAAAATTCGCTCTTCTCGCCATTGTCTCCCTGTCGCTGGCTGCGTGCCAAACCGCTGATCAGAACGCTGTTCTGGGCGGTGTGACAGGCGCTGCCGTTGGCGCTGCGGTGTCGTCTCCGTCTGACCGCACCACGGGTGCCCTGATCGGTGCCGCTGTCGGCGTGGCTGCATCCACCCTGATCGGTCCGGCTCCGCAGCGTGGTCAATGCTACTACCGCGATGCCAACGGAAACCGTTTCATCGCTGCCTGCTGATCTGAGCGACGGCACGGTTGAGGGCGGCCCCGGGGAAATCGGGACCGCCCTTTTCCATGCGTCGCAAGCTTGCTTTCCCGCAAGAACTGCCTTGGTGATCCGGATAGATTACGCCAGAGAGGCCGGTCTGACCTTTTCACGGTGGCGCCCAGCCGATATGACCGAAGGCGAGCGCAGCCAAGGCCATCAGATGATACATCCCGTTCCTGCATTGTCCTATGAGAGCGCGTTGTCTGAAGGCATCATTCTGGCCGATGCCGCCGTTACCTTGGCCGGCCGCCCTGTCCTTCGCGGGATTACATTGCATTTAAAAGAACACCGGATCGGCATTGTTGGCCGCAACGGGTCAGGCAAATCCACACTTTTGCGTCTCTTGTCGGGGCTTATTGCCCCTGACAAAGGGCATGTGCGCGTGGAGGGCATTGACCCCACACGCGAGCGAAAGGCGATGCTGGCGCATCTGGGCATCCTGTTCCAGAACCCTGACCACCAGATACTGTTCCCGACAGTGGAGGAGGAGTTGGCCTTTGGTCTGGTGCAAATGGGCGTGCCCAAAGCGCAGGCACAGGCCCGCGTCACCGCCGAACTTGCGCGCCATGGGCGAAGTCATTGGCGGGGAGCCTCTGTCGCAACGTTGTCACAGGGCCAGCGACATTGGCTCTGCCTGCAATCGGTGCTGTTGATGCAGCCGCGCACGATTTTGCTGGATGAACCCTTGGCCGGGCTGGATCTGCCGACCCAGATGCGGCTTGCCCGCACGTTTTCTTCGCTGCCGCAGCGGCTGATCACAATCACCCATGATCCGGCAAACCTGTCGGGGTGTGACCGCGTGATCTGGCTGGAAGGGGGCGCGGTGGCGGCCGATGGTCCGCCCGTGCAGGTGCTGCCGCTGTTTCAGGCTGAAATGGCCCGCTTGGGGGACCTTGATGCTGACGCTGACCTCGCCGGTTGAAACGCCGCTGCACCGGCTGCGTGCGGGGACAAAGCTCGCAACATTGGCGCTGTTCACGATTGCCCTGTTCGCGGCCACGTCGCCCTTCTGGCTGGGCCTTGCCCTTCTGATCGTTGCCACGCTGCATCTGTGCGGCGGCACGGTTTTTGCCCGTCACGGATTGCGCATGCTGCGCCCGCTCTGGCCGTTTGTCGTTTTGGTCGCGCTTTGGCACCTGTGGCTGGAAGATCTGGCCACAGGTGCGGTGGTAGTCTTGCGGATGGCAACGGCCGTGGCCGCGGCCAACCTTGTCACCATGACCACCCGCCTGTCTGACATGATCACTGTGCTGGAGCGGATCGCCACACCGCTTTCGCCCGTTCTGCCGCCGCGCCGTCTGGCGCTGGCGATTGCGCTGGTCATCCGCTTCGTCCCGGTGCTCTCAGACCGTGCAGCGCAGTTGTCGCAGGCATGGCGTGCCCGCAGCCCAAACAGGCCCGGCTGGCGCTTGGTCGCACCAGCGGCTCTCGCCGCGCTGGATGATGCTGATTGTGTCGCAGATGCCTTGCGGGCACGTGGCGGCGCGGGATAGAACGCCCTCAAAACCGGAGTGACACACATGGAACGCAGCCTGACCCATATCGCTCTTTTCGCCGCCCTGATCGCGGTGCTGGGCTTCGTACCACAAATGACCTTGCCGGGTGGCGTGCCGATCACAGCCCAATCCATGGGCATCATGCTGTGCGGAACCGTGCTGGGCGCAAGACGCGGCGCTTTGGCGGTGCTGCTGTTTCTGTCATTGGTTGCCCTGGGCCTGCCGATCCTGTCCGGCGGGCGCGGCGGGTTGGGGGTTTTTGCAGGCCCGTCGGTTGGGTTTCTGATCGGCTTTCCGATTGCCGCCTTTGTTGCCGGTCTGATCGTCGAACGCTGGCGTGCCCCGGTCCTGCCTGCCGCAATAGTCGGGGCCATCCTTGGAGGCATGATTGTGCTTTATGCTTTCGGTGCAACGGGGTGGGCGCTTATGCTGGATAAATCCCTGGCCGAGGTGCAGGTTTTCCTCCTGGCCTTTGTGCCCGGCGATCTGATCAAGGCGGCGCTGACCGGGCTTGCAACCCAAGCCATCGCCCGCGCCCGACCGGGCGCGCTGCTGGCACGTGCCTGAACCTGCGACACGGCCACAGCGTCAGCTATGTGGCTGTGCTTTCCAGCGCTGCACGACCAGAGCCGTGCCGAGCCCACCCGCCGAGGCGATGGCCGCAAGGCCGACACCTTGGTCAAGGCTGTGAAACAGCCGCACCGCCAATACCGCGCCCGACGCCCCGATCGGATGTCCGCGCGCCAGGGCGCCGCCTTTGCAGTTCACCCGCGAGGGATCCAGTCCGGCGCGTGCCACGCATGCCATCGCCTGCGCGGCATAGGCCTCCATCACCTCACTCTGCGCTATGTTGTGCACTGACAACCCAAGCGTCTGAAGCACCGCTGCAATTGCTGGCACCGGGGCCAGGCCCGGCTGCTCCGGGTCCGCGCCCAGAGTGCGTCCGCCCAGAATGGGCAGGGCGCCCGGCTTGGCAAAGCGATCCGCCGCAACCAGACAAAACGCTGCCCCGTCCGCTGCCACCGCCGCGGTTGCCCGCGTGACCGTGCCCGCCACCACTGGCGCACGCGCAAGCAGCGCCGGGGTGAGACGGCGGCCAAAGACATCGCGCGTCACACCGGCCAGCGGCACAATCTCGGGCCAATCCGCTGCGGCAAGCGCCTTTGCATGGCTTGTCACCGCCCATGCCTCCTGCGCCGCGCGGTCATATCCACAGGCCGCGGCCAAAGCCGCCGCCGCCTCTGCCATGCGCGGGTTGCGCGCGGGCCAGGGTGTAAAAGGCGCTTCGTCATACCCCGTGGGCGGCCCCCCGTCCGGGTCGGTCAGGAACCGCAGGGGGCGGCGCGAGAAACTTTCCACCCCGCCCGCCAGAATGAAATCCGCATGCCCGCCATCGACCAAAGCGGCCGCCAGACGCACTGCATCCAGCCCCCCTGCACATTGCCGGTCAATGGTCAGGCCCGCCACCCGCTCCGGCAGTCCCGCCGCCAGCGCGATCCGCCGCGCCGGATTGCCCCCCGGACCGATCGCATTGGCGCATATCACCTCATCCACCGCCATCACTCCGGCGTCCACCAGACAAGCACGCAGCACCGGCACAGCCAGATCCTCCAGCGACAGGCGCGCAAAGACCCCCCCCTTGGGCACGATCCCGGTGCGTCGCGCCGACAAGATCACCGCCACGCGTCCACCTGTGCCTGCAAGGCGCCGAGGTTGGTCTTGCCCGAGGCCAAAACCGGCCAGTCCTGCCGCCAGATCACCCCACGCGGCGAAACCATGGACCCAAGCTGCGCCCGCGTTGCGGCCAGAATTTCACGTTCTCGCGCTGGCTCGCCCACCAGCACCGCCCAAAGCACATGCCCGCGCACCGCATCGGCCTGCGCCAACACCGCCACGCGCGCCACCCCCGGCAGACCCGCCATAAAGCGCTCGATCTCTTCGGGAAACACGTTCTGCCCGGCAATGCTCACCATCCGTCCGGCACGACCGCGCAAAACCAGACCATCTGGCGTCAACACCCCGATCTCCCCCACCGACAACCAGCCGTCGCGCCAGCGGGCCGAACCCGTATCGGTCCCGACATAATGCTGAAACACATAGGGACTGCGCACCCATATTTCGCCCACTCGCCCTGCGGGGAGGTCAGTGCCGCCGGTGTCGCAAATTCGCAGATCCACCCCAGGATAGGGTCGACCCACCGTTTCCAGTCCATCCTGCGGTCCGGAAAGCGTGATAAAGCTGGCCTCTGCGGCGCCATAAAACTCGCGCACCTCTGCCAGCGGCGCCAAAGCGTGCACCGCTCGGAGCAAGCCATCGTCTAGCTTGGCGCCACCCACCAACACCAGCCGCAGATCCGGCCATCTGGTGCCACCCGCAACCATCAGTGCCAGATGCACGGGTGTCACATAGACCACCCCGATCCGGCGCTCCACGATCCCTTGCGCCATCCTGTCAGGCCGCAGCCCGTCCAACAAGTGCACCTCGGCCCCCAGCGCCAAGCCCTCCAGCGCGGCATACAGCGCAAGCGACTGCGATAGCCGGCCCGGCACCGCCACCCTGACACCGGGACCGATGCCGAGCAGCTTTGCATTCACTGCAAAACTCGCCAGCCACGACGCTTGGGTGCGCACAACGCGCCGTGATCCCCCAAGCGATCCGCCCGTCAAGGTCTCGAAACTGCCAACCGGCGCCTCGACGGTTGCCTCACCGCCGATCCGAAAGCCGCGGCCTTGCCCCGCCAGAGCCGATGCCAGCGCCATCCCCCCCGGTCGATCCGGCTGCACTGGCGCGAACACGCCCCCACGTGGCACCTCCCCCCCGTCTGGCCCGATCAACCGCGCCGCGCCATGCCAGCCAAACCGTTGATTTGCCGCTTTCGCAAATATTTCCTGCGCCGCGCGCATCCGCCGCTCTCCCCACGCAAACCCGCTCAGGACGCGACCAGCGTCCGCATCCGCCGCAGCGCCAGCAGATAGCCCTCAGTTCCGAACCCCGCTATCACCCCTTCGGCCCGCAAGGACACATAGGAATGATGCCGGAACGTCTCGCGTTTGTGGACATTCGAGATATGAACTTCCAGCACGGGCCCGTCAAAAGCGTTCAGCGCATCGAGGATTGCGACCGAGGTATGGGTAAAGGCACCGGGGTTGATGATGACTCCGACGCCCGCGCCACGCGCTTCGTGGATCCAGTCGATCAACGCGCCCTCGTGGTTTGACTGGTGAAACTGCACATCAAGCCCCAGATCCTCGGCCAGCGCTGCGCAGGCCGCCGCCACGTCGTCAAGTGTTTCGTGTCCGTATATTTCCGGCTGGCGCAGGCCCAGCAGATTCAGGTTGGGACCGTTCAGAATATAGATGGGCTTTGCCATGGTGTCCTCTTTGCAACTTGGCCCATGCTAGCCGGGCGACACGCGCCGGGAAACCGACTTTTGCAAACTGACCGCCTGCACATATCCGGCCTCACCTCTCCTGATCCGGGATGTCGACCGTCAGGATGGAAGAATGGCCACTCCTCAAAGCAAAAAAAAGGCCCGAGCCTCATTCGGCAAGGGCCTCAGGGAGACGCCGTCAGCCTGTGATCAGGCAACCTTTTCCAGCACCATCTCGGGCTGTATGCCCAGCGCGCGGACCACTTCGCGGGTCAGGTAAGGGCGGTTCAGGGTGTAGAAATGCAGATCCTCAACCCCACCTTGCAGCAGGTGGTCACACAACTGTGTGCAGTGGGCCAGTGCATAAAGTTCCTCACGCCCATCCCTCTCGGCGGTTGTAAAGGCCTCATCCAGACGTTCAGGCACAGCCGAACCGCAGCGCAGAGCGAATTTCTTTGCGCCTGCCCAGCTGGTGATTGGAAGAATGCCCGGAATGATCGGCGCGGTGATGCCCTCTTTCACACACAGGTCGCGAAAGCGGAAGAAAGTGTCAGCGTCAAAGAAGAATTGGGTGATCGCACTGGTCGCGCCTGCGTCGATCTTGCGTTTCAGCCAGCGCACATCGGCCAGCGGATCGGCGGCATCGGGATGCGGCTCCGGATAAGCGCCGACGCGCAGCTTGAATTTGCCGGTAGCAGCAAGCGCCTCGATCAGCTCCACCGATGAGGCAAACCCGTCGGGATGCGCGGTGAACCGCTCGGCCCCTTTGGGCGCATCGCCGCGCAGAGCAACGATCTCGGTCACGCCAGCTTCGGCATAAGCGGCCGCAATTTCCATCGTCTCGGCGCGGGTCGCATCTACACAGGTCAGGTGTGCCGCCACGTTCAGCCCGTAATTCTTGCCGATTGTCGTCACCGCCTCGTGTGTCAGTTTGCGGGTGGTGCCACCAGCACCATACGTTACTGACACGAAACCGGGTTTCATCGGCGCCAGTGCCTGCACGGTTTCCCAAAGACGGAAAGACGCGTCCAACGTCTGGGGCGGAAAGAACTCGAACGAGATGCGCGGCGTGGCCATGGTCAACTCCTTTTATCATCCTCCTTGTCGCATAGTCGGCGATGTGAGACAAATTCATAATCTTCACGATCATCTTGTGGTGAAATTCATGTATGTCGAGCTCCGCCACTTGCGCACGATCCGCGCCATCCATCAGGCAGGCGGCCTCGCCCGCGCTGCAGACCTGCTCAACATGACCCAGTCGGCGTTGTCGCATCAGGTGGCCAATCTGGAAGATCAGGCCGGGATGGAGCTGTTCGTGCGCCGTTCCAAGCCGATGCGACTGTCGGCAGCCGGCATCAGGATGCTGCGTGCCGCCGACCGCATCCTGCCCGAAATTGAGTTGATGGAGGAGGAATTCCGCGCCCTGCGGTCTGGCAAGACCGGGCGGCTGCACATCGCCATCCAGTGCCATGCCTGTTTCGACTGGCTGTTTCCGGTGCTGGAACTGTTCCGCCGTGCATGGCCCGAAGTCGATGTCGATATCCGCGCCGGGCTGGCGTTTGACAGCTTTCCCGCGCTGCTGCGAGAGGAGGTCGATCTGGTCATCACCTCCAATCCCGAACCGTTGCCCGGTATCACCTATAACCCACTGTTCGACTACCACCCGGTGTTTCTGGCCTCGGCCCAAAACCCGCTGGCCGCAAAGCCCTATATCAGCGCGCTGGATTTTCGTGATCAGGTGCTCATCACCTACCCGGTCGGTCGTGACAAGCTGGACGTGTTTACCGAATTGCTGACGCCCGCAAAGGTCGAGCCGCGCGGCCAGCGCCCGGTAGAGTTGACGGCCGTCATCCTGATGCTGGTCGGCTCCAACCGCGGCGTGTCGGTGCTGCCCGACTGGGTGTTGCGCGACATCAGAAGCAATGCCGATTACGTCACCCGCCCACTTGGCCCCAACGTGGTGACAAAGCGTCTGTGCGCCGCCACCCGCGACGAAGACGCCGCCAAGCCCTTCATGGCACACTTCCTGCGCCTGTGCAGGTCAGAGCCGGTGAAACTGCAACGGGACTGACGATGCCGCCGATTGGTTCGCGGCCAACGCCTTATCACAAGTCGACACCCGCATTGTTTCAGAAACAAGGAACGCCAGTGCCATTTGCAGCGCATGGCATCAAATCCTGATCCCACAAACGGCTGAAATTGTTTGACATGACCTTTGATCGGCGGAACCTTGCCGAAAGAAAGTCATTGAAGTCGGAGTCTGCGATGCGTCATTTGATAGCTGCCTTGACCCTTACCCTGCTGGGGCTGACGGGCACCCCCGCAACGGCCGCCCAGATCCTGCCAAATGCACCCGATCTTAAAAGCATGGAAGAGGGCGCAAGGATCATCGTGCGCGTCTCGATTTCGCGCCAGGTGATGGAGGTATTCCATGAGGGTCGCAAGATCCACGAATGGCCGGTCTCGACCGCGCGCAAGGGCAAGATCACCCCAACCGGCGAATGGCACGGCGCGCAATGGCTGTCGCGCAACCACCGCTCCAGCCTCTATAACAACGCCCCGATGCCTTATGCGGTATTCTACAACGGCAATTACGCGATCCACGGCACCGATCAGGTAAACAAGCTGGGCCGCCCGGCCAGCGCCGGGTGCGTGCGACTGCACACTGCCAATGCAAGGATCCTGTTCAACATGGTCCGGACCGAGGGCAAAGAAAACCTGCGCGTGGTTGTGGTCCGTTAGCGCGGTCCACCACAATGCGGGCGCGCCTTGATCGGTGCACAGTCAGATAACTTGCACGACTCGGCCCTTTCGACTTAGCCTTTTCTGACGGTTTAAGTCTTTCAACCAGAAAGGCCCGCAAACATGACCCGTGCAAGTTTTTCATTCGTTTCACTCGTGCGCAGATGGCTGATGGTCGTTCTGTTGGCTGTGACGCCCTTGCTGCTGCCCGCTGCCGCGCGGGCGCAAGGCGTCGCTCTCAGCCGGGCCGGGCAACCCGACACATGGATCATCACGGGCATCGGGCGGGGCGAGCGTCTGGCGCTTCGGGTTCTGCCCGGCACCATGTTCGATGCAACCGGCACGGTGCAACTGGATGAACGGGTGCAAAACCTTGGCTGCGCCGAGGTGTTTGGCGCGCGGTGGTGCAAGGTAGAGAAGTTGACCGGCAACCGCGCCCAAGGCTTCGTGCGCAGCCGCAACCTGACCGACCGCCCCGCCCGACCCACACCTGACGACTCCCTCGTCGGCGGGCCGGATTTCTGGCAGGTGACCGGGCTGAAACAGGGCGAACGTCTTGGCATCCGCGCCGATGCCACGTCCAAGGCCGCTGTTCTCGCCACCGTCCGAAACGGTGAACGCCTGCGCAATCTGGGCTGCACCATGGTCAGGTCCGGGCGCTGGTGCCGCGTGCAGGCGCTGAGCGGATCGCGCGTGACGGGCTTTGCCAACGCGCGCTTTCTGACCGAAGCCTCTGACAGGCCGGTACCACCGCCGCCACCTCGACCGCCCACCGGCGATGACCTGAGCGGCGGCCCCGATTACTGGCGCGTCTCTGGTTTGCCGCGCGGCGAGACGCTCAACGTGCGCCAGGCCCCCACCACCCGCAGCAAGGTGCTGACCACGCTGCCCGAAGGTGCGCGGGTGCGCAATCTTGGCTGCCAGATGTCGGGCCAGACGCGGTGGTGCCTGATCCGGTCCACCACCGGGGTGGATGTGACCGGCTATGTCGCAGGCCGTTACCTGCGCGAATAGCGCTGCCGCGTCGCAAAACGGCCGATCCCCCTTCCCTTGCGCGCCCGTCCCCCCTATACGCGGGCGCTGATGCGGAACGGAGTTTTCACGATGCAAGGCAGCGCCAACCTGAACCTGATGATCAAGGCCGCGCGTCGCGCGGGCCGCAGTCTGGTGAAAGACTTCCGCGAGGTGGAAAATCTTCAGGTGTCCACGAAAGGCCCCGGCGACTTCGTGTCAAAGGCTGACCGCGAGGCCGAACGGATGATCCGCGAAGACCTGATGGGTGGCCGCCCCACCTATGGCTGGCTGGGCGAGGAAACCGGCGCTGCCGCCGGGGCCGATCCCACCCGCCGCTGGATTGTTGACCCGCTCGACGGCACCACCAACTTTTTGCACGGCATGCCGCATTGGGCAGTGTCGATCGGGCTGGAGCACAAGGGCGAGATCGTGTCGTCAGTGGTCTATGATGCCGCAAAGGACGAAATGTTCTGGGCCGAAAAGGGCTCGGGTGCCTGGCTCAACGACAGCCGCCGCATCCGCGTGTCGGGCCGCCGCACGATGTCCGAGGCGGTGTTCGCCACCGGCGTGCCCTTCGGGGCCAAGAAAACCCTGCCCGCAACGCTGCAAGACCTTGCCCGCCTGATGCCCGCCTGCGCAGGCGTGCGCCGCTGGGGTGCCGCAGCACTCGATCTGGCTTACGTCGCCGCTGGCCGCTACGATGGGTATTGGGAGCGTGAATTGCAGCCATGGGATGTGGCAGGCGGCATCTTGTTGGTGAAAGAGGCCGGCGGCATGGTCACCGGCATCCGCGAAACCCAAGATCCGTTGGAAGACGGCAGCCTGATCGCCGGCAACGAAGGATTGTTCGAGGCGTTCCGCAAGATCATTCGCAACGAAGGCTAACGCGGCCGCCGGGGCACCTGCGGCACCCGCGAGCGGGCGAAAGCATAATCCGCCTCGGGATGCGGCGGCGTGCCGTGGGTGCGGTTCCAGAACCTGACCCCGCCGCGCCGCATCCAGACCGGCACCGTCATCACCACTCCGGCCACAAACCCGCCGATATGCGCCCAATAGGCCACCCCGCCGCCCTCCAGCGGGGTGACAGCGCCGTTGAACAGTTGCAGCGCAAACCAGATCCCCAGCACGATCCAGGCCGGGATCGGGAAGATGCGGAAAAAGATCACGAAGATAAGCAGCACATCCACACGGGCCTTGGGAAACAGCAGCAGATACCCCCCCATCACCCCGGCAATCGCCCCCGATGCGCCCACCATGGGAATCTCGGAGAGCGGGTCAGCAACATATTGCAGGCCAACCGCCGCCAATCCGGCGAGAAGATAGAATACCGCAAAGCCGAAGTGGCCCATTTCATCTTCCAGATTGTCACCAAAGATGAATAGAAACAGCATATTTCCCAACAAATGCATCCAACCCCCATGCAAGAACATGTGACTGACAACGCCGTGCACACTATAGCCTTCGGTCACAAAACCGGGCACGAACCCCCAGCCATAGAAAAAGCGTGTCACCTGCCGGTCATCCATCATCAGGTTGAACGATAGAAAAACTGCCACATTTGCCGCGATCAGCAGCCATGTGACAAAGGGCCTGCGCCCTGACGGATTGTGGTCGCGGATTGGAAACATCACCGCTAACCTTTCCCATCGCCCAGCACCCGTCAAGCCCCGTGCGCCCAAGCGCCGCGCACGGCTCTTGGGGGTCGCTCATGGTGCAGCTTGGGGTGGCTGTTCGCGCTTGGCGCGGCTAGACTTGGGCAAATAACCGAACTTGATCCTCTGTCGGCGCACCATGGTGCCGGCGTCTGCCGCGCCCGTTTCCTGCCTGTCCCGCAAATCGAAGAAGATAACCCAGATGACCCAATTTGACGCAGAACTTGAAACCCGCCTGACGCGCTACGCCGCGATGGACAGCCAAAGCGACGCAGACTCCGCCACCGGCCCCTCGACCGACATCCAGTGGACGATCCTGCGGCTGTTGCGCGACGAGTTGGCGGCCATCGGCGCGGCGGATGTGCAGCTGACCGATTACGGCACCGTGTTGGCCACCCTTCCGGGCACCGCGCCCGGCCCTACCATCGGCTTTCTGGCCCATGTGGATACCGCGCCGCAGTTCAACGCCACAGGGGTGAAGCCGCGGGTGATCCATGGCTACAACGGCGGCGACATCACCTTTCCCGATGCGCCGGGGCTGGTCCTGTCCCCCGCCGACTTCCCCTATCTGGCCAGCAAACAGGGCCAGACGATCATCACCGCCTCCGGCACCACCCTTCTGGGCGCGGATGACAAGGCCGGGGTCGCCATCATCCTGACCGCCGCCCGCCACCTGCTGGAGAACCCGCAGATCCCGCACGGCCCCATCCGCATCGCCTTCACCCCGGATGAGGAAATCGGGCGCGGCGTGCACAAACGCTTGCCCGCCGATCTGGCCGCCGACTTCGCCTATACCTTCGACGGTGGCGCGGTGGGCGAGGTGGAGTTTGAAAGCTTTTCCGCCGATGGCGCGATGGTCACGGTCAAGGGCATGTCGATCCACCCCGGTGCTGCCACCGGGCGGATGGTCAACGCGATCACGCTTGCCTCCAAAATCATCGCAGCCCTGCCGCAAGCCACGATGACGCCGGAAACCACCGCCGCCCGCGAAGGATTCATCCACGCCACTGACATGACCGGCGGCGCGTCCGAAATGGTGATCCACTTCATCCTGCGCGACTTTGAACGCGACGGGCTGGCACAAAAGGGCGAGATCCTGCGCGCGGTCTGCGCTGCGGTGCAGGCCACCGAACCAAGGGCCGAGATCAGTTGCACCATCACCCCGCAATACCGCAACATGCGCTATTGGCTGGAACAGGATATGACCCCGGTTGACCTGGCCCGCGCCGCCTGCGCGCGGATCGGGGTGGCGCCGGTTTCGGTGCCGATCCGGGGCGGCACCGATGGGTCGCGGTTGACCGAAATGGGCGTGCCCTGCCCCAACCTGTTCACCGGCATGCAGAATATCCATGGCCCGCTGGAATGGGTATCGGTGCAGGACATGGCGCAAGCGACCGACCTTTGCCTTGCACTGGTGCAGGAAGCCGCGCGCGAAACCAGCCATCAGGCGGGATGAACACGCCGATGGCGCATCCCGTTTCCCCCTATCTGGTGCCGGGGTTTTACGATACCGCGCTGGCCAAGGGCCGCCACCGCGACATCGTGGGCGGGCGTTGGGACGAAACCGGGCGCATCCAGATGCAGATCCTGCAAGGCGCCGGGATGGCCCCGCACCACCACCTGCTGGATATCGGTGCGGGCAGTCTGCGGCTGGGGTGCAAAGCCGTGCCTTGGCTGAATCCCGGCCACTACTGGGCCACCGATGCCAGTCGGGCACTGATGGTGCGCGGGCGAGAAATCGAGCTGCCCGACCCGAACCGCCTGCCCGAAGATCATCTGATCGAGGACAGCGACTTTCTGCTGCCCGGAGTTGCGCCAAAGATCGATTTCGCCATCGCGTTTGGCGTTTTCACACATTTACCGCTGACAATGCTGGAAACCGCTCTTGCGCGCCTGCGTCCGCGTCTTGAACAGGCGCGTCTGCTGCTTTTCACGGTTTTCCTGTCGCCTGATGCGACGGCTGGCCCCTTGCGTCAGCCCGATGGCGTCGTCACGCACCCGGATCGGCCACCCTATCACTTTGACAGGGCATCCTTGACCCAAATCTGCTGCCAGACCGGGTGGGAAGCGACGCAAATCCCCTTGGTGCTTCCACGTGGACAGGTGCTGATATCGGCCTCTCCGACAGGTTAGGTGCGACGAATCACCGCTGCCCCGTCTGAGCGACAGCCATTTCAGTCTTGCTTCAGTAGCAGTGATCACACCAAAGATTTTTGTGATCACACCCCTAAACAGCGTGATCACAAAAGCCTGAATTTACCGCGATTTTGTAGCAATGGGCACGAACTTGATTGGTTCTGGCGGCGTTTCGTGGCATGAGGCATGAAAATTCACGACCCAGAGGACGCGATCCATGAACATCCACGAATATCAGGCCAAGGCACTTCTGCGGGCCTACGGAGTTCCCGTTTCAGACGGGCGCGTTGTGCTGAAAGCCGAAGAGGCAAAAACCGCTGCCGGTGAAATGGACGGGCCGCTTTGGGTGGTCAAGGCGCAAATCCACGCTGGCGGCCGTGGCAAGGGATCGTTCATCGAGCCCGAAGCCGGCGAAAAGGGCGGCGTGCGTCTGGCCCGTTCGGTCGGCGAGGCTGCCGAATTCGCCCGCCAGATGCTGGGCCGCACCCTGGTGACGGTGCAGACCGGCGAGGCGGGCAAGCAAGTGAACCGCATTTATATCGAGGACGGCTCCGACATTGAGCGGGAGCTGTATCTGGCCCTGCTGATCGACCGTCAGTCCAGCCGCATCTCCATCGTCTGCTCGACCGAGGGCGGGATGAGCATCGAAGATGTGGCGCATGACACACCCGAAAAGATCCTGTCCTTCACGATCGATCCGGCGGCGGGCTATTCGGACTATCACGGCCGCCGCGTGGCCTTTGCCCTGGGCCTCAAGGGCAACCAGATCAAGCAATGCGGCCAGATCGTGAAAAATCTGTATCGGCTGTTCGTGGACAAAGACATGGACATGCTGGAAATCAACCCGCTTGTGGTGATGACCGATGGCAACATGAAGTTGCTGGATGCCAAGATGGCTTTTGACGGCAACGCAATGTATCGCCACCCCGACATCGCCGCTCTGCGCGACGAGACCGAAGAAGACGCCAAGGAATTGGCCGCGTCGAAGTTCGATCTGAACTACATCGCACTCGATGGTGAAATCGGCTGCATGGTCAATGGCGCGGGTCTGGCAATGGCCACGATGGACATCATCAAGTTGTATGGCGCGGAACCGGCCAACTTCCTTGATGTGGGCGGTGGCGCTACCAAGGAAAAGGTGACCGAGGCGTTCAAGATCATCACCTCCGATCCGAACGTCAAAGGGATCCTCGTCAACATCTTCGGCGGTATCATGCGCTGCGACATCATCGCCGAAGGCGTGATTGCTGCGGTCAAGGAAGTGGGCCTGAAGGTTCCGCTGGTGGTCCGTCTGGAAGGCACCAACGTCGATCTGGGCAAGGACATCATCCGCAATTCCGGTCTGAACGTGATTGCGGCGGATGACCTGTCGGATGCGGCGGAAAAAATTGTCAAAGCGGTGAAAGGGTAACCCTGATGCGTCTATCGCTCGTTTCCGGCCTTGTCGGGCTGACAGTGCTTGCTGCCTGCGCAACCTCTGTCGTGATGCCGGACAACCACACCAACCATGCGCCTGTCTGTCAGCAGCAGTCGGATTGGGCACGGTCTGGCAAGGTGCCAACGGGCGACATCGCCATCTCGTGCCCGGCGCACGGGATCGGCGACTACAGATAACCCCGCGCAAGCGGCGACTGAACCATACGCCGCATGTCGCAAAGAACCCATTTATTCTTCAGGAGGCCCCGATGGCCGTTCTCGTAAACGAAAACACCAAAGTGATCTGTCAGGGCTTCACCGGCTCTCAGGGAACTTTCCACTCCGAACAGGCGATTGCCTATGGCACCAAGATGGTTGGCGGTGTGACGCCGGGCAAAGGTGGCACGACGCATCTTGACCTGCCGGTCTTCAATTCGGTGCATGAAGCGAAAGCCATGACCGAAGCGAATGCGTCTGTGATCTACGTGCCGCCACCCTTTGCCGCCGACTCCATCCTGGAGGCGATTGATGCCGAGATCGAGCTGATCATCTGCATCACCGAAGGCATTCCGGTGCTGGACATGATGAAGGTGAAGCGCGCGCTGCAAGGATCTAAATCGCGGCTGATCGGACCAAACTGCCCCGGTGTCATCACGCCCGATGCTTGCAAGATCGGCATCATGCCGGGCCACATCCACCGTCGCGGAAGCGTCGGCGTGGTGTCGCGCTCGGGCACGCTGACCTATGAGGCGGTGAAGCAAACCACCGATCTGGGCCTTGGCCAATCCACCGCTGTCGGCATCGGCGGCGACCCGATCAAGGGCACCGAACATCTGGACGTGCTGGAAATGTTCTTGGCCGACCCTGAAACCCATTCAATGATCATGATCGGTGAAATCGGTGGCTCCGCCGAAGAAGAGGCCGCGCAGTTCCTGGCCGATGAGAAAAAGCGTGGCCGCTGGAAGCCGACCGCCGGTTTCATCGCGGGCCGCACCGCCCCTCCGGGCCGTCGCATGGGCCATGCCGGGGCGATTGTCGCCGGTGGCAAGGGCGACGCGGAATCCAAGATCGAGGCGATGAAATCCGCTGGCATCATCGTTGCCGACAGCCCGGCCACGCTGGGCGAAGCTGTGATGAAGGCGATCAAGGGATAAGCATGCGGGTCGTGAGAGCATCGTTGATGATTGCGCTCTCCGCTTTCCAGTTGGCGGGCGCTGCCGCATTTGCGGCTACGTCAAGCCAACTCGATGCCGCTCTTACGATCTGCACATCGCTGCCACAACCTTCCGGGGTGGTGGCGGACAAGTTGGTGGGAACCGGTTGGGCCGCGGACTCTGACGCTGTGATGGCTGCATTTGTTTCTGGTGCCTTCGCCTTCTATCTCAAGCCGCACGACATTGCATACTCATTGGACAACGGCTGGTTCATGGCAGTAAGTGTTTTGGGCAACTCCGCGTTGCCGCCAGATCAACCCGGTTACTCAACCGATACCCTGCGGCTTGCTGTTCTGGCGGGTGAGTCCGCGCAGGGCTATTGCGTGCTCTCTGGGGACGACGGATTGTTGACCGATTTGCAATCTGCGGCAGCGCTTACTGAATACGCATCTGATGACCTGCAGTCGCGGTTCAAAGGCTCGCTCTCTGGTCATTCGATAGAAGTCGTCTGGCTGAAGCGCATTGAATTGCAGCGGCTGATAGCGCAAGCCACCCCCCAATACGTTGATCCCACTTCCTTCGTCTTCGACGACGTCAATGTTTATATCTCACCTGCAAAGCAGGAGGACCAGAAATGACCGAGCAATCCCCCAACAGCCAGTTCCGCGCAGGCTCCTTCCTTGACGGGGCCAACGCCGATTACATCGACCAGTTACAGGCCCGCCATGCCGCCGACCCTGCATCGGTCGATGCGCAATGGGCTGCGTTTTTCCGCGACCTTGGCGAAAGCGATGCCGATGCCAAACGCGCCGCCCAAGGCCCAAGCTGGGCCCGCGCCGACTGGCCACCCCAACCTGTCGATGATCTGACCGCCGCGCTGACGGGCGAATGGCCGGTTGCGGCCCCCGCAAAAGAAGGCCGGGCCGCAGCGGCGAAGATCGTCGCAAAGGCCGAAGAAAAAGGCGTGTCGCTGTCGGATACGCAGGTGCAGCGCGCCGTGCTCGACAGTATCCGCGCCCTGATGATCATCCGTGCCTACCGGATCCGCGGTCACCTGATTGCCGACGTTGATCCGCTGGATATGCGCGACAAATCGCTGCACGCGGAACTCGATCCCCGGTCCTATGGCTTTGACGAAGCCGATATGGACCGCCCGATCTTTATCGACAACGTGCTTGGCCTTCAGGTCGCGTCGATGCGGCAGATCATGGATATCGTCAAACGCACCTATTGCGGCACCTTCGCGTTGCAATACATGCACATCTCCGATCCGGAACAGGCCAGCTGGCTGAAAGAACGGATCGAAGGCTACGGCAAAGAGATCCAGTTCACCCGCGAAGGCCGCCGCGCCATCCTCAACAAGCTGGTCGAGGCCGAGGGGTTCGAAAAGTTCCTCCATGTCAAATACATGGGCACCAAACGGTTCGGCCTTGATGGCGGCGAAGCGCTGATCCCGGCGATGGAGGCGATCATCAAGCGCGGTGGTCAACTGGGGCTGAAAGAGGTTGTGGTCGGCATGCCGCACCGGGGCCGTTTGTCGGTGCTGGCCAATGTGATGGGCAAACCCTACCGCGCGATTTTCCACGAGTTTCAGGGCGGCTCCTACAAGCCAGAAGACGTGGATGGTTCGGGCGATGTGAAATACCACCTCGGCGCTTCGTCGGACCGTGAGTTCGATGGCAACAAGGTCCACCTGTCGCTGACCGCCAACCCGTCGCACCTGGAGGCGGTGAACCCTGTGGTGCTGGGCAAGGTCCGCGCCAAGCAGGACCAGCTGAACGACTCCGACCGCACCATGGTGCTGCCGGTGCTGCTGCACGGAGATGCGGCCTTTGCAGGGCAAGGCGTTGTGGCAGAGTGTTTTGGCCTGTCGGGCCTGAAGGGTCACCGCACCGGCGGCACCATCCACATCGTTGTGAACAACCAGATCGGGTTCACCACCGCGCCGGCCTTCAGCCGCTCCAGCCCCTACCCCACCGATATCGCGCTGATGGTCGAGGCACCGATCTTCCACGTCAACGGTGATGACCCCGAAGCTGTGGTGCATGCCGCCAAGGTGGCCATCGAATTCCGGCAGAAGTTCCACAAGGATGTGGTGCTCGATATCTTCTGCTACCGCCGCTTTGGTCACAACGAAGGCGACGAGCCGATGTTCACCAACCCGGCGATGTATACCGAGATCAAGAAGCACAAGACCACCTTGCAGCTTTACACCGAACGGCTGGTCAAGGACGGGCTGATCCCCGAAGGCGAGATCGAGGATATGAAGGCGGCGTTTCAGGCCCGTCTGAACGAAGAGTTCGAGGCAGGCCGCGCCTTCAAGCCAAACAAGGCCGACTGGCTGGATGGCCGCTGGTCCGGGTTTGAGCGCGAGCGCGAGGAATATCAGGCCGGTGAAACCGCGATTAAGCCCGAAACCATGGCCGAAATCGGGGCGGCGCTCAGCCGCGCGCCCGACAATTTCGATCTGCACAAGACCGTGGGCCGATTGCTGGACAACAAGGCCAAGATGTTTGCCGAGGGCACAGGCTTTGACTGGGCCACCGCCGAAGCGCTGGCCTTTGGCAGCCTTGCCATCGAAGGTACGCCGGTGCGTCTGTCGGGGCAGGATTGCACGCGGGGCACGTTCAGCCACCGCCACTCCGGCCTTGTCGATCAATCGACCGAAGAACGCTATTACCCGCTGAACCACATCCGCACGGGGCAAGCGCGGTATGAGGTAATCGACTCGATGCTGTCGGAATATGCGGTGCTGGGGTTCGAGTATGGCTATTCGCTGTCCGAACCCAACGCGCTGACCCTGTGGGAAGCGCAGTTCGGCGACTTTGCCAACGGCGCGCAGATCATGTTCGACCAGTTCATCAATTCTGGCGAATCCAAATGGTTGCGCATGTCGGGCCTCGTTTGCCTGCTGCCGCATGGCTATGAGGGGCAAGGGCCGGAACACTCCTCCGCCCGGCCGGAGCGGTTCCTGCAAATGTCGGCAAATGACAACTGGATCGTGGCCAATGTCTCGACCCCGGCGAACTATTTCCACATCCTGCGCCGCCAGATCCATCGCAGTTTCCGCAAACCGCTGATCCTGATGACGCCCAAATCCCTGCTGCGGCACCCGATGGCGGTGTCGGATGCAGCGGATTTCACCACCGGATCGTATTTCCACCGCGTCTTGTGGGATGATGCGCAAAAGGGCCATTCGGACCTCACGCTGAAACCCGATGCCGAGATCAAGCGTGTCGTCCTGTGTTCGGGCAAGGTCTATTACGACCTCTTGGCCGAACGCGACAAGCGCGGGGCGGATGACGTTTACCTGCTGCGGCTGGAACAGTTCTACCCTTTCCCGGTTCAGTCCATGTGCAAGGAACTGGAACGGTTCAAGGGCGCCGAAGTCATCTGGTGCCAGGAAGAACCCAAAAACCAAGGCTACTGGACCTTTGTCGAACCCAACATCGAATGGGTGCTGAACAAGATTGGGGCGTCCCAGTCGCGCGCCCGCTATGTCGGTCGCTCGGCCTCGGCCTCGCCCGCCACGGGGCTGGCCAGCCGCCACAAGATGGAGCATGTCGCGTTTATCCCCGCCGCGCTTACACTCTGCCCGCATGTTGCTGATCCGGGGGGGCGGCCGCCCGGCCCCCCCCGCCCCTGTCAAGAACGCCCGAAGTGGCGTGGAGGAAGACGAAAATGACTGACGTAATGGTTCCTGCCCTTGGTGAATCGGTCTCCGAGGCCACGGTTTCGACCTGGTTCAAAAAGGTCGGTGATGTGGTCAAGCAAGACGAGATGCTGTGCGAATTGGAAACCGACAAGGTGTCGGTCGAGGTTCCGGCCCCGGCCTCTGGCGTGCTGGCCGAAATTCTGGTGCAAGAGGGCGAGACCGTGGCCGCCAATGCCCGGCTTGGCATCATCTCCGAAGGTGCCGCCGCGCCCGCAACAAAGGACGAGCCGAAAGCCAAGGAGGCCGAGGCGGTGAACTCCCCCGGTGCCGGCCCGGAAACCCAGACCGAACGCAAGGATGTCGAAGACGCGCCCTCGGCCAAGAAAGCCATGGCCGAAGCGGGCCTCACGCGCGATCAGGTGCAGGGCTCCGGCCGCGATGGCCGCGTGATGAAGGAAGACGTGGCCAAGGCGCCTGCCGCCACCGCCTCGCCCGCCCCGGCCCCGGCCGCTGTGCCGCGCGGCCCGGTCAGCACCGATGACGCGAGCCGCGAAGAGCGGGTCAAGATGACCCGCCTGCGCGCCACCATCGCCCGCCGCCTGAAGGACGCGCAGAACACCGCCGCCATGCTGACCACCTATAACGAGGTGGACATGTCGGGTATCATGGCGCTGCGCAATGAATACAAAGACCAGTTCGAAAAGAAACACGGCGTCAAACTGGGCTTCATGTCGTTCTTTGTCAAAGCCTGCACCCATGCTCTGAAAGAAGTGCCCGAGGTGAATGCCGAGATCGACGGCGGGGATGTGATCTACAAGCATTACGTCCACATGGGCGTGGCCGTCGGCACCCCCAATGGTCTGGTGGTTCCGGTGGTGCGGGATGCCGACCAGATGGGCTTTGCCCAGATCGAGAAAAAGATTGCCGAACTTGGCCTGCGCGCCCGTGACGGCAAGCTGTCGATGGCAGAAATGCAAGGTGGGTCGTTCACCATCTCCAACGGTGGCGTCTATGGGTCGCTGATGTCCTCGCCGATCCTGAACCCGCCGCAATCGGGCATCCTTGGCATGCATAAGATTCAGGAGCGTCCGGTGGTGGTGAACGGCCAGATCGTCATCCGTCCGATGATGTATCTGGCGCTGAGCTACGACCACCGGATTGTGGATGGCAAAGGCGCTGTGACGTTCCTCGTCCGCGTCAAAGAGGCGTTGGAAGATCCGCGCCGCCTTCTCATGGATCTTTAACGCCTGTGGTGGCGGGCAACCCCCGCCACCCTCCCCTCGTTTCTGCCCTGCGCAACTAGGTGCCAGTCCTGATGACCACCCCGTATTTTTTTGTGCCGCTCCTCTCTCCGATCTACCGCCGCGGCCGTCGTTTGTTCCGCCGCGTGGCCTATCGGGGAACGGCCGTGCACTGTGTGGTCTGTGACGGGTCTTTCAGCGCATGGCTGCCCGGTCCGACGGTTGGACTTTGTCCGCACTGCGGCTCCACCACCCGACAAAAACTGGCTGCGATGTTCATCGACAAAACGTTTCCCGCGCAGTCTTCCCCGATCCGCACCCTCGTTTTCGCACCAGATGAAGGATTGACACAACGGCTGAGCGCCAAACCCCATCTCGCCATCACCACTGCCGACCTGTCTGCCCCCGATGTTGATCATCACTGGGATATCACTGCCATTGCCTGCCCCGACAAATCCTTCGATATGATCCTGTGTTCGCATGTGCTGGAACACGTTCCCGACGACAACGCGGCCCTGTCGGAACTCCATCGCATCCTGGCCCCCGACGGCACTCTCATCATCCAGGTGCCCTTTGCCCGCGAGAATGCGAAGACAGATGAAGATTTCTCTCCCATGTCTGATGCCGACCGCATCCGCCGCTTTGGTCAGGCCGATCACTGCCGGGTATACGGACAGGATCTGGTGGATCGTATCCGCGCCGCAGGCTTTGCGGTCGACCCACAAGTCCCGGTCGCACAGATGACAGAGTCGGAACGCGCGCGGCTTGGCCTGTGGGATGACATCCTTTTCATCTGTACCCCCGCGGATGTGCCGCGATGATCACCTGCGCGTCAATGCCCCAGCCCAAAAGGCCAATCCCATGACCCCCGAACTCACGGCACTCGCCCTCGCCGGCCTGCTGCAAGCCGTCCAATTCATCCTGTTCGCGGTTCCGGCAAACAAGGAACTTGGCACTGGCTACACGTCGTCTGCGCGCGACAAACCCCCTTCACGCCAGATTTCCCCCCTCACCGGGCGGCTGCAACGCGCGATGAACAACCACTTCGAGGGGTTGATCCTGTTCACCCTTGCCGTGGTGGTGGTGAGCGTGGGCCAACAGTCCAGCACCGTCACCCAATGGGCGGCGTGGGCCTACCTCGCTGCCCGCGTTCTCTACATCCCGTCCTATGCCCTTGGCTGGCGCCCTTGGCGCTCGGCCATCTGGGGTGTGGGTTTTCTTTCAACCCTCGTGATGATCGTGGCAGCCTTGATCTGACCCTTTCATCTGTTCAAAAATATCCTGGGGGTCCGGGGGCAAAGCCCCCGCTTCTTCCCCGAACAAGGAGACAAGACATGGCAGATTTCGACGTGATCATCATTGGCGGTGGCCCTGGCGGCTATGTCTGCGCCATTCGTGCGGCGCAACTGGGGCTCAAGGTCGCCTGTGTCGAAGGGCGCGGCGCGCTTGGCGGCACCTGCCTCAACGTGGGCTGCATCCCGTCCAAGGCGCTCTTGAACGCCACACACCAACTGCACGAAGTCCACGAGAATTTTGAGAAGATGGGCCTCATGGGGGCGAACCCAACGGTCGATTGGCCCAAGATGCTGGCCTACAAGGATGATGTGGTCGCGGGCAACACCAAGGGCATCGAGTTTTTGTTCAAGAAAAACAAGGTCACTTGGCTGAAAGGCTGGGGCAGCATCCCGGCGGCGGGTCAGGTCAAGGTGGGCGACGACGTCCACACCGCCAAGAACATCGTGATCGCCACCGGATCAACGCCATCCTCACTGCCCGGCATCACTGTGGATGAGAAAACCATCGTGACCTCGACCGGGGCGCTGGAACTGTCAGAAGTGCCGAAATCCATGGTGGTGATCGGTGCGGGCGTGATCGGGCTGGAGATGGGCTCGGTCTATGCCCGACTGGGCACGCAGGTTACGGTGATCGAATACCTTGACTCCATCACCCCCGGCATGGATGCCGAGGTGGCAAGGGCCTTTCACAAGATCTTGGTCAAACAGGGCATCAAATTCGTGCTGGGTGCTGCCGTTCAGGGGGCGGAGGTTGCCAAAACCGGCGCAAAGGTCAGCTACAAACTGCGCAAGGACGACACGGCCCATGAGATGGAAGCCGATGTCGTGCTGGTTGCCACCGGGCGCAAACCCTATGTCGATGGCCTCGGGCTCGAAGCTTTGGGGGTGGAGATGTTGCCGCGCGGTCAGATCAAAACCGACGATCATTTTGGCACCAGTGTCAAAGGCGTGTATGCAATCGGTGACGCCATTATTGGCCCCATGTTGGCGCACAAGGCAGAAGATGAAGGATTGGCACTGGCAGAAATTTTGGCTGGCAAACATGGCCATGTGAATTATGGCGTCATTCCCGGCGTGATCTACACCACGCCCGAAGTGGCCTCTGTCGGGGCGACCGAGGAACAACTGAAAGAACAGGGTCACGCCTACAAGGTCGGCAAATTCAGCTTCATGGGCAACGCCCGCGCAAAGGCGGTTTTTCAGGCCGACGGTTTCGTAAAACTTCTTGCCGATAAAGACACAGACCGCATTCTTGGAGCCCATATCATCGGCCCCATGGCGGGCGACCTGATTCATGAAGTGTGCGTGGCCATGGAATTCGGCGCGTCAGCGCAGGATCTGGCATTGACTTGCCACGCGCACCCCACCTATTCCGAGGCGGTGCGCGAAGCCGCCCTTGCCTGCGGCGACGGTGCAATTCACGCCTGATACTGTGGCGGGGGGCCAACTGCCCCCCGCGTGACGCCCTAGGGCGTCACTTTTTCGGGTTTCAGCGCAGCCGACTCTGACAGCTTAACCCCGCTAAACAGCGGATAACCGGCCGCCGCAAAAGCGGCGGTATCTTCATAGTCAAACAGAGCGTTGAACGTCTCAAGCCCGAAGCCGTCAAGCGTTATCTCACTGTAATGCTCAACGATTTCAGCATATTTCTTATCCAGCACCTTTGATTTCGGATCCAGCCCACTGACCAGCACCACCCCGGTGGGGGCAGCATCGAGCACGGTGATCTGCAGATCGGGGCGATATTCCATCAAGATCGGGATCAGCTTCCACACGTCGCCGGTCCACGCCTGCTTGGGAATGGCAGACAGGTCGCGCGTGGTCATCTCGTAGCTAAAGGGGCAGCAATCGTGCAGTGCGATCACGCCCTTGGGATCACTGGCCTTTTCCGTAGCCATGAAATCGCGCAGCAGGAATTCGAACAGGTGCATGCCGTCCAGAAAACTGTAAGACAGCTTGGCCTTCATCGCCTTGAGGAAATCGCTGGCAAAGAAATCGTCGCTGGTCTGCTGAAAGACATGCAACGCCGGTTTGGTGCCGATGATGTTGGTATCGGCGCGAAAGAATGGGTCTACAGCAATCGTCTTGCCCCGAGCATTGGCGAAAATGCGGCCGGTGCGACAGCCGACCTCCATATACCAATCCAGCAGCACATCGCGGTGCAGTCCGGCCATGAAATTTGTATATTTGAGTCCGCTGGCTTGTTTGAACATTGTCCCTACCCCTTTCGCCGCGCTTCGCGCTGTGTTTTCAACCAATCGGCCCTTTGGCCCATATCCATCAGCCGTTCTCCGGGCGCAAGGCCCGCAGCCAGCGACGCCTCAAGCTGCGCTGCGCTCGGCGTGTGCCAGTCTGCGCCTGAAATCAGGCCAAGACCTGCCAGATGCTCGCGCAGAGCCGCGAAATCCAGCACCGACACACCCAAATGTGCGCCCCGTTGCGGCGGCCACCACTGCGCTGCAACCGCATTGATCGCTACCGTGGGCGCGCCCGCCCGATCGGCCATCTGCGTCAGCATCACATCGGGCAACGCTGCGCGCCGGTGGATCACGGCCGAGATCTGACCCGGCCTGCGGATCAACGCAAAAAGATGCAGCGCCGATCCTTCGGCAAAGATCAGTTTGCCCGCCGCCTGAAAGGTCTGCACCTGATGGGTCAGACTGTGAGCCTCGGGGCGGTAAATCACATACCCTTCGGCCCGCAACAAAGCCTCCAGATGATCCTCGCAGGCATAGCGCCCGGTGGCGGCACCCAGGCCGGACCGCGTGACATAGATCCTGCGGTCGGGATCAGGCGTTTCGGTGGCGGGCCAGCACCTGTCGATCCAGTCGTAAAACGCGGGCTGGCCGCGCCCGCCAAGGCTCTCACCAAACCGCTCTTCAGCGGTATGCAGCATCTCGAACCGAAGCGCATCCTGCGTGATGATGATCGGATTGTTCAGCCCCAACCCCCGCAAGATCATCGGAACGAAAGCGTAATCGGGAGACTTGGCCAACGGCTTGGCAACGTAGACAATCGTGGTTTGTGCAGGCAAATCCTGCAAAGCCCACAACCGGCCCAAGGAGTTCAGCAGCACAAAGCCGAATTGTTTGTCGACACTGCCCGCGAACAGCGCCGGACCAAAGATCAGCGGGCTGTCAGCCTGCGCCGTGCCGCGCTCCGGAGCGACAGTCGACCACGAGGGCGTGTGGATCGCACAATCAGGCAGAACCGCCCCATGCTGATCATAAAAACCAAGGCTGGTGGTGCGGCGGTCAATCCGCGCGCCTGGCAGCAAAAAGGCGTTGGTGTGTGAAATCATTTGCGCCAATTGGGTCAATTTTAGAAACAATAACGCCCAAACCTTGCCAATTCACAACCATTTTTGCCCTATCCGGCCAGATGACGCAGCCCCTGTGTCACATCGGTCCGCACCGCCAGGCGCAGGCCCGGCTCATCCCCCGCCCGCAGCGCCGCAAGGATCAGGCGATGATAGTGCGGCGGTTCTTTCCGGCGCAGCCGCGAATACAGCGCGCGCATCGTGGGCCCCAGTTGCAGCCACACCGTTTCACAAATCGCCAGCATCGCCGGCGCCTGCGCCCGCAAATAAAGTGTGCGGTGAAACTCCAGATTGGTGCGCACATAGGCGACCGCATCCTGTCTCTGCACCGCATCGGCGTTCAGAGCATTGATCGCCGTCAGCCGGTCGATAAGCGCAAAGTGCGCGCGCGGCAGGGCGCGGGCGGCCATCTCGGGTTCCAGCAGGGCACGGATTGCGGCCAACTCCTCGATCCGCTCGGGGCTGAGCTCTGGCGTCGACACCCGGCCAGAGCTGGAGATCGTCAGCGCTCCTTCGGCCACCAGACGGCGGATTGCTTCGCGCGCTGGGGTCATCGACACACCATGCTCTTTGGCCAAGCCACGCAGGGTCAGCGGCATGCCCGGCGGCACTTCTCCGTGCATCACCTGCTGGCGCAGGCTGCGATACAGGCGTTCGTGCGCGGCGGCGTTCGGATCGGTCAGGCGGGGTGTTATGGGCATGATCGACAGCCAAGCACTGGATTTGCGCTGCGGTCAATCCACCGCAGCGGGTTGTGGACCAAAGACAAGCCCATGCAGCGCCTGTCCTTCGGAATGAAGCCAGCCACGCTGCACCTGCCAGCGCGGGAAAAGCTGATCCACCACCGCCCAGAACGCGGGCGAATGGTTCATCTGCACCAGATGCGCCACCTCGTGTGCGGCGACATAATCCAGCACCGGGGGCGGTGCCATGACCAACCGCCACGAAAACATCAAACCCCCGTCATGGGCGCAAGACCCCCAGCGCGACCGCGTGTCGCGCAAGGTCAGCCGGGTATAGGACCGACCCAGCCGCGCGGCATGCCGATCACACGCCGCCGCAAGACGGTCGCGCGCCAGCAGCTTCAGAAACGCCCCGACCCGCACCCCGGCCTGCGCCGGATTGCCCGGTACCAGCAGCGAATCATGCTGTAACCGGACAGAGCGCCCATCACCTTGGACCAATCGGCGCATTTGACCTTCCACCGGGATCATGTCGCCCAACTGCACCACACGCCGCCCCGGCATCTGCGCAAGCGTCTGGCGGATCCAGCCCTCTTGGTCTGCGGCAAAGCGCAACGCCTCGGATTCACCCGCGCGCAAAGGCATCGACAGGGTTACTCGACCATCAAGCCGAGAGACACGCAGCGAAAATCGCCTTGCACGCGCAGACCGCCGCAGCGTGATGTCAACTGGAGGAGAACCGGGAAGTTGGGGCATTTGTCGCTCTTGAAGGGCATGTAAAGAATAGCCACCTTGACAAAGGCTGCAATGCGGCCAAAAGCCTTTGACAGACGCGGGCGCTTGTGGCAAGCGACGCTATCTCAATATCAGCAGCCTTAAGGGAACCACTATGCCCAAGGAAGAATGGGGAACAAAGCGTATTTGCCCGACCACCGGCAAGCGCTTTTATGACCTGAACCGCAGCCCGATCGTCAGCCCCTACACGGGAGAGGTTGTGGATATCGAATCCGTCCGCCGCAAGATGGCAGCATCGGTGATCGCCCGCGTCGTGCCTGAAAAGGACGAGGAAGTTCTTGTCGACGATCTGGAAGCTGACGATGATCTGCTGGAGACGCCGGCCGATGACGCAGATCTTGACGATGATCTGCTGGAAGACGATACGGATGACAATGTCTCGCTGGACGAACTGGCCGATGTGGCTGGCGACGAAGACGAGGTCTGAGGATTTGCAAGGGCGTGGGATGGATCGCAAAAAACCGCTTGCACCCCCCTACGCCCTCGCCTAAATACCGCCCATCGATACGGAAACGCGTCGATAGCCCGGTGGGGTCATAGCTCAGATGGGAGAGCGCTTGAATGGCATTCAAGAGGTCCGCGGTTCGATCCCGCGTGGCTCCACCAAAATTATATTTTCTATGAATTTAGGATAGCAGAGACGCAGGTGCGGCACCACAGAGTGACACACGATGCTAATTCATGCTTACCTGATACGCTTCCGGCACGTTATACTCTAGTCCCGCTGGGCGCTTCGCTCGGCTGATGCGATCAGAGGTCGGCTGTAACGCCTGACCGCGCATCAACTGCTTTCGGCACATCGCTGGCGCGAGCAGGCGAACCCAAACCATGCGTCACGATGAACTTCGGAAAGTCGTGCATGCGGCCTTTAAACCCCGGCTTGCCAAGGTGGACCTGCACCGGCTTCGGTCCGGTCACCTGCCGGCGCAGAAATTGCACCACATGCTCGGACACCAACCTCCGACGATGCCGGGCGGGCCGGGACGGTGATTTGACACCAATCTGGATCATGCCGGATCTTTTGTGGCTGGGGCGTATGGCTGAAACTTGCCGACCCGCCATGGCAAAAGGCGAAAAGATGTGGCCCGGATTTCAGCCCAAAGCTTAAGACTGGTAATGCAATACAACCCATAGTAATGCGGTCTTGCGAATACGCGATCCTTCAAATTGCGAAGGCCGACCCCAAGTCTGCACGAATTCGGCCGCTTTCCGGCTCGAACTGTGCAGCCAGACGAAAAGCCTGCACGCCTTGAAAAGGCTTGGCAGGCATTGGTGCTCTGTTCTGTCGGAAGTGTGTACCTACCCATTTTAAGGGTTTCACCCCCCAATAAAGTCAGGAACACCTCCCATGCGCCTTCTGGCCCCTACTGTTGCGACGTCGATGACGCTGCCAAACCCGACAGACATAGAGGGGGTGCGAAGCGGAGACAGTGCATCTTCTCCAGACTCCCCCAGGATGGGTGGGACGAGCGCTGAAGCGACAGGCCAAGCCCGATCAGCCGCGGTGGCCGAGCCAGGCACGCCACGCCCCGACCTTTCCATGGCGCACAGTAAATCTGCGCCGCTGGCGGACGTGGTCATCGTCAAGCTGGGCACCACAGCATCAGAAATGCAAAAGCTGGTCGACTCTGCCCCCCCGGGAACTGTGCTGCAACTCGAGGCAGGTCACTACAAATTCAACAAGACAATCACCATTGACCGCGATGACATAACGGTGCTGGGGGCTGGCTCGGGCAAGACCTTTATCGACCTGCCGTCGAACCACGGCGAAGAAGCGTTTCAGATCGGCAGTGGCACCAGAAAGGGCGCTTTCACTCTGGCCGATGATATGGATGAGGGCAGCACTGTGATGACCCTGTCGGGAGCGCACAGTTTTGCCGTCGGTGACTATGTTTATCTGGAACGTGAAAGCACCAAGGCGTTTTACACTCAGATCGGCGATACAGCCTGGGCCAATACCGACGTGCCCTTGCGCACATCCATTGCCAAGGTTGTGGCGGTTGACGGGGCGAAGATCACCCTGTCCACCGGCGCGCATTTCGACTTTTCGAAGGGTGAAACCACGGTCAGCGAAATCAGCATGGCGGAAAATGTCACGTTGGGCGGGTTCACAGTGGATTTCGGGCTGTCCACAGCAAAGCCGTCAGACTTTTCAAACACACTTGGGTCCTATCATCGAAACGCAGTGATCGAGGTTGATGGAACTGCAAATCTGGCTCTGACCGACATCGTGTCGCATGATGTGCCGTCACTGGGGCTGAATGTGGCCAGCAGCACGGGGATCCGCGCCGATGGGATCACAATGACCGGCGCGCACAACAAGGGCGGCGGTGGCAATGGCTATGGGATCCAGATCCGCGATGTCTATGACAGCAGCTTCACCAACATCAGCGACACAGACATGCGCCATTCAGTCGTCTTTGCGTCATGGACGTCGGCGGCGGGAAATTTCGTTCATGTGGCGCAGACCGACAGGGATATCAACTTTCACGGCGGACGGGATCATTCGAATGTGGTCGTGGTCGACAGATCAATCCGTGATGCCAATTCCGACATCATCAGCCCCACACTGTTCGTGAACACGACCGGCACGCATTATGGCACTGCAACCGGCGTGGACGCCAATACCGTCACGTTCGGCACGGTGGTGGGCACGCGGCTGAACGACGCCGTCACCGGGTATGACACCGGCGCAGTGATGAATGGCATGGGCGGTCACGACAGTCTGACGGGGGGATCGGGCAACGATCTGCTGATCGGAGGCGCGGGCAACGACACGCTGAACGGTATGGGCGGAGAGGATATCGCTGCTTATTCCGGGAACCACACAAACTTTGTGATCACCGATTTGGGCGGTGGCGTGTATTCCGTGCGCGACAGGGTGGGTGGCCAGTCAACCGACCGGGTGTCTGGGGTCGAATGGCTTGTGTTTGACGACAAGGTGATCGATCTGCGCGACTTGTCGATCAAGCCACTTTCCACAATCGAGGGCATTTTCACAGGTGCGGGCACATGGCAAACGGACACGCCAGACCCGGCACCTGTCCCGCCGCCTGCGCCACCCCCCGTTTCGCCCCCGGAACCCAGCCCGGTCTTTCCAGTTCTGGAAGTGGTTGGAACCTCTGGAAAAGACATCATCAACGTGACCAGCCCCGGCACAACCTTCAAAGGATTGGGAAATTTCGACACCGTCCGTTCTACGGTGGATTTCACCCTGTCAGACGATGTCGAACGGCTTGATCTGATGGGTCATGGCGCAATCAACGGGACTGGGGGAAGTAACGCAAACCATATGCACGGCAACGACGCCAACAACGTCTTGCAGGGCATGGCAGGCGACGACAGGCTGTGGGGCAAGGGTGGAGACGACCTGATTTTGGGCGGTGCAGGAAATGACCAGATCCGCGGAGACGCTGGCGACGATCGAATTGACGGCGGGGCCGGCCAAGACAAGCTTTTTGGTGGGGCGGGGGCAGATGTCTTTATCTTCACGTCCGCCACAGATACGTCACGAACCAAAAGCGACAAGATCCGCGACTTTGAAACCGGCATAGACAAAATCGACTTGTCCCGGATTGATGCCAACACAGAACTTGCGGGCGATCAGGCCTTTGTCTTTGGCGCTTCTGCAGAAGGCGCCGCGTCACTTTGGGTGCAGAACGGTTATCTTATGGGTGATACGAACAACGATGGCGTCGCTGATCTTGCGATCTATGTCGTTGGCACCGTCGTGGCGACCGACATCCTGTTCTGACCGGATCAGCTTCCCCACAACAGGGATTGCCGCCCGCCGATCTTTGAGTTGCCAAGTGCCCCGTATCCTTCGACAAAAGCCGCAAGGCGCGGGGCATGAAACACCGACAGATAGGCGGGCGCCCATGCCAGTTCGAAACCGCGCAGCTTTTCAGTTCCGTTGAAATAGGATTGCGGGTAGCCAGTCAGCGTCTCGACGAGGGCTGCGTTATCGAATCCATCAAGCACAAAATCAACGGTGCGGTGAATGGCCCGATCACAGGCGTTGAACAGCGTGCGGCCATCTGCCTGAAGCAAGGCCGCAGCCACGACCAGCGGCGTGACCGCATGCAACTGATAGTGCAACGCCAATTCCCGCCGCGCCATTTCCAGCGGCAGGCTGCCATCCGCCGCCGCCTGACAGGCCACCAATCTGACCGAAGCATCAGCCCAGTCTTTCATTGCAGTGTCGCCAACCGTCAGGCCGATGCGGGCGACGGCAAGGCCTGCCCAGGCGCGCAGGTTGTTGCGGCTGGCATTTTTCGGGGCATCGGTGTCAAAATAGGTCATGGTGGTGCGGGCGCGGGCCGACAGCCAGGTTTCGACAACCTGCTTGTCCTTTGACCCGGCCAAAAACGGTTCGACCTGCGCATAGGCAAAGGCAAACCCGGCCACGCGCGCGGGTGCGGAAAGCTGGGCGTTCATCGTGGCAAGGTCGCTCAGGGCATCAGCCCCGGCCCAGACGGCCAGACCCGACAGAACGCAGTCGGTCGCGGCGCTGCGGTCGGCTGGAGTGGAAACCGCCCTGTTGGCCGCGACGGCCAGATCACTGATGAAGTTATCGACAGGTTCAAGCTGCGCGTTTACATCATTGTTCGAAGCGTCGTCAAAGTCTGACCGGCTTTTGTCATCCGCAACATAGCGGCTGCCGTGATCCAGGCTGACAACCGGCTCCGGCACGGATTTGCACACAAACGCGTCTGGCTCGGCACTTTGAGGCTGGGCGGCCGTGGCGCAAAGTGAGAACGCAAGGGCAAGAGCCATCTGGTTGTTCATCAATTCGTTCCTTTGCCGACCGAGAACAGCTTTACCAGATCAAGTGCCGCCGCATCCCCAGCGTCCGCCGCCCTGATCAACCAATCCTGCGCATTCTCGACCGAGGCGGGAACACCCACCCCCATCGAATAGGCCTGCGCCAGCATGACCATCGCAGGCGCGTCGCCGCCTTCTGATGCACGGACCAGCCAGCCGGTCGACTCCTGCAAGTCTTCGACCGTCAGCGCCGAGATCTGTAATCGGCGGGCATGTTCGCGCATTGCCACCGTATTCCCGGCAGCGGCGGCATCAGCATACAGCCGGTCAAGGTCAAGCCGCGCCTCTACCGCCATCCGCAAGGCCGTGTCCTTGTGGGAAAGATCATCCAGCACAACGATGATCTGGCTCGGATCGCTACGGGCGACCAGTTCGGTGTAGAGTTCGACCACGCGGTTCTTGTCATAGGTTTCTGTTGCCGGGTCGCCGTGAACGCGCAACAGGCGCAGCACGGCCGTCCGACTGCCCCGGTCATAGGCTTGTTCATAATAGGCTTGCGCCGTCGCCTCGCCGTCGCGGCGCAGCAGCGTGCGGTGACTGTCGCCCAGTTCCACGATCTGCCATGCATTTTGCCCGACCAGATGATCGGCAATGGCCAACCAGCGGCGCACCTCGACCGGATTTCCGGTCAAGGCCATCATATTCGCAAAGGCAAGGGCTTCGGGAAATGAGCACTGCATCGCGGTGATCGCCCGTCCAAGATAAGCATCGCGGACAGTGGCATCGGTCAGAAACGGAATGGCCAACATCAGGGCCATGAAGTCACCGCGCGCGTCGATTTCGGGCGAAAACGCCTTGAAAACATCAAGATTGGTGCGATAGGCCACCGGATCTGCACTGGGTAAAAGCGCCATCGCCTGACCGTTGCCGTCTTTTGCCAGCAGGCCAAGCAAGGCCAGCGCCTCGGCGCGGGCGGCGTCGGTTCCATCTGCCAGCAAGGCCTTTGCCAATTTCAGCGCAGCACCCGTTTCGCCCGTGGCGATGGCCGCGCGGAACGCGTTCAACGCAACATCGCGTTCATCCGTGTTGGTGGCCCGCTCAAGCGACAGCGCCGCGCGGGCCGTTGCCACATTGGCGTAGCGGTTGGCGTAATCATCCCAAAACGCCAAGGCAGACTTGGGTGCATCGCTGCTTTCAAGAACGGCCAACAGATTGGCCAACGGCGTTGCCCGGCCATACAGTGCCTGTGTCTGCAAGGCAGCCATCGCCAGCGGATCGGGTGTTTTGACCAACTGTTCCAAAGCCGAAACGGTGAACTCGGTCGACGACGATCCGATGGCGGCTTCGGCCCCTGCCCAATAGGCCGCCTGTTCCAAGAGCGGCGCATCCGGTGCCTTGCACAGGAAAGCGCCTCGAAGATCGGCGGCCGGAGCAGCTTCGCCCAGTGTGGTCAGGGCATGAATCAAAGTATCGACCGCCGCATAGAATGCGACGTCCGTCCGGGCGGTGCCAAAATTGATCTGAGCCAACATCATGATGGCGATCGGATCGTCCAGCGCGGCCCCCTTTTCAAGCAGCGCGCGCGCCTCATCCTGCCCTGCCCAACGCCCCTTTTCCTGCAAGACGTGCGACGCCAGTTTGGCAAAGATCCAAGCAGGCGGATTTTCCAGATGCGCAATGCGGTCCAACGTGTCCAGAAACGCGGCTTCTACGGTCGGGTCACCTTCAAGCTGCGCTTCAAGAAATCCTGACAGCCGGATCAGACCTGCACGATCGCCACTGTCGGTCGCGGCTTCATAAAGACTGCGCGCCCGCGCAATATCAACCGGGATCAGGGCCCCCGCCTCATACACCCGGCCAAGCGCCACCTGTGCATAGGGCAGGTTTCCGTTGGCGGCCTTGGTCAGATAGGTGATCAGAACGTCATTGTCTTTGGTGACGAGTTCGGATTGCAGTTCATACTCCGCCACGCGCCACGCAGCGACGGGATCGCCCAGATCAGCGGCAAACCGATACCAGCGCACCGCCAGATCATGATCTGTTTCCACCACCTCGCCGCTGGAAAACTCGCGCGCGATCCGTCCGATCCGGTCACAGATCAAAGGATCTATCTGACCCACCAACGATCCGAAGGCCATGGTCACGGCCAGTTGCGGGTTGATGTCCCAGCCGTCCGGCGCAGCCCCGGAGACAGCAAGTCGCGACAGGGTCAGCAGGGCATCGGCATTGCCGCCATACGCCGCCGCCATAAGAAACTCGGCCCCGCGTGTGCTGTCACGGTCAATGCCGATACCCTCGCTCAGGAAGTTTGCCAACGCATTCAGCATTTTTGGCGAATTTTCGTCGCCCCGGTCCAGCAACTGCTGCACAAGCCCTTCGGACTTCAACTGCTGCAACTGACCCATCGCGATCATTTGGTCGATCCGGGCTAGGATGCCATGTTCGGGGCTGAAACTGCGCGAAACGCCGGGCAGCAAGGTGATGACCCGCTGGATCGTCGGATCCCAAGCGACGGGATCAATCTCGGCCAGCCGCCGGATGTCGCGGCTGATCAGCCCGACGTCCTGCTGTGGCAGCGCGGCCCCGTCCCACGCTTCCCACTGCGCTGTCAGCGCCTCATCCGACTTGCGCGCGATGCAGACCGGGCCAACCTGAATTTCGGGCGGCTCAAAGCTCAGCGGCAGGGTCTGGGCACCCCCGGCAACGGGCAGCACGAACAACAGCGAACTGACTGCAGCAAGGCTGGCCCTCAAACAGGAAATGGTCATGGTCAGCCCCTTTGCCGATCAGTTGAAATAAAGGTTTTCGGTGCTGAACGCGGTATAGGCGCCCGCTGTGCCACTGAAGACCACCGTAACCCCCGCACGGCGGCGCATGGCCACGCCGGGTATGCTGGCCAGCACGGTCGCCCCATCCCGCACCTCGAAATCAAGCGTCAGCGGCGCCTTCAACGTCACCTGGCGCGAGACGTTCTGTGCGATGCCTTCCAACGCGACCGCATTGACGGCAGGCACGAAAAGATCGACCGATGGCAGGTCAGACAGGTTGTAAAAGACAAGATCCGCCTTTGCAGGACTGTTGGTGATCACATCCTGCACCATGTGCAGCGCGCCATCGGACCCGGCGACAAAGGTGTAGAACGACGCCACCGAAATCTCGCCCTGCCCGACCAGATCACCCACGGCCACCGAAATCGGACCCGCAGCGGTCGTCACATAGGGGGATACGCCGCCCTTTACATTGTCAAAGGTGTTGCCCCCAACCACCGTCAGCGTTTCGCCCGGTGAAACAATGCGCACGAAAGATGCATTCGGATCGGCAGGGGCTTCGTAAAGCTGGTTGTCCTGTGCAAAGGCAGGTGACGCGACAAGGATCAGAACACTGGCAACCAGACGGGAATAACAAGAAATCACAGGGCATCCTTCCGGGATGAGAGGCAAAGGGTCAGGGTCGAGTCATCGCTGACCGGCCTGTCGAAGGTGACGGTTACGGTTGTCAGATCGGAGTGCCAGATGCTGCCAAGCGGTTTGAAGAACCGACCCGAGGCATCCATGCGATCTGTCCGCTGCATCAGCGCGGACCGCACAAGTCCGGAAGCGGTCGCAAGCTGGAACAACGCACTGCGGGGGCCTTCCGTTCCCAGATCGGCGAGGATCAGATCCTGTTGTCCAATCGCAAGACCCGACAGATCGGCAGTCAGGCTGTTGGCATCCGATCTTACGACCGGAAGGGACTGGGTGCAGGTCTGCCCTGCCGCTGCAATCAGCTCGTCCATCGGGTCAGCCCCGTATTGGGCCAGATTGCTGTAGATCGGGTTTTCCCAGACCAGAAACCGTGGTCGGTTATCCGCAAAATCCCGCGAAGTCAGATAGGATGTTATGGATCCAAACTGGTTGCCCCCAGTCACAGCATAGTTGACCACATCAAGCCCGGAATATTCCGAAAGGTAGCCCGCGAAGGCACCGACGGGCGAATCCGAGAATGACGTGCCAACCAGGGCGATCTGCACCGCTTCGTCGCTGCCCGCAAAGATATCGGATGCCCCTGCCATCGGGGCTGATACCACCTCTGTTACGAAGCGGGCGGACTCGACGCGCGGCAGCTCATCCCTGCACATGCCCTGCAAGGTCCGCCGCATTGTGGAAAAGGCGGCGGCAGAGGCCAATTCGGTGGTGACAAATTCGGCCACTGGCAAATCGCCATAAAACGACTGGGCCTTCATGACCTCGCTGATGGCCGCAGCAGCCAGACGCGAGCCGACCGGGGTCCAGTGAAAATCGGCCTGAAAGAACGGCAATGCACCGGGGGCAGACTTTGCCAGGGCCGATCTGAGATCCGGGGCAAGCACGCCATGTGCATGGAGCCGGTCGATGATATCGTCGTAGACCAGCGTGGCGGTGTCACTGTCAAAGGCATAATCCGCCGCAAGGGTGGGCAGATATTGCGGCATGGCCTGACTTTTGGTGGGCACGGCAACATAGATCAGGGTGGTTCCGTTGGCCGCCAACGCCTTCGACAGCGCCGCCATCTGTTCCATCACCGCATTTTCCATCGGATGGCGCATGCGCAAATCTGCGAGCACCCGATAGAAAACGCCATTCTGCCCCTCGATCGACGACAGCGCAGAGGCCGTATCAAGCCCGCTGCACCCATAAGACGAAGGTTCCGACCAAGCCGCCGTGCCGCACAGGGCGGCGAGAAGCAGGGCAAAGCTGCCATGGGGTTTGTTCATTCTGTAACCTCGGGTTGGGGTGTTGGCAGGTCGTCAATCAGGCGCAGCAGGTTTTCGGCCGTAACGCGCACGGCAAGATCCTCGCCCGAAGCCGCCAGCGTCAGGGCAGACATCGCGCCCGCATGGCCGGTCAAGGCATCGGCCGGATCTGACATCAGCGCCACGCCCAGTTGCAGGATCACCTTTGGGCTGCTGCCGCCCTTTGTCATCGCAAGAAATCTCTCGGCCTTTGCCAGATCATGGCCGAACGGCGTGCCATCGGCATACATCTTGCCCAGCAATGTCGCCGCCACCGGGTTGCCGCTGAGCGCCTGCACGGTCATCGCATTCAGACCATGGCGCAAGCGACCCGCGCTGTATCCGGCGCCGTCATCCTTCAACATTCGTGCCAGTGGCGGAACGGCAAATGCGCGCCCCGTATAGGCTGCAATCGCGTAATAATGCGCGGCTGCCCCCTTTGGGTCTGGCTTGCCCTGTGCCTCCAGTCGCTTGCCAAGCCGGAAGGCCGCCAGCCCATCGCCCGCATCGGCCAGGGATTGCAATTCCCGAAAGCTCATCGCGGCGCCGCTGTTCATCTTTTTTCGCGTGCGCTGCAAAGCCGCTGTCGGCAGATCGCGGGTCTTTCGAACCGCGTTGTCGAAAACGAAATCGATCTGAACGACCTGTTCCGGCGCGCCACTGCGCAACGTCATCGTCTGCGCCTGCAAAGAAGTGGCAAGACATGCAACGGCCACGGCAGATGTAAACACTTTAGCCATCGGCGTTCTCCTTTGGCGGCAAAGCAGCCAGTTTAGGTGCGGCGGTGTCGGTCATGGGCCAGATCGCCGGATCGGTCAGATACCGGATCGGGATTTCCCATATCACCACCGCGGGGGGGGCCTCACGAAACTCTGCGCTGGCGAGATAGGCCTGCATCGGTGTCAGCGGCCCCAGACCCTGCTGAGCCTCACTGACTACATCGCGGCCCAGCGCCTGCATCAGGGCATTGGCAAAATCCCAGTCAGTGTTCGCGCTGTAGCTGGTGCCGACCAGCACGATGTCGGTCGCGGCCGTGCCGAAAATATCCGCTTCGATATTCGTTGCGGTCAGAACCGCGGGCGTTACGGTTTCGGGCGGCAAGCCGATGGCTGGGGCAAACCCGTCGGTCGTGACAAAGCGGATCAGATCGCCGGTCAGAGATCTTGTCGGCTCGTCCACCCGTGCAAACTCCAAGGGACCGGGCTTGATGGTTTCCGACATGGCCACCGCTGCGGCAACAAGATGCGCGCCCTGTGGGGTCCAATGCGTGTCGGTTGCAAAAAATGCCGGCTCGGCGGTTTTCAGCAGGGCGCGTCTGGCATCGACCACCGCAATACCATCCTGTGCCAGCGACGCGCTGAAGGCGTTGTAAAGGCGTTCAAGAGATGCGCCGAACGATGCATCGCTGCTGAAGTCGCGGTAAATGTCGATCTTGGCAGGCAGTGGCACGACCACAAGATCCGCACCGCCCGCCGCAAGCTGGGCGCGGATGCCCTGCACGGTGTGGACGATTGCGGCCATGGCTGCATCGGTCGGCTGTGGCCGGACCTCCTCGGCGCTGAAAAGCCAGCCGTCGCGGCCCACCACCGCCCCTTGTCGCGCCTCGCCCAGCACGGCATAGCGCGCCGCCCCGATCAAGCCAAAGGACACGCCTTTGTGCGGCAGATCATTCTTGTAGATGCCGTCCAGTTCACGGGTCAGACCGCCCGACAGCAACCCGGTGTCGGGCAACACCAGGTCGGCCTTCCGGTCAACGAACACCGTCAGATTGGCAAAGATCGCATAGCCAAAAAACAGGATCGGCAAGGCAAAGCGTGTGGCAAAAAGCAGTCTCGTCATGAAAAACCCCTCAGAACTGGAAATACAGGAATGGAGAAAAGCTCTGTTCCGCGAGTTTCATCACCACCACAGTGGCAAGACCCATCATCAGAGCCGATGGCACCAGCGTGTTCCTGACGGTCAGAAAGCCCGCTGAACCCGGTTGCAACCGGGTTGCCGCAAAATGGTTCAGGCGCGGCTCGATTGCCGCCGTGAAGATCCCCAGACCCAAGAACAGCAAGCTTTCCCTCGTGACGGCCAGCATCACCTGGGACGGCGCGGCAAAACCGTTCAGGCCGATCATTCCGGCATAGACATCCATCGCCTGACCGACATCCGCCGCCCGGAACATCACCCAACCCAGCAGCACGATCAGCAGCGTGGACCCCAGCGCCGCAAGATCGGTGCCCTTGGCCCGCCCCGTGGCGCGTTCAACGGCCAGCCAACTGCCATGCCACAGGCCCCACAAAACAAAGGTCCAGTTCGCGCCGTGCCACAGCCCGCCCAGCAGCATGACCAGCATCAGGTTCACATAGGTGCGCCCTGTGCCTTTGCGGTTTCCGCCCAACGGAATATAAAGGTAGTCGCGCAGCCAGACCGACAGGCTGATGTGCCAGCGCCGCCAGAATTCGGTGATCGACCGGCTGATATAGGGCGTGTCGAAATTCGGCATGAAATGAAAGCCAAGCATCAGCCCAAGCCCGATGGCCATGTCGCTGTAGCCGGAAAAGTCAAAGTAAAGCTGGATCATGTAGGCAATGGCGCCAATCCATGACAGAACCGCCGACGGGTCGGGCGTGGCAAAGGCCAGATTGGCCAACGGGGCCACGGTATCGGCCAGCAGCACCTTTTTCGCCAGACCAATGGCAAAGATCGTCATCCCGCGCAGGAACAGGTCTAGCGAATGAACGCGGTAGGCAAATTGGCCCTCCAGGTCCTTGAACCGAAGGATCGGGCCGGCAATCAGTTGCGGAAACAGCGCGATAAAGGCGGCAAAGTCGAAAAAGCCGGCGTTCGCCTCGGCATCCTTGCGATAGACGTCGATCAGATAGCTGACAGCCTGAAACACATAGAAAGACACGCCAATCGGCAGGATCAGGCGCCAATGCACGCCCAGATCCCCGGCTTCGGTGCCCCATAGCGTTGCGAAGCTGTCGATGAAGAAATTCAGATACTTGAACACCCCCAGCACGGCCAGGCAACCGATCAGGCCCAAGACCAGATAGCGTTTGGCCGCACCGGCCGTTTTCGCGGCCCCGATGCGGCGGCCAAAGAAATACGTCCAAAGGGTGGTCAGGAACAAAAGGCCCAGAAAGTCGATGCGCCACCACCCATAGAACGCATAAGAACCGATCAGAATGGTGATCGACCGAAACCGCAGCGGCGTCAGGTAATAGACCGCAAGAAACAGCGGCAGGAACAGAAACAGGAAGGTTTCCGAGGAAAAGACCATCAGCCCTCTCCCGCAATCGCGCAGGGCGCAGCTTGGGACATCTGCCCGGTCCCGATGGCGACCGGCACCGATGCGTTGCGGTTGCGCAGCCAGTCTGCGGACAGGCGTGACAGGTCCCCGGCGAAGATGCGCGGGATCTGACCGTCAAGCCTGTTCGCCGACAGCACAAGGTTGCCCGCTGTGGCCCCGCGCAGCCCATCGCGGTTGGCAATGAACACATTGCCCGATACGCGCACCAGTGCGGTTGCCGCCTGATCGCGGACCATGACGCCGGACCCGCGATTGAACAGAACCGCGTTGCCCCTTACCTCGACCGCATCCGTGTTGCCGATGCTGATGCCCGCGCCCCCGTTGGAAGCCACCAGGTTGCCGATCATGAGCACGCAAGTCACCGCCTCGACACTGATGCCGGTTGTCTGGCTGCCCACGACCAGATTGCGGGTCACCAACACGTCGCGGCTGCCCCGGTCGATCAGAAGCCCGGTCCGCGCGCCACCGGACACAAGGTTGCCGTCAAGCCGGACCATTGCAGATCCGGCGGTCACGCGGATCGCCTGCTTCCCCGCCAGCGACGACAGCCTGTTTGCCGCAACTGTAGCATTCTTGCTGCCCGAGATCAGCAGCGCCGCATCACCCGATGCCGAGATCCGGTTGCCCACCACAACAGCCCCGGTCGTGCCGATCAGGCCAAGCGTTCCGACGTCCAAAAACGTGCTGCCCCTCACAACCGATGCCCGGCGCGCGGGCACAAGGCCGTTGTTCGCAACCGAAAGCCCGCCAAACACCGTGGCGGCCGCGAAACCCAGCGATTCAAAGCTGGCATCCCTTGCCGCAAAGCTACCCTGACCCGCAGTGATCACAAAGGGCCGGAATGCAGGCTCGGCTGTGTTCTGCCCGCTGCTGCCGCTGATCTTGCCACCGGCCACATCCAGCCTGCCAAGGTTGGCCAGAAAGCTGCCACTGGGCCGGTCCAGCATCAGATGATCGTTCGCGCCCAAACTCAGACCGGCATCCGACCAGATCGCCAGCGGCCGGGTCAGAACAAGCCTGCCCGCATCCATCTTGAGGAATTCAGCTGCCGGTGTCCCTTTGGCCAATAGTGCCAGGTCAGCCAACCGCACCAGGCCACCACGCAGCAGGATCACATTGTGGTTTCGCGCGCCCTGCGCCCGCACCAGCGCCACATGATTGCGCGCGCCGGTCTGGATCGCGATCTGGGTCAGCAGCAGCCGGATATCGACCACTTCCAGCACCGCGCCATCCGTCGGAACAAAGTCGTCTGCGGAATCGTCGGGCAAGACAGGTGGGCCCCAGTTCAGCCCGACCCCCGCCATCACCGCGCTTGCGTGCGCGGTCAGGGTTGACGTGGGCAGCAGGTCGCCAAGAAGCGCAAGCTCTGCCTTCATGTCCAGACGGGCTCGATAATCCATCAGTTCCGGGCGCGCGGCAGCCGGAAAAAGGGCTGCCGCACACAACAGGCCCAGCGCCAGCATCCTACCCATGGGCGACTGCCAACTGCGGGGGAATTTCCCGGCTTGCAGGGCCCCTGTCGATCCGATTTGGCACGGTTGTGGACAAAAGGAACGCATGCAAATCAAAGGTGCCGTTGTTGGTCAGGGTGAATTCCACGTCCTTTGCGATGGTCAGCATGCTGCCCAACTCAAGCGTGTGACCGTCGCCCTCTGCGCCTTCCAGACCAACGCCCTGCCCCGATACGACCGACAGAAAGCTGTCTCCCAATCCGTGCCCGTTGATCTTCATCGTCGAGCGCGGCAAAAGTGTCAGCCTTTCCATACGATAGTTCGGCTCGGTCGCCAGGGCTTCGCTGCCGCCCCAGGCGTGGTGGCTGAAGGGGTGGCTTTCAACCTCGGTCCGGCCTGCGGATTTCAGCTTTTCCACGACCAGCTTGACTTGCTGCGCGTTCTTCTTGTCCATCACAAGGACCGCATCCTTGGTATCGACGACGATCACGTCCTTCATGCCGACCACGACCACCAAGCGACCATCGCTGCGCACCAGTGAATTTGTGGTGTCCAGTGTCATCACATCGCCGTTGGTCACGTTGCCATCGACAGACTTGCTGTTGACGTCATAAACAGAGGACCACGCCCCTACATCGTCCCATTTCACATGGATCGGGGCGAGCGAGATCGACGGGGTGTTTTCAAAGATCGCGCGCTCGGTGGGCTCGTTGCGTGCTTCGCTGAAGGCGGCCTCGTTCAGGACAATGCCCGTGTCGGTGACCACAGCCGCCGCCACGGCCCTGGTCACGGCGGCAAACGTGTGCGGCTCCAGACGCTGGAATTCGGCACAGATCACGTCGGCGCGGAACATGCTGATGCCCGAAGCCCAATAGGCGGTGCCTTCATCAATCAGGCGCTGAGCCACTTCGGCGGGGGGCTTTTCAATGAACCCCGCAACAGAGTGAAGACCTTCGTAGGCGTCAACCGCCCCACCGTCGATGATGTAGCCATAGCCGGTTTCGGCATAGCCGGGCCGCACGCCGAAGGTGATGATCTTGCCGTGGGCCGCAGCGAAGGCCATGGCCCCGATGGTCTGGTTCAGATCACCGATGATGATGTGATCCGATGGCAGAACCAGCAGGATTGCATCAGGGTCGTCTTGCAGGATCGTCAGCGCGGCAGCAAGCACCGCTGGCCCGGTGTTGCGCCCCACGGGTTCGCCGATGATCCGGCCTTCAATCTGGATTTCCCCCAACTGTCGGCTGACCAGCCCGGCCTGGTCCGCATTCGTCACGATGATCGGCGGATGGAACATCGGGCCGCGGTGACGTTGTATCGTCGTCTGGAAATAGGTCAGACTGTCCTTGCCGTTGATGGGCTGGAACTGCTTTGGCTGCGCGATGCGGGACATCGGCCACAGCCGCGACCCCATGCCACCGCACAGGACAAGCGGATGAATCATTTGCATTGGTGTTACCCCTTAAAACAGTGAAACCACACGGGCACGGGCGGCGTTTGCCCATATCCCAAGACTGCCGGCATTGCGTTGGATGCGGATTTGGACGGGTTGGCCCATGCGTTCGGGCAGAAGGGCCATTTCGGGACGGAACAGGGTCGTCGCAGGCGTGTTGCCGTCGCCCGTCAGAACGGCAGGCGCGATCTGCGCCGAAGTCGTCACGCCGTCCGGAAAGGTCAGCTTGACCCCGTCCGCGCTTGCCAGATCAAACAGCATGTTGGGTGGCATGCTTACCTCGACCAGACGCTGATCGGTGGCGGACACCAATTGCAGCACAGGTTCCCCGATCAGGACGGTCGAGCCTTCGCGCACCCCATCCGAGGTGACGACACAATCGCACGGCATGACAAGGCTTTGCACGTCACCGGACGCGGTCTGAATCGCGACCACCACGTCATTCTTGCGGGCGGTCAGATCCAGAAACAGGATTTGTCCGGTGGATGTGGCCCGCAACACCTCGGCGGTTGACACAACGGTGCCGAGGTTCGGCACCAGCATCACAAACATCCGCTGATAGACCAGCGTCCCCGCCACGGCGAGCAGCGCCAAGGACAGAGCACCCACCGCCGCCCCGCCCAGGATGCGGCGCAAGGAAAGCCGGCTTTCGGCAGACTGGGCGGCTTTTGGCGCTTTGGGGGCCGCTGTTCCGGCAACGCCGATTGCGCGGCCCATGCCGACAAGATCGCCGGCGATGAACGAATTCAGGATATGGCGCAGTTGCGGCAGATGCGGCCCGGTCGGGCGGATGAAGATCAATTCAGCCTCGCCCGATCCGGGCGCGCCTTCGCGCACCTCTACATCGGTGTCCAGCGTCAGGGCAAATCCGTCGAACTGGAAAACCAGCCTCGCGATCCGCACCGCATTCAACGCCGCAGGGTCCATCAACCCCGCCACATAGGCCGCCACCAAGGACAGGCCCCGCCCGCGAAACTGCCGCCCGTCGATCACGGCAGTAAACGGCATATCCACAACCGGGTGATCATTTCCGTCGGGAAGGTTGACGGGCACCCGATTTTGTTGGGTCAGAACAGATTTTTCCAAGGGAGTTGCCTTTCAGGCAAGGGTCAGACCAGACCCGTCAAGACCAGCACACCAAGGGTGAGCCAACCAAGCGTCAGGACATGAACATAAGAAGACAGGATGTTGCCCAACCGGGCCTGCGCCGAGGGTGGCGCCGACCGGGCGGTTTGCCGGGTCCAGCGTTGCCGGTCGAGCCGGAACATGACGAAGCTTTTCACCGCGGCACCAACAATCTGGCCGAAATACAGCAAGAACGGATAGGTGATCGGAAAACCTGCCCCGCGCCGGAACAGCGACAGCACGACGCAAAATGCATAGCGCGTTGCCATCACCCAAGCGATATAGGCAGGCAGAATGGCCGGGTTGAGGAAAATCGCGGTCAGCAGCACGCCCAAGGGCCCGGCCAAAGTGGTCCAGATCGAAATGCGCTGATCCAGCAGCGACCACCAGGTGAACGCACCAATCCTGGACGCGGGCAGCGCCAGCGCACGGCCATTGGTCCGCATCATGTTGCCGAACCAGCGCACCATCAGCGTTACCGCCGACTCCACGAAACCCGGCAGCGGCTGACGTTCCATCGACACGGTCTGCACGTCCGGCAGATACAACATCTTGTAGCCGTTCTTGAGCAACCAGAACCAGGTCGACTTGTCGTCGCCGGTCAGGAAGTTGACCCGCCCCAAGCGCCAATGGTCCAGATAGTCGGATTGCACCTGCCGGATGAAACCCGGATCGGTGGCCAGATCGGCACGAAACACCGACATGCGCCCGGTCAGCGTCAGCACGCGGCCCGACAGCCCCATGGACGACATCATCATCTGCCGCTGGGTGAACCGCAGCGCGAACCAGTCCCGGAACAGGGGCGCATCGGTGATTTCGACAGACTCATCCGTGGTCAGCGCGCCCACCTTGCTATCGCAGAAATACGGGGCCGACCGCGCGACGATGTCGATGGGCACACAACTGTCACCATCGACAAAAATCACGATGTCACGCCATGTGGGCGCCTGCCCGGTGATGATGCGCAGCGCCTTGGCAAGGGCGTCGCGCTTTCCCGTCCCCGGCACCTGATCGACAATCAGCTGCACGCCCGACATATCGACGCGCATGGTCGCAAACACCGACCGGATCAAGCGCAGATCAGCCCCGTCCACGACCGAAGCCACAACGGTCGCCCCACCAACGGACTGTGCTGCAGCCGCAAAGATCGACTGATACACCCGCGAGGTGACATCCGGTTCGATCTTGTAGCTGGTCACCAGAAAATAGGCATGGGCCGCAACCGCCCGTATCGAATAATCTTGCGATGCGCGGTTGCGCAGCCGTGGATAGGCAAACGCCTGATACCACGCAGCCCGAGCAAAGTTGATCGCAGCCCAGGAATAGCGCCACAGACCCAGCACGCCCATGACAAGGATCACACCCTCGCTTCCGTCCAGCCCGCCCGAGGGCAGGCTGAACAGCAAGATGCTCAGAACCAGCAGAAAAAGGATGTGACCCAGAACCTGCATCTTACCAGCAGATGCCCTGATAGGTGCCGCCCGACACAAGGCCCGGCTGCACGCGGGTCAGATCCAGCATCGGTTGATCCTTGAGCGCGATGCGCAACGGTCCGGTGGCCTCGGCATAGCTGTTGCCGACAAGGATCATGTCCGACGTCTCGATCAGGGTCTCGATCGTCGGCACCATCCGCTCGCGCAGGTCCGGCACCACGTCGTTGCCACGCCCCGTGCCCGCCAGATCATGGGCATACCCGGTGCTGACATTGGGATCATAGACCTTCACATCATGGCCGTCCGCGATCAGCCGCGCGGCCAGTTCCGCCAGCGGGCTTTCGCGCAGATCATCCGTGCCGGGTTTGAAGCTGATGCCGACCAGACCAACCACTGCGCTGTTCGTCTTCTTGACCATATCCGTCGCGCGCGTGATCTGGGCCTCGTTCGCGTTCAGCACCGCCGCCATCAATGGCGCCTCGACGTCGCGGGCGCGGGCCAGTTGTTGCAGGGCGCGCACGTCCTTTGGCAGGCACGACCCACCAAAGGCAAAGCCCGGACGCATGAAGTGCGACGAGATGTTCACCTTGTCGTCCGAACACAGCAGCTTCATCACCAACTGCCCGTCCAGCCCGCAGGCCTTGGCGATATTGCCGATCTCATTGGCAAATGTCACCTTCACCGCGCGCCAGGTGTTTGATGTGTATTTCACCATCTCGGCCGTGCGCAGATCCACCTCGTGGGTTGTGCAGGGCATGTCCTTGTTCAGCAGGTTCAGAATGACAAACGTTGGCTTGTCCAATGCACCGAACACGATCAGGCCGGGATTGTCGTAGTCCTCGATCGCCGTGCTCTCGCGCAGGAACTCGGGGTAGTAGCCGACACCAAAATCCACGCCAGCCTTGAGGCCTGAGGCAGCTTCAAGCGCAGGGATGCAAACCGTCTCCATTGTGCCGGGCACGATGGTGGAGCGGATGATGACCGAGTGGAACGCCTGCTTTTTGGCAATCGCCCGCCCGATATGTTCGCAAGCGTCCTTGACATACGCGAGACCCACCGACCCATCTGGATTGCTGGGCGTGCCGACGCAGACAAAGCTGGCCTCTGTCTGCGCGATGGCGGCCTCGGCGTTCAGCGTGGCCGACAGACGACCCTGCGAAACGGCATCCGAAATCAACGCGTCAAGACCGTTTTCAACAATCGGAGATTTACCAGAATTGATGACCTTTACACGCTCGGGCTCTATGTCCACCGCAATCACGGTATGTCCGTCGCGGGCAAGGCAAGCCGCCGAGACAACGCCAACATAGCCTATTCCAAAAACCGATATACTGGCCATTTTTCACTTCTCTTACAAATACTGCATTCAACCTTTCAGCGAATCTGAATTTCAGAATGCTGCAATGCCGCTATAAGACGATCAGTGCTGGATATATTGTCAGAAAAAAATCACTTCGTGTAAGGAAATTCAGAAGCTTTGAATCTGTCACTCGTAAAAAAAAACCAATTACACGCAAGGGTTGTAAAATCAGACCAACCAGCCAACATCAATCGCATAGCGCACAATTTCAGCACGCGTTCGCAAGTTGAGTTTCCGACTCGCCCGCGTTTTGTAGGTATCAACTGTTTTGGCGCTTATTTTCAGCTCGGCAGCAATTTCTTTCAGTGAACTTCCCAGGGCGACACGGTTCAAGACATCAGCTTCACGATCCGTCAGACCGTCATTCGAGGGCACGAAACCAACAGATGCGTTAGCAATAATATTATTTTCACTATATATATCAGATATATAGTTCCCACCGAACGCGACAGAGCTCACAACTCTGATCAGTTCTTCGCTGCTAACTGTCGTGGGGACAATGCCGCGACATCCCATTGCAATCAATTTCTGAACTTCAAGAACAGAGGTATCCGGTGCGTAACAGATCACAGATGTTCGTTTGCAAATGTCGATAAAGTGATCCAGCGCGACTTGGCGTGACTCATCAGATCTCCAAGGGTCAGCAATCAGTATGTCAGATTTTAACATCTGAATTGACGCAAGGTTTTCATTCCCCCCAGGGACAACCTGAAATATCGACAGGAAACCATCTGACTTCAGCACCAGGGCCAACCCATCTACAAAGACGGGGTTTGCATTGATAACGAAAATCCGCCGCTGCACTGAAATTTCACTTTGAGTTTCACTATCGTCATCGCTCAGTGCTTGCGCACTGCCAGATGCTACAATCATTCACCGTCACCCGAATATTTCGCATCGGCCACCGGCCAAACACCTAAAAAAGCGTTCTGCTTCAAATTCACTTTCATCAGCTTTCCTGCATGCACCCGACAGATCTCCTCGCGATTGCTTGGCGTGTCACTTCCAAGAGAGCCAAACCCAGCCACCACAAGAGATCCTGTCCAGACTCCCAACCGCACCCGCTTGAGTGCGTTCCATCCTGATGTCCAACTGGACCTGCGCGGGTTTCGTTCCGTTCTTGTGAAAGCGGGTGTCTTATCGCGATCACCCGTCGCCGGCTTTGACTGTGGCTATGCAAAACCGCCAGGATGTATCTGATGGCCACAAAACTGCTTGCACTCATCGCAAGGCGTCCGCTGGTTGCGGCGTTTTGCAGCAAGCCAGCCACGGCCTCTTGAAACGCCATTGGCACGCATCAGCTTTCGCAGGCACAAAACGATGTTGGATCTGATGACAGACTGGACCGCGACCCGCGCTGAGGGCGAAAAGATACTCGCAGCTTTCGCCCCCCGCATGGGTCGGCGGTATGCCAATGGGCGCAATACCGACCATGGCCCCGGCGCACACAAACCCGGTGGTCAAGGGGCGGTGTCGGTGCTGTCACCATACATACGGCGCAGGCTGGTTCTTGAATCAGACGCAGTTGTTGCAGCCATCGGCGCACACGGACCAGAAAATGCCGAGAAATTCGTGCAAGAGGTGATCTGGCGCAGCTACTTCAAGGGCTGGCTGGAACGCCGCCCACAAGTCTGGGACAGTTATCGCGCCGGCTTGCGGGCTGATCTGGCCGCGCTGGAGCGCGACCGCCGCCTGCGCCGTGACGTGGACCGCGCAATGAATGGTCAAACCGGGTTGGACTGCTTTGACGCTTGGGCGACAGAACTGGTCGACACAGGCTATCTGCACAATCATGCGCGGATGTGGTTTGCTTCGATCTGGATCTTCACCTTGGAACTGCCGTGGCGGCTGGGCGCGGATTTCTTTTACCGGCATCTGCTGGACGGTGATGCCGCGTCAAACACACTGGGCTGGCGCTGGGTGGCGGGACTGCACACGCGGGGCAAACCCTATCCCGCCGATGCTCAGAACATCGCCACCTTCACTGCCGGGCGTTTTACCCCGCGCCGAAGCGATCTGGCCGAAGTCACGGCGGGACTTGAGGCGACCGAACCGGAAGGTTTGCCCACCGTCTTGCCGCTGCGGACCTTCAGCCCGCCGGAGCCCGACCGCCCGACTGCCCTTCTGATCACTGATGAAGACTGCCGGGTGGAGGACTTCGATCTCTCGGTTCTGAATATCCGCGCCACGGCGACACTCAGCGCCAGCCACCTTCGCTCACCCTTGCCCGTGTCAGATCTTGTGCACAAGTTCGACGATGACGCACTGGCAGACGCCGCCTTGCGCACTGGCCTTGTCGCAACCGCGATGCGCGCAGATGATCCGGGGGCGCTGGCAAGTTGGGCCACAAATGCCGGGGCGACCCAGATTGCGACACCATATATAACGCGCGGCCCGTTGCGCGACTGGCTGGACGAGGCGGCTCCGTCATTGGCCCTATGCGGCATTGGCCTGTGCGAATGGCGCCGCAGTTGGGACGCGGCGATCTGGCCACACGCAACCGCCGGCTTCTTCAAGGTCAAGCAGAACATCCCCCGGATCCTTGATCAGGTGATGCCCGCATGACGCAGATGCGCAGCGCGCTGGCGGACCCCAGAATTGCCCGACTAGTCACGCTGATCCGCGCTGCAGTCCGCCCGCCAGCTGGTGCAGGCCGGATCGCATTGGCCCTTGGCCTTGGGGCGCTGTGCCACACAGTGTTTGCAGCCGGCGTCTTGGCGATGATCGTGGCAATGTTCTTCGGCCTGAGCGAAAGCCTTGGCACAGTGCCCTGGCCATGGGCGGCAGCTGCCAACATTGCCCTGATCTTGCAGTTCCCGCTGGCCCATTCGCTGCTTTTGACCGGCCCTGGCGGACGAGTGCTTGCCCGGTTGATCCCCGGCCCGCACGGGCAAACGCTGGCCACCACCACCTTTGCCATCCTCGCCTCGGCCCAGCTTCTGGCGTTGTTCGCGCTCTGGACGCCGTCGGGCATTGTCTGGTGGCGGGCCGAAGGGGCAATGTTCGGGGCAATGACAGTCGCTTATGCCGCAAGCTGGCTTATCCTGCTGAAGGCAAGTTTCGATGCCGGGGCCGAGGTGCAATCGGGGGCGCTGGGCTGGATGTCGCTTTTGGCACGCATCAGGCCGGTGTTTCCCGATATGCCGACGCAGGGGCTGTTCCGGCTGGTCCGGCAGCCGATTTATGTGGCCTTCGCCTTGACACTGTGGACGGTTCCGGTCTGGACGCCAGACCAACTTGTGCTGGCAGTCAGTTTCACGGGCTATTGCCTGCTTGCCCCGCGTCTGAAGGAACGCCGCTTTGCCCAGCGCTACGGCGACCGCTTCGCGCGGTACAGCGCTGACGTGCCTTATGCCCTGCCCCGCTTGACCAAGGACCGCCGCGATGCGCAATGACCTGACGATTTACGACCGGGTCGCTGACCGCTGGTGGTCCGATGACATCCGCTGGGTGCGCACATTGAAGAATCTGGTGCCGGGGCGATTGGCGTGGTTCGACCGCCAGATCAACTGGTCTGACAAAACCGTTCTGGACCTTGGCTGCGCCGGAGGCTTCATGGCCGAAGCGTTGGCCAGCCGCGGCGCGCAGGTGACCGGAATTGATCCCGCCGCAGAGGCAATCGACGCAGCCCGTGCTCATGCCCGCAAAACCGGCCTGCGGATCGGATACGATGTCGGCGTCGGCGAAGCCCTGCCCTACGACAGCGCCAGCTTTGATGCAGTCGTCTGCGTCGATGTGCTGGAGCATGTGGCCGACCTGAACAAGGTTCTGTCCGAAGTTGCCCGCACCCTGCGCCCCGGTGGGATGTTTCTGTTCGATACAATCAATCGCAATTTACTGGCCCGGCTGGCCACGATCACCATAGCCGAAGATGTGCTGCGCCTGTTGCCACGCGGCACACATGATCCGGCTATGTTCATCAAGCCCGCCGAGCTTCGCGCTGCGATGCAGGAAGCGGGATTGGTGCCGGGGGCGGTCACAGGCCTTGGCCCACGCGGGATCAACCGCCGATTTGATCTGACCTTTGGCCCGTTGCCCTTCACCGCCATCCTCTACATGGGGATCGCGCGAAAGCCTGCCGCGCTTGGGGCAGTCTCATAACCGCGCTGTCACGGGAAAAGGTCCAGTCTCAACCGTTCATCCGGCGCCAGCGCAGCACAAGAGCCATCCCTGCCTCACCTGTGTTGCGTTCACACGGTTCAGGCCGGGAGCGCAGGCAATACCTTGGATGATTGCTGTCCAAGGCCCGTGATGCCCAATGTCACGACTTCACCGCCTTTCAGAAATCTCGGCGGCTTTTGCCCCATACCGACGCCGGGCGGTGTCCCTGTGGAAATCACATCGCCGGGCTGAAGGCTCATGAACCGGCTGCAATAGGCAATCAACTGCGGTATCTTGAAGATCAGGGTTGCGGTATTGCCCGATTGCATCCGCTCGCCATCAACATCCAGCCACATGCCAAGATTGTTCATATCTTCCAATTCATCCGGCGTGACCAGCCACGGGCCGGTGGGGCCAAAGGTGTCGCAGCCTTTGCCCTTGTCCCAGGTGCCCGCACGATCAAGCTGGAATTCTCGTTCGGACACGTCATTGACCACGCAAAACCCCGCTACATGATCCATCGCGTCGGCGCCTTCGATGTAGACGCCCGGCTTGCCGATGACGACGCCCAGCTCCACCTCCCAATCGGTTTTGACCGAGCCACGCGGAATCTGGATCGGATCATTCGGTCCGCATATTGCGGATGTCCATTTGTTGAAGATGATCGGTTCTGGCGGAATGGGCATTCCGGCCTCGTGTGCGTGATCGGCATAGTTCAGGCCAATGCAGATGAATTTGCCGATTTTGCCCACACAGGCCCCCAGACGCAAATCCTGCTGCGGACGGCCTTCAACCAGCGGCAGCGATGCGACGTCAAGGTTTCGCAAAGCCTGAAGCCCCTCGGGCAGCAGCGTCTGGCCGGCGATGTCGGACACAATCCCAGACAGATCGCGCACCCGTCCGTCGGTATCAAGAAGCCCCGGTTTTTCCGCGCCGGGTGCGCCATAGCGAACCAGTTTCATCCCAGTTTCCCATCATTTTTCAAATGTCATGCGACCTTGAGGTGTCGAGGGCCACAATGCCCCGCGCGCCACCTGCCCGCCCGGTCGCTGGCCACGGGCGATTTGGGCAGGCATCAGGCGGCCTGACCGGATTTGATCCCGGAAATGGCTTGGATCAGGTTGTCTTCGGTCACTTCATCAGAGGTGAAAGTGCGCATGACGCGGCCCGCATACATGGCAACGATTCTGTCGGACACATGCAGAACCTCCGGCATTTCGGAACTGATGACCACCACCGCATAGCCCTGCGCCGCAAGTTCGCGCAGCAGTTTGTGGATCTCGGATTTGCTGCCCACGTCGATGCCCCGCGTGGGTTCGTCCACGATCAGCACCTTTGGGTGCATCGACAGCCATTTCCCGATCACGATCTTCTGCTGGTTGCCACCGGAAAGATTGCCCACCCGCGCCTTCCAACTTGGCGTGCGGATATCGAGCCGGTCACGATACTTGTCAAAGATCGCGGTTTCCGCACCTTGGGCGATGAAAGGCCCGGCCTTGAGATTGTCCACTTGTGGCAGGGTCATGTTGTCGCGGCAGTTCATGCCCAGGATCAGGCCCTGTCCCTTGCGGTCCTCTGGCACAAGGCTGATGCCGCGCGATATCGCATCGGTGGGGGAGCTGATCCGCACCACTTCACCGTTCAGCAGGATCTGGCCGGCAGACGGGGTCCGCAACCCGAACAGCGTCTCTGCAATTTCGGTCCGGCCGGCGCCGATCAGCCCGTAAAAGCCCAGAACCTCTCCGCAGCGCACCGTGAAACTGACGTCGTGGAACAGCTTTCCACAGCCAAGATTGCGCACTTCCAGCGCGATCTCACCCAAATCATGCTGCACAGGGTCGCGGCTGAGGTCGAGTTTGCGGCCGATCATCATCTGGGTGACGGCTTCTTCATTCGTCTCTTTCGTGGCGACCGTGCCCTGATACTGCCCGTCCCGCAGAACCGAGATGCGGTCGGTGATCTTGAAAATCTCTTCCATGCGGTGCGAGATGTAGATGATCCCGACGCCTTCGGCCTTCAGATCGGCAATCACATCGAACAGAACGACCTTTTCCGCATCTGTCAGGGATGCGGTCGGTTCGTCAAAGATCACCGCCTTTGCATCAACGGTCAGGGCGCGGGCGATTTCGACCATTTGCTGGTTCGCGATGGAAAGATCGCCCACGCGGGTCCTTGCATCAAAACCGACGTTCAACTTTTTCAGGATCACGTTGGTCCGTTCGGTCAGTTTGGCCCAATCCACGCGGCCGAAGCTCTTGCGCGGCAACTCGCCCAGATAGATGTTTTCGGCCACGCTCAGTTCTTCGGCAAGGCTCAGTTCCTGATGGATGAAAACGATCCCCATGGCCTTGGCTTCCAGCGGGCCTGACATGGTTACCTTTCTGTCGCCCATGAAGATATCGCCGCTGTCGGGTTGGTAGATCCCGCCGAGCACCTTCATCGAGGTGGATTTCCCGGCGCCATTCTCTCCCATCAGGGCATGGACTTCTCCGGGCATGACCGAAAACGATACCCCATCGAGGGCGCGCACACCGGGGAAGGTCTTGACGATGTTTTCAAGACGCAGAACAGGTTCGGTCATACCTTCAACTCCTCTTTGCCCTTGGTGTTCAACTGACGATCCAGGAACAGAACGGCGATCAGGATCAGGCCGATGACAAGGTTCACCGTTGACGTGTCCGCGCCGATATGGCCCAGCCCCTTGCGCAAAAGCTGAATTGCAATAACGCCGCCGAAGGTGCCGATCACGTTGCCCGCGCCGCCCGTGATCTTGGAGCCGCCCAGCACAACGGCGGTGATTACCCAAAGTTCGTAAAGCTGACCGTCGTTGGGGTTCACCGACCCGCTTTCGGAATAGAACACAACCGCCGACAGCGCCGCAAGAAAGCCGATGATCGCGAAGTTGATCATCATGTGCGGGCCGACCCGGATCCCTGCGTTGACGGCCGCTTCTCGGTTGTCACCGATGGCATAGGCGTTGCGGCCATGCACCGTCTTGGCCATGACGAACCAGATCACCAGCGTGACGACCAGCAAGAACCAGGATGCGGTGGCAAGGCCAAGAAACTTCGCCTCGGCAAAGTCAACAAGGGTCCAGTTCAGATGGCTTGTCGGATTTTCGCCATTGAACATGAAAACAATGCCCCGGAAGCCAAGCATTGACCCAAGCGTGACGATGAAGGCATCAACGCCGGTTTTCCAGACGATAAGCCCGTTGAGCGCGCCAAGCAGCGTGCCGACCGCAAGAGCCAGAAACCAAGCCACCGGGATCACCCAGTCGCCAAGCCCGGCAAAGATCGGCCATGTCATGCTGTTGAGCAGAATGATCGCCGCAATCGCGTAAATGGCACCCACCGACAGGTCGATATTGCCGTTCACCATGACGATCGTCATCCCCATCGCAATGATCCCGATCGGGGCCGACTGCTTGAGCAGCAGCAGCATGTTTTCGTAATCCATGAACGCCTTGTTCGACAGCGACAGGAATTCGCCCGCGATGGAAAAGAAGATCAGTTCAAGAACGATAAAGCCCCAGATTGCGCCGGTCTTGAGTGCGTTTGAAAGTTTTCCCGGTTGCATCGTCGCCCCCCTAAGCCAACGGTGACCAAAGCTTGCCGCGCTTGACCGCGATATCAAGCCAGACAGCAAGGATGATGATCCCCCACGTCAAAACGAACTGTACGTAGAATTGCAGCCCCATCAGCAACAGACCGTTCTGGATGAACCCCAAGATCAGCACGCCGATGATGGTCTTGAATATGGTGCCGGCCCCGCCCAGAAGCGACGCCCCCCCAAGGATGACCGCCGCCAGCACCCCAAGCTCCAGCCCCTGACCAACCGTATTCTGGGAACCAAGCGACCGACTGGCCTGGATCAGCCCGGCCGTCGCCACGCAGCCCGAGGAGATCAGGTAGCACATGAAAACTGTCCGCGCCCGCCGGATGCCTGAAAACGTGGCCGCAGTCCCGCTTCCGCCGACCGCATAGACCTTGCGCCCGAAGGGGGTCTTGGAAAGCACGATCCCAAGCACGACCGCCAGCGCGATGAAAATGAGGATGGGCACCGGAATGCCAAAAGCGCTGCCCTGCCCGAACACGCCGAACCAGGTGTCCCCCTTGTTGGCGATATCCATGTTCTTGCCGCCCGAATAGGTCAGCGTCAGGCCGTGTATGGCAGACAGCATCCCAAGCGTCACGATCAGGGAATTGAGCCGCAGGTATCCGACCAGAAACCCGATGAAAGCCCCCAGACAGAGCGTCATCGCAAACATCGCGGGAATGGCAAGGGACGGTCCGATCTTGTCGTGCAGATCGAGAACCACAATGGTCGAGAAAGACATCATGGACCCGACCGAAAGATCCAGGTTGCCGCTGATGACCACAAAGGTCACGCCCAACGCCATCACCCCCACAATGGTCGAGGACCGCATCACGCTGAGCACATTGTCGGGTGACAAGAATTTGGGATTGGCAAAGGTAAAGGCGATAATGAAGGCTGCAAAGGCAATCAGGATACCCTGTCGCGCCAGAATGCTGCCGATCTGCTGTTTGGTCATTGTGGCCATGGATCCCCTCCCTCAGGTCGCTGGCGGTCTTTTTCGTGCTTGCTGGTGCCCCCCAACACCGACGGTCAGATCAGGGTCATACCTCCGTCAATCATGACGATTTGCCCGGTCATGTAGTCGCTGTCTTTTGAGGCAAGGAATGTCGTCGTTCCGGTGATGTCTTGCGGCACCGCCACGCGGCCTTTCAGGATTTCTGCCGAAAACTCCTCCATCGCTTGTCCGGGTCGCTGCGATGCCCCGATCGCCAGCAGATCCTGATCGACCTGATCCCACATTTCGGTGGCCACCACGCCGGGCGCAAAACCTGTTACGGTGATGCCGTGCTTTGCCAGATCGCGCGCACCCGATTGCGTCAGCGCCACAACTGCGAATTTCGACGCACAATAGGGCGCGACATTGCCAAAGCCCTGGCGACTGGCGATCGACGCAGTGTTGATGATCTTGCCGCCGCTGCCTTGGGCAACCATCTGGCGTGCGGCTTCCTGCATGCCGATCAGACACCCCAATCCGTTCACCCCCATGATGAAATTCCAGTTATGTTCGGTCACGTCCATGAAGTTCATCGGCTTGTTCACGCCGGCATTGTTGAATTTCACATCAAGCCGCCCGAAAGCTTCGACGGTGTGGGCGATCATCGCCCTGACCTGATCACGGTCGGTGACATCAACCTGTGCCGAGGTGACGGTTTTGCCACCATCCCGGATGCGGCTTTTGTTGGCCTCGGCGACTTCGGCCACCTTCGTCCCGTTGATGTCGGCAAAGCAAACCTTTGCACCTTCGTCCAGCAGAGCTTCGCCAATGGCGCGCCCGATCCCTTGCGCAGCGCCCGTCACAATGCAGACGCGGTCAGTAACACGCCCCATAATCCATCCCAATCTGTAATGTCGCTGAAAAATGCGGGGCAAGGCCCTGGCCCGCCCCGCATGGTCATGGAACCTCAGAACACCGGCTTGGTGTAATCGCCCATATTGTCCTGGGTGATCTTCGGTGTGTCGAAGTAGTTCAGGAACGGCACTTCGGCGCCGCTGAGAACATCAATCGCCGTTTTCAGAGCCGCTTCGGCATCATCCACCGGCGACTGGTAGATGGAGCCCCAGTAATCCCCGGCGGCCATCGCCTCGTATCCGACAGCAAAGTTCGTGGCACCGACGAAGATGATCCCGTCCCGGCCTGCGGCCTTGGCCGCATTGAGCGCGCCCACACCCATGTTGTCGTCGCCCGAATAAACACCATCGATGTCATCGTATTTGACAAGGAAAGCTTCCATCACCTGCTGCGATTTCTCGCGGTTCCAGTCGCCCGGTTGCGTATCGACCACGGTCACATCGGGGCAAACTTCGGGAAGACGGTCCTCGAAACCCTTGGCGCGCTCGATGGCAGTGGTGTAGCCAGGCTGGCCGGTGATGTGCACCACCTTTGCTTCACTTTCGATGCCCATTGCCTTGAACTTATCGCACATGATCTCTGCCGAGCGTGCACCTTGAGTGATGTTGTCAGGGCCAGAGAACGACTTGACGAAATCGAACCCCGCTTCTGCTATGTTCGAATTGGTCACAATGACCGGAATACCAGCCTGATGTGCCTTGCGCACGGCGGGGATGACCGCCTCGCCATTGGTCGGCCAGATGATGATGGCGTTTACACCTTGCTGGATCAGATCCTCGATTTGCGCAATCTGGCGCGCCACATCGCCGCCGGCGTCCAGAACGACGGCCTCGACATCCGGGTTTGCCTCGGCTGCGGCGATGAACGCCCTTTCATAGGTTGTCTGGTAGCTGTCAACGCCGACATTGTTCTGGGTGATGCCAATTTTCATGGTCTCGGCTGACGCCGTTCCGGCCAAAGCCAGAACGGCGGTCGACGCTGCAAACATGGTGCGAAGCTTCATTTGGGTCTCCTCCCGATTGATGACGTTATCATCTTTTTTTCCGACGCGCCCGACTTGGACGCCCGAACACCATTCGGCACGCCGAACGATTGACACACAGCCTGACAGCCCGTTGCGCGGCAGGCTGCATCAGATCAATCCGATTTGGGTATTTTTAAATCTAAAATGGATATTTTTACGATAGGTTCTGAACAGCACTTTGGACAATTTGAGGAGCAGGTTCCATGAGCGGACACAATCCATCCAACTCGGACAATTTTCCGGGTTCACAAGAACTTCGGCTAGCCAGAAGGCACAAGTCCAAAATGAGCGTCATGGAAAGACATGGTCAAGGCAAGCCGATTTCGCCGCAGGCGCACGCCGAAACGCTGGAAATGCTGTCCTTTCTGGACGATTTCAGTGACGAACTGGAAGACGCCTTGGGCATTGTGGCACCCAATGCGTATCTTCGGATGGTGCTGCACCTTCTGCATGGCAACTTTGAAGCCAAGATCGTGACCCCCAGTTCGCTGATCAGTGCAAGCCGAGTGCCCTATGGAACGGCAAATCGCCGCATGAAGGAGATGATCGACGAAGGCCTGATCGAGATGCGCCCCCGGACGCGGACCGGCAAGACGTTTTCGATGCATCCAAGTGCGAAACTTCTGGCGCAGTGGATGCAGCTTTCCAGTCGTCTGCGCCGCCTTGCCCTGACCCGCATTGGCGGTCAGTCCGGGACCAAAAGCACAGATGACTACTATTTTGGCGGCAGCTACGCCGCCGCGCAATCCATCCCCCCTTTGCGCGTTCTGCCCGAACCATTGAAGGTGCCGGGCGGCATCCGGGTGCTGGTCCACGGGGATCCGACCTTCATGGTGATGGAGAACCTCAAGCGTCAATTCGAGCAGGTCATCGGGACCGACATCAGCCAACGCGCGTTTTCGATCGACCGGCTGCGCGAAGAAGCGTTGCGCAACGCCACCCGTGACCGCAGCCGCTATGACATCATCGCAGTCGATCTGCCGTGGGTTGGGGAGTTTGTGGAAAAGGGCGTGCTCACGCCGTTGGACCAAATCATGGATCTTTCGCGGCTTGATCCGGCCGATTTCCACACCGCGGGTTGGAAGGGTGGCCATTGGGGCGGCCGCGCTTACGGTGTTCCCGCCCAGACGACGCCAGAGCTCTTGTTTTACCGCCGCGACATGTTTGCCGAGGCTGGCCTGGAACCGCCTGCGACGACCGATGCACTGCTTCACGCGGCCAGAACACTGCATGACCCGCGCCGTGGCTGCTACGGAATCGCCTGGAATGCCGCGCGGGGAACGGCGCTTGGCCACACTGTCCTGATGACGTTGGCCGATTTCGGACAACCGATCCTGAACCTGCCAAGCATCGCAGGTGGCTTCGACACGGACCAGCTGGCGGCCGGTGGCTATCACGCGACGATCGACACCGATGCCGGATTGCAGGCAGCCGAATTCCTGATGGAACTCATGAACTATTCCCCGCCCGATATCCTGTCGATGTCGTGGTACGAAAGGGTTCGGCCCTATGCCAGAGGCAGCGTAGCGATGGCTTATGGCTATACGCTGCTGGCCCCCTATTTCGAGCTGGATGAAACGTCGCCCGCCTTCGGGCAGACCGGGTATCTGCCGCATCCCGCTGGTCCAGGTGCAAGCCCGATCGCGCCTGTCGGGGGCTACATCATGGGCATTCCCGCAAATCTGGCGCCGGAACGGATCCCTGCAGCCGTTGAAGCGCTGACCGTCTTTACCTCACCCCAAGCCCAAAAACTTTATGTGCAGAACGGAAGCCGCACCAGCCCCCGCTATTCGGTCGGGTCCGATCCCGAGGTGCGCAACGCGTCGGTGATTTTCGAGGCGGTGGATGGAATGTCCTCGCGCGACGAGCTGCAATTCTGGCCCCGGCCACCCGTGCCCGAGATCTGCGAGATCATCCAGATCTGCGGCGAGGAATTCCACGACATGCTGCGCGGGATCATCACCCCGCGTGATGCCTTGCGCCAGGCCCAGGATCGGGCCGATGCGCTGATCCGACAACCCGTGATCTGAGGAGGAAATCACAATGGACCCCAACCGCCTGAAAGGTAAGAATATCCTGATCACCGGCGCCGCCCGCGGCATGGGTGCCGCAAACGCAGAAGCCTTTGCAGCGCAGGGGGCCAATGTGTGCTTGGGCGATCTTGATCTTGATGAAGCCCAAAAGATGGCCGATCAGATCAACACCGCCGGAAACGGCAAGGCCATCGCTGTCCGCATGGATGTTACCAAACGCGAAGACAACGCCGCCGCCGTTGCCGCCACGGTCGAGGCCTTCGGATCGATCAATGTTGGCGTGTTCAACGCCGGGCTGAACAAACCCCGGTTCTTCATGGATATCGATGAAGAGAACTGGGACATGATCATGACGGTCAACACCAAGGCGATGTGGCTGGGCATGCAGGAAACCGCGCGCCAGATGATCGCCCAAGGCCCGATGGAGAATCACCCTTACAAGATCATCAACGTGGGCTCTATCGCCTCGCGCAAACCGCTGCTTGATGTGACCGTTTACTGCACGTCCAAATACGGTGTGCTGGCCCTGACCCATTGCGGTGCTTTGGGACTGTCCGCGCACAATATCACGGTCAACGGCTACGCCCCCGGCGTGGTGGTGACGCCCCTTTGGGAACAACTGGACAAGGATCTTGTCGATATCGGCTTCAAGCAACGGGAAGGTCAAGCCTATGACGATATCGTCCGTGATGCTTTGCAGATCAAGCGCGTGTCCTATCCCAAGGATATCGTGGGCACGGCGTCTTTCCTTGCCAGTGACGACAGCGACTACATGACCGGCCAGATGGTCCACATCGACGGCGGCTGGTGCATCCAGTAACGCGTCGCATTTCACACTCATTTCAACCTTTCAACGGGTCCGCATCGCGCACCCGAAGGAGAACCCAATGTCTCGCGCCCTCATGCCCAACCTGCTGACACCGAAAGATCTGGAACCCAATTGGGAATGGCGCGAGCGCCTTCCGGCCTGGGGCCACATGTCGGTCGATTTCGAACGCCGGATCGATCACGACCGTTTGCGCCGGTATCGCCTGGCGCGCACCCGTCAGGCGCTTCAGGCGTCCAACGCGGGCACCCTGCTTTTGTTCGATGTGAACAACATCCGCTATGTCAGCGCTACCAAGATCGGCGAATGGGAACGGGACAAGATGTGCCGTTTCTGCCTGCTGACCGGCGATGACAGCCCCTATGTCTGGGATTTCGGCTCTGCCGCAATGCACCACAAGCGTCACGCGGATTGGCTGGAGCCCGATCACTGCCTTGCCGGTGTGGTCGGCATGCGCGGAACGATCCCGCCCGAGTTCGGATTGATGCAGAAATATGCCAAGCAGATCGCGGGTCTGATCCGCGATGCGGGCATGGCTGACATGCCGGTCGGCGTGGATTACGCCGAAACCGCCATGTTCCACGCCCTGCGCGAGGAAGGCATCAACGTCGTGGACGGACAGCAGATCATGCTGGCCGCGCGCGAGATCAAGAATTGGGATGAAATCCAGCTTCTGACCCAGGCCGCCGCGATGGTCGATGGCGTCTATCACATGATCTATGAAGAGCTGAAGCCGGGGGTGCGCGAGAACGATATCGTCGCCCTGTCCAACAAGATGCTGTATGAAATGGGGTCGGACGACGTCGAGGCGATCAACGCCATTTCAGGCGAGCGCTGCAATCCGCATCCGCACAACTTTACCGACAGGTTGATCCGCCCCGGCGATCAGGCCTTCTTCGACATCCTGCAAAGCTATCAGGGCTATCGCACCTGTTACTACCGCACCTTCAACGTGGGTCGCGCAACACCGTCGCAGAACGATGCCTATGTCAAAGCCCGCGAATGGATCGACGCGTCGATTGCAATGATCAAACCGGGCGTGACCACAGACAAGGTGGCCGCCGTCTGGCCGACAGCCGAAAGCCTTGGCTTTCCCAATGAAGATGCCGCCTTCGGGCTTCAGTTCGGGCACGGGCTGGGCCTTGCCCTGCACGAACGCCCGATCATCAGCCGCGCGATCAGCATGGACCACCCGATGGAGATCAAAACCGGCATGGTCTTTGCGCTGGAAACCTATTGCCCCGCCACCGACGGCTATTCCGCCGCCCGGATCGAGGAAGAGGTGGTTGTGACCGAAAAGGGCTGCGAAGTGATCAGCCTTTTCCCGGCCGAGGAACTGCCCATCGCGAACCGGTACTGACGATGGCCAATCCCTTCGATCTGACCGGCCGCAGGGCTCTTGTCACGGGCGGCGCAACCGGCATCGGCGAGGGCATTGCGCTTGCCCTTGCCGGGGCTGGCGCCGACGTGGCATTGACCTATCGCAGCCACCAGCCCGACGCCATCATCGCGAAAATCGAGGCAATGGGGCGAAAGGCTGCTGCCGTTCAGGCTGATTTCACCGCGATGGACCAGGACGCGGCAGAGAAAGTGATCGCCTTTGCCGCCGATGCGCTGGGTGGTCTCGATATCCTTGTCAACAATGCGGGCATCATCCATCGTGAGGACTCGGTTGATCTGTCGCTGGTCGACTGGCAACGCGTGATGTCCGTCAACCTCGATTCCGTCTGGCTGCTGTCACAGGCCGCTGGCAAACGGATGGTGGGCCAAGGGGCGGGAAAGATCATCATCGTCTCTTCGGTTCTGGGGTCACAGGGTGGATTGCGGGTGCCTGCTTATGCCTCCAGCAAGCATGCCGTGATCGGCCTGACCCGCGCGCTTTGCAACGAATGGGCGGGCTCTGGCGTGAACGTCAACGCCATCGCGCCCGGCTATACCGCCACCGACAACACACAGGCACTGCGGGATGACCCCGAACGGTCGCGGGCGCTGCTTGAACGCATCCCCGCAGGACGCTTTGCCGAAACGCACGAAATTGCCGGCGCCGCCGTCTTTCTCGCGTCCGATGCTGCCGCCTATTGCCATGGCAGCACCGTGACCGTGGATGGCGGCTGGCTTGCCCGCTGAAAGGACAAAATGGAACAACCACTTCACGGAAAAACCGCGTTTGTAACCGCCGCAGGAAATGGCATCGGTCGTGCGTCGGCCGAGGCATTGGCCGCGCGCGGCGCCACGGTGATTGCCACGGATATCGACGGTGCGGCAGTCGGCGCCGTTGCCGAAGGGGCCGACCGCATCAAAGCGCATCGGCTGGATGTGCTGGATACGGCCGCCGTCGCCGCCTTGGTCAGTGCCAGCCCGCCCATCGACATCCTGGTGAATTGCGCGGGCTGGGTGCATGACGGGTCTATTCTGGATTGCGACGACGCGGCATGGGATCGATCTTTTGACCTGAACGCAAAAGCCATGTTCCGGCTGACCAAAGCGGTTCTGCCCACCATGTTGGAAAGGCAATCAGGCTCGATCATCAACATCGCCTCCATCGTCTCCAGCCTGAAAGGCGCGCCGCGACGGTTCGCCTACGGTGCGTCAAAGGCGGCGATCATCGGCATGACCAAGGCGATCGCCGCCGATTTTGTGAAAGACGGCATCCGCTGCAACGCCGTCTGCCCCGGCACAGTGGAAAGCCCGTCGCTGAAACAGCGTCTTGCCGCCACCGGCGACTTTGACAAGGCGTTGGCCGATTTCAGGGCGCGTCAACCCATGGGCCGCCTGGGCAAACCCGAAGAAATCGCCGAACTGGTCTGCTATCTGGCCGGGGATTTGTCTGCCTTCACGACCGGGCAAGCCTTTGCCATCGACGGTGGGTGGTCTCTCTGATGCGCCTGGATCGTGCAGCGTCAATCTTCGATCTGCGCGCCATGGCCAAGCGTCGGATTCCCCGTTTTGCCTTTGATCTTGTCGATGGCGGGGCGGAATCCGAGCGCAACATGCGGCGCAATGTCGAAGCCTTTGAAGAGGTGGAACTGACCCCCCGCTACATGGTCGATGTCTCACAGATCGACACACGCACCTCGCTCTTCGGTCGAACCTACAGCCAACCGTTCGGCATGGCGCCCATCGGCATGCTGAACGCGTTCTGGCCGGGTGCCGACCTGACGCTGGCCCGTCTTTGCAAGCGCGAGAACATTCCGTATGTGGCCAGCTCGGCCGCGTCGACAACCATGGAACGTCTGGCAGAGGCGGCTGACGGCAACGGCTGGTTCCAGCTTTATGTTTCCGGTGACAAGAACGTGACCGAAGGCCTGATCTCGCGGGCCGAAAATGCGGGTTATGATGTGCTGGTGGTGACCGCCGACGTTCCGGCAGCAGGCAAACGCGACCGTGACATCCGCAATCAGCTGAGCGTGCCGTTTCGATTCACACCGGAAGTCATTTTGCAACTCATTGCCAACCCGACATGGTCGCTGGCGAGTTTGCGGGACGGGAAACCGAATATCGCCAACTATGCAGATCTGCTGAAAGGGGCCACGTCCTATGCAGATGTGCAAAAGACCCTAATTACCCCCGGTTTCACATGGAATGACCTCGCCCGTCTGCGCACACGATGGAAGGGCAAGCTTCTGGTGAAAGGTGTCCTGCACCCTGATGATGCGATCCACTGCGCCCAGATAGGCTGTGACGGGATCGTGGTGTCGAACCACGGCGGGCGGCAGGTGGCCTTTGGCCCGCCGACCATTGAAGCCTTGCCGGAGATCGCCGAGGCTGTGGGGGGCCGAATGAAGATCATGCTGGACAGCGGCATCCGTCGCGGCGCCGATCTGATGCGCGCCAAAGCCCTCGGCGCAGATTTTGCATTTGCGGGTCGCGCCTTGGCGTATGGCGTCGGGGCTGGCGCCGCCCAAGGTGCTGATCGCGCCATGGACATCCTGAAACTGGAACTTGTGCGGGCGCTTGGGCAACTGGGGGCAACGTCATTTGCTTCTGTTGGGCCGTCAGATCTGTCGGCGCGGCCGCTGCGCAGATAGACACCCTAACGCGACGGCCCTCCAATCCGCCCGGAGCTGGTCGGCCGGACCAGGCCGGGCGACCGCGCACCGGGCAACGTCAAAATCGTTTCTGCGTAAGTGCAGCCAAGTGTCGCGCCCGCCACGTTCCTGCCTGTTCGCATCGAAAACATGTAGAAATTCGGATCGATGTGCCTCATGGCACTTGGTGCACACCACAGTTCGGCCAGATCGGCACGCAAATCCAGATGGTCGAGCGTGCAATGCCAGCCGCACAGCGCGTGCGCGCACCCAAGTGGAAAATTTGTTCGTCGTCTTGCGCATGTCGCTTCATCTTGCGCAGATGCTGGAGCCTTAAATCAGACGCCGCTCCGGCTGCTATTATTTTCTGCGGCGCCCCTCAATACGGGAATAAGGCGCGGGACAGACCGTTGTCACCGAAGGGCTGAAATTGGGTGTGCCAAGATGACTGAACAAAACACGACAAAATTCAGGACTGACCTTGTTGCGTTGGTGCCAAGACTGCGTCGGTTTGCACTTTCGCTGGCAGGAAACATGCAGGATGCCGATGATCTGGTTCAGGCGGCTTGTGAGAAGGCGTTGCGCAACTCTGCGCAGTTTCAGATCGGAACCCGCATGGACAGCTGGATGTACCGCATCATTCAGAACTTGTGGCTGGATGACAGGCGCAAGGCCGTCCGGCATGGCGCAGCTGTGGATCCCGATGACATTCAATTGTCAGATGATGGCAAGGCGGCCAATTTGCCCGCAGATCGGATGATGCTTGCTCAAGCCCGTGCCGCCATGGCAATGCTTCCCGATGGCCAGCGCGAAGTTCTGGCGCTTGTGGCGATCGAGGGGTTGAGCTACCGCGAAGTGGCAGACACGTTGCAGGTTCCAATCGGCACCGTCATGAGCAGGCTGTCCCGCGCGCGTGAAGCGTTGATGCCAAAACTTGGCCTGAGTCAGGGGAGGCGCCAATGATGCGCGACACTGTCATAGACAAAGACCGTCTGGCCGCTTTTGCTGATGGTGAGCTGTCGCCGGAAGACGCCGCGGCCGTGGTGATGCATCTGGCTGACCATCCGGAGGATCAGGCGTTTGTCGACAACCTGGTAGCGGCCAACGCGGCTTTGGCACAGGCTTTTGCCGCGCCGATGAACGAACCTGTGCCGCCTGCAATTCTTGCAGCCATAGAGGGCCGAACCATTGCACCATCTGCAAAGGTTGTTGCCTTTCCGCGGTGGCGGACTTGGGCGATGGGTGGTTTCGCCGTTGCAGCCTCGGTTGTTTTGGCGGTGGCGCTGAGCTTGGGCCCACCGGATCAATTTCTGGCGGTCGGCCCCGTGCCGACCGGGACCCAGTTGCACAGTCAGTTGCAGCGTTTGCCATCCGGTCAGACCATTACACTGACCTCGGGAGCCGATCTGACGATCCTTGCCAGCTTGCCGACAGCGTCCGGGCATTGCCGTGAAGTTGAAGTGATAGACCGACGTGCGGCGCGTCTGGATACGGTCCTGGCCTGTCAGTCGGGCACAGGTTGGCGGATCGAGGTTGCGGTCAGCGAAGCACTGCGGCGTTCAGCGACAGATCAGGTGTATGTGCCCGCGGCTGGTGCCGAAACACCCGCGCTCACACCATGGCTGGATCAGTTTGGGGCTGGCATAGCGCTTGATCCAACGGCTGAAGCAAATGCGATCGCGGCCGGCTGGACCCCATAATCTCGGATTGACACGATCTGAAAAGCGGCACAGTCGGTGCCGCTTTTTTTGTTTATTCGATCGGGAATACCTCGCGGCTTGATCCGTTGTTCTGGTGCAAGGCAGTGATCTTGCCAAACTGAATGGAGAGACCGATGAAATCCCTCAAACTGATTCTTCCGGCAACCCTTCTGGCGCTCTTGCCTTTTGGCGCGCAGGCCGGGTTTGCCCCGCTCAAGCTGTCGACTGCACCCGTCGCGGCATCTGACGACGCGATCACCGAGGTGCAGTTCAAGACGCGCAAATCCGATCGCAAATGGCGTTGGGCCCATGACGGCGGGTCGAGTTCCAATTCGAACAGCAACTCGAACTCGAACTCGAACTCGAACAGCAACTCGAACTCTTCGAACAATTCCAGCTCGAATTCATCGTCGAACTCGAATTCGAACAGCTCCAGCAATTCTTCGTCGAACAGTTCTTCGAATTCATCCAGCAACAGCTCATCAAATTCCTCGTCAAATTCGTCAAGCAACAGCTCGGACGATGACGGCGACGACGATTGATCTTCCCGCGACAAGCAGCAAAAAGCGGCCCCTTGGGGCCGCTTTTTCAGTCTCGGCGACCGCCAGACCTTTCCGCTGCCGTGGCCGCCAGAAAAGGGCCCTGAAGACTTAGCTTCAAGGCCCTGCCGCAAAGTCTTGGGTGAAACGTGCTACCGTGCAGCCCGCGCAAACAGCCGATACCAGCCCGAACCGGCCAGCGTGTTGCGCGCAATCTTCTTGCGTGTTGCCGCCTCTTCAGGCAACTCCGCCCCGATTTTAGCTGCCAGCTGCGCGCTCTCGCGCTTGAAGGGAATGACCTGCACAATGGGCGAGCCTTTTTCGATGGTGTAAAGCCCATCCGCTGCTGTCGCAAAGAACGGAAAATGGATCGGGCTGCGGTAGGTATCCGTATCGACCACGCCCGCAACGACATCGAACACCCCGTTCGGGCGGTTCAGGGGATTGACGAACAAGCAGCTCCAGCCCGGGGGCGTGGTGATCGTCCAGAAATTGATGAATTTGCACGGCGGGCGGGCGCCCATCGGATTGCCCTTGACCTGATGCATGCCATGGCTTGCCACCAGAGCGCGATCAAAGTCCCAGCCCGAGTCAACCCGGCTGCCGTCCTCGCAAATCTCAAGGCGCACGGTGGCGGCCAGTGGGATGATCCAGCCGGTTGTCATCGCATCAAGAAAAGGCAGGCAACGTTTGATCGTCAGCCCGGTGTTGGTCGGGCTCTCAACCTCGGGATCGACAGGCGGCAGCTTGCGGAACCAATCCGGCAAGTAGGATTTTGCCGGAACAGGCGGAGCGATTACGCCCTCGTCACCGGGCTCGCAGGAAAAGCGGATGGTTGCAGGGGGGATAAAGCGGAACATTCGGGGCTCCCGTTGATCATTGTCTGGTCGGACAACGCGGCAAGACCAGCCTTATTCCCGGATCACGGACAAAAAAGCCCAGCCGAGACCAACCCGAACCCGAACATCGAATCGCGACCGGCCCCCCCGAGATCCCGCGCGGTGGCCGCAAGCGTGGCACGCACTTGTGCTCCGGTTTGTGGCGTGGGCTGTGACATCAGCAAGGCAGCGGTAGCAGTCACGAAGGGCACCGCAAAAGAAGTGCCCGTTTTCCCACGCGCGCCCTGCACCGACGTCGCGGCAAGGATGTTCACACCGGGCGCCGCCAAAGCCAGATGATCGCCACGTTGCGCCTGCCGGTAAAGCCGTTCTCGTGTGTCAATAGCGGTCACCGCAAGCACATACGGATGCGCTCCCGGCCATGCAGGGGGCGCGGTTGGCCCACCGTTCCCCGCGGCAGACACCACGGTCGCGTCAAGACCTGCCTCGTCCGTCAGGCGGTCAAGCATCCTTGAAAGAACGGTATTGGGTGGCCCGGAAAGGGACAAGTTGTAAAGCCGCACCTTGCGCGTGGCCAGAAGGTCAAGCCCCTCGACCAGGGCGGGCACATCTGCGCGTTCGTCGCCGGACACGCGGTCGAATACATCCACCGCAAGAACCTCGGCATCAGGAAGCAAGCCCGGCACACGAGACGTTTCAGACCCAACCAAAAGGGACGCGATGGCCGTCCCATGCACTGCCCCCGACGGTAAATTCGTGCCTGCACGCTGAATCACGTTCAGCCGTGCGCCGGCAATGATATCATGATCAGTGTTGATCCCGGTGTCGATCAGACCGATGACGGTTGTAACTTGGCATCTGCCGGAGGCAATCCTGCCAACAGGCCAGTTGATCGCGCGCCAAGCATCGCAATTGTCATGCGTGCATGTCGCAGCGACGGGCTGGGCAGGCCCGACCTCGCCCGTGTCGGCCTGGCTGGATCGGTAGAAGTGATTGAAATCCGCGTCACGCCCGGTTGCCAGAAGGCGCACACGGTCGCGTGCAGCTTCAAGCGATACGCCCGCTGGTGGGGAAAGTCGATCAAGCGTTGCGGCCAGCGTTACAATGGTCTTGCGCTCTGCAAGGGAAAAGCCTTCGGCAATTAAGGTCGCAAGGTCTTGCGCTGACAGGTCTGTCACCACAATCTCTGCTGCGAATGCAGCAGGCGGAGGCGCAGACGCGACAGCATGACGCCGCGTCGTCCGGCTTCTCGATTTGCGCACGCTTGCTGGATCATCACCCGAACCGAAAGACCTGCCGCCACGTTCTTGATCATCGCCATCGTCGTCGTCGTCGTCGGCCCAGGCCACATGCCATTGCCCCCAGCCCAGATCCGCTGTTAGCAAAGGCGTTGCGCAGAGAAAGACTGTCGCCATGAGGCAAACTGAACAAAGGCCAAGCCTGTCTGACACTGTGTGGCTCCCAGAGAATTTCTTCATGTGTGCCAGGTAGAACGAAATCCACGCAAGAATATTCCTTGGTGTGGATAGCTGTCCCATCCCGGGTGATCGCATAGATCCTCGTCGCTCTGCGTTTTCCATGGCAAGATCGGTCCTGAGGTACATTCGCAGCGGAGTTGCGGCATGTTGATCCATCTTCACAGCCAAGCGACGACGACGCCGAAGGTTCGGGCGGCGATCCTCCCACCAAACCGGCCTTTGATGAAAAAGCTGGACTGGAAGCAAAAAATTCACCAGGCGTGAAACTTTCTCCAGCAAGAATTTGTGCATGATTCCGAACTAGAAAAAGACGGTTAGAATGTGCGTTTTGATATCACAGTCGATTGTTGGCTTTAAGTTTTGGTCAAATAAACCCAAGACATCAATGGGACTAACGGTATGAGCATTACCTCGAAAATATCTGGAATCTACGCTTACAACGGTAGCCTCGCAAGCGTCGGTCTTGGAGGCCCGGTTAACGTTTCTTTGCTAAACACCAGCGGTGGTCAAGCAAATGGAACCTTCGTAGATAACAATGGGCAATTGTCACAAGCCGACGACGGGTTCACGACGTTTGCGTTGGATGGAAACACTCCATTCCCGATAGACTACATCGGGGCGGGAACCATTTCAACGCTCGGGGTGCTTGGCATTAAGCTTGACCCGCGTCCGGTCGCGGTGTTCGTGTCTAACGGCCAGATATTTTTTTATGCCCCTCAAGGATTGCCGCTTCTGTCTGGCCTTACATTCAGTCTCGACATCAATGCAAACACGCCATTCACCCTACCCGCCGTTCCAGATGGAAATGTAGACGGGCTTGATGTCGGACAGACTATGAACGTCGGCTACACCGATCTTCAGGGGGATCGGATTTCGAACGACGCTGACGTGATTTTCGGGAACGGCGGAAGCGATACCATCAATGCTGGTGGTGGAGACGATAACGTGTTTGGTGGTGCCGGAAGCGATGTGTTGAGCGCCGGCGATGGAAATGACGCCCTGTTTGGCGGTGACGGAAATGACCAATTGGATGGCGGGACTGGTGACGATAGTCTCGTTGGTGGAGGAGGCATTGACACCCTGTTTGGTGGTGCAGGAAACGACACCATTCTAGTCGACGGTGTCGGGACTGTATCTATCGATGGAGGGGACGATCGAGATCAAATCATCCTTCAAGATGGAATTTCATCAGCAGGAAGCACTATTGATGGTGGCTCCGGTGGGGATGACTTCGATACTCTCGATCTACGGGATGCAGGTCCACGACAAATTGTCTTCAATCCCACAGACGATGAAAAGGGGACGATTTTCTGGCTTGATGCGAATGGCCAACGAACTGGACTGTCAACAAGTTTCTCCGACATCGAGAAAATCATATGCTTTGCCAGCGGAACGCGGATAACGACATCATCAGGAATGAAAAATGTTGAGGATCTCAAGGTTGGTGATAGCGTTCTTACCTATGACAACGGTTTCAAACCAATCCGCTGGATAGGATGCCGCACTCTATCAAGGTCTGACCTTAACAAGAACGACCTCCTGCGTCCAATCACGCTCAGCGCAGGTGCGCTTGGACATGGTTTTCCTGAAAAAGACCTCGTTTTGAGTCGTCAACATCGTGTTCTTGTGAAGTCCTCGATTGCAACACGAATGTTTGGGGCACGCGAAATCCTTGTTCCGGCAAAAGACCTTCGCGGCCTCGCAGGTGTAGAGATTACACGAAGGGCAAGCTCAGTCGAGTATTGGCACATCCTTTTTAACAATCATGAGGTGATTTTAAGTGAAAATACACCCTCAGAATCTTTCTATTTTGGACCACAAGCACAAGGAGCTATTCCGCCAGAAGCCTATGAGGAAATCAAGGCACTTTTTCCACAGATGGACGTGATCACCAATAATCTAGCCCGCACAGAGGTACGGGGCCAAAAGGCACGTCAGTTTGTTGCACGTGCCGTCTCAAATGAAAAATCAATCCTTGAAATTGATATGGTAATCCCCCCCGAAAGTAGGGTCAGGACCCATTGATTTCTGTCTTGTGGCGTGATTCACGTTCCGCGAGGAGACCGATCAATGAGCTACCTTTTCTGGCTGAGTGACGCCCAGATGGAGCGTTTGAAACCTTTCTTT
>JBKBQB010000010.1:0-95077 GCA_046292785.1 Paracoccaceae bacterium
AATATAATTACCCGGGCATGTTTTCATAACTTACAGACGCCGCAACCGTTGGGCGGGGTTCACCCCGCCACCCCGCGCCACATCGGCGGGGTGAACCCCGCCCTACCGCATGCCCCTCGTCCGGGAGTGCCCCGATCAAACGATCCACCCTACTGCCCGCCCCTCACCCCCTTGCCTTCCCCCCGCTAAACGCCCATCTTCCCCCCACAGGCTCCGCCCCATAAGCGGCGTCTGATGCCTGCCGGACGCGCGCCCGAAAAGCCCCCCGGCACGCAGCGATCCCCCCGGCATGGGCCGGCGGGAACCCCGGCACAAAGGAACCGCGCCATGGGCAAGGAAAAGAACAAGGGCAACAAGGAAACCAAGAAGCCCAAGAAAGAGGTCGTCAAGGTTCTGGCCACCGCCAACGCGGGCCTGTCCAAGGATGGCACCACCATCGCGGGCAAAAAGGTCAAGCAATAGGCAAAACAACCGGGCGGGGGCAGCACCCCGCCCCGCGCACTGGCGGCATTACGTCAGCCATACCTTTGCCATACGTGCGCCAGACGCAAACCAGCGCCGATTATTTGATCTGAAGCGTTTTCAGATGCTCGGCGATCTGCACCAGACGGATCGGCGTCGGCGTCAGGATGCCATCACCGCCATCATAGGGCATGGTCTCGCTTGCCAGCAGCGGGCCGAAATTCGGCATCACCCCGCCGCCCTTGCCCCCGGTATAGCCCCAGATCTTGGCCATCACCCGCGTCGTCGGAAACGTGCCGCCATTGCGCCGCGCAAGCCGGGTCAGATCAGCGGGCCGCTTCGACAGCGTGCCCGCCACAGCCCCCCCGCCCGCACCCGACAACCCATGGCACCCGGCACAATAATCGGCAAAATCCTGCGCGCCGGTCGGCATCGGCTTTGGCGTCGTCGCAATCACACAGGCCCCAAGGGCAAGGGCCGCGAACAGGGACAGGGTGGGCAACAGTCGGGCCATGGCGGCCTCCTTTGGAATACGACCTGCAAGGTGACAGGCGCGCCGCCCCGGCACAAGCGCTTAAGCCACCCGCCCCTGATCCAGCCGCACGATCCGGTCCATCCGGGCGGCCAGATCCATGTTGTGCGTGGCGATCAGCGCCGCCAGCCCGGTCGCGCGCACCAGATCCATCAGCGCGCCAAACACCTGATCCGACGTGGCGGGGTCAAGGTTTCCGGTCGGCTCATCGGCGAGCAGCAGGCGCGGCGCATTGGCCATGGCGCGGCAGAACGCCACCCGCTGCTGTTCACCCCCCGACAGCGCCGCAGGCCGATGGCCCGCGCGCGGCGCAACACCCACGCGGGTCAAAAGATCCATCGCGCGGGCATGCGCCGCCGGCGCGTCAACCCCGTTAGCAAGCTGAGGAATAACGATATTTTCCAGCGCCGAAAACTCCGGCAGCAGATGGTGGAACTGGTAGATGAAGCCCACGTCGGCGCGGCGCACCCCTGTCCGCTCTGTATCGGCCAGCCCGTTCATGTCGCGCCCGTTCAGCCGCACCTGCCCCGCATCCGGCGTATCCAGCAGCCCCGCAATATGCAGCAGCGTCGATTTCCCCGCGCCGGAGGGCGCGACCAAAGCCACCACCTCGCCCGGTTTCACCGACAGCGTGGCGCCGCGCAGCACCATCACCTCGGACGGTTTGCCCCGGTTGTAGGTTTTTTCAATCCCCGCCAGATCCAGCGCCAACTCACTCATAGCGCAACGCCTCCACCGGGTTCATCCGCGCCGCGCGCCGCGCCGGAAAGATCGTCACGATGAACGACAGCCCCAACGACAGCGACACCGCCGACAGCACATCGGCCCATTGCAGCTTGGCGGGAAGCGCGTAGATCCCCCGGATCGACGGATCCCAGACCCCGCCCCCGGCAAGATAGTTCACGGCCGAAAACAACGGGTCGATGTACAGCGCGAACAGACAGCCAAGCGCCACGCCCATCACCGTGCCGACAATCCCGGTAAAGGCCCCGCACATAAAGAAAATCCGCAGGATCGCGCCCTCGGTCAGCCCGATCGTGCGCAAGATGCCAATGTCGCGGCCCTTGTTCTTCACCAGCATGATCAGGCCGGAGATGATGTTCATGGTGGCGATCAGCACAAGGATCGACAGGATCACGAACATGATGTTGTCCTCTACATCCAGCGCCCGCAGAAAGGCCCCGGACGAGTCGCGCCATGTCCACAAAATCGCGTCATCGCCGCCCGCTTGCAGCAACGGGCCCGCATAACGGTCGATGGCGTCGGGCTGATCGACCATCACCTCGAACTCATCGGCCAACCCTTCGCGGTTGAAATAGCTTTGCGCCTCGGTGAACGGCATGTAAAGCCGTGTCTTGTCAATGTCATAGCGGCCAGCGGTGAAGATATACACCACCTCATAGGCATTGACCCGCGGGCTGCTGCCAAAGGCGGTTTTCACCCCATCGGGAGAGATCACCCGCACCCGGTCGCCCACCGTCACGCCCAATTCGCGCGCCAGCACCGACCCGATGGCCACGCCCGCATCGAACCGCTCGATATCGCCGTAGGCATCAGCCCCCAGACCGACGCGCGGAATGGATTTCAGATCGTCCGCTGACAGGCCGTAAACCTCGGCCCCGTTGGTGGCGTTTTGGCTGGCCACCATCACCTGCCCGCGGATCATTGGGGCGGCACGGGTCACGCCCGGCACGGCGGCAAGAGCGGCCGCACGTTCGGGATAATCCGCAAACCCCTTGATCAGATTGCCATATTGGTCAGCTCGGCCTGTCGAATAGACGGTGACATGGGCATTGGCGCCAAGGATTGTATCCACAAACTCCGCCCGAAACCCGGCCCGCACCGCCAGCGTGGCGATCAGCGCGAACACCGCCAGCGTTATGCCGATCAGGCTGATCCAGGTCATGACACTGACCCCGCCCTCGGCCCGTTTGGCGCGCAGATAGCGCCAGGCGATCATCCGTTCAAAGCGGGAAAAGGGGGCTGTCTGGGGCATGTCTGCTCTGCTTGATTTCGCGCGGACAGTGTCGGTTGTCACTGGTCGCGTCAAGACGTGGCGGGCCGCCGCACCGTCACTTCGGCGGGATCTGCCTCAGTCAATCGCGATCGCGATGGCGGCAAAGTGCAGACCCGCGGCAATGGCCACACACAGATGCCAGAGCGCGTTGTGAAACCGCAGCCGGTGCCATTTGTAAAACGCAACACCGCCGGCGTAGGTAATGCCCCCCAACACGATCAGCCACAGTGAAATGTCAGGCAAAGCGGATCGCGCAGGCCCGATGGCCAGAACCCCCATCCAGCCAAGCGCGATATAGGCAACCACCGACAATCGGTCATACCGCCCCGGCAATGCCAGCTTGACCACCACACCGAGCACCGCGCCTGCCCAAACCACAGAGCCAATCACCCAGACCAGAAATCCGGCTTCAAACTGTGAAAGGATCGCCGTGTAGGTTCCTGCAATCATGATATAAATTGCCGAATGATCAAACCGCCGCAAGATCCATTTCAGGGCCGAAGGCGGCGCCATGTTGTAGGCAAGCGAGAAGCCGAACATCAAGAAGAAACCGATCGCATACACCGTCAAAGCGGCGAAGGAACCAAAATCCGCACGCACCAGAACATGATACAACAGCGCAGAAAAGCCGATCAGCCCCGCCACCAACGCAAGCGTGTGCACCACTCCGTCAGCCAGAAGCTCTCCCACCGAGAACGGGCGTTTCGTCAGTCGGGGATGATCGGTTGGCAGCAGCATCAGGGCACCCGATATGTCAGGATGCGCAAGGGTGTCGCGCGCCCGCCGCCTGCAGGTCAATCATACTTTTGTCTGACGAGGATCTGACGTGGCGTCAGCGCGCCGCTCACTGCAGCCGGCGCCGCATCAACTCCGCTGCTGGACCGTGGCCGATCCCATCGGCCTGATGCCCCAGCGCGTTGCAAGCCACCCGCCCCTGCCCCCGGCGTTTGGTAAAGACCACCGGCATCGCCACCGGACCGTTGGGGAAAAGGGGGCCCTCCACCACCGGAAAGTCACACCGTCACGCACCCGCGCGGAACGCACCCGTGCGTCCCCGATGGCACCCCACAAGCCCCCCGGACGCCATGGCAGCCGCCATATGTTCGGATCTCGCCTTGCTGATCTGCGATTTGATCCACACCGGCACGATCGCGCCCAGGCCTGCCAAAGCGTCCAGACCATCAAGACAGGACAGCAGATCGGTGACCTGCACTTCCATCCCCGCCGTCCGAAGCCAAACCGGCGATCAGCGCGGCGATACCAGCAGGCTGATGCCCGTCCCGTCCGCCGCAGGTAAACAATGCACGCACCATCTTTGCCCCTTCATCTGTTTCCAAATATCCTCGGGGGGTCCGGGGGGCAGACAGCCCCCCGGCGATTGCCGCTAGCGATGGCCTTCGTAAATCCGAATGATCCGGTCCACAGCGGCCTCTGCCGACATCTCCTCGGACTCTCCCGTGCGGCGGCTGGTCAGTTCCACCACCCCATTCGCCAACCCACGCGGGCCGACGGTGATGCGCCACGGCAGGCCGATCAGGTCCATGGTTGCGAATTTCGCGCCAGCCCGCTCCTCACGATCGTCATAAAGCGCTTCCAGCCCCTTGGCGGCCAGCGCCTTGTAAAGCCCTTCGCAGGCCAGATCGGTGCCCGCATCACCCTGTTTCAGGTTCACGATGCCAACCGGGAACGGCGTCACCCCTTCGGGCCAGATGATGCCTTTGTCGTCGTGGCTGGCCTCGATGATCGCGCCGAGCAGTCGGCTGACGCCGATGCCGTGGCTGCCCATCTCTACCGGCACTTTGGTGCCATCCGGTGTCACCACGGTGGCCCCCATCAGATCCGAATACTTGGTGCCGAAATAGAAGATCTGGCCCACCTCGATCCCGCGACCGACGCGGCGCCGGTCCTGTGGGATCTGGTCGAACAGGGCGGCATCGTGGGTTTCATCGGTGCGGGCGTAAAGCGTGGTGAATTCCTTGCAGATGCCCGCCACCTCGGCGCGATTGTCAAAATCGACCTCACGTTCGCCGAGTTTGAGGTCTGTCACAGCCGAATCGTAGAACACCTCCGATTCGCCGGTGCTGGCCAGCACCAGAAACTCGTGCGTGTTGTCGCCGCCAATGGGGCCAGAGGCGGCACGCATCGGAATGGCGGTCAGTCCCATGCGTTCATAGGTGCGCAGATAGCTGACCATGTGGCGGTTGTAGGCGTGCAGCGCCGCATCCTTGTCGATGTCGAAGTTGTAGCCGTCCTTCATCAGGAATTCACGGCCCCGCATCACCCCGAACCTTGGGCGCACCTCGTCGCGGAACTTCCACTGGATGTGATAGAGCGTCATCGGCAGATCTTTGTAGCTGCCGACATGGGCGCGGAAGATGTCGGTGATCATCTCCTCGTTGGTCGGGCCATACAGCATGTCGCGGTCGTGGCGGTCCTTGATGCGCAGCATTTCCTGGCCGTAATCGTCATAGCGCCCCGACTCCCGCCACAGATCGGCGGGTTGCAAGGTGGGCATTAACAGCGGGATGTGACCGGCGCGTTGCTGTTCCTCGTGCACGATCTGCTCGATCCGCCGCAACACCCGGTATCCCAGCGGCAACCAGGAATAGATGCCCGCCGCCTGCTGCTTGATCATGCCCGCCCGCAACATGTAGCGGTGGCTGACGATCTGGGCCTCGGCTGGATTTTCCTTGAGGACGGGGAGGAAGTATCGGGAAAGACGCATAAGGGGCAGCCTATCGCTAAATGGGGTATCAGGGTTCCTAGCCGCTTCGCGTTCTTCAGGCAAGTCCGGTGGCTTGCGCGCCATAGCGTGAGGCCGCTGCATTTCCTTGACCTGCGGGATCAGAGCGTTGGCGGGAAGAAGCGGACGTCGTGGCGGGGTGAACCCCGCCCTACCCATAGCACAGGCCGGCTGTGCCCGCAGGCGAGCGCATGCAAGCGCCCATTCCTGCGGTGCGGGGTTGCGCAACGGCGCATCAGCGGCAATATCAGAACCGGGCATAAAAGGGGCGCGCACGATGGCACTGCCGATATCACAGCAAGCGAAATACTGGAGCATTGCTGGCGTTGTGTTTCTGCTTTTGATGTGGCTGATGGGTGATGTGCTGGTGCCCTTTCTTGTGGGTGGGGCGATCGCCTATTTCCTTGACCCGGTGGCCGATCGGCTGCAACGGACGGGGCTGAGCCGGGCAGCAGCGACGGCTGTGATAACGCTGTTGATGTTTCTGGTTGTGGTTCTGCTGGTACTGGCTGTTATTCCCACCCTGATCCAGCAGACTGTGGCACTGGTCAACGCGGCACCCGATATCGCCCGCAACCTGCAAACGTTTCTGACCGAACGCTTTCCTGATTTGACGGATGAGACCAGCATCATGCGCACGACGCTGGCCGATATCGGCGCGTTCATCCAGTCGAAGGGCGCCGATCTGGCCCAGGGACTTGTGACATCGGCCATGTCGATCCTGGGGGCGGTGATCTTCATCGTCGTGGTGCCGGTGGTGGCGTTCTACCTGCTGCTGGACTGGGACAAGATGGTGGCGCGGATCGACAAGATGATCCCGCGCGACCACGTGGCAACTGTGCGGCAACTCGCGCGCGAAATTGATGCGGTGCTGGCGGGCTTTGTGCGCGGACAACTGACCGTGTGCCTGATCGTCGGCACCTATTATTCGATCGCACTGATGCTGGCCGGATTGCAATTTGGCCTTGTGGTTGGCGCCATTGCCGGCGCCGTCAGCTTCATTCCCTATGTCGGGGCGATCATCGGTGGGGTTCTGGCCATTGGTCTTGCGATGTTCCAGTTCTGGGGCGATTGGTTTGCCATCGGGATCGTTGTGGCGATCTTTGCCATTGGCCAGTTCATTGAAGGCAACATCCTGACACCCAAGCTGGTGGGCAATTCGGTGGGGCTGCACCCCGTCTGGCTGCTGCTGGCACTGTCGGCTTTTGGCGCGCTTCTGGGCTTTGCCGGAATGCTGATTGCGGTGCCGGTCGCAGCGGCCTTGGGGGTTCTGGCGCGGTTTGCCATCGGACAATATCAGACAAGCGTTCTGTATCGGGGGGTTGAAACACCACCCCCGGTCGCGGTGCCCGTGATGCGCGACGAGGAAAGGCAGTGACGCGGCAACTTGCGTTTGATCTGCCCGCGCGCGAGGCGTTCCGACGGCAAGATTTCTTTGCCTCCCCCGCCAATGCCCATGCGCTTGCGGTGGTGGATGGCTGGCGCGACTGGCCCGGGGGCAAGATGCTTCTGGTCGGGCCGACCGGATCGGGCAAGACCCATCTGGCGCATCTGTGGGCCAAAGATACTGGCGCGGTGATGGTGTCGGCGGCAAATTTGCCGGGGACGGACCTGCCGGAACTGGCCGGAGCGGGCGCGGTCGCGGTCGAGGATGCCGAGGAGATAGCGGGGCACCCCGAGGCAGAGGTGGCGCTGTTTCATCTGCACAATCTGGTGGTGCAGCGCGGATATTTGCTGATGACCGCGCGCGCGCCCGCGCGCGACTGGGGGCTGACGCTGCCCGATCTGAAAAGCCGGATCGAGGCGGCGTCGGTTGCACGGCTGGAACCGCCGGATGATGCGCTGTTGTCTGCCGTGCTGGTCAAGCTGTTCGCCGACCGTCAGACCGCTGTTCCACCCGCATTGATCCCATGGCTGGTGGCGCGGATGGTGCGGTCGATTGATGCCGCGCGCGCTTTGGTGGCCGCGATGGATGCGCGCGCCTTGGCGGAGGGAAAGCCGATTACGCGCGCGACGGCCGCAGGCTTGCTGGACAGGGAAGAGGCCGAATGAGACAATGTCGCAAAAGTACAAGAGTTTAAGAGCATAAGTTCCGATCATGACACAATCAGATTTCCTCAAGGCGCCATTCCCCGCCCCCGTCACCCTGCCCGAAGCCGAAATCACCGGACCGGGACGGTTCTTCAACCGTGAACTGAGCTGGCTGGCGTTCAACTGGCGGGTGCTGGACGAGGCGGCAAATCCAAACGTGCCGCTGCTGGAACGGCTTCGATTCCTGTCGATTTCGGCCACCAATCTGGATGAGTTTTTCACCGTCCGTGTGGCGGGGCTGCGTGCGCTTGTGCGTGCGGGCAATGCCGGAGTGTCGGAAGACGGGCGCAAACCAGCCGAGCAGTTATTGATGATCCACGCCGATGCCCGCAAGCTCATGCAGCGCCAGCAAACGGTGCTGAACGGGCTCAAGCGCGCGATGGAGGCCGAGGGCATCAGCATTGTCACCCGGTCCAAGCTGACGGCGGCGGATCTGCGGCATCTGGAAGCGCATTTCCTGAACAAGGTGTTTCCGGTGTTGTCGCCCTTGGCAATCGATCCGGCCCACCCGTTCCCGTTCATTCCCAACACCGGATTTTCGCTGGCATTGCAGTTGGAAAGATTGACGGATCAACGCACGTTGAAAGCGTTGCTGCCGATCCCGCAACAGATCGCGCGGTTCGTGCCGCTGCCCGCAAAAGACGGGGCGCATCGGTTCCTTCCACTGGAAGAATTGCTGCTCTTGCACCTCAACATGCTGTTTCCTGGCTATACCGACCGGGGGCACTGCGCATTCCGCGTGCTGCGCGACAGCGATCTGGAGGTCGAGGACGAGGCCGAAGATCTGGTGCGGGAATTTGAAACCGCGCTGAAACGGCGCAGGCGGGGCGAGGTGATCCGGCTGAAGATGACCGCAGGGGCGCCCAGCGATCTGCGCGCCCTGATCATGGAAGAACTGCACGTCACCGAATCCGAGGTGGTGGAGGTCAAGGGCCTGTTGGGGGTTGCCGACCTCAAGGAGTTGGTGCTGTCCAGCCGTCCCGATCTCTTGTGGCCCGCCTTTGTCCCGCGCGTGCCTGAACGGGTTCAGGACCACGAGGGCGATCTGTTTGCCGCGATCAAGCAAAAGGACATGCTGCTGCACCATCCCTACGAGACGTTCGATCTGGTGATCCGTTTTCTGGAACAGGCGGCGCGCGATCCGAATGTGCTGGCCATCAAGCAGACGCTGTATCGCACCAGTTGGGACAGCCCGATTGTCGGCGCATTGTGCGAAGCGGCGGAGGCGGGCAAATCGGTGACGGCCCTGGTGGAGCTGAAGGCCCGGTTTGACGAGGCCGCCAACATCCGCCAGAGCCGCCGTCTGGAGCGGGCGGGCGCGCATGTGGTGTACGGCTTCATCCACTACAAGACCCATGCCAAGATCAGCACGGTCGTCCGGCGCGAGGGCGATCAGCTGGTGACTTATACCCATTACGGCACCGGAAACTATCACCCGATCACCGCGCGGATTTATACCGACCTGTCGTTCTTTACCTGCGATCCGGCACTGGGGCGCGATGCGACCAAGGTGTTCAACTATCTGTCGGGCTATGTGCAGCCCGAAGGATTGGAAAACCTTGCCATCAGCCCGATCAGCCTGAAGCCGCGGCTGCTGGAACTGATCGCGGCCGAGGCGGACCATGCGCGCGCCGGCCGCCCCGCCGAGATCTGGGCCAAAATGAACAGCCTGATTGATCCCGAAGTGATCGACGCGCTTTATGCGGCATCTCAGGCCGGGGTCAGAATCAGCCTGATCATCCGAGGAATCTGCGGATTGCGCCCCGGCATCAAGGGGTTGAGCGAGAATATCCGCGTGAAGTCCATCGTCGGGCGGTTTTTGGAACACAGCCGTATCGTTTGCTTCGGGTCGGGTCAGGGCTTGCCCAGCCGTCAGGCGCGGGTGTTTTTCTCCAGCGCGGACTGGATGGGGCGCAACCTGACGCGGCGTGTGGAAACGCTGGTCGAAGTGCACAATGACACTGTGAAGGCGCAAATCGTCAGCCAGATCATGGCCGCCAATCTGGCCGACGAGGCGCAGTCCTGGGTGCTGAACCCGGATGGCAGCACAGTGCGGGAATTGCAGCCAAAAGACGGCAAGCTGTTTGCCTGTCATACATTCTTCATGGAAAATCCGTCTTTGTCGGGCCGGGGAACAGCTGGCGCAAAGGATGTTCCGAAGCTGGCGGCATTGAAAGATTGATCGCGGCGGCATCCGGCCCATGCGTGGCCCGCACAACCAATAGGCGTGCGTTCGCTTGACGCCGCACCGGACCTTGCGCCAAGGTCCGGCAGAGTTTGCACTGGGGAAGATATGAAACGCAACCACGACCAGACCGCACCCGACGCAGAGGATGAGGATTTCGGGCCGTTTGGACGCTCGCTGTTTGAAGATCCATCGGTTCGCGCGCTCAGCCGCGTCGGTGTTGTGGACGTGGGGTCGAACTCGGTACGGATGGTGGTCTTTGACGGCGCGGCGCGCAGCCCGGCATATTTCTACAACGAGAAAATACTGTGCGGCCTGGGCAAGGGATTGAGCGAAACCGGGTTGCTGAACCCTGACGGAAAGCAGCGGGCCTTGGTCGCGCTCAAACGCTTTTCGCTGCTGGCCGAGGGGATGGGCGCCGCACCGCTGACCGTGGTGGCCACCGCAGCCACGCGTGAGGCGGTCGACGGGCCTGCCTTTACCGCGCAGGTGCTTGAAGAGACCGGGCTGCGGCTTCACGTGATCGACGGCGACGAAGAAGCGCGGCTTTCAGCCCAGGGCGTGCTGTTGGGCTGGCCCGAGGCCAAGGGCATTGTCTGTGACATCGGCGGCAACTCGATGGAGCTTGCGCGGATTGGCGAAGGCGCCGTCGGCACGCGGGTGTCAACGCAGCTTGGCCCGTTCCGCCTGCAACAGATCGAGGGTGGGGCCGAGGAACGGCGCAAGCTGATCCAGAAGGTGCTTGGCAAAGCGCAAGACCTGATCAAGACCGAAGGCGAGCGGTTCTATCTGGTTGGCGGGTCGTGGCGGGTGATCGCACGGCTGGACATGGAGCGGCGCAATTACCCCCTGACGGTTTTGCACGAATATCGGATGCCGGTAAAATCGGCATTGGATACGCTCGACTGGCTGGAAGGCGCTGATCTGTCGATGCTGCGCAGCCAGACCGGCACCAGCGCCGAACGGATGGAACTGGTGCCTCTGGCCTGCGAGGTGCTGCGCGAGTTGATCCGGGTGTTCAAACCGTCGGAAATCGACATCTCGTCCTATGGGATCCGCGAAGGGCTGCTTTATGAGCAGATGCCCAACAGACTGCGCGCGCGCGACCCGTTGATCGAGGCGGCCCGCGCGGCGGAACAGACCGGCGCCCGCCTGCCGGGGACAGGCAAGAAGCTGTATGAGTTCTTGCAACCCCTGTTCAAGGATCTTGGGACGGATCGGCAACGTCTGATAAAGGCTGCCTGCCTGCTGCATGATACGACCTGGCGCGCGCACCCCGATTACCGGGCGGATGTCTGCTTTGACAATGCCACGCGCGCAAATCTTGGTGGGCTGGACCATCCGGGACGGGTGTTTCTGGGTCTGTCCCTGCTGCATCGATACAAGAACAATCGATCAGGCTCGCGGCTTGAGCCCCTGTTCCGTCTGCTGACAGAGGATGAAATCCAGGAGGCCGAGGTGTTGGGAAAAGCCATGCGTTTTGGCGCCATGTTCGCGGCCGGCGACCCGTCAGAGGCAGGGCACCTGATCTGGAAGCCGAAAAAGCGCCTGCTGAACCTGCAGCTCACTGATCTTGGGGTCGGCTTGTTTGGTGAAGTGGCAAAAGCGCGTTTCACGTCTTTGGCGCAGGCGTTGCGCGCCAAGGGGCGGGTGCTGCAACCGGGTGAAGATGATGCCGAGGCTTGACCATCTGGCGGTAAGCTGCACTGATCTGGAGGAAGGAACACAGGCGGTGGAGGCGGTGCTTGGCCTGCCGCTGGGCCAAGGCGGGGCACATCCCCACATGGCAACGCACAATCGGTTGCTGCGGCTGGGGGATCTGTATCTGGAGGTCATCGCCATTGACCCCGACGCCCCTGCCCCGGCTTGGCCGCGCTGGTTCGCGCTGGATGAATTCTCGGGCACGCCCCGGCTGACGAACTGGGTTGTCGCCTGCGACGATCTGGAGTCGGCCTTGGCGCTGGCCCCGGCAGGAGCAGGTGCGCCACTTGATCTGGCGCGCGGTGATCTGCGCTGGCGGATGGCGGTGCCCGCAAACGGCAGGCTGCCGTTCGACTGTGTCTTTCCTGCCCTGATACAATGGCAGGGGCCGCATCCCGCGCAGCGTCTCCCCGACACGGGTGCGCGGCTGCGGCAACTGGTCGTCAGCCACCCAGACGCTGCGCTCCTGCGCAAGGCACTGTCCGGACTGACAGATCAGCGGCTGATGATCGAAGCCGGACAGCCCGGCGTGTGCGCGCAGATCGAGACTCCGCATGGCCTGCGATGGCTGCGATGATCCGCGATGCCACGATGGCGGACGCCGGGGCAGTCGCTGCGATCTGGAACCATCACATCCGGGAAACGGTTGCCACGTTCAATTCTGTCGAAAAGACGGGTGCCGAGGTGGCGGCGTTGATAACCGCACGGCAAGGGCAGCGCTGCTTTCTGGTGGCTGAAGATCAGGGCCGACTTCAAGGCTTTGCCACCTATGACCAGTTCCGTGGCGGCGTCGGTTACAGCCACAGCATGGAACACACCGTACTGCTGGCGCCCGACGCAGGCGGCCATGGCCTTGGCGGTGCCCTGATGGCAGCCGTAGAGGCGCACGCAACAACTGCTGGCGCACATGTGATGGTGGCGGGGGTGACGGCAGAAAATGCGGCAGGCCGCGCTTTTCACGCAAAGCTGGGCTATATTCAAGTGGGCGAAATGCAGCAGGTCGGACGAAAATTCGACAGATGGATGGATCTTGTGCTGATGCAGAAAATCCTTGCCTGACAACCCGCGCAGCCCACGCTATTCTGTGCGCATGTCGATCTGGACCCGTATCGCCGACGCCCTGTCCGCCCTTGCCGCCGGCGAAGGGCTGTCGGCGGTGTTTGACCGCCTGCGAAGGGACCCTTCGGCACCCGAAAAATCGGTGGGTTTCACCATCGCCGTGATCGCACTGGGCGCAAAGATGGCCAAGGCAGATGGTCAGGTTTCGCGCAACGAGGTGGCGACCTTCCGGCAGATCTTCGCGATTCCTGACGAAGAGGCGGCCAATGCCGCCCGCGTCTTCAACCTTGCCCGGCAGGATGTGGCAGGCTTTGATGCCTATGCCCGCAAGGTCGCGGCAATGTTTCGTTCAGAGGGCGAAGCGCTGTGCGCCGATGATCGCAATGTTCTGATCGATCTGTTGGAGGGATTGTTCCACATCGCCATGGCGGACGGCGATTTCCACCCGGCAGAAGATGCCTTCCTGCGCGAGGTGGCCCGCATCTTCGGCCTTGATGACCGCTGCTACGCCACCATGCGTGCCCGCTTTGTCGAAGGGGCGCCGCGCGATCCCTATGACGTCCTTGGCGTCGCCGCCACCGCGCCGATGGAACAGGTGCGTGCCGCTTGGCGGCAGGCGGTCAAGGACAGTCACCCCGATGCGATGATTGCGCGCGGCGTTCCCGCCGAGGCGGTCAAGCTGGCCGAACGCCGCCTGATCGCGATCAACGCCGCATGGGAGGAAATCTCGGGGCGGCAAGCCGCATGATGACCAAGCCGGAACGCTTGCGCATCGCAACCTATAATGTGGAATGGTTCAACGCCCTGTTTGACGATGACGGTCGGCTTTTGGCAGACGATGAACCCTCCGCCCGCCACCAAACCAGCCGCGCCGCGCAGGCAGGCGCGCTGGGAATCGTGTTCACCGCCATGGATGCCGACGCGGTCATGGTGATCGAGGCCCCCGATACCGGATCAAAACGCAGCTCGGTGCGCGCGCTTGAAAACTTTGCCCGCGCCTTCGGTCTGCGCACCAGCCGTGCCATCAGCGGCTTTGTTTCGGAAACCGAACAAGAAATCGCCCTGCTTTACGATCCTGACCGGCTGACACCGCGGCACGACCCGATTGGGGATCCGGTCGGCAAGAAGGGCAGCCGGGACGCGCCCCGTTTTGATGGCACCTTCCGCTATGACATCAACACCGATGCCACGCCCGACCTGATCCGGTTTTCCAAACCGCCACTGGAGCTGGCGGTGATCACCGCCGCCGGGCGCAGGTTGCGGCTGATCGGGGTGCACGCCAAATCCAAGGCCCCTCACGGCGCGCGGACCCCCGAAGCCATCACCCGCCTGTCAATCGAGAACCGCCGCAAGCAATTGGCAGAATGCATCTGGTTGCGCGGCCGGGTCGACTGGCATCTGGCGCGGGGCCATGACGTGGTGGTGCTGGGCGACTTCAACGATGGGCCCGGTCTGGACGAATACGAAAAACTGTTCGGTCATTCCGGGGTGGAAATCGTGCTGGGTCTGAACGTGCCGCCCGAAGAAGCGATGTATGACCCGCACGCCGCCATGGCGCAGGCCGGGCGGATGAATCTGACGCCCACCACGGCGCGGTTCTGGCTGAACCCGCAACAGCGCTATTTCGAGGCGCTTCTGGATTTCATCATGGTCTCGCCGCGACTGGCCGCCACGCAGCCCGCCTGGCGGATCTGGCACCCATGGAACGATCCCGCCTGCCTCAACACCCCCGAGTTGCACGAGGCGCTGTTGCAGGCATCCGATCATTTTCCGGTGACGATTGATCTGGACCTTCGCTACACCGCTTCGCGCGCCCCCGTGTCGACCCCACCGGATTTGCCATAAGACGTGATTTGCGCATGTCACAAACCAACGGCATACTTTGGCACATGAAAACCCTGTCTCTGATCCATGCGCTTCCCCTTGTGCTCGTCGCAGTCGCGCCTGTGGCTGCCCAGTCCCTGCCCGCTCCGCAAGCCGAAGAGGAAAAGGGCTTTGATCTGATGGAGGAAGGCGCAAAGCTGCTTTTCCGCGGCCTGATGCGCGAGATGGAACCGGCATTGAACGAGATGGGCAAGGCGCTGACAGAAATGGAACCCGCCCTGCAAAACCTGATGACGCTGATCGATGACATCCGCAATTACGATGCGCCGCGTGTGCTTGAAAATGGCGATATTCTGATCCCGCGGCGCAAAGGTCTGACCCGCCCTCTGCCACTCAACCCCCTTTTGGTGCCCGAGGGCGAAACCGAGTTGTAAAACGGGGGCACTCCCACCGCCTTCTGCGCGCGCGCCGATGTGTTTCGGACAGGTGCAAATATGCCGAGCGTCACCCGGTGTTGCACTGTTTCCAAACACACCCGCGCAGGTCGCTTCCCCGGCAAGACCGCAACCTACAAGCTGCGGATCAGCGACGGGTTTGGCGGATCAGGCTCAGGATATCCTTGGCAGCACCGGGAATATTGGTGCCGGGGCCAAAGATCGCCTTGACGCCATTGTCATACAGGAACTGGTAATCCTGCTGCGGGATCACCCCACCGCAGATCACCAGAATATCGCCCGCCCCTGCCGCTTGCAGCGCCTGGACCAGTTTTGGCGCAAGCGTCTTGTGGCCCGCAGCCTGTGACGAGATTCCGATCACATGCACGTCATTGTCGATGGCATCCTGCGCCGCTTCTTCCGGGGTTTGGAACAGCGGGCCCACATCTACATCAAAGCCGATATCGGCAAAGGCGGTGGCGATGACTTTCGCACCCCGATCATGGCCATCCTGACCCATCTTTACCACAAGCATGCGCGGGCGACGGCCTTCTTCGGTGGCAAAGGCTTCCACATCGGCTTGGATCGCCTCGAACCCGGCGTCGCCCTCATAGGCGGCGCCGTAAACCCCGGCGAGAGTTTTGACTTCCGCGCGGTGGCGGCCAAAAACCTTTTCCATGGCGTCCGAGATTTCCCCTACAGTGGCGCGGGCGCGGGCAGCGGTGATGGCGGCGTCAAGCAGGTTGCCGCCTTCGGCCGCGCGACGGGTCAGCTCAGTCAGAGCCGCCTCGCACGCAGCGCTGTCACGCGCGGAGCGGGTGGCGTGCAACCGGGCGATCTGGCTTTCGCGCACGGCGACGTTGTCGATATCCAGAATGTCGATCGGGTCTTCCTTTGCCTTGCGGTATTTGTTGACGCCGACAATCACATCCTCGCCCCGGTCGATCGCGGCCTGACGCCGGGCGGCGGATTCCTCGATCCGCAGCTTGGGCATGCCGGTGGCGACGGCCTTGGTCATGCCCCCCATCGCTTCGATCTCTTCGATCAATTTCCAGGCTTCCTCGGCCAGCTGATGCGTCAGGGTTTCGACATAGTAGCTGCCCGCCAGCGGATCAACGACGTGGGTGATGCCGGTTTCCTCTTGCAAGATGAGCTGCGTGTTGCGCGCGATCCGGGCCGAAAATTCGGTGGGCAGGGCAATCGCCTCGTCCAGCGCATTGGTGTGCAGGCTCTGCGTGCCGCCCAGCACTGCCGACATCGCCTCATAGGCGGTGCGGATCACGTTGTTGTAGGGGTCGGCCTCTTGCAGGCTGACACCAGAGGTCTGGCAATGCGTGCGCAGCATGAGCGACACCGGATTTTTCGCAGAAAAATCGGACATGATCCGGTGCCACAACAGACGCGCCGCACGCAGTTTCGCGGCCTCCATGAAGAAATTCATACCGATGGCGAAAAAGAACGACAGGCGGCCTGCAAAGGCATCTACATCCATGCCGCGCGCAATCGCGGTGCGCACATATTCGCGGCCATCGGCCAGCGTAAAGGCCAGTTCCTGCACCAGATTGGCCCCGGCTTCCTGCATGTGGTAGCCGGAAATCGAGATCGAGTTGAATTTCGGCATCTCTGCGCTGGTGTATTCGATGATGTCTGCGATGATCCGCATCGAAGGTTCGGGCGGGTAGATATAGGTGTTGCGGACCATGAACTCCTTCAGGATATCATTCTGGATCGTGCCCGACAGCAGACTGCGGTCCACGCCCTGCTCTTCGCCCGTCACGATGAAACTGGCAAGAATCGGGATGACCGCGCCGTTCATCGTCATGGAAACGCTGACCTTTTCCAACGGGATGCCATCGAACAGGATCTTCATGTCCTCGACCGAGTCGATGGCCACGCCCGCCTTGCCGACATCGCCCACCACGCGGGGGTGGTCGCTGTCATAGCCGCGGTGGGTGGCCAGATCGAAGGCGACCGATACACCCTGTTGCCCGGCGGCAAGCGCCTTGCGGTAGAAGTTGTTCGACTCCTCGGCGGTCGAGAAGCCCGCGTATTGGCGGATGGTCCAGGGCCGGCCCGCATACATCGTGGCCTTCACCCCACGGGTGAAGGGGGCGGCGCCCGGCACACCGCCCAAATGCGGCAGATTGGCCGTATCCTCGGCTGTGTAAAGCGGCTTGACCGGGATGCCTTCCAGCGTGTTCCAGATCAGGCTGTCGGGGTCCTTGCCCTTCAGCTCCTTGGTGGCGAGGGCAGCCCAGTGGTTCAGCGCGTCGGTCATCTGTCTTCTCCGTCATCTGCTCTTGGGTTTCCGGCCGCACCGCCCTATGTTCTGGCGAAAGGGAACCGCATGAAACCGCTTTATACACTTGGTCTTGCAGCATTGCTGCCATTCGTTGCCACCGCTCAGGAAGCGGCGGCGATTGATCCCTCAGTTCAGGCCCAAATCGCCCCCGCGTCGGAGGTGATACCCTATGGCCCGCGCGACGCGGCAAATGTGGTTTTTGACGATCTGCTGTATGAATTGCGCCCGGTGGTGGTGTTTGCCGACAGCCCGGCCGATCCGAATTTCCTGCGCCAGATGGAGCTTTTGGCCCGCGATCTGGCCGCGCTGGAATTGCGCGATGTGATCCTTGTCACCGACACCGACCCAGAGGCACGGAGCGAGTGGCGGTTGAAGCTGCGCCCGCGTGGGTTTTCGCTGGTGTTGATGGACAAGGATCTGCGCCCGGTGATCCGCAAACCCCTGCCGTGGGAGGTGCGCGAGATTGTCGCGGCCATCGACAAGTTTCCCCTGCGCAGGCAGGAAATACTGGAGCGCAATCCGGCGGGGCGGTAGCGTCATCGGGGCGCTTTCCCGAAAAGTCGGCGCAGGAACCCGCCCTTTGCGCTGGCTGGAGGGGCAGCGTTTGGCGTTGCGCCAATGTCTGCCAGCTCAAAGAAGGTCAGTTTGTGCACGCTGTCGTAGCGAAACCCTGTCAGGTGCACAAACGCCTGAACCGGGATGTCGAACCCACTCGACTCGATTTCAATCGCCTGCCCCTGATTGGACAGTGCCACTTCTGCATCAACCGCCCGTTGCAAGGCCTCCACGCTTATGGGCAACGCGCCGGATGTGACAATCGGCTCGTCTTCGTCGCCTGTCGCCTCGATTGACCAGAGAACCCGGCCATCCTTATAGGCAACCGTTTGCGCTGTCATCGTGGTTTCGCTGACATCAAGCGCGATATACGGGGCCGTGCGGGACAGTGCAGCGTAATCGAAATCATAGGCAGAGACCGGAAAACTGCGCCAGTTGCGCCAGATCAGATAGTGATCGCCCGAAACCGCGCCGGACATCGGTGCCGTCGTATCTTCGTCACGCGTTTGGGTTTGAACCCGGCCAAGTGCCCCGATCAAAGCCGGGGCATCCTTGGCATCGCACCAGATCAGAGCAATGTTGAAACCCATTCACTCAAACTCCATGATCACTTCGTCCACCTTCAGGCTGGCCCCGGCGCTGGCCGTGATTTTCTTCACCACGCCCTTGCGTTCGGCCTTGAGGATGTTTTCCATCTTCATCGCCTCGACCGTGGCCAGCGGCTGGCCTTCCTGCACCTCGTCACCCTCGGCCACGTCGATTTTCACGATCAGGCCGGGCATCGGGCACAGCAGAAACTTGGATGTATCGGGCGGCAGTTTTTCCGGCATCAGGGCGTAAAGCTCGGCCTGACGCGGCGATTGCACCAGAACTTTCAGGTCTGCGCCACGCAAGCGGATGCGAAAGCCCATGGGGATCTTGCCGACCTTGAGCACAAGCGGTGTGCCATCGACGGTCAGCCGGGCGAGACTGTCGCCCGGCGTCCAGTCCGAGGCGACGCGCAGGCTGGTGCCATCGGCAAAGGTGACGGTGGAGCCGGATTTGTCGGCGGCGATGGTGACATCGAACCGCATGCCTTGCAGGCTGACCACCCAGGTGTTGCCCACGATGCGCTGGTGATTGTCCATCGTGCCGGAAATCCGGGTGCGGCGGATTTCGGCCACACGGTTCATTGCAGCGCTGGCGGCGGCGACATGGCGCAGCATGTCCGGGCGCAAGGTCGCGCCCTGAAAGCCATCGGGGAATTCCTCGGCGATGAAGGCGGTGGTGATATTGCCCGAAGCAAAGCGCGGGTGGTCCATCACCGCCGAGCAGAACGGCAAGTTGTGGCCGATGCCCTCCACCTCGAAGGTATCCAGCGCCAACCGCATTTCTTCAATGGCACCTTCACGGGTGGGGGCCCAGGTGCACAGCTTGGCGATCATCGGGTCGTAGAACATGCTGATCTCGCCCCCCTCAAACACGCCGGTATCGTTGCGCACGATGCCGGTGGCGGTCGGCCCCTCGACCGGCGGGCGATAGCGGGTCAGGCGACCGATGGACGGCAGGAAGTTGCGGTAGGGGTCTTCAGCATAGAGCCGCGACTCCATGGCCCAGCCGTTGATTTTCAGATCGTCTTGCTTAAAGGGCAGCGGCTCGCCTGCGGCGACGCGGATCATCTGTTCGACCAGATCGACGCCGGTGATCAGCTCTGTCACCGGGTGTTCGACCTGCAACCGGGTGTTCATTTCCAGGAAAAAGAAGTTGCGCTCACCGTCCACGATGAATTCGACGGTGCCTGCGGAGGTATAGCCGACCGCACGCGCAAGGGCGCAGGCCTGTTCGCCCATGGCCTTGCGGGTGGCCTCGTCAAGGAAGGGCGACGGGGCTTCTTCGATGACCTTCTGGTTGCGGCGCTGGATGCTGCATTCGCGTTCGTGCAGGTAAACGGTGTTGCCATGCTGGTCGGCCAGCACCTGAATTTCGATGTGGCGCGGCTGGGTCACGAATTTTTCGATGAAGATGCGGTCGTCGCCAAAGCTGCTGGCCGCTTCGTTCTTCGACGATTGGAAGCCCTCGCGCACCTCGGACTCGCTCCACGCGATGCGCATGCCCTTGCCGCCGCCGCCCGCAGAGGCCTTTATCATGACCGGATAGCCGATTTCACCGCTGATCTTTATGGCCTCATCCCCATCCGCGATCAGGCCCATGTAGCCGGGAACGGTGGAAACGCCCGCCTCCATCGCCAGTTTCTTGGAGGTGATCTTGTCGCCCATCGCCTCGATCGCAGGCGACGGGGGGCCGATGAACACCACGCCTTCGCGCTCCAGCGCGGCGGCAAAGTTCATGTTTTCCGAGAGAAAGCCATAGCCCGGATGCACCGCCTCGGCTCCGGTTTGGCGCACGGCGTCGAGGATCTTGTCGATCACGATATAGGACTGGTTGGCGGGCGACGGGCCGATGTGTACCGCCTCATCCGCCATGCGGACATGCAGGGCGTTGCGGTCGGCGTCGGAATAGACGGCGACGGTCTTGATCCCAATCTTTTGCGCGGATTTGATCACGCGACAGGCGATTTCGCCCCGGTTGGCGATCAGGATTTTCTTGAACATCGGCTCTCTCTCCTCTCGGGCAGGGTCGGGCCGGACCCTGCGCGGCAATAGAAAAGGGTCTTCCAGCCGGTGTGGCTGAAAGACCCTGATTTGGAATGATCTGTGATCAGACTGCGCCGCGCGGTGGCGGCTGCAGGATCAGTAGCAGGCAGGCAGGCCCGGAATACCGCAGGACACGCCGCCCGCGACAGCGCCGATGAGCGCGCCTTTGGTTTTGGAGCCGCCGGTTGCATCGGCGATAAGGGCGCCCGCCGCAGCACCGCCAACGGTGCGGACCATGGCGCTGTTGGTTGGCGACGAATTGCCGTAGCCGCCGCCCTGGACGCAGCCAGCGAGCGAGAGGGCAAAAAGCGATGCGATGAGAGTGTGTTTCTTGACCATGTTTGACTGCCTCGTGTCAGGGTTTTTATTGATCCTGACTCTACTGCATCCGGTGCCGTGGGAAAGGGGAATTTTCCGTGATCCACCGCGTCGGCAAGCCTTTGCCGCTGCAAAAGACACGGCCCGGACCCAAACGGGCCGGACCGTGAGGCAAGAGAAGGGATAGTCATGTAGAACCCGGACGCTGCAAGGGAATGGCACGTCCGACGCTGCAAATCCTGTTCCCTGTTCTTGTTGAAATCAAACGAATATCCGCCGCACGCGGAGCGATGCGCGGGGCTTTGCCAAAGCGGCGAAGCGATCGGCGGAACGGCGCGCATCAGTCGTCATCCCCGTCGTCTTCGTCATCCCAGATCACATCTTCGGCATCGGCCGCGAAGACGGCAGGAAACGACACTTGCGCGATCTTCACATTGATGCGCAGCATGGCGTCATAGCTTTCGGGATCGAACGGATCTTCGGCCGCAATCACTTCGCGCCCGAACAGCCACGACAGGCGGCCGGCATCCAGATTGCCACGCTCGAACGGATCTTCACCAAAACATTGCCAGAGTGCGGCCATGAAGCCTTCGTCTGCCTTGCGGTCAGCAAGCTTTCGATCGCGATAGCGTTCGCGCTTGATCAGTTTGGCCGGGCCGTCTTTCTTGTTGGCGCGCCGGATTGTGAATTGAAAGTCTGTGCCCGGAAGGCGGCCGGGAAAGCCGCGGTGTTTCAGCATGATGTGCCCCCATTTGATGGATAGGCACAGCCATAGGCCGCGATGGGCACAAGGCCAAGGGACGATGCTGGCGTCGGGTGAAACAGGGTGCGCTGGGCCGCGGGGCCCGGCGTGGTGGATAGGGCGGGCTGTGCCGGATCTGATCCGGCAGCCCGCCCGACCGACTTACTTGTATTTGCCCGTGTAGGTGGGTTCGACCGAAACCGGTTCGTCCACGTAAACGACTTCAGACTGCTTGGTGCCGCCACAGGCTGCCACAAAGGCAACCATGCACAGCGCCAGGAAAGTTTTCGTGCTCTTCGACATCCTCTACTCCTATATTCTTGGAAGGGTGCTCCGGAATGTCCGATAGCACGGCCTTCGTGCGAGGCAAAGGCCGCTTGGGTTCGGCCTGAGTGGATAGTAGCGGATTGCCGCCGTGTTGGACATGGGCTGTTTGCCAAGAATGCCGCCTGTGACTCTGCTACATCAGGCAAGACGGGCGTGCGCCGGGCCGGGGCCATATCTAGCGAAAAAATCAATAGATTTCCCATATGCAGACTCCATCCTGATACGTGAACGCTTCGAAGAACTGTGTTGCCTCGAAAACCGTCTCGCCGAAAGGAACTGGCTGATCGGAAAACGATATGATGATCTGGGATGGCTGCGGCCCGAACTCTGTCAATCGCGGCAAGGCGTAGGCCTGACAAAGATGGATCATATCCTCTGACGCCTGCTCGTAGGCCACTGTCCCGGCGCCGCGCGCGATCTGCGGGGCGATGAACCGAAAGCGCACCGTCAGGCCATCCGGGCCAGGCACATTCCAGATCACATCGTGCAAGAATACCGGCTGCCCGGATGGGACGGGGATCGTCGTCTCGTCGCCCGGCGAAATCTGCGCCCCGGCGTGCTGTTCTTGGATCGGATCGGTCATGCGCCTCTCCGGTCTGGTCCGCTGACCCCTGCCCCGGTCTTGATCTCCATTTCGTCATCCCCTGCGTCCTGCCACTGTCAAAGAGGGATGTTATCGTGCTTCTTCCACGGGTTCGCCAACTTCTTCGTGCGCAGTGACGCAAAAGCGCGACAAATGCGGCGGCGGGTAGATGAGGGCATGATCACCTCGTCGATGAAGCCCTTTTCGGCGGCCACAAACGGGTTGGCAAAACGGTCCTCGTAATCCTGCACACGGGCCGCGATCCTGGCTGGATCACCAAGTTCGCTGCGATACAGGATTTCCACCGCGCCCTTGGCTCCCATCACCGCAATCTCCGCGGTGGGCCAGGCATAGTTGAAATCTCCGCGCAGGTGCTTGGACGCCATCACATCATAGGCCCCGCCATAGGCTTTGCGGGTGATGAGCGTGACCTTCGGCACCGTCGCCTCGCCATATGCAAACAGCAGTTTTGCCCCGTGCTTGATCACGCCGCCATGCTCTTGGCTTGTGCCGGGCATGAAGCCCGGCACATCCACCAGCGTAAGGATCGGAATCTCGAACGCATCACAAAACCGCACAAAGCGCGCGGCCTTGCGACTGGCGTCGATATCAAGACACCCGGCCAGTACCGTGGGCTGGTTCGCCACCACGCCGACCGACTGCCCTTCCAACCGGATGAAGCCGGTGATGATATTGGCCGCAAACGCCGCCTGGATCTCGAAGAAATCACCCTCATCGGCCAGTTTACCGATCAACTCCTTCATATCATAAGGCTGGTTGGGGTTTTCGGGGATCAGGGTATCAAGGCTTTTGTCGATGCGCGCCGGATCGTCAAAGAACGGTCGAACCGGAGCCTTTTCGCGGTTGTTGAGCGGCAAAAAGTCAATCAGACGGCGGGTTTCAGCCAATGCGACAACATCGTTTTCGAACGCGCCGTCCGCGACAGAAGACTTTTTTGTATGGGTCGACGCGCCGCCAAGTTCTTCAGCCGTCACGACTTCGTTCGTCACGGTTTTCACCACATCAGGGCCCGTCACAAACATGTAGCTGGAGTCTTTGACCATGAAGATGAAATCGGTCATCGCGGGAGAATAAACCGCGCCCCCCGCACACGGCCCCATGATCAGGCTGATTTGCGGAACCACGCCAGATGCCATGATATTGCGCTGAAACACTTCGGCATAACCGGCAAGGCTGGCAACACCTTCTTGTATGCGCGCCCCGCCCGAATCGTTGATACCGATGACAGGCGCACCGTTCTGAATTGCCATATCCATGATCTTGCAAATCTTTTGGGCGTGGGTTTCAGACAAAGACCCGCCAAAGACGGTGAAATCCTGACTGAAGACATAGACCATACGGCCGTTCACCGTGCCCCAGCCGGTCACAACACCATCGCCCGCAGGACGGTCGGCTTCCATCCCGAAATCGGTGCAGCGGTGTGCGACGAACATGTCGAATTCCTCAAAGCTGCCTTCATCAAGCAACAGATCTACGCGCTCGCGTGCAGTCAGCTTTCCCTTTGCATGCTGCGCCTCGATGCGCCGCTGGCCCCCACCTTGCCGCGCTCCATCACGGCGGCCTTCAAGCTGAGCCAAAATATCCTGCATGCCAGTCTTTCCCCGCTGAGACCTACCTGAGTTTGGTGGCACCATAGGCAGGGTTCGGGGTGCAGCAAAGCAGAAATGGGAATATTTGCATAATTTCAACAAACATAATTTTGTTAATTGCAATATATGCAAAGTTTTTATTTCTTGATCCTGTTTGTGTGTCGGAAACTTGAAATAATGACTGTTGAGGGGGGTTGACCACTCTGCCCCAAGGAATGTGTCCACCCCAAACCTGAAGATATCCAAGTCTTTGATCCCACGGTTTGCTGGTGCGATGCTTCCGTGGGTTTCAAAAAAGCACCATCGCCGATTGTCGGTCAAATGCGCGCGCTCGGGCGCGACTCCTGCGGTCCTTCGGGATTTGCCGCCCCCGCATATGACTGCGACCGCTGACAACGGGCCACACCGACCCATGATCGGGTTCGTGCATTGCTTTTTGCAAGACACAGACGATCAGTTTCCTTCCGCCACCCATTTCGCGCAACTTTCCAGTATCGCAAACAACACAAGACTTTGCACGGCCAGCGCGATCAGGGCCGCAAACATCAGGTCGGTCTGGCCACGGCCATTCGCCATCAGCATCAGATAGCCCAGCCCACGCGAAGACCCGACCCATTCCCCGATAATGACGGCAAAGGGTGCCATCACCACGGCCAGCCGCAACCCAGATACAAGCGCGGGCAGCGCATGGGGCACCTGCAGCACAAAGAGCCGCCGCACCGGACCCGCCCGCATGATCTGCGCCAGATCGGCAAGGGGCGCAGGCAGGCGCATCAGCCCGTCGAAGAACGCCGAGGCCACCGGGAAATAAACCACCAGCATCACAACCACGATCTTTGACGCGGCCCCATAGCCCAGCCAAAGCGTCAGGATCGGGGCCAACGCAAACACCGGCACCGCCTGGAAAAAGATCAGCACCGGACGCAGCAACAGCCGCGCGACGGGCGACAATGCAAGGTTCAGCGCCGTTGCTATCCCCAGCGCAATGCCCGCAAGCAGACCCGCGATCAGATTGAGCGCGGTAAAGCGCGCGTTTTCCCACACCAGCGCCGCATTGGCCCACAGGCTGACCGCCACGCGCGCCGGCCCCGGCAGAATGAAATGCGGCACGTCGCTGGCCCAGACCACCGCCTGCCACAGCGCCAGGACGGCCGCGAGGGCCAGCACACCGCGCGCCATGGCAAAGGTCAGCCGCCGCATGGCCGCACCTGCACTGCATGCAACCGGGAAAGCCACGCGGCCTGCGCCGCAAGGGTTTCTTGCGCGCGCCAGTCGCGCGCAGGGGCTGTCGGGGGCAACGTCAGAGGCTCGGCCCCGCCGGGCCCCAGCAGCCAGGCGCGGTCCGACAGACGGATCGCCTCCAGCGGGTCATGGGTGATCAGGATCACGGTGCGGCCCTTCAGCAGCCGGGCAGCCAGATCCTGCATCGCCAGTCGCGCTACTGTATCGAGCGCCGAAAAGGGCTCGTCCAGCACCACGATCGGACGATCCTCGATCAAGGTTCGCGCCAAGGCCACCCGCTGGGACTGACCGCCCGAAAGCTCGGAGGGGTGACGGGTTTCCATCCCTGCCAGCCCAACATCGGCCAACAGCGCCCGGGCGCGGTCTATGTCGGGCCGCCTCCCCCGCAGCCGCGCACCGATGGTGACGTTGCTCAACAGATCGGCCCAAGGCAACAGCTGCGCTGTTTGGGCCATCATCGCCACCCGTCCTGCAGGCGGCAGGCCATCGCCCGCCAAAAGCCCGCCATCCAACCCAAAGGGCCCCGGCAGCCCCGCGATCAACCGCGCGAGGGTGGATTTTCCGACGCCTGACGGGCCCAACAGGCACGACCATTGCGCGGCAGGCATGTCGAGCACCAGACCGCGGATCAGCCGCGCGCTGCCCATCCACACATCACCCCGCATGTGCAGTCCGGTCATGCGCCTTCCAGCCCCATCTGCCAAAACCCCGCCTCCAGCCGGGTTGCGGTGTCAAAATGCAGTGCCAGTTGCGCAAAGCGCGGCAGATCGGGCCAGCAAGGCCCCAGACGGCGCAAAAGCGCCTTGTCGATCAGCACGCCGACATTGCGGCACAGCGCCTGATAATCAGCCCCGCCGTAGGTGTCGCCCCAGTCACCGTAGGGCCCGCCACCGCCCGCCAAACGTGCACCGATCTCGCCATAGCCCAGCACACAGGGCGCAAGGGCCGCCATCAGGTCCAGAAAGTCACCCGAATAGCCCGCCTCCAGCACATAGCGTGTGTAGGCAAGGTTTGCTGGTGCTTCTTCCGTCGCCTCCAGCATGGCCGCGTCGATGCCTGCCGCCGCGCAGATATGCACATGCAGCGGCATTTCCACATGCACCAGTGCCTGCACCGTGGCCGAGGCCGCCTGCATCTCTGCCAGCGTGTCGGCCTTGGCCGCCGCCAGTGCCCAGGCGCGGGCAAAGTGGATCAGGAACACATAATCCTGCCGCAGATAGTGCAGGAACCGCGCGCGCGGCAGATCACCCGTGCGCAGCCCCTCGACAAAGGCGTGGTGCGTGTAGGCCTGCCACTGCGGCGCGCGCGCGCGCCACAGGGCAAAGGCCCTGCCATAGTCGGGCGGCGCAGTCATTGCGCGGTCACGTCCAGCGCCAGCGCGTCCACCGCCAGCCCGCCGGGTGTGACGCCGCTTGCGGCCAGAAACGCCTCGAACCGCGTGTAGCGCCCGGCATCCAGGGCGGCGGGGCGGGCGTCAAAGCGCGGCCATGTGTCGGCCCAGGCGCGGGCGTTCAACTCGGTCTGCAATTCGGACGCGGTGGCGGCAAAGATCTGCCACGCCTGATCGGGGGTGTTCAGGATATAGCCGGTCGCACGCTCGGTCGCCTCCAGAAACCGGGCGATCTTGCCCGCGTCCATCCGGTCTGGGTTGGCGATGTAGATCAGTTCGTCATAGGTCGGCACGCCCTCGGCCTCGGGGTAGAAACAACGCCCCTCCATGCCTTCCAACGCCAGTTGGTTCAGCTCGAAATTGCGGAAGGCCCCGATCACCCCATCGACCTGCCGCGCCATCAGCGCGGGCGAGATCGACCAGCCGATGTTGATCTGTTCCACATCCCCCGGCGCGATGCCGGAATGGGCCAGCATGGCGTTCAGCATCACTTCTTGCACACCCGCCACGGCAAAGCCGACCTTGCCGCCGCGCAGATCGGCCATGGTTTTCACCGGGCCATCCGCCAGCACCACAAGACAGGTCAACGGCGTGGAAATCAGCGTGCCGACGCGGCGCAGCGACAACCCGTCGTGGCGGTTCAGGTGCAGTTCCGGCTGATAGCTGATCGCCAGATCAACGCTGCCTGCTGCCACCATCCGCGGCGGCGCATTGGGGTCGGAGGGGGTGATGATCTCCACCTCCAGCCCGGCCTCTTTGAAATAGCCCAACTCTTGCGCAAGGATGATCGGGCCGTGGTCGGGGTTCACGAACCAGTCCAGCATCAGGCTGATCCGGTCCTGTGCGGCGGCAGGCAGGGCCAGTGTGGCGGTGACGGCCAGCGTGGCAAGCAGGGTTTTCATGTGCTTCCTTTCAGTCATGGATTGCCAGCAAGGCGATGTCGCCCGGCCAACGGGTTTGCAGATCCTGTCCCGCGTTGTGCGCGCGCAGGCCGGTGGCGCAGGCCAGGACGACTCGCCTCGCGTTCGGCGGGGTAAAGGTGGCCATCGCCGCAGGCGGGATGTGGCGGGCTTCGGCGCAAAAGGGGACGGCCTCGGTGCGCAGGTCGATCAGCAGATCATCGGCGCGTATCTGGCTGCGGGCGATGAAGGTCAGGGGTGCGTCAGGCTCCGGTGCTGCATCAAAGCGAAAGCCCGCCATCCGCCACGTCGCGGCATCAAGGTGGATCAACTGGCCCAGTGGCGACGGGTCCAGCCCCAACAGCACGGCCAGCGCCATCTGCGCCTGCACCGCGCCAACGGCCCCCACCACCGGCCCCATCACGCCGGAGGTGGCACAGGTGGCCCCCCGGTCCGGCAGGTCGGGAAAAATCGCGCGCAAGGATGGCGCACCGCCGCAACATCCCGCCACATACCCCGCCAGCGCCAAAGCCGAGGCGGTGATCAATGGCGTGGCGGTATCCCGGCAGGCGTCCGATAGGGCAAGGCTGGCCGCAAACGTATCGGCGCAGTCGATCACCACATCGGCGGCAGCGACCCATTCGGGCGCGTTGGCGGGGCTCAGCCAGTCAGCGCAGGGGGTCACTGTCACATCAGGGTTCAGCGCCGCCAAGGCATCGGCGGCGGCCTGCACCTTTGGCTGGCCGATCTGGTCCATCCGGTAAAGCGGCTGGCGGTGCAGGTTGTGTTCTGCCACCCGGTCACCATCGACCAGCGTGATCTGGCCCACCCCCGCGCCTGCCAGATACTGCAACACCGGCACGCCAAGCCCGCCCGCGCCCACCACCAGCACCTGCGCACTGGCCAGCCGCGTCTGACCGGCCGCGCTGATCTGCGGCAGGACCGTCTGGCGCGCATAGCGGGTCATGCGCACACCGCCAGCCAATCGCGCATCCGCGCCCGCGCGTCGGGGTGCAGGGTGATATCCGTCACCGCCGCCACGATATCGGCCCCCACCGCGAACGCCCCCGGCGCGCGCTCCACGCTCATGCCGCCGATGGCGCAAAGAGGCGTGTCGCCCACCAGCCGCTTCCATTCGCTCACGCGGTCCAGCCCCTGCTGATGCCATTTCATCTGCTTCAGGATGGTCGGGTAAACCGGCCCAAGGGCGACATAATCCGGTGCAAGGGCCAAAGCGCGGTCAAGCTCTGCGTAATCGTGGGTCGAGACCCCCAGCCGCAGCCCTGCGCGGCGGATCGCGGGCAGATCGGCGGTATCCAGATCCTCCTGGCCCAGATGCAGCCAGTCGGCGCCTTCCTCGATCGCCAGTTGCCAGTGGTCGTTGATCACCAGCGCGGCCCCATGCCGCTTTGCCAGCGCCAGCCCGGCCCGAATATCGGCGCGCAGATTGTCCGGCGCGCGGTCCTTGATGCGCAGCTGCACCAGCGTGACACCCAGTGGCAGGGCGCGTTCCAGCCATGCGACAGAATCGAAGATGGGGTAGAACCGGGGCAATGTCATAGCCACGCCTTTCCAAGAACGGGGGTGGACGGGGCGGCCATGTCGCGCGGGGCCATCGGATCGGCACCATACGCCAGCGCGCCTGCCTGCGCCGACAGCCCAAAGGCCCGCGCCATCGCCACCGGATCGCCCGCCTGCGCCACGGCGGTGTTGAGCAGCACCGCGTCAAAGCCCATCTCCATCGCATCTGCGGCATGGCTGGGCAGGCCAAGGCCCGCGTCAATCACCATCGGTACATCGGGAAAGGCCGCGCGCAGCGTTTTCAGCCCATAGCGGTTGTTCAACCCAAGCCCGGAGCCAATCGGCGCGCCCCACGGCATCAGCACCCGCGCGCCCGCATCAAGCAGGCGCTGCGCCAGCACCTGATCTTCGGTGGTGTAGGGGAACACCTCGAACCCGTCGGCGGCCAAGGCTTCGGTCGCCTCCAGCAGGCCGAACGGGTCGGGTTGCAGGGTGTCGGCGTGGCCGATCACCTCCAGCTTGATCCAGTTTGTCCCGAACACCTCGCGCGCCATCTGCGCGGTGGTGATCGCTTCGCGTGCGCTGTGGCAGCCGGCGGTGTTGGGCAGGACATGCACGCCAAACCCACGGATAATATCCCAAAAGGCTTGCCCCTGCCCGCCCTCGCGCCGCAACGATACCGTGGCAACCGAGGCGTTTGAGGCGCGAAATGCCTCGGCCATGATCGCGGGCGAGGGGTATTGTGCCGTGCCCAGCATCAGGGGCGTGTCCAGCGTGATGCCGTAGAAGGTGCGCATCGCCTCAGCCCCCCTGCATCGGGGCCAGCACTTCCAGCCGGTCGCCCGTGGTCAGTGACGTCGTGTCCCGCGCGGCCTTTGGCACAAAGCTGCCGTTGAGCGCCGTGGCGATGCGGGCAGTGCCAAGGCCCAGTTCCTCCAGTGCGGCGGCGACGGTTGTGCCTGCCACCTCGCGCGCCTCGCCATTCACCTCAATCCGCATGGATCAGATCCCCCTTGATGCCTTTGGTCAGATAATCGGTGGCCTGACGCGCCAGCGCGGGCGCCATCAGATAGCCGTGCCGGAACAGCCCGTTCAGGTGCAGCACCGGATGGTTTGACGCGCCCGCCCGCACGACGACACGCGGCACGTTATCGGTGAATGCCGGGCGCAGATCGGCGCCGGTTTCCAGCACCTCGGCCTCGGCAAAGCGCACATCCAGCGCATAGGCCGCGCTCAGCAGTTCCAGCACCGCACGCGCCGACACGCCGCGCCGGTCCGCGCTTTCCACCTGTGTAGCGCCCAGCATGAACACGCCATCGCCGCGCGGCACGATGTAAAACGGATGGCGTGGATGCAGCAGCCGCACCGGGCGCGACAGGTTGATGTCGGGCGCGCGCAAGACCAGCATCTCGCCCCGCACGCCGCGCAGACCGGGCAAGCCCGCTGCCATGCCGCGCGCGTCGATCACCGGGCCGTTGATATCCTCTGGCGTGGCCTCGGCCTGTTCGATCCGCACGCCGCGTGCGGTGAGTGTTCGGGTCAGATCGGCCAAGGCGCGACGGGGGTCCAGATGGGCCTCGGCGGCAAAGAACAGCGCCGCGTTGTGGTGCGCAAGTTCAGGCTCCAGCGCGGCGATATCGGTGACCCGATAATGCCCGCTCGTGCGCCGAGAAAAGCGGTCAAGCTCGCCCAGATCGCGGTGCAAGGCCAGCACCAGCGTGCCGCGATGTGTTACCGCCGTCACCTCTGACCAGAACGCAGCGGCGGTCTGCCCGTGCACCACGATGGCAGGCTCTGCCACCGCGCCTTCGCAAAACGGCGCGAGCATTCCGCCAGCCCACCACGAACAGCCATGCGAACCGGGTGCGCCGTTGCGGTCAATCACACGCGGGGTCAGCCCGGCGCGCAACAGCATGTGGGCGACGCACAGCCCCGCCACCCCAGCCCCGATGATGGTGACATCAGCCATGCGCCCAGACCTTGTAAAAGTGATGCACCGGGCCGTTGCCATGCCCCACGCCCAACCCGTCCGCAGCCGCTATCGCGCCTTGCAGGTAGGTGTGGGCGCGGATGACGGCGTCGGGCAGCGCCAAACCTTGCGCAAGCCCCGCCGCAATCGCCGCCGACAGCGTGCAGCCGGTGCCATGCGTGTTGCGGGTGGCGCGGCGCGGCGCGCTCAGGCGGGTGACACCATCGGCTGTGATCAGCAGGTCTACGCAATCTGCCCCCGCACCATGCCCACCCTTCATAAGCACCGCCTGCACACCCAGCGCGCGCAGGGCATGGCCTTGGCGCGCCATCTCGCCTTCCGTTGTGGCGGGGGCGCACGCCAAAAGGTCCGCCGCCTCGGGCAGGTTCGGGGTCAGCAGCGTGGCCAGTGGCAAAAGATCGCGGCGCAATGCATCGAGTGCAGCGGGCGGCAGCAGCCGGTCGCCGGATTTCGCGACCATCACCGGATCGAGCACCACAGGCAGACCACGCCCCGCCAACCCCTGCGCCACGGTTGCAATCGCCGACGCATCCCCCAGCATGCCCAGCTTGACCGCCTGCACGTCCAGATCATCAAACACGGCCGCGATCTGCGCCGCGATCATCGCCGGGCTTGCTGCCTCGATCATCGCGACAGTCCGGGTATTCTGCGCGGTCAATGCCGTGATCACACTGGCGCCATAGACGCCCAAGGCCGAAAACGTCTTGAGGTCCGCCTGAATCCCCGCCCCCCCGCCTGAATCGGACCCGGCTATCGTCAGTGCTATGGGAACCACCATCCCCTCCTTGCCAAACAAATCATCGCAAGGAGACGGATCACGGGCGCCATGCGCCCCTTATGCACCGTTCCCTACGCCGGTATTAACCGGATCAGGTTCGATGGGTTGGCTTTCGCCTCTCAGCCCCCAAAAGGGCACCCCAACGGTTATGGCATCAAGCTAACGCAGGCAGATCGTGCTGACAATGCGCCATTTTGGGGAAATCACCGCTGGCTTTTCCATGGATCGGCGGGGCATCGTTGGTTGATGACCGGATCGTATGGCCACCGACAGGCAAAAAGGTGACGTCAGACCGACCGGATCGCGCCCCCGTCAATCCGGATCCGCGAGCCGGTGACATAGCTTGCGCGTTCAGAGGCAAGGAACGTCACCACATCGGCAAATTCTTCGGGCTTGCCGTATCAACCCGCCGGAATGGTTGCGCGTGATTTGATCGCAACCTCTGACACATCCGTCTGTGTCTGCTTCGTGGCGGCGGCGTCCAGTTCGTCGACACGCGCTGTATGGATGCGGCCGGGCATGAACAGACTCACGGTGGTGCCATCGTCCGCCACTTCGGACGGAAGTGTTTTTAACCAGCCGACAACAGCGGACCGCACCCCGTTGGACAAGGCAAGGTTCAGAATCGGCTGTTCGACGCCGGATGACGTGATCGAGATGACACGCCCCCGCTTGCGGTCCTGCATCGGGGGCAACAGACAGAGATGCGCCGGTTCAACACGCGCTCGCGCCTGTGCGCAGACTGGTCAGGACCAGCTTGCCGCGCCCGCTGATGGACCGCATAGCCTCCAGCACCCCGACGGCCTGTGTCGAGAGCGGCACGATATGGGGGCGCGGCAGTTTCATCCGGTCGGCGGGTATCATGATCCAAGCGGCCTGGAAATCAGTGCCTGCCCATTCAAGATGCCTGACCTCCCCATTGCGCAGGAAGGTGTAGGCTAAGAACAACAGCCCGGCACGGGTTGCGGGTTCGCCGTCATAGCCCCGGATGGCCCGCAAGAGGCCGCCAACCTTCTTGGGGTCGAGGATAGCCGGGTGATGGCGCGCGGGTGGCGTGATCAGCGCACCGACCAAATCGGTGGCAGGGTCGCGCTCGCACCGCCCCGTAGCGATGCCATAGCGGAAGACGCGGCCTAGCAGGGCGCGCAAGGTCGTGGCTGTGTCGTGCTTCCCTTCGGCCTCCACCCCCCGGAGGAACTCCAGAAGGTCAGGGGCTTTCAGGTCTGCAATCGGCGTGGACCCGAAGGCGCGGTAGGTCCGTTCCAAAAGCCACCCGTTCTTGGCAAGCGTGGGGGCGGCTTAGCCTTTTGATTTCAGCTTTTGGAGGAACTCTTGCCTCACGTCTTCCCCGCTTCGGCGGCCTCTATCTCTGTCTCTGCGACGGCAGCGGCCTTGGCGGCTTGCCGTTCGGCGGACGGGTCGAGGTCTTTTGCCAATTTGGTCTTTGCCGCGTCACGGGCGGCGCGGGCTTCGGCAAGGCTCACAGTGTGGTAAACGCCAAGGGAGATCAGCCTTTGCTTGCCGCCATGCCGATAGGCCAAGCGCCACAGCTTCGACCTGCTGGCCTCCACCTGAATGAAAAGACCGCCCCCGTCTGTGATCTTCTGGACCTTCGCGCCGCGCTTGAGGTTCTTGAGTCCCGTGGCTGATAACTTGTTGGTAGCTGGCATGTTGATTCCCCGGTCGCGAAGGGCCTACCAACAGGGTGCAGTCATGTCATCGCATCTTGTGGCACGTTCTGGCACAAAACTGTTGCGAACAACCCTGTAATCTTTGGGTTTTTGTCACTTTGTGGCACGTCATGTCAGGGGGTCTTGGAGCGGGCGGCGGGAATCGAACCCGCGTCTTTAGCTTGGAAGGCTAAGGTCTTACCATTACACAACGCCCGCGCTCGAATTCTGGAAATAGAGGATCATTCAGACAGGGTCAACCGGGGCCGTGGGGTGGCAACAACAGATTTCCGTCACCGCTCTGCGTCCCGGTTGCTAGGGCCGGACCGGCCCGCGATCGCGCGCAATCATTGCGGCGTGCGTTCGGTTTCTTGCGCCCAGTTTGCGGGTCAGCGTTTTGACATGCAGTTTCACGGTTACTTCCTGCACCTGAAGATCGCGCGCGATTTCCTTGTTGGACTTGCCTTCGCAGATCCCGTCCAGCACTTCACGTTCCCGCCGCGTCAGATCGTCCAGCGGCGCGTTCAGCGGTGGCGGATCTTCGAGCATCGACAAAGGTGCAAAGATTTCACCGGCCGCCATTCGCATGACGGCTGCGATCATTGCCTTGACGCCCAACGTCTTGGGCACGAACCCCACAGCGCCGCAGGCAAGCACCTCGACAGCCAGATCACGGCGGGTTGTGCCTGACATGACCGCCACCGGCACCTTTGGCGCTGCATCCAGAACGCATCGCAGCCCGTCCAGCCCATTCATGCCCGGCATCTGATAATCCAGAAGAACAAGGTCGAAGGATTGCAGGGCCAACATGTCCAGAGCAGCCTGCAACCCCGACACCGACACCACGACAACGCGACCATCTGCGGCGACCATTGCAGCCACAGATTCGCGAAACAGGTCATGGTCGTCGGCCAAAAGCATCCGCACGTTCTGGTTTTCCTCTGTCCAGTCGGGGACATTTGCACATTGAAGGAATGGCACTTTGGTTCGAAAGTGTCTTAAGATGTATCTTAGCCTGATTTTGGCCAACAGATGCAAGGCTCCCGATGAGCAGTAGTCCAAACCCGCCCCGCAGGCCAGCCATCGCGCCGGCCCGCAACCTTGTGATCGTGGGGCTGGTTCTTGGCCTGCTGGCGCTTATTGCGGCATTGGCGATGGATGTCCGAAACCGGCTGGCGGCGCTTGATCTGGCCGATAGCGACAATGGCCAATGGGTGATGATGCAAACCGAGGTCGAGGTGCTGCGCCTGCAAAGCACATTGATCAAGGCACAGGCGGACAAAGCCGATCTTGCCGATGTGCGCCGCTGGTTCAATGTGCTTTACAGCCGGCTGCGCATGTTGGAACAAAGCCCGCTCTATGCTGAATTCATCCAGAATCCCGCAAATTTGCGCCGGCTAAAAGCGATGCAGGCCTTTACAGACCGATGGGTGGCAACCATCGATTCCCCTGATGATGTGCTTCGGGCTGCTTTGTCCCAGATTGAAATGCAAACCCTCGAAGTGCAGCGACTCGCCCGGACCCTGTCGCTTGATTCCCTGCTGGTTTTTTCTGCCAGCACTGACGAGACGCGAACGCGGGTCTCTGAAACGTTGGTGCACCTCGCCGTTGCGATTGCGGCCACGATACTGCTTCTGGCGCTGTTGGCGGTCATGGCAACGCGGCTCTACAACGTGACCCGGTGGCAGGCGCGGGAAAACCAGATCGCGGGTGAACGACTGCAGTTGATCATCACAACGTCGCCCGATGCGATTGTCGTGACGAATCGCGGTGGTTGGGTGGTGGAATTCAATCCGGTGGCAGAGGCACTGTTCGGCGTTGGCCGTGATCAGGTTCTTGGCAAGCGGATCCTGCCAATCCTTTTTCCACCGCATCAGCAAAAGGAATACGACGCCCGCCTGCGCGGCATCATCAACGATGCCGCGTCATCAGGCCCGCAACGGTTCGAGATAACGGGACAGCGCGCAGATGGCACGGATGTTCCGCTGGAGGTTTCTCTGGCCGTCCGCGATCTGAACAAAGGGGCATTGATTGTCAGCTTTTTGCGCGATGTGTCGCAGCGAAAGGCCGATCAGCAGATTTTGGAACAGGCCCTGACCCGCGCGCAAGCAGGCGAAAAGGCCAAAGCGGATTTTCTGGCCGTGATGAGCCACGAGATGCGGACACCGCTGAACGGGCTGATCGGATCGATGCAGTTGATGGGTGACACCACATTGGATGATGATCAGCGCGAACTGCTGCGCGTGATGGAGATTTCCGGCGACATCCTGCTGGGCCACGTCGAATCGGTTCTGGACATTTCGCGCGCCCAGGCGGGACAGATCCGGCTGACCGACACGCCTTTTGTGCTGGACAGTCTGATCGAGGACTGTATCGCCAATCAGGCAGGCGTCGCCCGCATCGCAGGCAATACCATTCGCCATGTGCCGTTGTCCGGCCCGCTTGGCACTGTGCGTAGCGATCCGGGACGCTTGCAACAAATCCTGTTGAACCTGATCGGGAACGCCGTGAAATTCACCCGCAACGGAACGATTACCATCGAGTCCGAACGGTTGCCCCAACGCAGCGGGACTGCGCAGCCACAGCACATCGAAATCAGGGTGATCGACACAGGTATCGGCATTGCAAAGGCAGACCGTGGCCGGGTGTTCGAGGATTTTGCCACCGTAGATCCCTCGTATGGCCGCGCAGCAGGCGGGACCGGCCTCGGACTGGGTATTGCCCGCCGGTTGGTGCAGGCAATGGGGGGCAGCATTGGCGTGGAAAGCGTGCCGGGCGAAGGCAGCCTGTTTTGGCTCCGCCTGCCGCTTCCCGCCGCAGTCCCTGCTTTACCGGGTGTATCCGACCCTGCTGTCGCGACTTATACGGTATCACCTGCAAGCCTTTCCTGCACAGCCGCGGGGACGCAACATCTGAATGTGCTCTTGATTGAAGACAACGACATCAATCGGTTCTTGTTGCACCGCATGTTAACGGATGCGTGTCACAGCGTGACCGAGGCGAAGGATGGGCTTGAAGGAGTGGCCGCAGCCGAAAACACCACCTTTGACCTGATCATCACCGATATCTCGATGCCGCACCTGGATGGGCTTGAAGCCGCACGCCGGATCCGCGCCGGAGGGGCTTCGGCCAAGGCCCGGATCATCGCGCTGACGGCCCACGCACTGCCCGGCGATCTGGAAAGGTTCCGGCTTGCCGGAATGGATGCCTGTTTGACCAAGCCCGTGACGCGCGATGCCGTGATGTCACAGATCTGCAACATCGCCCGCACGTCCCCCCCCGCATCACCCGAGATTGGAGCGGCCGGCGGCGTCCCGCATAATACGGCCCTGCAGGATCTTGCCCAATTCCTGGGGAAGCCGGCCGCACTGTCCTTGATGAACCGGATGGTGGCAGAAGGTGACATCACACTTGCGACTATCAAGGCGCAGCCAGAGCCGAACGCCGAGATGGCGCGCGCCGTGCACAAAATGGCCGGAAGTTGTCCGATCTTTGGCGCAGTGGCCCTTTCCGACGCCTTGTCGGATCTTGAACAGGCCATCAGTTCCGGGCAACCGGACAGAGCAGCACATCTGATCGAAAAACTGCCCACTCTGTGGGACGAGACGCGTCAGGCCCTGAAGGCGCACGGTGCATCACACGTGGCCTGACACCCCTGCCGCCGAACGCAAAGCCTCGGCGATCAGACCCGGTACGCGGTGATCGCGCCCCAACGGCGGCAAGACACTGCCGCTAAACCCAGCCAAAACCAAAGCCTGCGGCAGATCGTCGGTCACATGTTCGCCTTCGGCGGCAAAGAACGGCAGGCAGACCGCTTCGGCGCCAAAGCCGCCAACGTCGGCCAAACGCGGGCTCTGGTCGATGAACGCCGCCTCTGCCCGTCCGAGCAACAATCCCTGCTTCAACCGCTGCGCAACCGCATTGGCCACATCCGAAGGGGCAGAGCTGCGGCCAGAACCGTGCGCCGCCAACAAGACCTCGCCGCCCGGCGGCACACCGGCTTCGTGCAACACACGCAACGCCAGATTCTGCACGGTCTGATCAAGCCCAAACGGCGGCAGGCAACGCCACCGGGCGCACCCGTCGGCCCCGCCACAGCTGGGACCATCGCAGGCATCAGCGTGAAAAAGGGCGGCACGGCAGGCCTTTGCCAAGCGTTCTGGCAAATGCTGGCGGGTAAACCAGCCGTCAGCCATGAACATCGGATAAACCAGTCCACCCTCTGGCCCCGCAAGCAGCAGCGCCGCCGACAAACGGCCCTCGGCCGCCAATGTTGCCGACAAAACCCGCCAGCCCGGCAGATGCGCCGCGACACTTGCCGCAAGCACGGCAAGCGCCGCTTCGGCAGACTCCGGGTCAGAGGGTTGGCCGTGGGCCACGATCAGCGCGGTTTTCAACATTTTCGACATGTAGGCGCACGATCAGGTGCGGCAAGGGCCACGTGTCACAGATTACAATTCATAAGGCCAGGTTGCCTGTGAAAACACTCCGCCATCAACCCAGATCGTTTGGCCGGTGATGAAACTTGCGGCCTCCGAGCACAAGAACACCAGCGGTCCGGCAATGTCTTCCGGGGTGCCGACCCGGCGCAAGGGTGTGACCCTTGACCAGGTTCCGGCATAATCGCCGGCCTCGGATGCCGTGCGTTCGGTTGCAATCGCTCCGGGCGCAATACAGTTGACGCGGATGCCGTGCGGGCCAAGCTCTACCGCCGCCGATTTGGTGAATTGCTCGATCCCGCCCTTGCTGGCGGTGTAATCAACCAGCTTGGGGAAGGCGAGTTTGTTGCAACCCGACCCAAGGTTGACGATACTGCCGCCCTTGCCCGCTGCGACCATCGCACGGCCTGCGGCTTGCGTGTTCAGGAATGTGCCGCGCAGGTTGGTGTGCATCACCGCATCCCACTGATCCGCGCGCAGATCCAGCAAGCTGGCCCAGGTCTGGATGCCAGCGTTGTTCACCAGCACATCGGGCGCATCACCGGCCCATTCGATCGCTTCGGCAAAGAAGCCATGGACCGACGCCTCGTCGCCCGCATCGGTCGCCCAAGAGCGTGCGCGACGCCCCAAAGCCTCGACTTTCGCAATCAGCTCCGCCGCCGCCTGATCGGCATCAAGATGGGTGAAGGCAATATCATATCCGGACCTGGCCAAAGCGGTAACAAGCGTGCGCCCGATGGCGGACGGCCCGGCGGTAACGACAGCAAACATCATGATCTCCTCCTGTTCGCATCATTAGTGACGCGCAACGGCAGGTCGGGCAAGGGTTTCAGGCCAATGGCCTGCGGATAAGACCAGCAGCCTGCACCACCAAGGGGCGCAATCCTGCCCCCCCCGCATCCAGCACCTCGAACAACTGGCGGCGCATGCGCGGTTCCCAGAAATCATTGATGTGGCCTGCCAAACCCTCCAGCCCCTCGGCATGCGCTTTGCTTTCCATAAAGCGGGCGATCTGATTGGCCATCACGATCAGCTTGTCATGGGGCCGGGTTTCAGGCGACATGCGATACCTCTTTTGGATCGGCAAGACGATGGGGATGGGTGTAACACTCAAAGCCATCGGACCGCGCATTGGCAATCAAGGTCAGCCCCGCCGCGTCAGCCATCCGCACCGCTGCCGCCGTTGGGGCAGAGGCCGCGATCAGCACCGGAAAGCCTGCCATGCACGCCTTTTGCACCAGATCGATCGATACGCGGCTGGTCAGGATCAACGCGGCATTGTCAGCAGGCCGCATCATCGCCCCCACCAGTTTGTCCACCGCATTGTGCCGCCCCACATCCTCGCGCGTCAAGGCGACGCCCCCGGAAACCCAAAGCGCCGCGCAATGCGCCGCGCGGGTGATGTCGTGCAACGGCTGATGGCGCGGCAAATCTGCAACCGCCGCCATGACCTGCACGGGTGACATCACCAACGCGCCCTGCACCTTTGGCGCGTCACGCACCGCCTCCTCCAGTGAGTCCAGCCCGCACAACCCGCAGCCAACCGGCCCCGCCATGCTGCGCCGCCGCTGTTGTTGCCGTGCCGCCGCACCCTCGGCCAGCCATATCTGCAGGTCGATCCCCAAAGGGGTTTCCACCACATCCACCCGCTCGATCTCATCCGACGATGCAATTCCCTCACCCAAGGTGAACCCAAGCGCGAAATCCGTCAGATCGGCAGGCGTCGCCATCATCACCGCATGGGTGGAGCCGTTGTAGGACAGCGCCACCGCGACCTCGGCAGGCAACACCCGCTGGCTTTCCCGGACGACATCGCCCGAAAAGGACAAGCGCGGAAAAGGCGCGTGGCTTTGCATCATTCTGCTGCCGGCAGGATACGCCGCGACACCGCCGCCTGCGCGGCATAGTCTTCCTGCCATTCGCTTGGCCCGTTCGAGGGCGACACCTGCACTGCCGTCACCTTGTATTCCGGGCAATTGGTGGCCCAATCGCTGAAATCGGTGGTGATCACATTGGCCTGCGTTTCCGGGTGGTGGAAAGTGGTATAGACCACGCCGGGCGACACTTTGTCAGTGATCTGTGCCCGCAGCGTGGTGGCGCCCGAACGTGACGCCAGCCGCACCCAGTTGCCATCCCGTATCCCGCGCACCTCGGCATCATGCGGGTGAACCTCCAGCACGTCCTCGGCATGCCAGACCACATTCGCCGTGCGCCGGGTTTGTGCGCCGACGTTGTATTGGCTCAGGATCCGCCCGGTGGTCAGCAACAGCGGAAAGCGTGGTCCGGTTTTCTCATCCGTGGGGATGTATTCAGTGCGGATGAACCGCCCCTTGCCGCGCACAAAGCCATCGACATGCATCAGCGGCGTGCCTTCGGGGTTGGCCTCGTTGCAGGGCCATTGCACCGAGCCAAGGGTTTCCAGACGCTCATACGAGACACCGGCAAAACTGGGCGTGGTCAGCGCGATTTCATCCATGATCTGGCTTGGGTGGGTATAGGCCCAGCCCGCCCCCATCGCATTGGCAAAAAGCTGCGTCACCTCCCAATCGGCGTAGCCTTGCTTCGGGGCCATGACCTTGCGCACCCGATTGATCCGGCGTTCGGCGTTGGTGAAGGTGCCGTCTTTCTCAAGAAAGGATGACCCCGGAAAGAACACATGCGCGTAATTCGCGGTCTCGTTCAGGAACAGGTCATGCACGATCACACAGTCCATCGCCGCCAACCCTGCGGCCACATGTTTGGTGTCAGGGTCCGATTGCAGGATGTCTTCGCCCTGACAATAGAGGCCCTTGAACGTGCCCTCCACCGCCGCATCCAGCATGTTGGGGATGCGCAAACCGGGTTCGTTGTCGATCTGCACCCCCCAGACCCGTTCGAACACCGCGCGGGCATCATCCAGCTTCACATGGCGATAGCCCGGCAATTCGTGCGGGAATGACCCCATGTCGCACGATCCCTGCACGTTGTTCTGCCCACGTAGCGGGTTTACTCCCACGCCGGGCCGTCCGATATTGCCGGTCAGCATGGCAAGGTTGGCAATGGCGATCACGGTGGTCGAGCCTTGGGAATGTTCCGTCACCCCCAGCCCGTAATAGATCGCGCCATTGCCACCCCCGGCAAACAACCGCGCCGCCGCCCGCACCTCGGACGCGGGAACGCCTGTCAGCATCTCCACCGCTTCCGGCGCGTGGTTGGGCGCTGCGATGAACTCGGCATAGTCCTGAAACGCCTCCCAATCACACCGCTCCCGGATGAACGCCTCGTCCATCAGGCCTTCGGTCACGATCACATGCGCCATGGCGCTGATGATCGCCACGTTGGTGCCCGGTTTCAGCGCCAGATGATGATCGGCCCGGTAATGCGGCCCTTCCACCATTTCCGTGCGGCGCGGGTCGATCACGATCAGCTTTGCCCCCTCCCGCAGCCGCTTTTTCAAGCGGCTGGCAAAGACCGGGTGGCCGTTGACCGGGTTCGCGCCAATCACGATCACCACATCGCTGTGCTCCACCGAGTCGAAATCCTGCGTGCCCGCGCTGGTGCCAAAGGTCTGCCCCAACCCATAGCCGGTGGGCGAATGGCACACCCGCGCGCAGGTATCGGTGTTGTTGTTCAAAAACACCGCCCGTGTCAGCTTTTGCACAAGGTAGGCTTCTTCATTCGTGCAGCGCGACGAGGTGATCACCCCCACCGACTGCCGCCCGTATGTCGCCTGTATTCCCTTCATCCGGCTGGCGGCAAAGTCCATCGCCTCTGGCCACGACACCTCGCGCCACGGATCGGTGATCGCCTCGCGGATCATAGGCGACAGGATGCGGTCCTTGTGCGTGGCATAGCCATAGGCAAAGCGCCCCTTCACGCAGGAATGGCCCCGGTTGGCCTTGCCATGCTTGTAGGGCACCATGCGCACCAGCTCATCGCCGCGCATCTCGGCCTTGAAGCTGCACCCGACCCCGCAGTAGGCGCAGGTGGTGATCACAGACCGTTCCGGCGTGCCGATGTCGATGATCGAATTTTCCTGCAAGGTCGCGGTCGGGCAGGCCTGCACACAGGCCCCGCACGACACGCAATCAGAGGTCAGCGCCGTGTCGGTCTTGGCGCCGAAAGACACCCGGCTGTCAAAGCCGCGCCCTTCAATGGTCAGCGCGAAGGTGCCTTGCACCTCCTCACACGCCCGCACACAGCGGCTGCACACGATGCACTTTGCCGGGTCATAGGTAAAATAAGGGTTGGAGTCGTCCTTGGGCGTATAATGCGGATTGGCCTCGCCACTGGTGTTCTTTGCCCGGAAATGCGTGTCCACAGCCGGATAGCGCACATCCCGCAGGCCCACCGCGCCCGCCATATCCTGCAACTCGCAATCGCCATTGGCGCTGCATGTCAGGCAATCCAGCGGGTGATCGCTGATATACAACTCCATCATCCCGCGACGCAGCTTTTTCAGCCGGGAGGTCTGGGTCTGCACCTTGATCCCCGCCGCCACTGGCGTGGTGCAACTGGCCGGCGTGCCGTTTCGCCCCTCGATCTCCACCAGACACAACCGGCACGAGCCAAAGGCATCCACCGAGTCCGTCGCGCAAAGTTTTGGCACCGTAATGCCCGCCTCGGCCGCCGCCCGCATGATGCTGGTACCTTCCGGCACCGTCACGTCAAAGCCGTCGATGGTCAACGTGACCATCACCTTCGACTTCGCCGCAGGCGTGCCGAAATCGCGGTCGGGAATGATGAAATCCTTCATTCGGCTGCCTCCTTTGCCCGCGCGAAATCACCCGGAAAATACGCCAGCGCCGACAGCACCGGATAGGGCGTGAACCCGCCCAGCGCGCACAGCGACCCGGCTTTCATCGTGTCACACAGATCGTGCAGCAACGGGATCGCTCCGGCATCGCCACGCGCGACGCGGTCCACCGTCTCTACCCCCCGCACAGCACCAATCCGGCAAGGCGTGCATTTGCCACACGACTCGATTGCGCAAAATTCAAACGCAAACCGCGCCTGCGCCAGCATGTCGGCGGTATCGTCGAACACCACAATCCCGGCATGGCCAATCAAGCCGCCCTGCCCGGCATATTCCTCATACCCAAAGGGCACGTCGAACAACTGACGCGGGAAATAGGCCCCCAAGGGCCCGCCCACCTGCACCGCCTTCACAGGCCGCCCCGAGGCGGTGCCGCCCGCCAACCCGTCCACAATCTCGCCCAGTGAAATGCCGAACGCCGCCTCGAACAACCCGCCCCGCGCCACATTTCCGGCGATCTGCAACGGAATGGTCCCGCGCGACCGCCCGATCCCATGCGCGGCATAGGCCGCCGCCCCACGCTCGAAAATCACCGGGATGGTGGCAAGGCTGATCACATTGTTCACCACGGTCGGGCGCCCCATGAAGCCTTCCAGCGCGGGCAGCGGCGGCTTGGCGCGCACCACGCCGCGCTTGCCCTCAAGACTGTTCAGCAGGCTGGTCTCCTCGCCGCAGACATAGGCCCCCGCCCCCACCCGGATTTCCATATCAAACGCCAGCCCCGATCCGGCGACCGAAGGCCCCAGAAACCCCGCCCCGCGCGCGGCCTCGACCGCCCGGTTCATCACCGCAATCGCATCGGGGTATTCGCTGCGCAGATAAACAAAGCCGCGTGAAGCCCCCACCGTGATCCCGGCGATCACCATGCCCTCGATCAGGGACAGCGGATCGCCCTCCATGATCATCCGGTCGGCAAAGGTGCCGCTGTCGCCCTCATCCGCGTTGCACACGATGTATTTGCGGTCCGCCACCACCCCCGCAACCGTGCGCCACTTGATGCCGGTGGGAAACCCGGCCCCGCCGCGCCCGCGCAGGCCCGATGCGGTGACTTCGGCCAACCGCTCCTCCACACTCATCGCAATCGCACGGGCCAGCCCCGCAAACCCACCATGCGCCCGGTAATCCGCCACCGACACCGGGTCAATCACCCCGCAGCGTGCAAAGGTCAGCCGGGTCTGCGCCTTCATCCACGGCAAATCCGCGACCCGGCCCAGCGCCAGTGGCCCCCCATCAAACACCTGCCCCACCGATGCCGCATCCATCGGCCCAAAGCCCACACGCCCCCCCGGCGTTTCCACCTCGACCAGCGGCTCCAGCCAGACCATCCCGCGGCTGCCATTGCGCACCACGTCCAGCGCACTGCCGCGCCTTGCGGCTTCGGCCTGCAAGGCCGCCACGACCTCATCGGCACCCAAAGCCCGCGCGGCGGCATCAAGCGGGACGTAAACTTTCATTCCCGCCCCTCCGCCAAAGCCGCCACAACCCGCGCCGCATCGGCCCGCCCGACCAGCCGCCCGCCCACCTGCGCCGCCGGCGCACAGGCGCACAGACCCAGACAGAACACCGGCTCCAGCGTCACCGCGCCATCGGCGCTGGTCTCGTGCCACCCAAGCCCCAGCCGGGCCTGGACCTGCGAAGCCACCGCATCGCCACCCATCGCCTGACAGGCCTCCGCCCGGCACAGCCGCACCACCTGCCGCCCGGCAGGCACCCCGCGGAAATCGTGATAAAAACTGACAACCCCGTGCAATTCCGCCCGCGTCACCCCCGCGCCTGCGGCAATCACCGGCAAAGCCGCCTCCGGCACATGGCCAAACTCGGCCTGCACCGCATGTAGGATCGGTAACAAAGCGCCCTCAACATTTTGATAGCACTTCAAAATTTCCGCTACCCGGACAGAAACGACCGCGTTGTCCAGCATGACTTGCCCCGCCACCTTACTCGGGCTGGAAGTGTAACCGGCATGACAGGCAGATCAATATCGACTTCCCGTCATGTGATAGAAAAAACCTATCAATCTGCAAATCGCCGCGCCACCTCCATCAAGGCTTCGATCAACGGCGTCGGTGGATCACGCCGCGCCGCAATCAGCCCGACCAGATGCCCGACCTCCGGCGCGACCATCGGCACCGCCCGCACCGCGCCAGATTGCGCAAACAGATCGGCCAGCGCGCGTGGCAGAACAGACACCCATTGTCCGGTCATCACATGCGCCATCAGGGCAATGGTGGAATTTGATTCCACTGCAGACTCCGCCCGCACCCCCGCCTCGGCCAGATGCTGGTTGATGATCCGCCGGTTCTGCATGTCCCCCGTCAGCAGGCACAGCGGCAATCCCGCAAGGTCGGCCCAACTCACCGCGCCCCGCTCCGCGAATACCGATCCCGGCGCACAGACCAGCCGGTAAACCTCGGTGTAAAGCGGCAGGCTCACAACCCGCCCCAAGGGTTCGTTGTCCAGATAGGTGATGCCCGCTTCCAGCTCCAGTTGCTCGATCCCCTGCAAGATTTCGGCACTGGTCCGCGACAACAGCGTGACCGACACATTGGGATGACGCCGCAGGAAGGGTGTGGTCAGCAGGGCCACCATCGGCAAGGCGGTCGGGATCACCCCGATCCGCAACTTCCCCGCCAACCCCTTTTTCACCGAGCGCATCTCGTCGCGCAGTGCGCGCGCCTCGGCCACAATCCCCTGTGCCCGCTCCAGCACCCGCTGCCCCTCCGGCGTCAGCCCCTGATAGCGCGCGCCGCGAAACACCAGTTGCACCCCCAGATGTTCCTCCAAGTGCTTGATCGCCGCGGATAGCGAGGGCTGCGTCACCCCGCAAGCCGCTGCCGCCCGCCCGAAGTGCCGTGCGCGGGCCAGCGCGATGAACATCTCCAGCTTGTCGATCACCCGCCCGTCACCCCGGCTTGCAGCTCTCCCGGATACGCTCGCGGGAGGCCCCTGCCTGCCCCGCGCGCATTGCCTGTCGAGCAACCGCGGCAGCGCGGCCGAGCGGGGGCTCGATGCCCCCCGAGGCCGCCGCCCGGATGGCAAACACCGGCACAGGTCAAGGCATCACCTCGAAACGGTCCACATCCACCATCCCCATATCGGTGATCTTCAGATGTGGAATCACCGGCAAACACAGGAAGGCCAGCTGCAAGAACGGCTCCTCCAGCTCCACCCCCAGCCCCTTCGCCGCTGCCCGCAGTGCGACCAAGGCATCCCGCACCACTTCGAACGGCTCAAGGCTCATCAGCCCCGCCACCGGCAGCGCCAGCTCCGCCAGCACCTCACCACCCTCGACGACCACGAACCCGCCCTCGATCTCGCCCAGCCGGTTGGCGGCCCGCGCCATATCAGCGTAATCGGCTCCAACCACCGCGATGTTGTGATGGTCGTGGCACACGGTGGAGGCGATGGCCCCGCGCTGCAAACCGAAACCCTTCACAAATCCGGTGGCCAGATTGCCATTCACGCCGTGCCGTTCGATCACCGCGATCTTGACCAGATCACGCGCCAGATCCGGCCGCTTGTCACCATCAACCGGCGCGATCTCATACGTCAGATGCTCGGTGATGATCTTGCCCGGCAAAATGCCGATCACCGGCGTCTCCGCCCGGTTGCCGCCGGTGCGGAAGTCCTGCGCCCCCACCCGCCGCGCCTTGACCGAGTGCCGCGCTACCGGCGCAACCGTGCCCCGCGCGGCGAAAGCCGCCGCATCCGCGACCACGCCACCCGCCAGCACCATGCTGGCATGGCACCCCTCCAGCGTGTCGATCACCGCGATATCGGCGCGTTTTCCCGGCGCGATCAGCCCACGGTCCTTCAACCCGAACGCCTCGGCCGCCGACAGGCTCGCCGCGCGGTAGACCGCCAGCGGTGGACACCCAAGGTCAATCAGCGTGCGGATCATGTAATCCAGATGGCCATGCTCCGCGATGTCCAGCGGGTTGCGGTCATCGGTGCACAGGCACAGATACGGCGCGTGCCGGTCGGTCAACAGCGGCGCCAGCGCATGCAGATCCTTGCTGACCGAGCCTTCACGGATCAGCACCCGCATCCCCTTGCGCAACTTCTCCAACGCTTCCTCGACCGTTGTCGCCTCATGTTCGGTGCGGATCCCGGCGCTGATATAGCCGTTCAGGTCATTGCCGCGCAAAAGCGGTGCATGGCCGTCGATGTGGCGGCCCTGCCACGCCTCCAGCTTGGCCATCACCCCCGCATCGCGCATCAGCACGCCGGGAAAATTCATGAACTCCGCCAGCCCGATCCCGCGCGGATGGTCGCGCAGGGGCAGCAGATCCGCCGCTTCCAGCTTTGCCCCCGCGGTTTCCATATGAGTGGATGGCACGCAGGAGGACAGCTGCACCCTTATGTCCATCAGGAAATGAAAGGACGCTACAAGAAAGTATTCCACCCCCTTGATCCCGCATAAATTTGCAATCTCATGCGGATCGCAGATCACGGTCGTGACCCCGCGCGGGGTCACACAGCGGTCGAACTCGAAGGGGGTGACCAGCGAGGATTCGATATGCAGGTGGGTGTCAATGAAGCCCGGCACCAGGATCTGTCCCGAAACGTCGATTTCGCGCCGCCCGGTGTAGTCGCCGAACACGCCCACGATGGTATCACCGCAGATCGCCACATCGGTCTGCACCAGATCGCCGGTGATCAGATCGAAAACATGACCACCCTTGAGCACCAGATCGGCAGGTTCCTGGCCCCGGCCTTGGGCAATTCGGGCGGGCAATGGGGCCTTTGGGGCAATATGCGGCATGGGGCGACTCCTTTTTGCGCAACAAACCAGACCCGTGGCAAACAGGGAAGACGCGAATGCACCGCAGATTTGTGCCGAAAACAATCGCGCCCCTTGCCGAGGCGCGATGGCTCGGCCACCATTGGCGGATCATGAACCCGTTGCGCGGCATTGCCCTCAAGCTCATCTCGGTCCTGCTGTTCATCACGATGTCGGCGATGATCAAAGCCACCTCTGCCCATGTGCCGCCGGGCGAAGCAGTGTTTTTCCGCTCTTTTTTCGCCATCCCCGTCATCCTGATCTGGTTGATCTGGCGGCGCGAGCTGTCCACCGGCCTGCGCACCCGCAATCCGTTCGGGCATTTCTGGCGCGGGTTGATGGGCACCACGTCGATGGGGTTGGGCTTTGCCGCCCTTGGCTACCTGCCTCTGCCCGAAGTGACGGCCATCGGCTACACCGCGCCGCTGTTGACAGTGATTTTCGCCGCCATGTTTCTGGGCGAGCGGGTCCGCGCCTTCCGCATCACCTGCGTGGGGCTGGGCATGGCGGGGGTGCTGATCGTCGTCTCGCCGCGCCTGAGCGTGCTGGGCAGCGGCGCCAACCATGCCGAGGCGCTGGGGGCGATGATGGTGCTGGGCAGCGCGGTGTTTGCCGCATTGGCACAGGTCTTTGTGCGCAAGTTGGTGCAGGCCGAACAGACCGCCACCATCGTGTTCTGGTTTTCGGTTACCGCCACGCTTCTTTCGTTGACCACCATTCCCTATGGGTGGGTCGTCCCAACCCAATCCGAAACAGCATTGCTGGTCACCGCCGGGTTGATCGGCGGCCTGGGTCAGATTTTCCTGACGTCTTCCTACCGCGGTGCGGATGCCTCGGTCATTGCGCCTTTCGACTATGCGTCCATGCTGTTTGCCCTACTGTTCGGCTGGTTTTTCTTTGACGAAGTGCCGACCGCGACCATGCTGGCGGGGGCGGCACTGGTGATCAGCGCCGGCGTGCTGATCATCTGGCGCGAGCGCAAATTGGGTCTGGAGCGGGCGCGGCAACGCAAGGCGATGCCACCGGGATCGCAGTAGGTTTCTGCCACGACCAACACGGATGAAACAAAGCCATCAGGACCAGTGCACTCTCACATCCGCCGGGCGCGAGCCTGCGATCGTGCGGCGCACATTGGGCATGTCGCTGCTGTCAATCCAATGCCGTGCCTGTTCCGGGGTTTTGCCGTGATGCAGCCAACGCTGCATCAGCCGGCGATCCAGTTCGGATTCGGGAACATCAATCCAGACGGTCAGATCAAAAGCCCCCCCAAGGGCCCGCCATGGCGCTTCGTCAAGCAAAAGGTAATTGCCTTCGACCACCAGAAAGCGGTCGTCTGGCAAAACCACATCAGCAGCTGCACGCGACAGTTCCATCGTGCGGTCAAACACCGGGATCGCAACCTCATCCTCGACCCGCAGGCGGCGGATCAGGGTGATGAAGCCCTGCACATCAAACGTATCGGGCGCCCCTTTTCGGGCACGCATCCCGCGCGCGTCGAGAACGGTGTCATCATAGTGGAACCCGTCCATCGGCACCACGCGGGCACGCGCCCCAAGCGCGGCAACCACCGCTGCGGCAAGGGTGGATTTACCTGCGCCGGGTGGCCCGGCAAGGGCTGTCAGGAATCGCCCCGTGCCCGTCGCCCTGTTGCGGATCACGTCCGCCAAACCCTCGGGTGTCATGCGTGTTCCTCCAGATCCTTGCGGGGCATGATGCTCACTATACGAACGCCCGCGCCCTATTTCCAAGCGATTCCGCGCCTTGATCCCGCTGCACCGCCTGGGCATGCGATGGATGCGGGTGCTCGTGCCCAATTCGGGCAACATCCACACGATGGGGCTGACCATCCTGTTCCGGATGCCCCGACTGCGCTTACCCGTGTTGCCCGGCAGGTGCAGGCCACGGCCCGGCCTGTTGCCAGCCATCAAGCGCGGGCAATCGGGCGCAGGTTGATCTTCCAAACAAGCCGGGGCTTTTGCTGTCGAATTGGCCTTGCGCGATCGTTCTTCCAGCTTGTCATCGCAAAGAGAACCTGATCCGGACCCGATCGTTATCTGAACAGATCGGTGTGGGTTGACATTGACAGTGCCGCGGTTTCGCCATCACCCTCGCATCAGGGAGGATGCCCCCGGACCCGAAGCCGATGGGGCAAGCAACAATGCTGATCGGAATACCATCCATACTGGGGCCAGACCTTCTGGCCACGTTGCGCGCCATGGGTCACGGCGATGAAATTGCGATTGTCGATGGCAATTACCCGGCACAGGAACATGCCCGCCGGTTGGTGCGTGCCGATGGGCACGGGGTGCTGGCGGTGCTGGAGGCGGTCCTGACCGTTCTGCCACTGGATGATGACCCACCTTTTGCCATCGGCCGCGCAAGCCTGTTCAACGATCCCGAGCAGACCGGCAAGATCCACCACGAGATCGAAACGCTGTGCGGCCGCATGAAGCCGGGCTATGCGGTGCAGGCTATGGCGGGTGACAGCTTGTACCCGCGCATCCGTGCTGCGCACACAATCGTCGCCACCAGCGAAACCGCGCTTTATGCCAATGTCATTCTGCGCAAGGGCGTGGTCAGGGCTGATGGGTGACATCAACGGGCATGCCGCACCGTGCGTGGACCAGACCGGCACCGATTGTCCGGTGCTGCGCGCGCCAACCCGCTCGGTGTGCGCGTCCGTGACGAGCGACCGATGCGCCCGCTGGAAAGGTTGACCATACACCCCCACCGCGCGTTGCAGACAAACGGCTGGCGGGGAGTGAAGCGCATGTCACTTGGCCATGAAAGGTCGGGGCCGGTGTCCGCGTGCCGGACCAGCCGCCATTCCCTGTCGCAACCTTTTTTGCGCGGCCAGACTGCAGCTGCCTGCGACAGCTGGCCGCATTTTGAGGTCACAACTGACGCTGACGATACGAAAATGCTTTCCGTTGGCGGTTCAGGGCCGTAAAGGTCTTGAAAAAGTTTATGGCGGGTCTTTGATCGACATAAACCCGCCGCGACGATAACGACGCAAAAACGCCACGCCACGACGAGGGAACGCCCGTTTCATGTCACTCGCCCTGATTGCTGCGCTGCCTTTTCTCGGAGCGCTTCTTCCCGGTCTGATGATCCGCGCAGGCAAGAACGCCTGTGCACTGGTTACAGGCTCTGTCACCTTGCTAGCCCTTGTGATGCTTGCCCTGAACGCCCCCGCCGTGTTGCGCGGCGAGGTGGTGCAGACCCGGATCGACTGGATCCCATCACTGGGGCTGAATGCCAATTTCTTTCTGGACGGTCTGGGGCTGCTGTTTGCGGGCCTGATCCTTGGAATTGGGTTGCTGATCATTCTTTATGCGCGTTTCTACCTCGCGAAATCCGATCCGATGGGGCAGTTCTACACATATCTGATGCTGTTCCAGGGTGCGATGGTGGGGATCGTTCTGTCCGACAACATCCTGCTTTTGTTGGTATTCTGGGAACTTACCTCGCTGTCGTCCTTCCTGTTGATCGGCTACTGGAAGCACCTGCCAGAGGGGCGTCAGGGTGCGCGGATGGCGCTGACCATCACCGGCGGCGGTGGCCTTGCGATGATCGTGGGGATGCTTATTCTGGGCAATATCGTCGGCAGCTACGATCTGTCGGTGATCCTTGAGAACAAAGAGGCGATCCAGTCGTCAGACTGGTATCTGCCCGCACTGATCCTGATCCTGCTGGGGGCGTTCACCAAATCGGCGCAGTTCCCGTTCCACTTCTGGCTGCCGCATGCGATGGCAGCCCCCACCCCGGTTTCTGCCTATCTGCACTCAGCCACCATGGTCAAAGCGGGGCTGTTCCTGATGGCGCGCATGTGGCCGGTGCTGGCTGGCACGCCGGAATGGTTCTACATCGTCGCCACCATCGGGCTGATCACCATGGTGATGGCCGCCGTGATCGCGCTGTTCAAGGATGACCTCAAGGCGCTGCTGGCCTATTCCACCGTGTCGCATCTGGGTCTGATCACCATGCTGTTGGGCTTTGGCACCAAGGCGGCGGCAACGGTGGCGGTGTTCCACATCATCAACCACGCCACGTTCAAGGCCGCCCTTTTCATGTCGGCGGGCATTGTGGACCATGAGGCGCATACCCGCGATCTGAAGCGTCTTGGCGGCTTACGCCGGCTGATGCCGGTCACCTTTGCCATTGTCACAATCGCGTCGCTATCGATGGCGGGCATTCCGCCGCTCAATGGGTTCCTGTCCAAGGAACTGATGCTGGAAGAAGCCGCACACACGACATGGATGGCAAACCCGTGGCTGCTGGGCGCGCTGGCCACGATCGGCGCGTTGTTTTCGGTCGCCTACAGCTTCCGCTTCCTTGCACATGGCTTTCTCGGTCCGGTGCGCGACGATTATCCCAGCAAGCCGCACGACCCCGGTTTTGGCCTGTGGGCCGCGCCCGCCTTTCTGGCCTGTCTTGTCGTAATCATCGGCCTGTTCCCGATGCTGACTGCATCCTGGCTGGTGAACAGCGCCGCAAGTGCCGTGACCGGCGAGGTGGTTGAGGTCAAGATCACCCATTGGCACGGGCTTTACGCCCCCGCCCTGTGGATGTCGCTGGCCGCCATCGGCGGCGGCCTGCTCCTTATGGGCTTGCACCCGCGTCTGATGGCAGCCTGGCTCGCCACCCCCCGGCCAGAGGCAAAGCGGATCTTTGACGGCATTGTCGAACCCTTTGCCGCCCTTGCCGGGCGCATCGCCAACACCCTGCACGACGGATCGCTCACCCGCTATATCGCCATCGGCACATTGGCCATTGCAGCGGTGTCCTACTACGCCTTCGACACCGGAAGTCATGCGGTGGGCACCCGCGACCTGATGCCGATCCACCCGGTTCCGGCGCTGGTCTGGCTGGCACTGGTTCTGGCAACAGTGGCGATCGTGCTGTATCACCGTCAACGCCTGCTGACGCTGGTTCTGGTCGGAATCATCGGGTTGATGGTGGCCTTTGGCTTTGCCTATTTCTCGGCCCCCGATCTTGCACTGACCCAGATATCTGTCGAGGTGGCGACCATCATCCTGATGCTGCTGGCCTTGAATTTCCTGCCCAAAACCACCCCGATGGAAAGCGGTGCCCTGCGCCGCACATGGGACGGCGCAATTGCGGTGGTGGCGGGCGTGGGCGTCGCAGCATTTGCCTATGCTCTGATGATCCGCGACCCGGCCTTTACCCCGATCTCCGAATACCACATCGCCAATTCCAAATCCGGTGGTGGCGGCACCAACATCGTCAACGTCACGCTGGTGGATTTCCGGGGATACGACACCTTTGGCGAGATCATCGTGTTGGGCATCGCGGCATTGGTCATCTACGCCCTGACCGAAGCATTGCTGCGCGCCGGCCCTGCAAACGACCGCCTGCTGGCATGGAAGCCGGATCAACGCCGCGCCGGCGATCGCCACCCGATGATGCTGGTGGTGGCCACCCGCGTGATGCTGCCGATTGCGCTGATGGTGGGTGTGTTCATCTTCCTGCGCGGTCACAACGAGCCCGGCGGCGGTTTCATCGCCGGCCTGATCGTGGCGATTGCGCTGGTCATGCAATACATGGCCTCCGGCTTTGCCTGGACTGCGGCGCGGCAAAAGGTGGATTACCACGCCCTTATCGCGTCGGGCGTGCTGATTGCCGCTGCCACCGGCATCGGCGCATGGTTCAACGGCATGCCCTTCCTCACCTCGGCCTTCGGCTACGTAACGATCTGGCCCCTGGAAGAATTCGAGCTGGCGACGGCCCTGTTGTTCGACATCGGCGTGTTCCTCACCGTTCTGGGGGCCGTCATGCTGGCGCTGGCCTCGTTGTCGCGCATCGCCCTTCGGGCCGGAGAAACCGTCAACGTGCAACCCTTCGACATCGATCCATCTGAAGGCCGCAGCCTCAAATCCGGGGAGGACCGCTGATGGAGATCCTTGTCGCATCCGCAATCGGCATCCTGACCGCTGGCGGCGTTTATCTCATGCTGCGTATGCGCACCTTTCCGGTGATCATCGGGCTGACGCTGCTGACCTATGCGGTCAACGTGTTCCTGTTTACCGCAGGTCGGCTGGTCACGAACATGCCCGCAATTTACCGCAGCGGCGCGCCCGGCTATGCCGATCCGCTGCCGCAAGCGCTGGTGTTGACGGCCATCGTGATTTCCTTCGGCATGACGGCGGTGATCGTGATGATGGCTTTGGGAGCGTTTCTTGAATCTGGCCATGACAAGGTGGATATGACCAAAGACGATACCCCGACCGATGGGGGCCAGAAATGATGCATCACTGGATTTCCGTTCCGGTCCTGTTGCCGGCCATAATCGGTGCCACGATGGTTTTGATGATGCGCAACGATCTGTTGTTGCAGCGTGTTTTCTCTGTCGCCTCGTCGCTGGGCCTTCTGGCCGTTTGCATCGCCCTGCTGGTCGCTGCCAGCAATGAGGGCCCCGAGATCTACGAGCTGGGCGACTGGCCTGCGCCCTTCGGGATCATGCTGGTGCTCGACCGGCTGTCGGCCCTGATGATCACGCTGACGGCGGTATTGGCCGTCGCCGTGCTTTTGTATACGATCGGCTCGGGCTGGGACAATCGCGGGCGGCATTTCCACGCGCTTTTCCAGTTCCAGCTAATGGGGATCTGCGGCGCGTTCCTGACCGGCGACGCCTTCAACCTGTTCGTGTTTTTCGAGATCCTGCTGATCGCCTCATACGGGCTGATGATCCACTCGGGCGGCAAGGACAGGCTGCGTGCGGGTGTGCAATATGTGGCGTTCAACCTTGTTGGCTCGTCGCTGTTCCTGTTTGCGCTGGCCGCGATCTATTCGATCACCGGCACGCTGAACATCGCGGATCTTGCGGTCAAGGCGGCCCAGTTGCCGCAAGGCGATGCGGCCCTGTTCCGGGTGGCGGCAGTGATGCTGATGATGGTTTTTGCGATCAAAGGCGCGCTGGTGCCGCTGCAATTCTGGCTGCCCGGCACCTATTCCAACGCCCCCGGTCCGGTCGCGGCGCTGTTTGCGGTCATGACCAAGATCGGGGCCTATTCGGCGATCCGCTTCGGCATCATCGTGTTGCCGCCCACGCATCCGATCACCGGCACGCTGATCGCCGATCTGATGCTGCCCGCAGCGCTTTTGACGCTCATCATCGGGGCATTGGGTATTCTGGGGGCCACCACGCTGTCGCGTTTGGCGGCCTTTGCCACAGTGGCGTCGATGGGCACCGTGTTCATCGCGATTTCTGCTTTCACGCCCGCGTCCACGGCAGCGGTGTTGTATTACATCGTGCATTCCACTCTTGCCGGCGCGGCACTTTTCCTGATCGTCGATCTGGTGGCCCATCGCCGCGCACATGACGGCCTGCATCAAGCCCTGCCCCCGATTGCGCAGGCGGGGCTGATCTCGGGTCTGTTCATGGTGTCGGCCATCGCCACGGCAGGCATGCCGCCCTTGTCGGGTTTCATCGGCAAGCTGCTGGTGCTTGATGCCCTGCGCGATCAGGCGGCGCTGGTCTGGTCCATCATTCTGGTGACATCTCTCATCACCATTCTTGGATTTGCCCGCGCAGGGTCGACCGTGTTCTGGAAGGCCCACGCCTTTGCCCCGGAAGACGAGCCGCCCAGCCATCCGACCCAGACACTTGCGTTCGTTGCGGTGGGTATGCTGCTTGCAGGGCTGGTGGCGCTGACCGTTTTTGCAGGGCCAGTCACCACCTGGATGGAGGCCACGGCCACCAGCCTCTTCGATCCCGAAAGCTATATCGCCGCCAACAAATTGCCAGAGGTGAAGTAACATGCTCCGCCGCCTGTTTCCCCATCCGCTTCTGTCGCTGCTTTTGTTCGTGACCTGGATTTTGCTGGTCAATCAGATAAAAGTCGGCAGCCTTGTGATGGCGCTGATCCTTGCCATCATCATTCCGATGCTGACGGCGCCGTATTGGCCCAACAGACCCACAGTGAACAAGATTCCGGCCTTCGCGGCCTATGTGCTGTTGGTGCTGTGGGATATCGTGCTGGCCAATTTCGAGGTGGCGCGGATCGTTTTGTTTATGCGCAACGAAAACATCCGTTCCCGCTGGCTTGCGGTTCCGCTTGATCTGAAAACCCCCGAAGCCATCACCATTCTGGCCGGAACCATCACCATGACGCCCGGCACTGTGTCTTCCGACATGTCGTCCTGCGGCCGCGTGCTGTTGGTTCACGCCCTGCACGCCCCCGATCCTGACGCGATCATCAATGACATCAAGACCCGTTATGAGGCCCGTCTGAAAAGGATATTCGAATGATCCTGAATTACGCCCTTGATTTCGCCTTTCTCTGCTTCGGCTTGGGGCTGGCGATGAACCTGTACCGCATCTTCCGCGCGCCGGGCGTGACCGACCGCATCCTTGCGCTCGACACCATGGTGATCAACGTGCTGACGCTGATTGTGCTGCATGGCATGCGCACCGGCTCTGGCGTGAATTTCGAGGCCGCGCTGCTGTTTGCGATGACCGGCTTCGTGTCCACCGTGGCCTATTGCAAATTCGTCCTGCGCGGCGACATCATCGAGTGAGTGGCATGGATCAGATTGTTGAATACATTCTCGCAGCCCTGCTGGTTTTCGGCGGTATTTTCGGGATCGTCGGCAGCTATGGCCTGTTGAAACTGCCGACGATGCTGCAACGCCTGCATGCGCCGACCAAGGCGACCACGCTCGGTGTCGGCTCGGCGCTGATCACATCCATGGCCTATTTCTGGTTTTTCGAAAACACGATCAGCTGGCACGAACTGATGATTACGCTGTTCCTGCTTCTGACGGCGCCCATCACCGCAAACTTCATCGCCAAGGCGCAGCTGCACCGTGCGGTCAACAAGGAAGACCTGCCAGCAACCGGGGTCGGCACCCAGTGGGCCACATTTGACCCAGAGGTGCAGACGGTCAACCCGGCACTGCTGGATGACCGAGACCCCGGCTGATTTCTGACCGAAGGGTCAAATACACCCAGCGTCAGACTTGCCCGGTTGCCGGACACATGCCACATTGCGCGTGATAAGACCGCAGCAAAGGGCTTGCCGTGACAGCGCTTACCCCCGACGTGGCCAGCACCACGACCCAGCTCGTCCAGATTTCCCACACCCGCAACCCCGGCATGCCGCTGGATCTGGATTGGGTCGCTTCTGTGCAGGCCAACACCTCTGCGATCGAGAGACGGGCCTCTTCTTTGGCCGGCAGGCGCTCGGTCAAAAAGGAGTATCAGGCGGCATGGCTTTTGAAAGCCGTCAGCCTGATCGACCTGACCACCCTGTCGGGCGACGATACCCCCGGCCGTGTTCAACGGCTGTGCGCAAAGGCGCGCCAGCCGGTCCGCGCGGAAATGCTGGAAAAGCTGGGCATGGACGGGCTGACCGTGGGCGCGGTCTGCGTCTATCACGACATGGTCGAAACAGCCGTGCGCGCGCTGGAGGGCACCGCCATCCCCGTCGCAGCTGTCTCTACAGGCTTTCCGGCGGGCTTGTCGCCCTGGCATTTGCGCGTGCAGGAGATCCGCGAAAGTGTGGCGGCAGGCGCGCGGGAAATCGACATCGTGATCTCGCGCCGCCATGTTCTGACGCAAAACTGGCAGGCGCTTTATGACGAGATGAGTGAAATGCGCGCCGCCTGCGGTGAGGCCCATGTCAAGGCCATCCTCGCCACCGGCGACCTTGGCACCCTGCGCAACGTGGCCCGCGCCTCGCTGATCTGCATGATGGCGGGGGCCGATTTCATCAAGACCTCGACCGGCAAGGAAGGGGTGAATGCCACCCTGCCTGTGACCCTGACGATGATCCGTGCCATCCGCGACTATCAGGACCGCACCGGCATCAAGGTCGGCTACAAACCCGCAGGCGGCATTTCCAAAGCCAAGGACGCGTTGCTGTATCTGGCCCTGATGAAGGACGAACTGGGCTATCCGTGGCTGCAACCCGATCTGTTCCGATTCGGTGCCTCCAGCCTGCTGGGCGACATCGAGCGGCAGCTCGATCACCACCTGACCGGCCACTATTCGGCCGCCAACCGTCACGCGATGGGTTGAGCAAGGCAGACGCCGTTCCCGCGCGCCGCGCGCAGGTCGGACCGGGACCCAACACCGGGACTTCTTGAGATGATTACCGAAAGGACCGAACCGTGAGCTCTGTGCGCGAGATTTTCGACACCATGTCCTACGGCCCTGCCCCCGAGGGCAGCGCCGAGGCGCTGGCATGGCTGGCGCAGCACGATCAAGGCTTTGGTCACTTTATCGACGGTGGCTTCACCCCAGCCGAAGCCCCGTTTGACAGCAAGAACCCCGCCACGGGCAAGATGCTGGCCTGCGTCAGTCAAGGCTCTGCGGCCTCGGTCGATGCTGCCGTTGCCGCCGCACGGCGGGCACAGCCCAAGTGGGCGCGGCTGCCCGGACACAAGCGGGCGCAATACCTTTATGCGCTCGCCCGACTTGTCCAGAAACACGCGCGCCTGCTGGCGGTGCTGGAAACGATGGACAACGGCAAGCCGATCCGGGAAAGCCGCGACATCGACCTGCCGCTGGTCGCGCGGCATTTCTACTACCACGCGGGTCTGGCGCAACTGGCCCCGACCGAGTTGCCAGGGATGGAACCTTTGGGCGTTTGCGGCGCGGTGATCCCGTGGAACTTTCCGCTTCTGATGCTGGCGTGGAAGGTGGCCCCGGCGCTGGCGGCAGGCAATACGATTGTTCTGAAACCGGCAGAATATACGCCCCTTACCGCGCTGCTGTTTGCCGAGATCAGTCGCGAGGCCGGTCTGCCGCCGGGCGTGCTGAACATCGTTACCGGCGACGGGGAAACCGGCGCAGCGCTGGTCGCTCATCCGGGTGTGGACAAGATCGCCTTCACCGGCTCTACCGCTGTGGGCAAGGCGATCCGCCAAGCGACAGCGGGCACCGGAAAGGCGCTGACCTTGGAACTTGGCGGCAAGTCGCCCTATATCGTGTTCGACGACGCGGATCTGGACTCTGCGGTCGAGGGACTTGTCGATGCGATCTGGTTCAACGGCGGTCAGGTCTGTTGCGCGGGCAGCCGCCTGTTGGTGCACGAAGCGGTGGCAGAGCGGTTCCACACCAAGCTGAAACGCCGGATGGACGGCTTGCGCATCGGTGATCCGCTGGACAAGTGCGTGGATGTGGGTGCGGTGGTTGACCCGGTGCAATTGGCCGCGATCACCCGGCTGGTCGATGCTTCGGATGGCGAGAAATACACCGCCGACACGCCTCTGCCGCAAGGCTGCTACTACCCGCCCACCCTGATCACCGGCCTGTCTGCCGCGTCACCGCTGATGCAGGAAGAAATCTTCGGCCCGGTGCTGGTCAGCATGACTTTTCGCACCCCGTCCGAGGCGGTGGAGCTGGCCAACAACACCCGCTACGGCCTTGCCGCGACCGTCTGGACCGAGAATGTGAACCTCGCCCTCGATATCGCCCCCAAGCTGCGTGCCGGGGTGGTCTGGGTCAATGCCACCAACATGTTCGACGCCGCTGCGGGCTTTGGCGGCGTGCGCGAAAGCGGGTTCGGACGCGAAGGCGGCTGGGAGGGCCTGCACGCCTATCTGCGGCCCAAGGGCAAGCCAAGCCCGCTGAAGCCCGTGCCCGCCGTGCCAGCGCCGAAAACGGCGCCCGTGGAGGGTCTTGACCGCACCGCCAAGCTGTTCATCGGTGGCAAGCAGGCACGGCCCGATGGTGGCTATTCCAAACCCGTCTACAGCGCAAAAGGCGCGCTTCTGGGCCATGTTGGGATCGGCAACCGCAAGGACATCCGCAACGCGGTGGAGGCGGCGCAGGCCGCAAGGGGCTGGGGCCGCGCCACCGCGCACAATCGCGCACAGATCCTGTTCTACATCGCGGAAAACCTGTCGGCCCGCGCCGAGGAATTTGCCGCCCGCCTGAAGGCGCAGACCGGCCGTTCCGGCGCGGCAGAGGTGGAAGCCGCCATTGCCCGGCTGTTCACCTATGCCGCATGGGCCGACAAATTCGACGGTGCGGTGAAATCGGTCCCGATCCGCGGCGTGGCGCTGGCGATGAACGAGCCTTGCGGCGTGATCGGCGCGCTGTGCCCGGACGAGGCACCGCTTCTGGGGCTGATCTCGATCATGGCCCCAGCGATCACCATGGGCAACACCTGCGTGCTGGTGCCGTCAGAGCCGTTCCCGCTGTCCGCTACCGATTTTTATCAGGTTCTGGAAACCTCTGACCTGCCCGCCGGGGTGGTGAACATCGTTACCGGACCGCATGCAGACCTTGCCAAGCCGTTGGCAGGGCACATGGATATCGACGCGGTGTGGAGCTTTTCATCATCCGATGTGTCCCAGGTCATCGAGGACGAATCCGCCACCAATCTCAAACGCACATGGGTCAACCACGGCCGCGCGCGCGACTGGATGGACCCCGGATCCGAGGGCCGCGCCTTCCTGCGCCATGCGACCGAGGTGAAAACGATCTGGGTGCCCTACGGCGAATGACATCAGGCACGGCCCGCTGTTGCCGATAGCGTCAACGGGTCGATGCCCAGCGTTTTCAGCGCCTTGACCCATTTTGCGGTGTCATCGGCGGCAAACACCAGATCGGCCGGCGCCTCGGCCAGCAACCAGTCGTTGCGCAGGATCTCATCTTCCAACTGCCCCGGCCCCCAGCCGGAATAGCCCATGGCCAGAAGCGCCGCGTCGGGCCCGGCACCTTGTGCTAGCGCTTCCAGAATATCCAGCGTGGCCGTCATGTGATAGCCGCCCGGCACCGTCATCGTGGCAGGCCCGCGCGGATAGTCGGAGGAGTGCAGCACAAAGCCGCGTCCGCGTTCGACCGGCCCTCCGAAATGCACCCGGATATCCCGCCCCTCTGGCGCACGGGAAATGTCAAGATGATCGAGCAGGCCAGCGAAGTTCAGCTCCGGGGTTGGCTTGTTCACGATCAGGCCCATCGCCCCGTCGTCGGAATGGGCACAGATCAGAATGACGCTGCGATCAAATCGCGGATCGCCCATACCGGGCATCGCAATCAACAGTTTGCCACCAAGATCCATCTGCCCACTCCCGCCGGTGCCACCCCTTGAACATGGCGTTGATGCAGGGCTGCCTCAAGGGCGAAGTGCTTCAATCGTTTCCCGTCTTTGTGACTTTCCATTCGGGCGGCACTGCTTATCTTCGGGCACATGATACGTATGCTCGCCCTCTGCCTCGCCCTGATGCCTGCCACCGCCAGCTTTGCGCAGGCCCAAGCGGATGTTGTCCGCGGCGCGTTCCGTCCCGGCTGGCAAACGGCGAGTGGCACCCATATGACGGCGCTGCATCTGCAACTGGCCCCGAAGTGGAAGACGTATTGGCGCGCGCCGGGCGATGCGGGCATCCCGCCGCAGTTCAATTGGACAGGGTCAGAGAACGTGGGCTCGGTCCGGTTTCACTGGCCGGCACCGGACGTGTTCCGCACCAATGGCATGCAGACGGTCGGTTATCATGACGAATTGGTATTGCCGATCGAGGTCACGCCAAAAGACCCGCGCAAGCCTGTGCGGCTGATGGCGTCCATTGATCTGGGGGTGTGCAAGGAGATCTGCGTGCCCGCCACCCTGCTTTTGGGCAGCGCTTTGCCCGCACCGGGAAGCGCCGACACCGCGATCAAGACGGCGCTCAAGGCGCGCCCCGCGACCGCCGCAGAAGCTGGCCTTGGCCGCATCACCTGCTCGCTGGAGCCGATCCGCGATGGCATGCGCATCACCGCCCGCATGGACCTGCCCGCGCAAGGCCGTGACGAGGTGGTGATCTTCGAGGCCGGTGCCGCCGATGTGTGGGTGTCTGAATCACAGGTGCGGCGGGACGGACGCCGTCTGACGGCCGTGGCCGATATGGTGCCGCCCTCTGGCCGTCCGTTTGCGTTGAACCGCAGCGGTGTTGTGCTGACCGTCATCGGCGGTCAGGGTCGCGCGGTGGAAATCAGGGGCTGCCCCGCAGACTGACAAGCCGGAGCCGTTCTTGGCGGGCGCTACCGTCGTGCAGGCACCCACCGCGTGATCCAATAGGCCATGACCGTAACCACAGCCGCCCCGACCGCAAACGCGGCGAAGGCAAGGGGACGCGACAGCACAGGCAAGCCGGAGAGCGCATCACCAAACCATGGGTCAAGCAAGGCGGGCAGAACCGTAACCGCAAACAAGACCGCCAACACGCTGCCGGTCCCGAACAGCGCCAGACGCGGCCCGCGTCGTGCAGCGCGTGACAGCGACCGGAACATCTTGCCGATGTCATGCTGCACAGCAATCAGGGCCGGCACCATCACAAGCACCAGCAGCATCCCGAACGCCAGACCATACACAAGCGTTATCACGGTGGGTTTCAGAAACTCGGCCTGACTGCTGCGCTCGAACAGCAGCGGCGACAGGCCAAAAACGGTTGTCATCGTGGTCAGCAGCACCGCGCGGAAACGGTCGGCCACGCCATCCACAATCGCCGGGATCAGCCCGCGTTTTTGCGCATATTCATCGATGGTCGATACCAGAACGATGGAATCGTTGATGATGATGCCCGACATCCCGATCAGACCGACAATGGAAAACATCGACAACGGCACACCCCAATGCACATGCCCCCACATCGCGCCGATCAGACCGAAGGGGATCACCGACATCACCACCAAAGGCCGGGTCCAGCTGGCAAAGATCCATGCAAGGCACAGGTAAATGCCCAGCAGGCACAGGATCACGGCAGTGCCCGCATCGCCCAGAAACTCGCTTTGTTGCTGCACCAGCCCGCCCTGAAGGCTCTCGATCCCGAAATCCTGCTCGATCTGCGGCAGGATTGTCTCGCGGATGGTCGCTTGAATCTCGGCGGCCCGCGCCGGGTCATCCTCGGCCAGATCGCCCGAGACCGACACGATGCGCAGCCCGTTCTCGCGCCGGATGGTGGAAAACCCGGCCCGCTGTTCCACCGTCACGATATCGGCCAGCGGCACATAAGCGCCGTTGGCGGTCCGCATCAATGTGGCATCCAGAAAATCCGCTGTTTGTTCGCGCCGCGGCAGTTCCAGCCGGATCGAGGCCGAGCGCGGCCCGTCCGGATAGGTTGCAGCCTCGATCCCGTTCAGCCGGTCGCGCAAGGTGCGGCCCAGATCGTCAATGGCAAAACCCAGCGACTGGCCCAAGGGCGTCAGGTTCAGGACCAGTTCTTCCTTGTCATAGGCCAGCGAATCCTCTAACGCCGATACTTCGGGATAGATCGCCAGCCGCGCCTTCAGCGCCTCGGCTGCGGCTTTCAGGTCGCTGGCATCCGCACCGTAAAGATCAATCGCCAAGGCATCGCCACCGGGGCCAAAGCGCCCGCCCCGGAACGACAGTTCCTCCATCAACGGATGGCCGCGCACTTCTTCTTGCAAGGCCTGCACGAACACATTGCTGGAATAGGGCCGCGCATCGGGGCTGATCAACTCGATCGAGATGCTGCCAAGAAGGTCGGCATCCTTGCCCTCGGCACTGGCCAGCCCGCGCCCGCCCGATCCGCCGATTTCGGCCATGGCAAAGGTGATGGGGTTTGCACCATGTTCCGCTTCCAGCCGGGCGCCCACCGCTTCCGCCGCACGCTGCACTTCGCGCATCAGTTCCATCGTGTCGCTGCGGTCGGCCCCCGGCAGCATCGAAAAATTGCCGGTAACCGACGCCTGTTCGGGTGCGTTGAAAAACCGGAACGGCAGATCGCCACGAATGAACAGCGCGGCAGACGAGGCCAGCAGCACCAGCGTTCCCGCCAGAACCGGATAGCGGGCCACGATCAACAGCCGCATCGCCGGTTTCACCGCCCGTTCCCCGAACCAGACCATGCCCCGGTTCACCTGCCGCGATGGCCAGTCATACCATTTTTCCTGCCGCGCCTTGGCGATGGCATGCGCCATGTGGTTGGGCAGAATCAGGAAACATTCGACCAATGAGGCAATCAGCACCGCGATCACCGTATAGGGAATATCGCGGATCAAGCCGCCAAAGCGCCCACCAATCGCCACAAGCCCAAAGAACGCGATCACCGTGGTCAGGGTCGAAGCCACGACCGGCTGCGCCATGCGCAAAGCGCCCCGTTCCGCCGCTACCATAGGGTCTTCGCCAAGGGTCCGGCCCCGGAAATCCGCGTGTTCCCCGACCACGATGGCATCATCCACCACGATGCCAAGCATGATGATCAGCGCAAACAGCGAGATCATGTTCACGGTAAGCCCTGCCGCATACATCACCGCCACGGCCGCCAGCATCGCCACCGGAATCCCCGCGGCCACCCAAAGCGCGGTGCGGGCGTTCAGGAACAGGAACAACAGCACCACCACCAGCGCCAGCCCGCTCAGCGCATTGTCCAGCAACAAATACAGCCGGTCGGTAATCTGTTCGGCACGCGCCCGGACCAGATCGACCGTGACCCCCGGCGGCAAGGAAAGCTGCATGTCATCGGCAACATCCTGAACACTTGCCTGCATCCGGATGGCGTCACCCTCGGCGTTGCGGTCCACCCGCACCGTCATTGCAGGGTTGTCGCCCACATAACTGGCACGGCCAGTATCCGCCCCGACCGCGCTGATCGTGGCGATATCTCCCACCTTCAATTGGGTGCCATCGGGCAGACTGCGCAGAACCACACCCGCAATCTGGGCCGGGCTGCGCCTTTCGGTTCCGGTCCGCACGCGGGCCGTTCCGTCGCCAACATTGCCGGCGGGGTTGGTCTGCACCGCCGCGCCGATTGCGGTGGCGATCTCACGCATCGTTATGTCATGCCGGATAAGCGCGACGGACGGCACCTCGACCAGCGTTTCCGGGCTGGCCATGCCGCGAATGGTGGTGCGCGTCACCCCCACCTGAAACAGCCGGCCGACGAATTCATCGGCAAACCGGGCCAGTTGGTCCACACCCACCGGCCCGGTGATCACCACATCCGTCACCTGATCGCGCCACCGGCTGCGGGTGATGCGCGGCTCTTCCGCCTCGGCGGGCAGGTTGTTGACCGAATTGACCGCTGTTTGCACATCCTCGGCGGCCTGCGCCAGATCGGTGCCGGGTTCGAATTCCAGCGTGATCCGCGCCGAACCTTCGCCTGCGCGCGATACGGCGTCGGTGACGCCATCCACCGCCAGCAGCGCCGGTTCCAGCACCTGCACGATGGCGCGGTCCACATCTTCTGCGCCTGCGCCGGTCCAAGAGACACTGACCTGAACCTCGGCCACGATCACATCGGGAAAATACTGCGCGCGGATGCGGGTGCTGGCCACCAGCCCCGCCACGATCAACACCACAAACAACAGATTCGCCAGCGTCCGGTGCCGGGTAAAATAGGAAATCAGGCCACCTGCCCGGACCTGATCTTGCCTGCCCGCCATGGCCTAGCCTCCCATCCGGTCTTCAAGCCGCGCCACCACCTGTGCAGGCACCTGATCCTGCGCCAGCTGTTCCAGCATCCGCGCCTTGGCCTCATCGGGCATCCGCGCATTACCCTCGACAAAGGCGATCAGCCCGGCCCGCCGCTCGGGTGTCAGCACGATGGTTTGCGCAGCCGCCGGACTTTGCACAGGCACAGACAAGGTGGCGGCCGCCGCCGATCCGTCCGGACGGATCGGGTTGATCCTGATCCCCGCACCCAGCAGAGGTGAGCGTTCAATCACCACTTCACGCCCGGAAATACTGCGCACATCGACGATCACATCATCGCCTTGCCTGCGCAGCACCGGCACCACCTGCGCCTCCAGCCGGTCGTCCGGTCCCAGCACCAGAATGCCACCCGCGCTGTCAACGGCCGTTGCGGGCAACAACGCCACACCCGTGACTTCGGGTTCGTCAATCTCGACGGTCACGAAATCGCCGGGACGAAAGCCCCGCGCGCTGGAGAGTGAGGCATAGACCAGCCGTCCGGTCGCCCCTTCGCCGACCGCAGCGCCCACCCGCGCCACCTGTCCTGCTGCCGCGATTTCGGCGCCCAGCACATCCAGCGAGACCGAAACGGGGACAGAGATCAGACTGCCCTGATCATCCAGAAGCCGGGAAAACTGTGCCGTGGAAAGCCGGAACGACACTTCCAGCCGGTCCGGGTCGATCAGTTCGGCCAGCCGCTCATTGGCGCCCACCAGCCCGCCAGCCACCACGGTCACGCCATTCAGGCGCCCGGTAAAGCTGGCGCGGATCTCGGTCTCCTCCAGCGCGCGCTCTGCCTCGGCCAATGCGATCCGCGCCCGCTCAAGGCTGGATGCCGCCTGATCCACCCGTGCTTCGGCCTGTGCAAGCGCCGACCGGCGCGACAGGACCGCCTGTTCGGCGGAAGACAGCGCCAGCGCCGCCGTCTCGACCGCCGCAGGTGATCCGACGCCGCGGCGCTGAAGATCTTGCTGCCGTGTCAGCGCCTGACCCCGCAAGGTGCCCTGCGCCTGCGCTGCCGAAAGATCGTCGCGCGCCAGTTGCAAACCACGGTCCGCATCGCGCCCCTCGGCCTCGGCCTCGCGCAGGCCTGCCTGCGCCAGATTGTGGGCGGATGTTGCATCCGCCGGGTCCAGCCGCACCAGCACCTGCCCTTCTGTTACCGATCCGCCCTCCTCGACCCCTTCGGCGATCTCCAGCACCCGCCCGCCACGCGGTGCGCGCAATTCCAGCGTGCGGCGCGACCGGATCTCGCCAAAGGCCACCGTTTGCGGAACCACCACACCGGGCGTAACCGTGATCACATTGGCGGAAAACACCCGCTCCCGCGCGGGTTGGCCGGGCCGGTCGGTCGACAGGCGTTCCGCCACCGCGCCCGCGATCAGGCTGGCCGCAAGCGCCAGCAGGCCAAGGGTCAAAGCGGCCAGAAACAGCCCGGTCAGGGATCGTGCCAGAAATCGCATGAAAGCTCCGGTTCAGGTGGCAACAACACAGTAACGCAGGCCGGACCTGCGTCCAGCCACAAGGCTGTTACGCCGCACAGCCCCGGTTCCGTCGCTATTTGCGCCGGTGATGTTCATCCAGCCGGGGCATGATCTCGACAAAGTTGCAGGGTCGGTGACGGTAATCCAGCTGCCAGCGCAAAATCTCGTCCCAGGCGTCACGACAGGCACCGGGACTTCCGGGCAGCGCAAACAAATATGTGCCACCCGCCACACCGCCACAGGCGCGGCTTTGCACAGCCGAGGTGCCGATTTTTTGCATCGAGACCATGGTGAACACTGTGCCGAACGCCTCGATCTCCTTTTCATAGACATCGCGGTGCGCCTCGACTGTCACATCGCGACCCGTCAGGCCGGTGCCGCCGGTGGTCAGGATCACATCCACGTCCGGATCTGCAATCCACACCCGCAACTGGTCTGCGATCCTGTCGCGGTCATCGGTCACGATCCCCCGCGCGGCCAGCAGATGCCCCGCGCCCGTCAGCCGTTCCACCAACGTGTCGCCCGAGCGGTCATCGGCAGCGCTGCGCGTGTCGCTGACCGTCAGCACCGCGATGCGCACCGGGATGAATACCATCGTCTCGTCAATCCGGCTCATTGTGCCAACCGCGCCTCCAACGCCAGCAGATCCTCCCACGCCTCGCGCTTCGCGACCGGGTTGCGCAACAGATAGGCCGGGTGCACCATCGGCAACAAGGGCCGGTCCAGCACCTGCGACCATTGCCCGCGCGTCTTTAGAATGCCGCGCGTGCCGGTCAACGCCAGCAGCGGGGTATTGCCCATCACCACGATCACCTCGGGCCCGGCCAGCGCGATGTGGCGCTCCACAAAGGGGCGCATCATCGCGATCTCTTCCGGCTCCGGGTCGCGATTGCCGGGGGGCCGCCATGGCAGGACATTGGTGATATACACCGCCGATTCCGGCACGGTCCCCGCGCGCGACAAACCGATTGCATCCAGCATCTCGTCCAGCAACTGCCCGGCGCGACCCACAAAAGGCCGACCCTCGCGGTCCTCCTCCGCGCCCGGCGCTTCGCCCAAGATCAGCACCCGCGCCCCCGGCAGGCCGTCCGCAAACACCAGATTGCGCGCGCCACGCTTGATCTCGCAATGCTCGAACGCCGCAAGCGCCGTGCGCAGCGCGTCCAGCGTCTGGGCCTGCGTGGCGATCGCGCGCGCTTCTGCCACCGCATCCACCTTTGGCGGGTCCGGCACAGCCGCCGGGGCGGCACGCCGTGCGGCGGGTGACGCCGCGATGGGTGCGGCCTTGATCGCATCTGGCAGGTCATAGCGGTTCAGTGGCGCATCCAGCACCCAATCCTCGACCCCAAGATCAAACTGCCAAAGCAGCGCCGCCTGCGCCGCGGGCCAATCCGTCAAAATATCCGATCCGATTCCCATGGCGTGCAGGCTAGGCCCTGCCTTGCGCCCCCGCAAGGCGCGGCGCGCCTTGCCCATTGCGCCCCCCTTTGGCATAAGCAACCCCATATCCCCCGCGACAAGGAGACCGCCCCATGTTCCGCGCCCGTCACCTGCTGGGGATCGAGCATCTTGCGCCCCAGGAAATCGTCGCCATCCTTGATCTGGCCGACCGCTATGTCGATCTGAACCGCCGCACGGTGAAACAATCCGACGCGCTGGCCGGTATGACGCAGATCAACATGTTCTTCGAGAATTCCACCCGCACGCAGGCCAGTTTCGAGCTGGCGGGAAAACGGCTGGGGGCCGATGTGATGAACATGTCGGTGGCGCAAAGCAGCGTCAAAAAGGGCGAGACCCTGATCGACACCGCGATGTCCCTGAACGCCATGCACCCCGATCTTCTGGTGGTGCGGCACGGATCGTCGGGTGCGGTCAACCTGCTGGCGTCAAAGGTGAATTGCGCGGTGCTGAACGCAGGCGACGGGCGGCACGAACACCCGACGCAAGCCCTGCTTGATGCGTTGACCATCCGCCGCGCCAAGGGCCGCATCCAGCGCCTGACAGTGGCAATTTGCGGCGACATCGCGCACAGCCGCGTGGCGCGAAGCAACCTGATCCTGCTGGGCAAGATGGAAAACCGCATCCGCCTGATCGCGCCGCCCACCCTGATGCCCGCAGGCGTGGGCGAATTCGGCTGCGAGTTGTTTGACGACATGGCGGCGGGTCTGGAAGGCGCCGATGTGGTGATGATGCTGCGCCTGCAACGCGAACGTATGGACGGCGGCTTCATCCCGTCGGAACGCGAATATTACCACCGCTACGGTCTGGATGCCGAGAAGCTCAGCGCAGCCAAACCCGATGCCATCGTCATGCACCCCGGCCCGATGAACCGGGGGGTGGAGATTGACGGCGAACTGGCCGACGACATCAACCGAAGCGTCATTCAGGAGCAGGTGGAAATGGGCGTCGCCGTGCGCATGGCCTGCATGGATCTGCTGGCCCGCAACCTGCGCGCCGATCGCGGGGCACGCGCGGCAGAGGTCATGGCATGACCGATCCGCGCGCCATTCCCCCCGGCCCCGAACGCTGCGTCTGGGTCTTTGCCATCGACCTGCCCGAGGATGCGGCGACAGCCTTCACCCAAGGCCCGCTGGCCGACGCTCTGGGCGTGGATCACCTCGACCGTGCCCACATCGAACTGATCGGCGCCGATACCTTCGTCGAATACGGCCTGTCGCGCTATCTTGTCGATGGTCAGGGCATCAACGAGGCCAGCCTTGGTGCCGACTCCGCCAAACTCGACGCCCTGCGCGGCCCGCTTCTGCTGGTGTTCCGCCCTGCTCTGGGTCAGGGCCACCTTGCCCCGCAACCGCCCCTGCGCCTGATCGGGCGGTATGACGAAGTGCCCTCGCCCGCCCGCACCGGCCTTGGCGGCTATGACGCCGCCGCTGATACCCTTGATCTGCCGGTCAAAAAGCGCCCCTCTGATGCCGCGATGTCGGGCCGGGTGGCCACTGTCGTCCTGATCCTGCTGGCAATCTTCGTCGCCCTGTTCATCTGGATCGCGGGATGACCGCGCCCGCCCTGACAGACGGCGAAACCCTGATCGCAACCTTCACCCCCGACCGCTTGGCTTACTGGCGCGCGCACGTGATCATGGCAATCGCTCTGGGCGCGGCGGTTGGCTTGTTCCTGCTGTGGCAAGGCAACCCCTATCCGGTCATGGGGCCCATCGGCGCGGCCCTCGCGATCGCCGCGCGTGCCACCTACGTTGCGTCCGAGGCGTTGACCGACCTGTGGTATCTGACCGACCGCCGCCTGATCGGCCCGCGTGGCCTGACCGTCCCGCGCGCTCAGATCGCCACTGCCAGGCCCTTTTTCGGATCGGTGCAGCTCACCACGACCACCGGCGACAAACACCTGATCAAATACCTGTCCGACCCCGCCGCCGACGCCGCCCGCCTGACCCAAGCCCTGCGATGATCCCGCTGCACAAAGGCCCCGCAATGACCCTGTTTTTGGAAAACGCCCGCATCATCGACCCCGAAGGCGATACCGTCACCACCGGCAACCTGATCATCGATGCAGGCCAGATCGCCGCCATCGGCGCGGCCTCCGCGCCCAAAGGTGCGCAGATGATCGACTGTGGCGGCGCCTGTCTTGCCCCCGGCATTATCGACTGGGGCGTGAAAATCGGCGAACCCGGAGAGCGTCACCGCGAATCCTTCCGCTCCGCCGGGCTTGCCGCAGCGGCGGGCGGCGTCACCACCATCATCGCCCGCCCCGACACCACCCCCGCCATCGATACGCCCGAAGTGCTGGAATTCGTAACCCGCCGCGCGCGCGATGCCTCGCCGGTCCGCATCCGCCACATGGCCGCCCTGACCAAGGGCCGTGACGGACGCGAGATGACCGAAATCGGCTTCCTGCTCGATGCCGGGGCCATCGCCTTCACCGATGCCACCCGCGTCACCACCGACCCAAAGGTGCTGTCGCGCGCCCTCACCTATGCCCGCAGCCTTGGCGCGCTGGTGATCGGCCACCCGCAGGAGCCGGGGCTGTCGCACGGGGCCAGCGCCACCAGCGGCAAATTCGCGTCATTGCGCGGCATCCCCGCGGTGCACCCGATGGCCGAACGCATCGGGCTGGACCGTGACCTTGGCTTGGTCGAGATGACGGGCGCACGCTATCACGCCGACCAAATCACCACCGCCCGCAGCCTGCCCGCGCTGGAACGCGCCAAGGCGAACGGGCTGGATGTGACCGCAGGCGTGTCGATCCACCACCTGACGCTGAACGAATTCGATGTGGGCGATTACCGCACCTTCTTCAAGCTCACCCCGCCGCTGCGGTCCGAAGATGACCGGCTGGCGATGGTCGAGGCGGTGGCAAGCGGTTTGATCGACGTGATCGGCAGCTTCCACACGCCCGCCGATGAAGAATCCAAACGCCTGCCCTTCGAGGATGCGGCATCGGGTGCTGTTGGCCTGCAAACCCTGCTTCCCGCCGCCCTGCGCCTGCTGCATGCGGGCCAGCTGACCCTGCCGCAAGTGTTCCGCGCCCTGTCCTTGAACCCGGCCCGCCGCCTTGGCCTGCCCCAGGGCCGCATGGTGGAGGGAGCGCCCGCCGATCTGGTGCTGTTCAACCCTGATACGCCCTTCGTGCTGGACCGATTCACCCTCCAGTCGAAATCCAAGAACACGCCCTTTGACGGAACAAGGATGGAGGGTAAGGTTCTGGCAACCTTTGTCGCAGGTCATCAGGTTTACGGAGCCTAACGCAAAATGCCCGACATCACTTCCGCCCCCCTGCTCCTGGCCCTGACCGCCGCGCTTGCCTATCTGCTGGGGTCGGTGCCGTTCGGCATCGTGATCACACGCGCGCTTGGTCTGGGCGATCTGCGCCAGATCGGATCAGGCAACATCGGCGCCACCAATGTCCTGCGCACCGGCAACAAACCCGCAGCCCTTGCAACCCTGCTGCTGGATGCGGGCAAAGGCGGCATTGCGGTGCTGATCGCCCGCGCCGTGGTGGGGCCGGATGCGGCACAGGTCGCGGCGCTGTTCAGCTTTCTGGGCCACCTGTTCCCGGTCTGGCTGGGGTTCAGGGGCGGCAAGGGTGTTGCCACCTTTCTCGGCACCTTGCTGGCACTGGCCTGGCCCGTCGGCCTTGCCGCCTGCGCCACTTGGGCGGTGACCGCCGCGATCAGCCGGATCTCATCGCTGTCGGCACTGGTCGCAGCCGCCCTCACCCCGGTCTGGCTGGCGGTGCTGGGCTATCCGCAGATGACCGTGCTGGCGATTGCCCTCGGCGCGCTGATCTTTGCCCGCCACAGCGCCAACATCGCCCGCATCCGCCAGGGACTTGAGCCGAGGATCGGCCGGAAATGACCCACACCTGCCACAGATGAAACAACAGGGCGGCTGCGCCGCGTTGTTTTTATCTTGTCGCGCGGGCTGCGCCGCGTCTCCTCGGCGATGCGCTGCGCGCGGAAACTGCCCGCCTCAGAGGCTGGCAGCCTGATAGATCGGGGTGAGCGACAGATTCCATTCCGTCTGATACAGCCGCAGCCAGCGGTCGGCCTGGGTTTCACCACAGGCAATGGAGGCGTGGAGCGGAGCCAGATAAATCTCTTCGCCCAAGCCACGCGCCACAAGACCGGCCTGCGACAGCTCCACCGCCGCCCGCGCCAGCCTGTCCAAGCGGACGCCATCCGCCTCGCCCCGCAACGCCGAGACCGAAGCGGCAACGCGCAAACCCTCAAGCGTGGCGGCATCAAAGCCTTTGACCAGATCCCAGGCCGCATCCAGCGCGGTCTGGTCATACATCAGCCCAAGCCAAAAGGCCGGCAGTGCATTGATATGCGCCTCGTCACCGCAATCGGCGCCCCGCATTTCGATGTACTTCTTGACCCGCGCTTCGGGGAACACCGTTGTCATATGGTCTGCCCAATCCGACAGCGTGGGCAATTCGCCGGGCAGCGCCGGCAGTTGACCTTTGAGGAAATCGCGGAACGACTGGCCCAAGGCATTGATATACTTGCCATCGCGGTAAACGAAATACATCGGCACATCCAGCACCCAGTCAACATAGGCCTGAAATCCGAAACCATCCTGAAATGCAAAGGGCAACATGCCGGTGCGGCTGTCATCCAGCCCCCGCCAGATCCGGCTGCGCCATGAACGGTGGTCGTTGGGCTTGCCGTCAAAGAACGGGCTGGAGGCGAACAGCGCGGTGGCCACAGGTTGCAGCGCAATCGCCACCCGCAGCTTTTTCACCATATCCGCCTCGGACGCGTAGTCGAGGTTCACCTGCACGGTCGAGGTGCGATACATCATCTGGGTGCCATGGGTGCCGACGCGGCCCATGTAATCGGTCATCAGCCGGTAGCGGCCTTTTGGCATCACGGGCATCTGGTCGTGGGTCCATTCCGGGGCCGCCCCGATGCCCATGAACCGCACGCCCATCGGCCCGGCGATCTCGGCCACCTCGTCCAGATGCAGACGCAGTTCCGCCGCCGTCTCGTGCATGTCAGACATCATGGCACCTGACAATTCGAACTGCCCGCCGGGTTCAAGGCTGATATTGGCGCCGTTCCGGTGCAGGCCGATCACATTGTCGCCCTCAATGACCGGGCTCCAGCCAAAGCGCGCCTGCAATCCCGCAAACAGCGCCGAGATCGAGCGATCCCCGGCATAGGGCAACGGGGCGTGGCTGCCCTCAAGCCAGCCGAATTTTTCATGCTCGGTGCCGATGCGCCAGTCCGACTTTGGCTTGTTGCCGGACTCCATAAGACCAGCAAGCTGGTCAAAACTCTCGATCACGCCGCCGCCGGATTGTGGAATGGACATGGACTTCAGGCTCCGGCTTGGGGTTGGTTCGGGGCTTACAGGTGTCTTGCACAGCGCCCCAAGTCAAGACGGCGCGATGCAGCGCGGCGACTTATCCCGAAATGGAGATAGGTCACTCTTTGGTCATCACCGCACCGAGGCCGCTGCGCCGCCAGACCAGACGGTTTTCGCCACCCGCCATCACGGCGCGGCTGCCCGCGCCCTGCGGTGGGGCAAGCGCGGTGACAAGATCGGCGCTGGACATGCCGGGCAGCGACGCAAAGGCATCGAACAGGGCATCCGACCCCGCCGCTTCGACCGGGATCAGCAATGCTTGTCCATCGGCCTGTTTGAGCCGCCACAGGCGCTGACCACGCATCCCGATCAGGCGCAATTCAATCATGTCGCGCAAGGAGACAAACCCGCCGACCTGCGGCCCCATGTAGGACACTTGCCCCTCATCCACCTGCACCACGCCCGGCGCATCGCCGTGGCTGGCAAAGCGCAAGCGGCGCCACGCCAGCACCGCAAGCGCCACGCCCGCCAGACCCACCGCCCCACCCAGTGGCAGCAGAAGATAGCCCCCCAACCGCATCAGCCACAGCCCCAGCGCCAGCACCGCACCGCCAAGCGCCACTTCGCGCCAGCGCCAAAGCGCCGCGCGCGCTTCGGGGCGGATCAAGTCCAGTCCCCCGCCGTTGCCTGCCACAGCGCCAGCGCCGCAACCGCCGCTGTTTCCGCGCGCAGGATGCGCGGGCCAAGACGGATCGGGCGAACAAAGGGCAATGCCCGCAGCCGGGCTTTCTCGTCATCAGAAAAGCCGCCCTCCGGTCCGATCAGAATTGCCGCAGGGGACGGGGCAGCGATGGCGCCCTTCAGCGCGCAACTGCCAACCGCAAGACTTTCATCGGCCCACAGTAAGGTGCGCTGGTCGGGCCAGTCCGCCAAGACACGGTCCAGCGGTTGCACATCGTCCAGATCCGGCACAAAGGTTGCGCCGCATTGCTCTGCGGCTTCGATGGCATGGGCCAGCTGCTTGTCGTGCCGCCACCGCTCTGACTGGGTAAAGCGGGTTGTCACCGGCCTGAGCCGTGCCACCCCGAGTTCAACCGCTTTTTCAACAATGAAATTGGTGCGCTCTTTCCTGATCGGAGAGAACAGCAGCCACAGATCCGGCGGAAGCTGCAAAGATCGGGTTTGCACCTCACAGGCCAAAACGCCGCGCCGTTTGCCCGCATCGGCCACCCGTGCCAGCCATTCGCCGTCGCGCCCGTTGAACAGGGCAACCGTGGCACCGACCGGAAGCCGCATCACGGCAAAAAGATAGCTCGCCTGCTCGGGCCCGACGGCCACTGTCAGCCCTGTCCCCAATGGTTGATCCACATGGAGTCTTACGGGGGTGCTCATTCTGAAGGTTTCTCTCTTGTCGCGCCGTGAAAAGGGCCTTTGCCGTTCGGTCAACGCATCCGCGCTTGGCCGGTTTGCGGAAAGACTAATTCAAGACGACCGGAGTTGCACTAGCCCGCGCCGACAAACGCGCAGCCATCAGACCGGCGCAATCGTCAGATTAATCCGTTCGCCACCCAATGGCGCAAAAGCGCGCTGGCGACAGGTGAAAACGATGATCTGCTGACTCTGCGCCACCCTGTGCAGCGCGGTGAACATCGCCTCGATCCGGTCATCATCGCTGTGCACCAGCGCGTCATCAAGGATCACTGGCACCGGACGACCCGCAGCGGCAAAGAGCCGCGCAAAGGCCAGACGGGTCAGAACCGCCAATTGCTCGCGCGTGCCGCCCGACAGGATGTCCAGCCCTTCGGACTGGCCATCGCGGGTCAGCGCCATCGGCAACAAGCTGGTGTCGTCGATCTGCAACTCCGCGCCGGGATGCAGGATCGACAGCAGCGGGCTCAACTCACGCAGGACCGGGCCGAAATAAGCCTCGCGCGCGGCGCGCCGCGCGACCTCCAGCGCGTCGCGCAATAGGGCCAGCGATTTCACCTCACGCTCATAGCGCGCAGCACGGGCTTGCGCCGTGGCCTCGCGCCCGCGCAACTCGTCCAACGCTTCTTCGATCCCTTCATCCGCCAATGCACCAATGGATCCGTTCACCCCGGCGAGGGCGGTTTCGCATTGCGCCCGATCATTTTTCCGACCCTCCAGCACCGAACGCAGCCGCATAACCGCCGCCTGCGCCGTCGCAAGGTCGGGCGCGTCGTCTTGCAACAGGGTCAGGGCAGTCTCGGCGGTTTGCTCTGCCACCACCAGACCGGCATGTGCTTCGGTCAGGTTCAGCAGCCGCGCGGACAACTCCACCGGATCGCCCACCTCTGCCCGGATCGCGACAAGCGCCTGATCCGCAGCCTGATGCCCCGCCAGCGCGCCCGCACGCGCCTCGCGCAGCGTGGCATGGCGCACCTCGGCCTCGCGCCGCAAGGCGTCGGCGGACCGCTCCGTTTCTTGTGCAGCTTGCAACATGGTTGCCAGCGCCGTCAGGTCATCCGGCGGCGTATCGTCTGCCTCACCCGCCTCGGCCTGCGCTGTCGCCAGACGCAGGCGCAGCGCATCAATGCCGCCATCGGCCAGTTCAACCAGCATGGCGCGCGCGGCAGCGCTGGCGTTGTCTAGCCGCTGCGCCTCGGCAAATGCGCGACGGGCGGCGGCCAGGTCAGGGACATCACAGGCAACAAGCGCGGTCGCCAACTCACCTTGCGCGCGCGCCAGCTTTTCCACCAACCCATCACCCACGCCAAGACCGGGATCGATTGTCATCTGCCCGATACCGGGCAGATCCAGCCGGGTCCGCCCGCGCAACCGCGCGCCTTCGGCCCCAAGCGGGCGACCGTCCGACAGCACCCGCGCATCGCCATGATAGTCGAACGTCACGGCCACCTGCCGCGCCTCATCCTGCGCGCTCAGCCGGTCCACGACGGCTTGTGCCCGTTCGGCGGCGTCCAAAAGCGCGGGTGTCACCTTCAGAACCGCCCGCGCTGCGATCTGGTTTTCCAAATGGGTGCGTTGCTGTTCGGCGCGGGCCAGTTGGGCGGCCAGCATCACGGCGCGATCCCGCGCAGCCTGCGCCAGATGCGCGCGCTGCGCCCGCTCCAGCCTGTCCACCACCGAACATGTATCCTTTTGTGCCTTTCGGTGCTGATCTGTTGCAGCCCGCTCGGCCTGCATGGCAATGGCGACCAACCCTTCGGCGCGCGACAAAGCCTCGGCAGCCTGCCCATGCGCCAACATAGTCTGAGACAGCCGCGCTTTCAGGTGTTCGATGCGCCTGATTTCCGATGCCGATTGGCTGGCCGACAACTGCGCCAAGCGCAAATCGCTGGCCGCCTTTCGGGTTTGCTCGGCATGGCTTTCCGCCGCTTTCAGCGTTGCCTCTGCCGCTGACAGCGCGGCCTTGTCGCGCACCTGCGACTCCGGATCGGACAACGCGAGCAGGGTCCGCACCAGTGCGGCGCGTTGGCTCAGGGCGTCGGTCAGGCGTTTGGCCTTGTCTTCCAGACCGACACGCTGGGTCTGCAACGTGGTGGCCTCGTCTACGGCGCGGGCCCATTCACCACCCGCCTTCGGACGCAGCGTGCCGGTGGCCAACCGGGCAATCGCCTCGCTTGCCTGCGACAGCACCTTGTCCATCCGGCGCCCGCCGGTCATCACCTCGATCTCGCCCGCGACCGAAGACACCAGATCGCGCCGCGTCGAAAAGCCCCGGTCGCGCTCTGCCCTGTCTGACGCAGAGGTGCCCTCCGTTTCCATCCCCAACAGCCCCTGCCGCACCCACAAAAGCCCCGATGGTCCGGCCAACCCCTGCCCGGTCAGCCGGTCGATCCATGCCTCGGCCTCGTCTTCCTGTGCAATCACCCGACCGCTGCTATCCAGCACACGCGCGGTCTGCCGGGTGAGCCAGCGCTTTTCCAGACGGAACCGGCCTTCGGGCAATTCCACCTCCACCGCGGCTTCCGGCGCGCCCCCGGCGTGGGGTTGCAAGGCGCGGGTCTGGGCGGTTCTGCTGCGATGGGGCTGAAAAAACAGCGCGTGCAATCCGTCGAAAAACGTCGATTTGCCGAATTCATTGGGCTGCGACAGAATAGAGATCCCGTCACCGATCCCGTCCAGCCGAGCGCGCTGCGCGCCGAACCGGCGCAGGTTGGTCACTTCAATGGCGCGGATCTTCATGCCTGCACCTCTTGCACCAAAGCGTAAAGCCGGGCCAGCGCCGCCTCGGCCAGTTCACGCTCGGCAGATGTCAGCGCGACGTTGTGGGCTTGTGCAAGCAAGGCTTCTGCCGCATCGCGCAGGGCGCCGCCCCTGTCGATCAGATCAAGATCGCCGTCGCCCACTTCGGTGGCAAGTCGGGTCAGATCCGCCTCGCACCAGCCGAAATCAGGGGCGAGCGCGGCAAGACCGGCCTCGAACGTCGAACGCTCTGCCAAGGCAAGCCGCCCTGTCATCTCCACGCGCAAAAGCACGTCGCGGCGGGCGGACTCTGGCGGCAGTCGGTCTACAAGCTGCCCCACCGCGTCATCGCCCGGCAACAGGTCCAGCGACAGGCGCTGCCAGTCAAACTGACCTGTCGCAATGACCTGTGCATCTGGCGCGGCCCCTTGACCCGCAAGGCGCACCGCCAGCGCGCCGGGGGTGATTTCGTGTTTGAAGCCATCGGCTTCGGGCGTGCCGGAATACCATGTGGCAGGGCCGATCTGCAAACGCCCGTGCCAGTCGCCAAGTGCCAGATATCCCAGACCCGACAGCCGCGCCCGGTCGGGCGCGATGATCCCCAATGCGCCCTCTTCGCCGCTGAAATCGGTGATTGCGCCATGACCCAGACCGATGCGGATCGCCCCCTCGGGCGTGGGCGCCGACATCGCTTCGGTCAGATCACGACCGGGGCGCCGCTGGGTGCAGGGCGCAGGCAGCAGCCAGATGCCTGCTGCAAGCTCTTGCGGATCGGTCTTGGTCAGCACCATCAGATTGTCCGGCGCATCGGCAAGCACACGCCGCCACAGCTCCGACGCAGCCAGGCTGTCATGGTTGCCGGGCAACAACACCCAGCGCAGATCGCTCTGGGCCGCCATGGCACGCAAGGCGTGGCGCAGGGTTTCCGGTGCCGGGGTCTCGGCGTCGAACGTGTCGCCGGCCAGCAGCACATCGGTTGCCCCCGCCGTCCGCGCCGCAGCCGCCAACCGACCAATCACACCATGGCGGGCCTCACGCAGCCGCCCCCGGATCGCTTCGGGAAAGCCGCCAAAGGCTTTGCCCAGATGCAGGTCGGCGCTGTGCAGGAAGGTATAGGTCATGTGTCATTTCCTGACCGAAGGCCGACATACGCTGACCCGGTGTGTGATCCGGCATCAGAACCGCCAGCCGGGCTTTGCGTGATGACGCGCTGACACTTCGACCACCCTTTTGCGCGGGTCGAATGGATCAGGCGGGGCATCGGGCCGGTTTCAATCCTCTTGCGCCGCGCGACATCCGGGGCACGTGTCGTCAAACAGTTTGAGATGTGAAACATGGTCTGGAACGTCCTTCGCACTTGGGGCGGACCCATGGGTTCTGCCGTTACCTGACCAGAGTTTTCGGCGCAAAGACAGGACCAAACTGTATTCCCGCCACGGCAAGACAGCGTCTGGTCGATCCATCTTGCCGCCGGATCAGCTGCGCAGAACGGCACCGGGGTTCATGATGCCCTTAGGGTCCAGCGCAGCCTTGATCGCCCGCATCGCGGCCAGCTTCGCAGGGTCGCCATACCGCTCAAGATCGCCCACCTTCAGCCGCCCGATGCCATGTTCAGCACTGACCGACCCACCCAGCGCATCCACGATGTCGTGCACGCAGGTCTTCACCGCATCGCGCTGATGCTCGTGGTCCTTGCGGCTGCGCCCCGGCACCGGAAAGACGTTGTAATGCAGGTTGCCATCGCCCAGATGGCCAAAACAGTTGATCCGCCAATCACCCAAAGCGGCCAGCGCCGCACCTGCGCGCGGGATGAAGGCCGGGATTTCCGACAGGGGCAGGCTGATATCGTGGCTCGACACCGCGCCGATCCGGCGGTTGCCTTCGGGGATGCTTTCGCGGATGCGCCACAGGCTGGCCGCCTGCGCGGCCGATGTGGCGATCACGCCGTCCAGCACCAGCCCCGCCTCCTCCGCCTGCGCATAAAGGTTTGCCATGGCCTCCTCTGGCGCGACGCCCTGAGGCAAACCAAGCTCGATCAGCACAGACCATTCGGGAATGGGCGACAGCGGCACCACAATTTCGGGCATCGTTTCGGCCAGAAAATCATAACCCATCCGGTGGATCAACTCGAAGGCCGAGATCAGCCCCCCCAATTGTGCCTGCGCCATTGCCAGAAGATCCAGCGCGGCGCGCGGGGATGGCACCGCCAGCAGCGCCACCACAGTCGCGGCGGGTTTGGGAAACAGCCGCAGGCTGGCGGCGGTGATGATGCCAAGCGTGCCTTCGGACCCAATCAAGAGATGGCGCAGATCATAGCCGGTGTTGTCCTTGCGCAGACGTTTCAAGCCGTGGAAAATGCTGCCATCGGGCATCACCGCCTCCAGCCCCAGACACAGATCTCGGGTGTTGCCATAGCGCAGAACATTCAGCCCGCCCGCATTGGCCGCCAGATTGCCACCGATCCGGGCCGACCCCTCGGACGCCAGCGACAGCGGGAACAGCCGGTCCAGCCGGTCCGCTTCGGCCTGCACATCGGCCAGCACCATGCCAGCCTCCACCACGAGCACATTTTCCGATGGATAGGCGCCGCGCAGCGCCACCATCCGCTCCAGCGACAGGATCAGCGGCGCGGGCCCTTCGGGCATCACCTGCCCGCCGACCAGCCCGGTTCCGCCACCCATCGGCACGATCCCCACCCCGGCCTGCGCACACGCGTTGACCACGGCGGACACTTCGGCGGTTGTCCGGGGGCAGGCCACCGCCACTGCGGTGCCCTTCCAGCGTCCCCGCGGTTCTTCGACATCACGGGGTGCAACTGCGCGCAGCAGACCGGGGTTAGCGGCATCAAGCGTGGACAGGAACTCTGGCGTGCAGGGGGTCAACATGAAATGGCTCCTTTTGCCCTGCTTTACGCCAGCATGCAGGTCAAGAAAACCGCCCTTTCACTCAGTTGATCGCTTCGGGCACCAGCACCATGATCGTCGGGCGCCCCGGCAGGTTGCGCAGCGACACATCCAGCGACGGCATGCCGGTTTCCACCACGTCGAATTCCGCGCTCATGTTGTCCAGAAACAGGCGCAGCGACGACCCCGAAAACCAGTGCATCGGGATCACGATGGACGAGCGCAGGCGCTTGACCACCTCGGCCATCTCGGTGACGGCCATGGTATAGCCGCCATCCACCGGCACCATCACCACATCAAGCCGCCCGATGCTGGCATATTGCGCCTCGTCTGGCGCGTGGTGCAGATGACCCAGATGGCCGATGCACAGGCCCCCCGCCTCGAACACAAAGATCGAATTGCCATCCTTGCGCGCCACCCCCTCGCCCCAGCGTGAGCGCACATCGGTGGGCACATTGCGCACCAGCATCACGCCCAGATCCAGTTCATGCTGCGCCGGGCCCGCCTCATTCGCCCAGCCTTGAAGCACATTGGGGATGCGCGGGTCCGGGGTGGCTGTCCAATGGGTGGAATGGGCGTTGTTCATCGTCACCACATCGGGCACCCAATCGCGCATGCCGGTGTAGCCGGTGAAATCCGTCACCGCCACCTTGCCGCCCGAGGCGATGGCAAAGCTGGCATGATCAATGTAATGGATGCGCACCTGATCCTGCGCGACACCGACACCAAAGCTGGCGGGCATCACCTGCGCGATACCCTGCGCGACAGCAAAGCAATGCGAGGGGATCCGCTCTTGCGCGACGACAGGGCTGGCCAACAGACCAAGCAGCAGGGCGGGCAGGACCATCAGACGCATCGGGCACCTCCGGGTTGAACCCGAAAGGTAGCACGGCTTGCCGCTGCGTCAGCCGCCACTGTCGATCACGCTTGCGTCAGATCAGCCAACATCGGTGCGCCCGCGCCGGTCGGCGCGCAGGGCGGCATAAAGCACATGGTTGCGCCAGCGCCCGTTGATCTGCAAATAGCTTTGCGCCACACCCTCGTATTTGAAGCCGGTCTTTTCCAGCACCCCGCGCGAGGCGGCGTTTTCCGGCAGGCAGGCCGCTTCCACCCGGCTCAGGTCAAGCGTGGTAAAGGCGTGATGCACCACGGCCAGAATCGCCTCGCGCATGTAGCCGCGGCGGCTGAAAGGCTCGGCCACCCAATAGCCTATGGTGCCGCACTGGGCCGGGCCACGCCGGATATTGTCCAGCGTGATCGCGCCCAAGAGTTGCTGATCCTGCCGCCGGATCAAAAGAAACGGCACCGCCGTGCCCTGCGCCTCGGCCCGCTGCGCCCAGTAAACCCGGTTGGTAAAGGCCCGCCGCGACAGGTGGTCGGCAGACCAGACTGGCTCCCACGGTGTCAGAAACGCCGCGCTGTCCTCGCGCAGTTCGGCCCAGGTGCGCCAATCACCATGTGTCGGCAGGCGCAGGGTCATGCGCTCTGTCTCCAGCTTGGGACGACGGCGGAAGGGGAGCATCAGGCGGAAAGCCTGTCTCGGATGACCCCCAGACCGGGCGCTTTTGCCACCGGGCCATACATCGCCAAGGCAGACTTGGCCCCGGCCAGTTCACCAGCAAAACGGCGCACATCGGCCATGGTCACGCTGTCGATCTTTTCCACCGCTTCTTCGGGCGTGGGCACCCGGCCCCAGACTGCCAGCAGCCGCGCATTGCGCTCGGCCCGGTTCGACGGGCTTTCCAGACCCATCAGCAGACCCGCCTTCAACTGCGCGCGCGCGCGGGCCCCCTCGGCCGCGGTCATGGCGTCGGCGGCGCGTTTCATCTCGTCCACCGTCAGTTGCGCCAGCGCCGCAATTTCTTCTTTCGACGTGCCCGCATAGATGGTGATCGACCCGGTATCCTCATACGCCCCCGACTGCGCAAAGATCGAGTAGCACAACCCCCGCTCTTCGCGGATTTTCTGGAACAGCCGGCTGGACATGCCGCCGCCCATCGTCATCGCATAGACCTGCGCGGCATAGACATCCGCATGCCGATAGCCCGGTGCCTCCAGCGACAGGGCGAAATGCACCTGTTCCAGCTTTTTCACCTCGCGCCGCTCGCCACCGATGAACGCAGCGGGTTCAACCACGCTAAGCCCGCGCGCCGTCAGATGGCCGAAAATCTCGCGCGCCTGATGCACGATCTGTTCGTGATCCACCCCGCCCGAGGCCGACAGGATCATCTGATCGGGCGCATAATGCTGGCCAACAAAGCCGCGCAGATCATCAGCGGTAAAGCTGCTGACCCGTTCCGAGGGCCCCAGAATGGTCCGGCCAAAGGGTTGGTCAGGATAGCTGACTTCCTGCAACCAGTCGAAGATGATGTCATCGGGCGTGTCCAGCGCCTGACCGATTTCCTGCAAGATCACATGGCGTTCGGTCTCGATCTCGCGCGGATCAAACACCGGGTTCAGCACGATGTCGGAAATCACATCCAGCGCCAGCGGCACATCGGCCACCAGACAGCGGGCGTAATAGGCGGTCATTTCCTTGGACGTATAGGCATTGATATAACCGCCCACATCCTCGATCTCTTCGGCAATCTGCAACGAAGTGCGCTTGGCCGTGCCCTTGAACGCCATGTGTTCCAGAAAATGCGCGATGCCGTTTTGTTCGGGGCGTTCGTGCCGCCCCCCCGCCATCACCCAGACCCCGACAGAGGCCGATTGCAGCCCCGGCATGTGTTCGGTGACGATCCGCAGACCATTGGGCAGGGTCGAGATTTGCAGGCTCAAGATGCGATCCTTTCGCGGATCAGGGTTTGGATACGGGACAGATCATTCGGCACGCGGGTCAGCCGCTCAGGCCGGTCGAACAAACCTGCCATGCGCGCGGGCAGGTCCGGGCGCTGGCCGATGGCATCCAGAACAGCATCGGGGAACTTTGCCGGATGGGCGGTGGCAAGCGTGATCATCGGCGTGGTGCCAAGGTTTTCATTCGCCACCTTCACCCCCACGGCGGAGTGCGGACACAGGATTTCGCCGGTGCGCACATATTCGCGGGTGATGGTCGCGGTCGTTTCCTCTTCGGAGCAACGCCCCGAGGCGAAGGTGGCGCGCAAGGCTTCCAGCGCGCCTTGGGAAATGTGGAAACCGCCCGATTTCAACTCGTCCATCAACTGCGCCACGGCGGCGCCATCGCGACCATAGGCATCGAACAGGGCGCGTTCGAAATTCGACGACACCTGAATATCCATTGACGGGCTCATCGACGGCTTGACCCCATCCTTGGTGTAATCGCCCGAGGTCAGCGCGCGGTGCAGAATGTCGTTCTGGTTGGTCGCGATCACCAGATGCTTGATCGGCAGGCCCATCTTGCGCGCGATGTGGCCCGCGAAAATATCACCGAAATTCCCGGTGGGCACGGTGAAACTGACCGCCCGGTGCGGCGCGCCCAACGACACGGCAGAGGAGAAGAAATACACCACCTGCGCCAGCACCCGCGCCCAGTTGATGCTGTTCACCCCCGCCAATCGCACCCCGTCGCGGAAGGCGAAATCGTTGAACATGTCCTTTACGCGCGCCTGACAATCATCGAAATCGCCATCCATCGCCAGCGCATGCACATTGGCTTCTGATGGGGTGGTCATCTGCCGGCGCTGCACGTCCGACACACGGCCATGCGGATACAGGATGAACAGATCCACATTGGCCAGACCCCGGAACGCCTCCATCGCGGCCGATCCGGTATCACCACTGGTCGCGCCGACGATGGTGATGCGCGCGCCGGTTTTCGCCAAGGCGGCCTGCATCATCTGGCCGATGAGCTGCATGGCGAAATCCTTGAACGCCAGGGTCGGCCCATGGAACAGTTCCAGCAGGAAATGGTTCGGTCCCAACTGCACCAGGGGCGCGCGGGCGACATGGCCAAAGGGTTTGTAGGCAGCCGCAATCAGACCGCGAAATTCGTCACCCGAAAAGGTCTCGCCCAGAAACGGGTGCATGACCTTGAAGGCGATGTCTTCATAGGTCAGCCCGGCAAGCGCCGCGATCTCGTCATGGGACATCACAGGAATGGTTTCCGGCACATAAAGCCCGCCATCGCGGGCAAGGCCGGTCATCATCGCCTCGCCAAAGCCAAGGACCGGGGCGGTGCCACGGGTGGATATGTATTTCATCAAAGTCTCGCTTTCAGACCGTTCTGCGCCTGATACGCCACAGAAGATACGCTGTCATCCCCAACCAGACCGCCGCAAGGCCAAACCATTGCACGGCATAACCCAGATGGTTGTTTGGAATGTTCGAGGTGTCGACCGGCATCGGCTCGATCCCCGGCGCTGTCGGGTCGCGGGCGACGATCAGCAAAGGCTCGGTGGCCAGCCGCGCCGCCATCTGGGGCACATCACGCGCGAACCACAGCCCGGTTTTCGCGTCAGGCTCCGGGGTGAAACTGTCAATTTCATCCGGCCAATGCAGATTGCCAATGACGGTCGTGGCATCCGGCCCCCGTGGAGAAACCCGCGCGCCATCGGCCACGAACCCCCGGTCCACCATCACCCGCCGCGCCCCGGTCTCGAACACTTCGATCACCCGCACACCCGCGCCAATCTCTTTGCGGCTGACCAACACATCTAGGCCTTCTCCGGTAAAGGTCCCGTCGACAGTTACCGGCAGATAGCGGTCGGCCACCGGATCAGGGTTTGCCGGCAGCGCTACCGGATCGGCCACGATCCGCGCAGTGATATCCGCCAGAGCCGTCTCTTTCCACGCAAGTCGGTCCAGCTGCCACAGGCCAAGGCCCAGCAGCACCACTGCCCCGATCAGGCCAAACAGCAGGGGAATGATCATACGGCGGGTCATCATGTCTCCAAACGAAAGGCGCGGACCTTTTGGCCCGCGCCTGTTGATACCGTCAAGGGGGCGCGTTGCACCCGAAAGCTTACTGACCCCAGACGTAGATCGACGCGAACAGGAACAGCCAAACCACATCGACAAAGTGCCAATACCAGGCTGCGGCCTCGAAACCCACGTGCTTTTCAGGCGTGAAGTGACCTTTCAGCGCGCGGATCAGGCATACCCCCAGAAAGATGGTGCCGATCACAACGTGAAAACCGTGGAAGCCGGTCGCCATGAAAAAGTTTGCGCCATAGATATTTCCGGCAAAGCCAAAGGCGGCGTGGGTGTATTCATAGACCTGCAGGATGGTGAAGAAGACCCCCAGAACGATCGACAGGATCAACCCGTTGACCAGATCCTTGCGGTTGTTGTCATGAACCAAGGCGTGGTGGGCCCAAGTGGCCGCAGCGCCCGAACACAACAGGATCAGCGTGTTGATCAACGGCAGGTGCCATGGGTCAAACGTCTCGATCCCGGCGGGTGGCCATTGCCCATCTTGGATCGGCGACAAAGGTCCCATCGGATACAGCGCGTGCTTGAAAAAAGACCAGAACCAGGCCGCAAAGAACATGACCTCGGACATGATGAACATGATGAAGCCATAGCGCAGGCCGATTGTCACCACCGGGGTGTGATCGCCGTCCTGGCTTTCCTTGATGACATCGGCCCACCAGGCAAACATCACATACAGCACGCCGATAAAGCCGATCAACCCAAGCCATGGCCCGGACCCGTGCATCCAAAGCACGGAGCCAAACAGCATGACAAAGGCCGCAAGCGCGGCCAGAAACGGCCAGATCGACGGCGGCAGGATATGGTAGTCGTGGTTCTTGGCGTGGGCCATGGTCGGTTCCCTCGGTTCTTTTTTATCAGTTTACAATGCCCGCGGGCGGGGCAGCAAGGGCTGCCTGCTCATCGGACAGGGATGTTTCGTAAAAGGTATAGGACAGGGTGATTTCTTTCACGAACCTGCCTTCACGATCCTTGATGATCTCGGGGTCAACGAAAAAGCTGACTGGCATCTGCACAGTCTCACCCGGTTGCAACACCTGCTCGGTAAAGCAGAAACACGCGATCTTGGCAAAATACCCACCCGCAGCATCCGGCGTCACATTGTAGCTGGCTGTGCCTGCGATCACCCGGTCGGTGGGATTGTGCGCTTCATAGAACGCAAGCGCATTCTCCCCGATGCGCACGGTCATGGTGCGTTGCATCGGCTTGAAATCCCAAGCCATCGTGCCGGCGGTCGACCCGTCAAAACGGATCTGAATGGTCTGGTCCAGGATGGTATCGGGTGCCGATTCAGCCACGGATGTTGTGCCACCAAATCCGGTCACACGGCAAAACCAGTCGTAAAAGGGCACGGCAGCGAAAGACAACGACGCCATCACGATCACGACCCCTGCCAGTTTCGCAGCGGTTCTTGCGGTTTCGTTCATGGTTGTGCCACCTTTTCAAGTTCAGGCCGAACCGTGTGGTCGAAGGCCTGCATCGGATCGCCGCGCGTGACCTTTACAACCGTAAGCGCGAACACCAGAACCACGAAAGCCACAAGGGTCACGCCAAGCCCGATGTTGCGCGACAACCGGCGGCTGTGCAGTTCGTGGTCGGGACGAAAGCTCATGCCCAGCCTCCCAAACCAGTGGTTTTCAACAAGGCCTCGACCAGAAAGGCCGCGAAATGGACGAAAAGGTAAACGAGCGAGAATTTGAAGAACTTTTTCTCGACCGCATATTTGTCGTCCTCGGCCTGCACTTCGGGGCGTTTCCAGATGTCATAAGCACCTTTGAGGAAAACACCATTCAGCACCACCGCCACCGCCAAGGTGAACGGCCCGCCAATCGTCGTCAATGCGGCCCAGACAGATACCGGCGCCAGCAGCACCGTGTAGATCAAAATCTGCCGCCGGGTTTCCTTTCGCCCGTGCGTCACGGTCAGCATCGGCACACCGGCCTTGTGGTAATCTTCTTTCATGAACAGCGCCAGTGCCCAGAAATGTGGCGGAGTCCACATGAAGATCAGCCCGAACATCAGCGCCGATTCCACCGAAACACCCCCGGTGGCCACTGCCCAGCCGATCATCGGCGGGAACGCACCGGCAGCGCCACCGATCACGATGTTCTGCGGCGTCAACCGCTTGAGCCACATCGAATAGACGACCGCATAGAAAAAGATTGTAAACGCCAGCAAGCCCGCGGCAAACAGGTTCGCCGCCAAGGCCAGCATGACCACCGCCACACCCGAAAGTGCCAGCCCAAAGCCAAGCGCTTCACCGGATTGCACTTTGCCTGAGGGCACTGGTCGGCTTTGGGTGCGCTTCATCACGGCGTCGATGTCCGCATCCCACCACATGTTCAGCGCACCGGATGCCCCTGCCCCCAGCGCAATGAACAATATCGCAGCGAAGCCGACCACAGGATGCACGCCGACGGGTGCCACCAGCAGGCCGACCAGCGCTGTAAACACGACAAGCGACATCACACGCGGCTTCAACAGCGCAACATAGTCACCAAACTGCGCTTCTTGGCTGTGAGGGCTGGCCTGAACGTCAGTCATTCTATTTCCTTGACTTGGGAAAATGGCCCCGGTTCACGGGGCCATTCACATCGCTTCCCGCTTTATCGGGATCAGTTGTTGGCGGCCAGCTTTACAGCAGAATAGTCTTCCACGTCCGCAGCGGAAAGGACCACATCGCCACCTTGCGCGGCCGCAAGCCATTGCGCGTAAACTTCTTCTGACACCACCTTGACGGTGATGGGCATGTAAGCGTGGGCAATTCCGCACAGTTCAGAGCATTGCCCGAAATAGATGCCTTCACGCTCTGCGGTGAACCACAACTGCGCCAGACGGCCCGGCACGGCATCCTGCTTCACCCCGAACGCCGGAATGGTCCAGGAATGGATCACATCTGCTGCTGTCACTTGCATCACAACCGTTTTACCGATCGGCACGACAACGGCGGTGTCGGTGGCCAACAGAAACTCGCGGTCCGAATATCCGGCTTCGGCAAGTTGCTGCGAGACTTCGGGCGTGAGCCGGTTGTCACCCCCGGTCGCCGGAGCCCCGATCATGTAGCTTTCAAAAGCCACCGGCGTCGCACCTTCTGCATTGGGGGGATTGATGCCGTCATCGACATACTCATATCCCCAATACCATTGGTATCCCGTCACCTTGATGGTGATATCGCCAACCGGAATTTCCTGCTGCTTGAACAGCACCGGCAGCGAAAATGCCCCGATGAACACCAGGATCAGGATCGGCACGACGGTCCACGCCACCTCGATCGGCGAATTGTGGGTAAATGTCGCCGGTGTGGCGTTGCGTTTCTGGTTGTAGCGTACAATCACCCAGATCAGCAAAGCGGTCACAAAGATCGTGATGATGGCGATGATCACCAAAAGCATCCAGTCCAGCCCCTGCAAATCACGGGCCAGTTCAGTCGCGGCGGGTTGGAACCCGGTGCCCCTGTCAACTGGATGCCCCACGATTTCAAGCCCTTGCGCGAACAAGGCGGTGCCCGACATCAAGGCCGTTACACTGGCGGCGACCCCGCCGATTTGGTTCCAAAGACGCATGTTCTGTTCCCGTTATCTTTACGGCTTGGGCGCCGCTTGTCAGGATCCCACCCATATCGCATGCTGACGACACGCAGAAGAATCCCGTTGTTTCCGCCTGTCTTGAAACCATATTAGGGCTTCTGCCACAAGCGAAACCGTTGCGACAAAGCAGCGCCATTTGACCCAGATCAAGGACAGCCCCCATGACCGATCAGCCCTTCCGCCCGTTTGAAACGCATCTGGACGAGGCGGCGGCTCTGGCGATCCTGCGCGCGGCCACCATGGGCGCCGAGGATGGAGAGCTGTTTTTGGAACGTCGCCGGTCCGAGGCCATTGTGCTGGATGATGGCCGGATCAAAACCGCATCCTATGACGCGTCCGAAGGATTTGGCCTGCGCGCGGTGAAAGGCGAAGTGGCGGGCTATGCCCATGCGACCGAGATCAGCGAAAATGCCCTGACCCGCGCATCGCAAACCGCACGGCTGGCCGTCGGGGATGGCGGGGGTATCATGGCTGCGCCGCCGCAAGGCACCAATGTCAGGCTGTATGGCGACGCCGACCCGATGGCTGACGCGACCTTCGCCGTAAAAATCGACATGCTGCGCGAGATCGATGCCTTTGCCCGCGCGCTCGACCCGCGCATCATTCAGGTTTCAGCCACCATCGCCGCCTCGTATCAGGAGGTGGAGATTCTGCGCCCCGAGGGGTTGCGGGTGCGCGACATCCGCCCGATGGCGCGGCTGAACATCTCGGTCATCGTCGAACAGAATGGCCGGCGCGAGCAGGGCGGCATGGGCGGCGGCGGGCGCTTTGGCCTGAAATCGCTGATGCAGCCCGGTCATTGGCAGCCGGTGGTGCGCGAGGCGCTGCGGATTGCGCTGGTCAATCTGGAGGCGGTGCCCGCACCTGCGGGCGTGATGGATGTGGTCCTTGGACCCGGTTGGCCCGGCATCTTGCTGCACGAAGCGATCGGGCATGGGCTGGAGGGCGATTTCAACCGCAAGAAAACCAGCGCGTTCGCCGGCCTGATGGGCCAGCAGATTGCTGCGCGTGGGGTCACGGTGCTGGATGATGGCACGATCCCGGACCGTCGCGGCAGCATTTCCATAGACGACGAAGGAACAGCTTCGGCGCGCAACGTGCTGATCGAGGACGGAATCCTGGTCGGCTACATGCAGGACCGCCAGAATGCGCGCCTGATGGGCGTCGCCCCCACCGGCAACGGGCGTCGCGAAAGCCATGCCCATATCCCGATGCCGCGCATGACCAACACCTATATGCTGGCGGGGCAGGATGATCCGAAAGATATTCTGGCCGGGCTCAAGGACGGTATCTATGCCGTGGGTTTCGGCGGCGGGCAGGTTGATATCACCAACGGAAAATTCGTGTTTTCCTGCACCGAAGCCTACCGCGTGCAGAATGGTGTGGTTGGCGCGCCTGTCAAAGGTGCGACGCTGATCGGCGACGGGGCTACAGCGCTCAGGCAGATCCGTGCCATCGGCAATGATCTGGCACTGGACCCCGGCATTGGCAATTGCGGCAAGGCGGGGCAATGGGTGCCGGTCGGCGTTGGCCAGCCCACCCTGCTGATCGGCGGCCTGACGGTGGGCGGATCTGCCGCATGAGCCTGATCCGGTCGCCCGAGCAGATGCAGACCCCTTGGCGGGATCTGCTGACGGCGGCGGCCGCGGCGGTATTGCTGCCATCAGCCCTTGGCCTTTTATGCCTTGGCGTTTTCGGCCTTGTGCAAACCTTTGTGCCGACAACGGCCGGTCTTTCGCTTTGGGTTGTGGGAACCGCGCTGATGCTGTCGCCGCTGCTCAGCCTTGGCGGAATGTTCCTGACCCTGCCGGTTGCCTCGGTGCTGATCCGTCTGGGCTGGTTCGGCTGGTTGCCGGCAGCAGCGACCGGGGCGGTGATCGGCGGGGTGGTCGGCGCGATGATGGATTTCAGGCCCGGCGCGTTTGCAGGGGCTGCAATCGTGCTGATCCTGCGCGCCACCCTTGGGCTGCTGCGCCCGATGAACGTGGCCTAGTTCTGCAACATCGCCGAAATCGGGGCCAGCGCCACGGTTGACGCGCGCCCCTCCACCGCCCATTCCAACACACCGGCCACGGTTTCAGGCCGCAGCGTCCCGACAACGATCACGCGTCCCTCTTGCGCCGCCTTGAATGCGGCGCGGTCGAGGTAGCGCCGAATCACGGCGCTGCCTCCGCCCTCGCCCTCGCCGTCGATGCTGCGAAAGATCATGGCCGCCGCCAGCCCTTCACGTCGCGCGACCTGATCGGCAGCGTTCAGCCCCTGTTCAAAAGTCACCAGCCCCCTGCCTTGCTCGGCCAGGATCGGCACGATCTGCGTGGCCAGCGGACGGTTGTTCTGGAACGCACGACCATCGGGGTCGATCACCGCGACCGCTTCGGGCAAGCGGGCGGACAACACCTGAAAGCTTTGCTCCAGATCGCCGGGTCCCGCACCGGCGGGTATTCCTGTGCCCGCCATCACGACCTCTTGACCGCCTGCCCGCCAGATTGCGGCGCGTTCGGCAGCCCCCTCGGACAGGGGGTCGATCACGATGGAAAGCGGCAAGGCCAACGCGGCCAGCTCCACACGGTTGATGTCTTCACCGCCATTGTCCTGCAACAGGATTGCAAACAGCGGCTTCTGGTCCGGATTTTCAAACGGCCTTGCAAAGCGCTGAAGAGGCGGCGTGTCATCCTCCGTCATAGCGTCTGGTGCGGTCTCTGGAGTGTCTGGCACGGCGGCGGGCGTCGCGCCGATCCGCGGCAACCGGCCCGTCACAACACCCGGCACCTGATTGGTCAATTCCCGCGTCGGGGCCATCGGGGCGCTTCCGGTTTCTGGCTGCGCGGGCGCTGGTTCGCGGGTTGGTTCGGGCGGCGGCGCAAGCTCGGGCGTCGGGTCTGCGGGTTCGGTCACGGGTTGGGCTGGCTCCACCGCATCCGGCAGCGGCATCAACAGCGCCTCCTCCTCCGGCAGCAGGGGCGGCGGTGGCGGCAGGTCGGCCGGCGCGGGCGTACCTTCTGCCTGCGGCATTCCCAAAGTCGCGGGTCTGGCCGCTGCAAGGGGTGCATCCCCCCCGGCCGGGGTCGTCGGTGGAAGGACTGGCCCGGCAGCCGCCATCTGTTCGGCAGGTGCATCGCTTGGCGGGGCGGCAGGTGGCTCCGCCGGGGCGGGGGCCGTCGCAGCGGGCCGGTCGGCATTCGGCGCTGACGGCACATCGGCCACAGCCTGCGTGGATGGGGCATCGGCCGGGGCGGGCAAAGTGGGCGGCGCACTTGCTGCGCCTGCACTGTCGGGTGCAGTTGGGGTGTCAACAACGGCCAGCGGAGCAGATGGTGGTTCTGCGGCAGGGGCATTTTGTGGATTGATCGCTGTGGTATCTGACACCGCAGCTTGGGTCGCATCCGAACCGGGCGCGGCGGGGTCAGCCGCACCGGGGACGGCTGATGCCACGTCTTGCTGCGGGGGTGTCACCGGGGCAATCGGCCCCGCGATCTGCGACACCACAACCAACCCGCCAGCCGCAACCAGACTTCCCCACAGCAAACCCCGAACAAACCCGCCCACTGTCTTGCCCCTTATTTTCCCTGCCGGGCATTGTGCCCATCCGGGTGATGCGATCAAGCGGTCTTGACGCCCCTGCCCCGGTCTGACCATCTATAGCCCGACCCGCTCCCGGCTTCATCCCCTTTCCGACAGGCCCAAGCAAGATGCTGCTTCTGATCGACAACTACGACAGCTTTACCTACAACCTCGTCCACTACTTTGGCGAGTTGGGCGCGGATGTTGTTGTAAAACGCAATGATGCGCTGAATGTGCAGGATGTTCTGGCGATGGCGCCGCAGGCGATCATCCTGTCACCCGGCCCCTGTGATCCGGCGGCGGCCGGCATATGCCTGCCGCTTGTCAGTGCGGCCTATGAGGCGAAAATCCCGCTGCTGGGCGTCTGCCTTGGTCATCAGACCATTGGTGAGGCGTTTGGCGGCAAGGTCATCCGCTGCCATGAAATCGTGCATGGCAAGATGGGCGCGATGCACCATGCAGGGGCAGGCGTGTTCCGCGGACTTCCCTCGCCATTCCTCGCCACCCGCTATCATTCGCTGATCGTGGAACGCGAAACCCTGCCAGAATGTCTGGAGGTGACGGCCTGGCTGGAGGATGGCACCATCATGGGCCTGCGCCACAAGACGCACCTGATCGAAGGCGTGCAGTTCCACCCCGAATCCATCGCATCGGAGCACGGCCACCAACTGCTGCGCAACTTCCTCGATGAGGCCCGCGTCAGGGTGACCGCATGAGCGACGTGTTGCGCCCGCTGATCGGCCTCGCCGCCGAGCGTCCGTTGACCCGCGACGAGGCCGAAACGGCGTTTGGCGCGCTGTTCGAGGGTCAGGGCACCCCGGCGCAGATGGGTGGCTTTCTGATGGCCCTGCGCACGCGCGGCGAGACGGTGGATGAATACGCCGCCGCCGCCAGCGTGATGCGCGCCAAATGCAACAAGGTTGTGGCCCCTGAGGGGGCCATGGACATTGTGGGCACCGGCGGCGATGGCAAGGGCACGCTGAACATCTCCACCGCCACCGCCTTTGTGGTGGCGGGCGCGGGCGTGGTGGTGGCCAAGCATGGCAACCGCAACCTGTCTTCGAAATCAGGGGCGGCTGATGCGCTTACCGAAATGGGCCTGAACGTGATGGTCGGCCCCGCACTGGTGGAGAAGTGTCTGGCCGAGGCCGGCATCGGCTTCATGATGGCGCCCATGCACCACCCCGCCATCCGCCATGTGATGCCGGTCCGGCAAGAGTTGGGCACGCGCACCATTTTCAACATCCTCGGCCCCCTGACCAACCCCGCCGGGGTGAAACGCCAACTTACGGGGGCGTTCTCCCCCGCCCTGATCCGCCCGATGGCCGAAACCCTGCTGGCGCTAGGATCCATCAAGGCTTGGCTGGTGCATGGTGGCGACGGCACAGACGAGATTTCCATAGCGGCCCCCACGCAGGTGGCGGCGGTGGAGCACGGCCTTATCCGCGAATTCACCCTGCGCCCCGAAGATGCGGGCCTGCCGTATCATCCGTTCGAGACGATCATGGGCGGGACCCCGGCCCAGAACGCCGTGGCCCTGCGTGCCCTGCTGGATGGCGCGCCGGGGGCTTACCGCGACGCGGTGCTGCTGAACTCTGCCGCAGCACTGGTTGTGGCCGACAAGGCCAGCAGCCTGCCCGAAGGTGTGGAAATGGCGCGCCAATCCATCGATTCCGGCGCGGCAAAAGCCAAAATCACCACTCTCGCCCGACTGACCAACGCCTGAACGCCCAAAGGGCAAGGAATCCTCGCATGAGCACGATCCTCGACCGCATCAAGACCTACAAGCTGGAGGAGATTGCCGCCCGAAAGGCCAGCCACCCGCTCGCCGAGGTCGAGGCAGCGGCCCGCGCCGCACCCACGCCGCGTGGCTTTGCCAAGGCACTGTCATTGGCGGCAGGCGCTGGTTATGGCCTGATTGCCGAAATCAAGAAGGCCAGCCCGTCAAAAGGCCTGATCCGTGCCGATTTCGACCCACCACTGCTGGCAAAGGCCTATGAAGAAGGCGGCGCCACCTGTCTGTCGGTGCTGACGGACGGACCATCTTTTCAAGGCGCCGATGCGTTCCTGACGCTGGCCTCGCAGGCAACCCATCTCCCCTGCCTGCGCAAGGATTTCCTGTATGATCCCTATCAGGTCGCCGAATCCCGCGCGCTGCATGCCGATTGCATTCTTTTGATCATGGCCAGCCTTTCAAACGAACAAGCCGCAGAATTGGAGGCGGCAGCGACAGAATGGGGCATGGATGTGCTGATCGAGGTGCACGACCGCGCCGAACTGGAACGCTCGGCGCTTCTGAAATCCCCGTTGATCGGCATCAACAACCGCAATTTGCACACGTTTGACGTGACACTTGACACGACCCGCGATCTGGCCCGCCGCGTGGCCGAGGATCGGCTGATCGTGTCGGAATCCGGCCTGAACACCCCCGCCGACCTGGCGGATCTGGCGCAATACGGCGCGCGTTGCTTCCTGATCGGCGAAGCCTTGATGCGGCAAGACGATGTGGCCAGCGCCACCCGTGCCCTGCTGGCCCGCCCGTTGACCGCGCAGGGCGGGATATGACAGATCCCTCCGGCCTGACCCATTTCGACGCGACCGGCGCGGCCCATATGGTCGATGTTTCGGCCAAGCCGGTGACGGACCGGACGGCGGTGGCGCGCGGATCGGTTGTGATGACCGCCAAGACAC
>JBKBQB010000011.1:0-52434 GCA_046292785.1 Paracoccaceae bacterium
GAAGAGATCGAAACCAAGGAGCGCGAAGAGCGCGAGCGTCTTGAGGCCGCGCGCCTGAAAGCCGAGGAAGCCGATCGCGCCGCGCGCGCCGAAGCAGATGCGCGTGTCGCAGCGGCGGCGCAGCGCAAGGCGGATGTTCTGGGCACGCGCCCAAGGTCGGCCGAAAAGCCTGTCGAGGCAAAGACCGGCCCAGCCACGCCGGCACCTGCCGATGCGCCGACAAACCGCAATCAGGACGCAACCGGACCGCGCGGCGTGGCCGCCAAGGCTCCGCTTGCACCGGCACCGCAGCGCAAGACCGACCGCGAACGCGAAGAGCGCGAGCGCAGCGCAAAGGCCAAGGGCGACGACAATCGCCGTGGCGGCAAACTGACGCTTTCTGCAGCGTTGAACGGAGAAGGCGGTCGCACCCGCAGTCTTGCCGCGATGAAGCGCAAACAGGAAAAGGCCCGTCAAAAGGCCATGGGGTTTGGCACCAAGCCTGAAAAACAAGTGCGTGATGTGCAGCTGCCGGAGACGATTGTCGTGTCCGAATTGGCCAACAGAATGGCCGAACGCGCGGCGGATGTGGTGAAGTCGCTCATGAAAATGGGCATGATGGTTACCATGAACCAAGCGATTGATGCCGATACAGCCGAAGTCGTGATCGAAGAATTCGGCCACAAAGCGGTGCGCGTGTCGGATTCCGATGTGGAACAGGTGATCGACTCGGTCAAGGATCGCGACGAAGATCTGCAAACCCGCCCGCCGATCGTTACGATCATGGGTCACGTCGACCACGGCAAAACCTCGTTGCTGGATGCGATCCGCAAGGCGAATGTTGTCTCGGGCGAAGCCGGTGGCATCACCCAACACATCGGCGCCTATCAGGTCAAAACGCCCAACGGCTCTTTGGTGTCGTTCCTCGACACGCCGGGCCACGCCGCGTTTACCAGCATGCGGGCGCGTGGCGCGAGCGTGACGGATATCGTCATTCTGGTGGTCGCGGCAGATGATGCCGTGATGCCGCAGACAATTGAGGCGATCCGTCACGCCAAAGCGGCCAATGTTCCGATGATTGTGGCCATCAACAAGATGGACAAGCATGGGGCCAACGCCACCAAGGTTCGGACCGATCTGTTGCAGCACGAGGTGGTTGTCGAAGCCATGTCGGGCGACGTGCAGGACGTCGAGGTGTCGGCACTTACGGGCATGGGTCTGGACAATCTGCTGGAAGCCATCGCGCTTCAGGCCGAAATTCTGGAACTCAAGGCGAACCCCAAGCGGGCGGCTTCCGGGGCGGTGATCGAGGCCAAACTTGACGTGGGCCGCGGTCCGGTCGCGACCGTTCTGGTGCAGAACGGCACCCTGCGCAAAGGCGACATCTTTGTTGTCGGCGAGCAGTGGGGCAAGGTGCGGGCGCTGGTCAACGATCAGGGCGAAACCGTGCTGGAGGCTGGTCCTTCGGTTCCGGTTGAAGTGCTTGGACTTTCCGGCACACCATCGGCCGGTGATACGCTGAACGTCGTGGAAACCGAAGCGCAGGCGCGTGAAATCGCAGATTACCGCGAGAAAGCCGCCAAGGACAAACGCGCCGCAGCAGGTGCCGCAACCACGCTGGAACAGCTGATGGCCAAGGCCAAGGCCGATCAGTCGGTTGCCGAACTGCCGGTCGTGGTCAAGGCCGATGTGCAAGGGTCTGCCGAAGCCATCGTGCAGGCGCTTGAAAAGGTTGGCAACGACGAGGTGCGCGTGCGCATCCTGCATTACGGTGTGGGTGCCATCACCGATACCGATGTGGGGCTTGCCGAAGCGTCTGGTGCACCGATCATCGGCTTCAACGTGCGTGCTAATGCTTCGGCCCGCCAATCAGCGAACCAGAAGGGGGTCGAGATCCGCTACTACTCGATCATCTACGATCTGGTTGATGACATCAAAGCAGCCGCCTCCGGTCTGCTGAAGGCCGAAGTGCGTGAAACCTTCATCGGTTACGCGCAGATCAAAGAGGTGTTCAAGGTTACTGGCGTCGGTCAGGTGGCTGGCTGTCTGGTGACCGAGGGTGTTGCGCGCCGTTCGGCAGGCGTGCGCTTGCTGCGCGACAGTGTCGTGATCCACGAAGGCACGCTGAAGACGCTGAAACGCTTCAAGGACGAGGTGAAGGAAGTCATTTCGGGCCAGGAATGTGGCATGGCGTTCGAGCGCTACGAAGACATTCGCCCCGGCGATGTCATCGAGATTTTCGAGCGCGAGGAAGTACAACGAACGCTGGCCTGATCTGCGCCCACAAACAAACAAAAAAGCCGGGGGAAACCCCGGCTTTTCCATGTGCGGATCCTGAAATCAAACTGTGTGGGACGCTGTGACGGGAACGCCCACAAACAGCTTTTCATCTACCTTGATCACGAGCTTTCCGTCAGACAGGGTTCTGACAAGCAGACCCTGAATGGAAACACAACTTCCGACAGCGATTGTTCGCAGCATCCACCAACCCCCCATTAGCGTTATCGCGAAGGAAAAATTAACGCCAGGGTTCAGAAAAGCCATACCGAACATGTCGCGCTGCATGTTTTGTCACATGGCAACAAGATGCACAGTCAAAGCCAGTCGCGCAGAATGGGAATCAACGGAATATCGGCTGGCGGCATCGGATAATCCCGCAGGCTCTCTGGCTTGACCCACGCAAGCCTTTGCCCTTCCTGACCCTCAACAATGCCTTCCCACTTGCGACATGCAAAAAGCGGCATCAGCAGGTGGAAATCATCATAGCTGTGACTGGCGAAGGACAGGGGGGCCAGACAGCTTTTCCACGTGTCGATGCCCAATTCCTCCTTCAACTCGCGAATCAACGCCACTTCGGGGGATTCCCCCGGCTCAACCTTGCCGCCTGGAAATTCCCACAGGCCGGCAAGCGATTTCCCCTCGGGCCGCTGTGCCAAAAGCACGCGGCCGTCGGGGTCGATCAGGGCAACTGCCGACACAAGAACGATTTTCAAGAACGATAATCCGCGTTGATCTCGATATACCGGCTCGTAAGATCACAGGTCCAGACCGTGCGGGATGATTTGCCAAGGCCCAAATCCACCCGGATCAGGATTTCATCCTGTTGAAAATGGGCAGCACCGTCGTCTTCGCGATATTTCGGATTGCGCCAGCCATCCTTTGCCACCAACACATCCCCGAAATGGATGGAAAGACGGTCACGGTCGGCTTCGGCACCCGATTTGCCGATTGCCGCGACAATGCGGCCCCAGTTCGGATCATGTCCAGCAAGTGCTGTCTTGACGAGTGGCGAGTTTGCGACAGAAAACGCAACTTTCGCGGCATCTTCATCGCTGACGGCCCCGCTCACGCGGATTTCCACCAGTTTGGTCGCTCCTTCGCCATCACGGATCACCTGCAAGGCCAGATCGCGCATCACCCCGTGCAGCGCCGCCTCGAATGCCTTGGCGACCGGGCCCTTGACCGCAGCCGCCTCACTCTGTCCGGTCGCGGCCAGGAGCAGCGTATCCGATGTCGAGGTGTCGCTGTCCACGGTGATAGAGTTGAAAGTGGCACCCACGTTGCGCGACAACATGCGTTGCAGTATCGCGGGCGAAATTTTGGCATCGGTGAAGATATACACCAGCATCGTCGCCATATCAGGCGCAATCATGCCAGACCCTTTGGCGATGCCCGCAATGTGGATCGCGCCACCTTCGCCCTGAACAGTTGCCGCAGCGCCCTTGGGGAAGGTGTCCGTGGTCATCATGGCATGGGCAGCCATCTCAATCGTATCTTCGCGCAGATTGGCAACGAGATGGGGAAGAACATCGGTGATCTTTTCATGCGGCAACGGCTCGCCAATCACTCCGGTCGACGAGGAAAACACCCGCGTTGCCGGCAGATCAAGGGATGCAGCCACGGCGCCCGTAACGGCCGCTACGGCCTTGTCACCAACCTTGCCGGTAAAGGCGTTGGAGTTGCCGGAGTTGACGATGATGGCAGCGCCAGCGCCCGCGGGAACCTTGGTGGCCAGCTTGTCCTGACAATCGCGCACGCAGCCCGACCGGGTCGATGACTGGGTGAACACCCCAGCCATTGCTGTGCCAGGTGCCAAGCGGATCAGCATCACATCCTTGCGGTTGGCATATTTGATCCCGGCCTCGGCAGCGGAAAATTCCACCCCCTTGATGACGGGCAGTCGGGGGAAACCACCCTTTGGCGCAAGCGGAGAGACGGGTTTGGCGGATGTCAGCTTGGCGCCGATTTTGCCGGCCACTTCCGCCACCTCGTCCCTGACATCGCTGGCGACATCAGACACTGTATCAGACACCTTTGTTTTCAGTTTGCGCAGGCGCTTTTTCAGCGTTTTCGCCTCTGACTTCCAATCCGTCTTTGCCATGGCTTCCCCCTTGGGACTTATTTGTCCAGCAGCGTTGCATCACGCAGCAGGGTCGGGTCAAGCCCTTCTCCGGGTCGCGTGATCTGAGCTGCGTCGGTCAGGGTCTTGATGTGCGCCTCGACCGCCGCGCGTTCGATTTCGGCCGCCAATTCATCGCGGGTTTCATCAAGCGTCGGGGCCTCGGCAATCCGGGTTTCCTTCACAAGAATCAGGTGAAACCCGAAATCCGATTTCACAGGGGCCGTCACTTTGCCGATTTCCGCACCGATCACCGCGTCTTCAAACGGTTTGACCATCATGCCGGTGCCAAACCAACCCAGATCGCCGCCATTGGCCCCGGACCCGACATCGGTGGAATTTGCGCGGGCGAGGTCCGCAAAATCTGCGCCGCCATCAAGTTGCGCTTTCAGCTCATTTGCCTTTTCTTCAGACTCGACCAGAATATGCGCTGCGTTGTATTCGGTTGACGGAGCCAGATCAGCAAACTTTGCGTCATAGGCCGCTTGCAGCGTTGCGTCGGTCACTGCATTTGCGACGACCGCTTGCAGCGCGACACCCGAAATATATCCGCGCCGGTCATTCTCCAACGCGAGACGGTCGCGCTTTGTGATGTCTGCCACTGATTGTTCCAGCGTGGTTTGCTGGATAAGCTGATCCAGAATACCTTTGAACAGCACATCATCGGGCAACGCCTGATATTGTTGCGGCAGGCTTTCGCGCAGGGCGATCATGTGGCCTAGCGTGATTTCGGTGCCATTTACCGTGGCCACAATCGTATCGGCAGTCGTATCTTGTGCCATCGCAGGCAACGCCATTGCGCCCACAACGGCACAGCTTGCCAAGAACCTCGTCCATTTCGTCATTTTCACACCCTCCTGAACGGGCTTCGACCCCGCCAAACATTGACTATGGCGGGCCTCTCCCTTAAATCGCGGGGGTCGCGTGCGACGGGGCCGGCCGGCCTTCTTGGGCTTTCTATGGAAGGCATTGGGGGTGGGCAAGGCCCTTGGCTCACACGATGCTGTCAGGAATACCCACGGAGAACATATGCTGGGTCTGGGTTCGCTTACGCGCAAGGTCTTTGGTTCGCCAAATGATCGCAAGGTCAAATCGGTTCGCCCGTTGGTCGCACAGATCAACGCGCTGGAGCCGGAGTTCGCCGCGCTCAGCGACGAAGGGTTGCGGGAGAAAACGCACACCTTGGCCAAACGTGCGCAATCGGGTGAAAGCCTTGACGCGCTGTTGCCAGAAGCCTTTGCCAACTGCCGCGAAGGCGCGCGCCGCGCCCTTGGCCTGCGGGCGTTTGATGTGCAGCTCAAGGGCGGGATTTTCCTGCATCAGGGCAACATTGCCGAAATGAAGACCGGCGAAGGCAAGACGCTGATGGCGACGTTCCCGGCCTATCTGAACGCGCTTGCAGGCAAGGGTGTGCATATCGTTACGGTGAACGATTATCTGGCCAAGCGCGACGCCGAATGGATGAGCAAGGTCTATGGCTTTTTGGGCATGACCACAGGCGTGGTCTACCCCTATCAGCAAGATGCCGAGAAGAAGGCCGCGTATCGGTGTGATATCACTTATGCCACCAACAACGAGTTGGGTTTCGATTACCTGCGCGACAACATGAAGGGCAGCATAGAAGACATGTCCCAACGCGGGCATTTCTTTGCCATCGTGGACGAGGTCGACTCGATCCTTGTCGACGAGGCGCGCACACCGCTGATCATTTCCGGCCCCTCGCAGGATCGGTCAGAGCTTTATACCAAAGTGGACGGTTTGATCCCGCATCTGACCGATGCGCATTTCAAGCTGGATGAAAAGACCCGCAATGTCACCTATACGGACGAGGGCAACGAGTTCATCGAAGGTCTGGTGCGCGAGGCAGGGATCCTGCCCGATGGCCAGAACCTCTATGATCCCGAAAGCACCACCATCGTTCACCACGTCACGCAAGCCCTGCGGGCGCACAAGCTGTTCACCAAGGACCAGCAATATATCGTGCGCGACGGCGAGGTGATGCTGATCGACGAATTCACCGGCCGCATGATGCGGGGCCGTCGCCTCTCGGACGGGCTGCATCAGGCGATCGAGGCGAAAGAGGGCGTGCAGATCCAGCCGGAAAACGTGACGCTGGCGTCGGTGACGTTCCAGAACTATTTCCGCCTGTATAAAAAGCTGGCCGGAATGACCGGGACGGCGGCGACCGAAGCCGAAGAATTCATGGAAATCTATGGCCTTGGCGTTGTCGAGGTGCCAACAAACCGCCCCGTTGCGCGCAAGGATGACCACGATCAGGTGTATCGCACCGCGCGCGAGAAATATGAGGGCGTGGTGAAATCGATCAAGGAGGCCCATGAAAAGGGCCAGCCGATCCTTGTTGGCACCACCAGCATCGAAAAATCCGAATTCCTGTCGGGCCTGCTGAAAGAAGCCGGTGTGCCGCACAACGTGCTCAACGCCCGTCAGCATGAACAAGAAGCGCAGATCGTGGCCGATGCGGGCCGTTTTGGCGCGGTGACAATTGCCACCAACATGGCGGGCCGCGGCACCGACATTCAGCTGGGCGGCAACATCGAGATGCAGGTCATGGCCGCCATCGCCGCCGATCCGCATCTGAACCCCGACGAGGTCCGCAAGCGGATCGAGGCCGAACACGCTGAGGAAAAGGCCAAGGTTCTGGCCGCCGGGGGCCTGTTCGTTCTGGGCACCGAGCGCCACGAATCCCGCCGTATCGACAACCAGTTGCGGGGCCGCTCCGGCCGTCAGGGCGATCCGGGGCGGTCATCGTTCTTTTTGTCGCTTGAAGATGACCTGATGCGGATTTTCGGCTCTGACAAGCTGGATGCGGTTCTGTCCAAGCTGGGCATGAAGGAAGGTGAAGCGATTGTTCACCCTTGGGTCAACAAATCGCTGGAGCGGGCGCAGGCCAAGGTCGAAGGCCGCAACTTCGATATGCGCAAGCAGCTTTTGAAGTTCGATGACGTGATGAACGACCAGCGCAAGGCGATCTTTGGCCAACGGCTGGAGATCATGGAGGCCGAGGATGTGGCCGAAATCGCCGAGGACATGCGCGCGCAGGTGATCGATGATCTGGTCGATCTGCATATGCCCCCGAAAAGCTATCCCGATGCGTGGGATGTCGACGGGCTGGTGCAAGCGGTGCGTGAAAAGCTGAACGTGGACCTGCCCTTGGCAGAGTGGGCAGCCGAAGAGGGTGTCGATCAGGACGTGATCAAGGAGCGTCTGGTCGAAGCGACGGGCAAGGCAATGGCCGATAAGGCCGAAGCCTTCGGGGCCGACACGATGCGGTCGATTGAAAAGCAGATCCTGCTGCAATCCATCGATGCAAAATGGCGCGAACACCTGCTGACGCTGGAACATTTGCGGTCAGTCGTGGGCTTTCGCGGCTATGCGCAGCGCGACCCGCTGAACGAATACAAGACCGAAAGCTTTACGCTGTTCGAGTCTTTGCTCAACTCCTTGCGTCAGGAAGTGACGCAGAAGCTGGCAGCGATCCGCCCGCTGACACAGGCAGAGCAAGACGCGATGATGGCACAGGTTCTGGCGCAACAACGCGCCGCCGATGGAACACCAGATGCGGAACCTGACCTTGCCGAGGGCGAAGCGGAAGGTGCGGCATCCAGTCGCTTGGCCGGCTTTGACGAGACCGACCCAAGCACATGGGGCAATCCAAGCCGGAACGACGCCTGCCCTTGTGGCTCGGGTGAAAAGTTCAAGCATTGCCACGGGCGGCTTGTCTGACACATCAGATGGGCATTTGGGGCGGCCAAGGCTGCCCCATTTTGGCCATCGATCGTAGAAACATTCCTCTAATCTGCCACTGATTGGCCCTCTTTGGACGGCATCTTGAACAAGACCGTTTCGCTGGAGGCACGCATGAATCTGCTACGCAAACTGACCCTGGTGGCTGGCACGGGGGCAATTGCCCTGGGTGCTGGGCACTTTGTGCAGGAAAAAGCCGGTGATCGCGCGAAAGCAGACATGCCGGAAGTGGTCGTGTCGTCGGTCAGGCAGGTCGCAGCTGGCCGGGAACAGGATGCACCAACGGCGCGGACCATTCAGCGCCCACCCTTTTCCGAACAGACCGCTTCGGCTGAAGCCACGGCACCGCCAGTTGAAGACTTGCCGCCAGAGCGGTTTGCGGCGGCTGATCCCATAGATCTGGCCCCGCAGGTCCGCGACCCCATCGCCGTGCCCGAAGTGGTCGCTACACCGGCGTGTGCCGTAAGATTCGATCTGCTGCCCCAACCAAACGCAATGATTGGTCTGTCGCTTCTGGCCCCTTGTCAGCCAAAACAGCGGGTCGTGCTGCGACATGCCGGATTGGCCGTGACCGCCCAAACATCTGCCAGCGGCGCCTTGTTTGCCACCCTGCCCGCACTGACAGCGGTTGCCGATGTCGAGGCGATTTTCGCAAGCGGCGCAAGAGCGCGGGGCAGTTTGCCCATAGCCGATTTTATCGGCGTGCAACGCTTTGCCGTTCAGTGGCAGGCTCAAGATGCATTTCAACTGCACGCGTTCGAAGGCGGCGCAACCTATGACCAACCCGGTCATGTGTCATCGTCTTACACCGGCACGCCGGGCAAGACGGGATTTGTGACGGTGCTGGGCGATACGTCGGTGGATCTGCCTTTGCTGGCCGAGGTCTATACCTTCGGTCCTGCACAGCAGATCGAACTCGTGTTGGAAGCCGCTGTGACCGAGGGCACATGTGGGCGCGAAATTCTGGGGGAGGCGATCCTGGCGACGGGCGGCTCGGTTGAAATCAGCGATGTCACGCTGGCGATGCCCGATTGCGACGCGGTTGGGGATATTCTGGTATTGAAAAACCTGCTTGAGAACATGACACTGGCCACTGCAAACTAGCGGGGCGCACAGGGGAATATGGGGTTGGTTTGGTATCGCGCGGCAGTTTTTGCCGCGCTTTTCAGTCCTTTGGATGCCGCAGCACAGGATGTCACCCTGTCTGCCCGCGAAGGGGGTCTGGAACTTTCTGGCACGCTGCAAAGCTATGACGGCGAGTTCTATCGGATCGACAGCGATTATGGTCTGCTGACCGTGGATGCGGCCGGCGTCATCTGTGATGGCCCAGCTTGCCCTGACCTCACGGCACCAAAGGCTCGGGTGCGGGTGGTCGGGTTGGCGGGTGTGGGGGACGCGCTTTTGCCGCCCTTGATGCGGGCATTCGCCCAAGCGCGGGGTCTGGATTACGCAGAGACCACGCAGGGCGGCTACACCGCGACTATCCGTGATCCGGTGAGTGGCAAGCCGTTGGCAGAAATCAGTTTTGTCGCAGCAACGCGCGATGAGGCGCGGGCAGAGTTGCTGGCTGGGCGGGCCGAGTTGATCCTTTCTGCAGTGACAGAACCCGACATGAAATCGCGTGTGCTGGCGTTGGATGCCATGGTGCCGATCGTCGCGCCAGACAATCCGCTGCCGCAGATCAGCACCCGCGATCTGGCGCGGGTGCTGGCGGGCGAGGTCACAAACTGGGCCGAGGTCGGTGGGCCCGACATGCCGCTGGTGCTGCGTGGAATGGCCCCCGACGCCGCCTTGCAGCGGGCGCTGGCGGCGCGGCTGGGACGGGATGTGGCGGCAAACGAGGTGCATGGGGACGTTGCCACCTTGGGCGATGCGGTGCAGCGCGACCCTTGGGCGATGGCCATGACGGTGCGGGCGGGGGTGCAAGGCGCGCGGGTGCTGCCGCTGACCGACAGTTGCGGCTTTGCGCTTGTGCCTTCTGCGCTGGCCGTCAAGGCCGAGGATTATCCCCTTGCTTTGCCGATTTACCTGCTGACCCCGCAGCGCCGATTGCCGCTTTTTGTGCGTGAATTCGTGACCTTCCTTGAAACGCCCCAAGCGCAGGCGGTGGTGGCGGCGGCGGGGTGGATTGATCGTCAGGCAGAGCGCCAGCCGCTGACGGGCGACGGGCTGCGGCTGATCAACGCGATTCAAGGCGCGGGGGAGGAGACGACTCTGGCGGATCTGAAACGGCTTGCCGATGCGATGAATGGGGCGGACCGGCTGTCGCTGACGTTCCGGTTTCAGGATGGGTCCAGCAATCTGGATGCCCATTCGCGCAGCAACCTGGACGATCTGGCGCGGCTGATCGAGGTGGGGGTGTTTCGGGATCAAGCCCTTGTGCTGGCAGGGTTTTCCGATGGGTCAGGCGCGGCTGCGACCAATCTGGCGCTGAGCCGGTCGCGGGCCGAGGGCGTGCTGGCGGGGTTGGCCCAAGCGGGGGTGGCAGAGGGCGATCTGCCTCAGGTGATCGCCTTTGGCGAGGCGATGCCGATGGCCTGCGACGAGACGGCGGCGGGGCGGCGGCTGAACCGCCGGGTGGAGGTTTGGCTGAAGCCGGTTTTCACAGATACCCGTCCGAGCGGAAACTGAGTTCGCGGCTTTTGCCGATGATCAGGTGATCGTGCAGCGTGATGCCAAGTGTTTGACAAGCCTCTTGAATCTGGTGGGTCATGGTGATGTCGGCACTGCTGGGCGTGGGGTCGCCCGAGGGGTGGTTGTGCACCAGGATCAGCGCCGAGGCGTTCAGCTCCAGCGCGCGTTTGACCACCTCGCGCGGGTACACCGGCACGTGATCGACGGTGCCTTTGGCCTGTTCCTCATCCGCGATCAGGGTGTTCTTGCGGTCCAGAAACAGGATGCGGAACTGTTCGGTGTCGCGGTGCGCCATGGTGGTGTGGCAATAATCGAGTAGCGCATCCCATGAGGTGAGAACCGGCTTGTGCATGACCCGCGCGCGCATCATGCGTTGCGACACGGCTTCAAACAATTTCAGTTCACAAACAACGGCTTCGCCCACACCCTTGACCGATTGCAGCCGCGCAACCGGCGCGGTGATCACCCGGTTCAGGTCGCCGAACGTGTCGATCAACAGCCGGGCGAGGGGTTTGACATCTTGCCGCGGGATGGCGCGAAACAGCAGCAGTTCGAGCAATTCATAATCGGGCATTGATGCTGCGCCACCGGCCATGAATCGGTCGCGCAGGCGTTTGCGGTGGTCTGCGATGTAGGAGGGCAGCTTGGCGGGAAGGGCAGAGGCCGGCGCTTCATCCTCATCGCCGGGGGGGGCGAAGAGGGGGAGGGTGCCATCCTGAAAGCCGCGCTGGGTCATGCGGGCAGGCTGACAGGGGTTGGTGAAGGAAGGGTTAACGGCGGGGCGATGGGGGCTGGAGTTTGGCGTATGATCGGCGTCTGGTTTGGGTATGGCGCACGTATGGTTTGCGTCATGACGTTGGTGCGCATCTTGCCGCACGACAAAAAAACCCCGCCGGTTGCGCGGCGGGGTTCGGGGCGGTGCGATGGGGGGCAGAAATCAGCTTTTCATGCTGTCCCAAAAGCCCTTGACCTTGGAGAAGAACGACGAGCCCTCGGGGTTGTTTTCCTCGGACAGTTTTTCAAACTCGCGCAGCAGTTCCTTTTGCCGCGCGGTCAGGTTGACGGGGGTTTCCACCGCCAGTTCGATCAGCATGTCGCCGACGCCGCCGCCACGCAGGGCGGGCATGCCCTTTGACCGCAGGCGCAGTTGTTTGCCCGATTGCGCGCCTGCGGGCACCTTGACCCGGCTGCGGCCGCCGTCGATCGTCGGCACCTCGACCTCGCCGCCGATGGCGGCTGTGGTCATGCTGACGGGCACGCGGCAAAAGAGGTGCGCGCCGTCGCGTTGGAACAGGGCGTGGTCCTTGACCTCGATAAAGATATAAAGGTCGCCCGAGGGGCCGCCGCGCAAGCCTGCCTCTCCCTCACCGGCCAGCCGGATGCGGGTGCCGGTTTCCACCCCGGCGGGGATGTTGACCGAAAGCGCGCGTTCTTTTTCCACCCGGCCCTGACCACCGCAGGCGCGGCAGGGGTTCTTGATGATCTGGCCCATGCCGTTGCAGGTGGGGCAGGTGCGTTCAACGGTAAAGAAGCCCTGCTGCGCGCGCACCTTGCCCATGCCAGAGCAGGTGGGGCAGGTGGTGGGTTCTGCCCCGCCTTCGGCGCCCGAGCCGCGGCACACCTCACACGCGGTGGAGGTGGGCACGTTGATGGTTTTCTGGATGCCCTTGAACGCCTCTTCGAGCGAGATGCGCAGGTTGTAGCGCAGGTCAGAGCCGCGTTGCGCGCGCGACCGGCCCCCGCCGCCCCCGCGCCCGCCCATGAAATCGCCAAAGAGATCCTCGAACACATCCGAGAAGGCCGAGCCAAAATCGCCCTGCCCTGCACCGGGATGCCCGCGCCCGCCGCCCATGCCACCTTCGAATGCGGCGTGGCCGTAGCGGTCGTATGCGGCTTTCTTGTCGGCGTCTTTAAGCACCTCATACGCCTCGTTCACCTCTTTGAACTGGGCTTCGGCGTTGGGGTTATCGGAATTGCGATCCGGGTGCAGTTCCTTGGCCTTGGAGCGGTAGGCCTTTTTCAGGTCTTCCGCCGAGGAGCCCTTTGGAACGCCCAGAACGTCGTAGAAATCGCGTTTTGCCATGGGTATCAACCCCTTTCCCGAACCGGAGAGGGGCGGTCCGTTGCCAGACCGCCCCTGATTCCGTTTCCTGCGGTCTTACTTCCGCTTGTTTTCGCCCAGATCCTCGAAGTCGGCATCGACGATATCTTCGTCAACGTCGCGCGGACGATCCGGATCGGCACCTTCGCCTTCGGACTGGGTGGCCTTGTAGATCGCCTCGCCCAGTTTCATCGCGGCTTCGGTCAGGTTCTGGATGCCAGAGCGGATCTTGCCCGCATCTTCCCCCTTCAGCGCCTCTTCAAGCGGCTGCATGGCCAGTTCGATGGCCTCGATCGTGGTTGGATCAACCTTGTCGGAATGTTCCTTGATCGACTTCTGGGTGGAGTGCAGCAGGCTTTCGCCCTGGTTCTTGGTTTCCACCAGTTCGCGGCGCTCTTTGTCGGCTTCGGCATTGGCTTCGGCGTCGCGGACCATCTTTTCGATGTCTTCATCCGACAACCCGCCCGAGGCCTGAATGGTGATCGCCTGTTCCTTGTTGGTGCCTTTGTCTTTGGCTTTCACCGACACGATGCCGTTGGCGTCGATGTCGAATGTCACCTCGATCTGCGGCAGGCCGCGCGGGGCGGGCGGGATGTTTTCAAGGTTGAACTGGCCCAGCATCTTGTTGTCGGCGGCCATTTCGCGTTCGCCCTGGAACACCCGGATCGTCACGGCGTTCTGGTTGTCTTCGGCGGTGGAGAAGATCTGTGACTTTTTGGTCGGGATCGTGGTGTTGCGGTCGATCAGTCGGGTGAACACACCGCCCAAGGTTTCGATGCCCAAGGACAGCGGGGTCACGTCGAGCAGCACCACATCCTTGACATCGCCTTGCAGCACGCCGGCCTGAATGGCGGCACCGGCGGCGACGACCTCATCGGGGTTGACGCCCTTGTTCGGCTCTTTGCCGAAGAACTTGGTCACTTCCTCGATCACACGGGGCATGCGGGTCATGCCGCCGACCAGCACCACTTCGTCGATGTCGCCGACCGAGAGGCCAGCATCCTTCAACGCGTCCTTGCACGGTTTCATCGAACGCTTGACCAGATCATCGACCAGCTGTTCCAGTTTTGCACGGGTCAGCTTGACCACAAGGTGCAGCGGCTGGCCGGTGGTCTTGTCCATCGAGATGAACGGCTGGTTGATTTCGGTCTGGCTGGAGGAGGACAGTTCGATCTTGGCCTTTTCCGCCGCTTCCTTGAGGCGTTGCAGCGCCATCTTGTCCAGCGTCAGGTCAACGCCGTGTTCCTTTTTGAACTCGTCAGCGAGGTAGGACACGATGCGCATGTCGAAATCTTCGCCGCCAAGGAACGTATCGCCATTGGTGGATTTGACTTCGAACAGGCCGTCGTCAATCTCCAGAATGGTGATGTCGAACGTGCCGCCACCAAGGTCATAGACCGCGATGGTTTTGGTTTCTTTCTTGTCCAGACCGTAGGCCAATGCGGCGGCGGTCGGTTCGTTGATGATGCGCAGCACTTCCAGACCCGCAATCTTGCCGGCGTCCTTGGTGGCCTGACGCTGGGCGTCGTTGAAATAGGCGGGGACGGTGATGACGGCTTGCGTGACCGTTTCGCCCAAGTAAGCCTCGGCGGTTTCTTTCATCTTTTGCAGGATGATCGCCGAAACCTGGCTGGGCGAATACTTTTCGCCGCGCACTTCAACCCAGGCGTCGCCGTTGCCACCGTTGACGATCTTGTACGGCATGTTTTTCTGATCCTTGAGGATCACCGGATCATCAAAGCGGCGGCCGATCAGACGTTTGACCGCGAAAATGGTATTGCTGGCGTTGGTGACGGCCTGCCGTTTGGCGGCCTGCCCGACAAGGCGTTCGGTTTCGGTGAACGCAACGATCGACGGCGTGGTGCGCGCGCCTTCGGAGTTTTCGATCACGCGAGGTTGCGACCCATCCATGATGGCGACGCAGGAGTTGGTTGTTCCAAGGTCGATTCCGATGACTTTGGCCATGTTTTGATCCCTTTCTACAGGCGATGGTCGTGGCGCGGGCCCGATGCGGCACCCTTGCCCATGGAGCGTGCGGTAAAATCGGTGAACCCCGACTTACCGTTGCGTGCTGTATATAGGGGCCGGGGTTTTTGCCTGCAACGGGGAGAAGGCGCGCAGTGTTGCGAATTTTTCACATGCGTGTCCGGTTCGGGCGCTGCTGTCGTTGTGTGCCTTGCTGCCGAAACTGAGGAACGGCTCTGCCGCTTGGTGCGTTGATACCCCGAGTGCAACAAAAAAAGGACGTGCTGATGCTTTATGTGGACATTCCGACCAAGGCGCAAATCGACAGGCTGATTGCGGCGAGGGGGGATGCGATGGTGTCTTTCTTCCTTCCGACGACACCGGAAACGCAACATATTGGGCAAGCACGGATCATGCTTGGCAATCTTTTGAAGGATGCCGAGGCGCAATTGGAAGCCGTGGAAACCGAAAAGCGCACGATCTGGCCGATTTCGGAACAGGTCAATGATCTGCTGGACGATGATGATTTCTGGAACAAACAGGCCAACAGTCTGGCGATTTTCGTCAGCCCCGACCGGCTGCGCACGTTCCGCTTGCCCAACACCCTGACCGAAATGGTGCAGGTGGGGGACCGTTATTTCATCAAGCCACTGTTGCGGTCGGTGTCGTCGCAAAACCATGCGTTCGTGCTGGCCTTGGCCGAGAACGAGGTGCGGCTGATCGAGGTGTTTGCCGATCTGCCACCGATCGAGGTGACTGTGCCCGACATGCCAAAAGACGCGGCATCGGCCAGCGGCACGTCGAACGTGAATTCGCGCAGCTATTCCAAGCGGATCGGCGGGGCCGAGGGGCAGAATGTGCTGCTGCGCGCCTATTGCCGCAAGATCGACGATGCGCTGCGGCCGTTCCTGAACGGTCGGGATGAGCCGTTGATTCTGGCGGCGACCGATCCGCTGCTGTCGATGTTCCGCAGCGTGACGACTCATGACCATGTGGCCGAAGAGTCGATCAAGACCAGCCCGGTGCGGATTACCCCGACCGAGTTGGCCGATTTGGCGCGGCCCGTGCTGCACGACGTTCAGGCGCGCAAGATCGCGGCGCTGCATGAGCGGTTCGAGGCTTTGGCGGGTGAGGGCCGGTCGCTGACCGATGTGGCCGATGTGGCCAAGGCGGCAACCTTCGGGTCGGTCGATACGCTGCTGGTTGATATGGATGAGGTGGTGCCGGGCACGGTGGATGACTCCACGGGGGCGGTGAGTTTTGACAAGGATTCAACAGCGGCAAATCTGGGTGTCGTGGACGAAATCGCCTCGCGCGTCATTCTAGCGGGTGGCACGGTTGTGGCCGTGCGCAAGGACGACATTCCCGGCAAGGGATCGCTGGCGGCGATTTTGCGCTACAGCGTCTGATTGCGAAATGGCGGGGGCGGCCTGTTGCTGCCCCCGTTGTTGCCCGCCCCTTAGCGATGATCCAGCGTGCAGCAGCCGTGCAGAACGGTGTTGCCGTCCGGCGCTTCGGTGAACATGCGGGTGGAGAAGCCGAACGTGCGATCAGACATGCCATCAGAGCAGGCTTCGCGCGTGATGACGAGGGTGCGATTCAGGGTTGGCCCCTCTTCCAGTTGCACCAGAAATCCCTGCGCCGCCACAGCTTCGTGCGTGACGACCAAGGGCACGGCGCCGGTATCGGGCGAGTTGTATTCGGCCCCGCGCGGATAGAGGCTGACCGACCAGAACGGTTCTGTGCCGAGGCAGGACAGCGGGCGTTGGACCATGTGGGGATCTATCGGCTCGATCAGGTCAAGATAGGCCATGGCCACCCAGCCATTGCCCTCTGGCGTGCTGATCTGACCCCATTTTCCGTCGGAGGAGAGCACCAACACCTCGATGTTCAGGGCGTAGGGGCCGATTTCACCCAGAACGTCGGCCTTTGCCGACGGTTCTGCCCGGATGTTCAGCACATCATTGGCCGCAACCCCCCTGACCGAATAGGCGGCGGGAAAGGTTTGGGCCAGCGCCAACGCCGGCAGCAGGATCACCAGAAAAGTTGCCATGATGCGGATCATCGTTTTGCCCCCCAACTGCTGGACGCGTGTTTGCGGGTGTAGAATTCACCCATCAGCCCGATCACGATGCAGATGATCATGATGGTGACCGGATACTGGATCGAGCTGTAATGCGGGTTGTAGTTCAGAAAGATGTAACCGCGCGACTGGTCGATGACGTGGAACAGCGGATTCCAGTCAAAATAGGCCAGGATATAGGTGGGCATCATGTTGGCCACGAACATCTTGCCCGAGGCGATCATATTGGCGCGTTGATAGAGCGTTGAGAAAACGCCGAAAAATTCGGGCTGCCACGGCATTGCCGCCTTGAACACCATGCCGATGGCAACCCCGGTGCCCCAAGCCAGCAGCAGCATGGCGAAGGTGCCGACGGGATCGAAAAGCGTAATCGGTGTGAAGGCTGCGTGATAGATGAACAAGACCACGCCGGCCGACAGGATCTGGGTGTAAAGCGAGCCCAGGGCCGCTGCGGCAATGGCGATGATGGGGTTCATCGGCGAATGCTTCATCATGGGCGATGTGGGCCCGTCGGACCCGACAACGGCGCCGACCGCTTTTGTGTGGGTCATGAACATGAAGATGCCCGACATCACATACAGCAGGAAATCACCGCGGATGGCGTTGCCGCGCAGACCCAGAAGGTCGAACATGACGTAGAACACCACGACCATGATGACGGTTTGCATGATGTTGAGCAAAAGTCCGATGACGGCATTGCCGTGCGTGCGCCGGATGGACCGGACGGTGGCATGGAAAATAAGCTCCAGCATCGCCAATGCGCTGCGCGCCGGTGTCTTTCTGACCGCGGGTCGGAACATTTCTGCCCAGTCCTCTTGAGGGTTACGGCTGGAACTTCTTACCATACCGCAGGAAATCTTGCTGTTTCCTTTGCGGCAATGATAAGGCCGACAAGGATTTTAAGCAACTGTCGCGCCGCAACCGGCGCAAAATGGAGGCCGACGTGGATTTCGACGCTTTGACACAGGTGATGCGGCGTTTGGCGCTGGAGGCGGGCGACAGGATCATGGAGATCTATGACGGGCCGGATTTCGAGGTGAGGGCCAAAAGCGACTCCAGCCCGGTGACCGAAGCCGACGAGGCGGCGGATGCGATCATCGCAGCCGGGTTGCGCGCGGCATTTCCGGGTGTGGTGCTGATCACGGAAGAACAGGCCGACAGCCATGCGCTGGAGGCGAGCACCTTTCTGATCGTCGATCCGCTGGATGGCACCAAGGAATTCGTGCAGCGGCGCGGCGATTTCACGGTGAACATCGCCTATGTCGAGGATGGTGTGCCGTTGCGCGGGGTGGTTTATGCGCCGGCCAGGGGGCGGTTGTTCTATACCCTGCCCGACGGGCGCGCGGTGGAGGAAACCGGGCCGTTTGCCAAGGACAAGGCGGGTGCGCTGGTGCCGATGGCGGTGGCGGTTCCGGACAACGCGGGGCTGATGGTGGTGGCGTCGAAATCGCACCGGGATGCCGCAACCGATGCCTATATCGCGGGCTATGCGGTCAAGGACATGACCAGCGCGGGCAGCAGCCTGAAGTTCTGTCTGGTGGCGACGGGCGAGGCCGATCTGTATCCGCGGCTGGGCCGCACGATGGAATGGGATACCGCCGCCGGCGATGCGGTGTTGCGCGGTGCGGGCGGCCATGTGGTGCGGTTGGATGACCACACGCCACTGGCCTATGGCAAGCCGGGTTGGGAGAACCCGTTCTTCATCGCCCATGCGCCCGGCGTTGTGCTGCACAAACCAGCATGAGATGTGGAGATACAACGGCAACACCTTTTCACCGGATCTAAGGATCGCCCCTGTTTTGCCATCCTTTGGCCCGTCATTTGTTGTATGTGTATCGTGAACGTCCGCTGGCGAAGCGGCGCAAGTAAAGAGCGTGTGTGATGAAGCATAAGAAGATTTCAAAGGCGGTTTTTCCTGTCGCGGGTCTTGGAACAAGATTTCTGCCCGCAACAAAGTCGATCCCGAAAGAGATCATGACCTTGGTGGACCGCCCGCTGATTCAGTACGCGATTGACGAGGCGCGGGCGGCGGGGATCAAGGAATTCATCTTTGTGACCAGCCGCGGGAAATCGGCGCTTGAGGATTATTTCGACGTGGCCCCCGAGTTGGAGGCCGCCTTGCGCAAAGCGGGCAAGGATCACCTGCTGGAGGTGTTGAAAGACACAAACATGGATTCCGGCGCGATTGCCTATATCCGCCAGAACCGGCCGCAGGGGCTGGGCCATGCGGTGTGGTGCGCGCGGCGGCTGATCGGGAACGAGCCGTTTGCCGTGTTGCTGCCCGATGATGTGATCGCCGCCGAAAAGCCCTGCTTGCAGCAGATGGTGGAGGCTTATGCCGAAACCGGCGGCAATATGGTGGCGGCGATGGAAGTGGCGCCGGAAAAGGCATCGTCTTACGGGGTGCTGGATATCGGCAATGACATGGGGTCGATCGTGGAGGCCAAGGGGATGGTGGAAAAGCCGCCCGCGGGCACCGCGCCATCCAATCTGGCAGTGATCGGGCGCTATATCCTGTCGCCGGATGTGCTGACCAACCTGAACAAGATCAAGCAGGGCGTGAACGGGGAAATCCAGTTGACCGACGCGATTGCCGAGGAGATTGGCAAAAGCAAGGTGTATGGCTATCGCTTCCGGGGTCAGCGTTACGATTGCGGGTCGAAAGCCGGGTTCTTGCAGGCAACGGTTGCCTTTGGCCTTGCGCGCCCGGATCTGCGCGACGAGTTCGGGGCTTATCTGAACGATATTCTTGCCCTCCAAAAAGCTGCTCAATAAGGCAGGCCGTGTGACCGGCCCCCTGACTGGTGCTGTGCAAAAGGTGTCGGCGTTGCTGAAGCTGGCGGTGCGTGCTTATGGGTTGCGCACGCGCAGGCGGCGGCATTTGTGGCGGTCATTTCGCAGCAGGCGGGCGTTGCGCGTGGTCAAGGATCGCAGCGGGGCAATTCACCGCACTGACATCCTGTGCTTCATGACGGTTCGGAATGAGTCGCTGCGGCTGCCGCATTTTCTGGATCATCACCGCAAGCTGGGGGTCGATCATTTTCTGATCGTGGACAATGACAGCACGGATGGCACGGCCGAGTATCTGGCGGGTCAGCCGGATGTGTCGTTGTGGAGCACCAAGGCCAGCTACAAGCTGTCGCGCTTTGGGCTGGATTGGGTGACGTGGTTGCAGATGCGGCATGGGCACGGGCATTGGTGCCTGACGCTGGATGCCGATGAACTCCTGATCTATCCCTATTGGGAAACCCGCACCCTGCCCGCCCTGACCGGATGGCTGGAGGATCAGGGCCTTGCGGCGCTGGGGGCCATGATGCTGGACCTTTACCCCGAGGGGCCGCTTTCGGCGGCACAGATCACGCCGGGGCAGGATCCGCTGACGGTGCTGCGCTGGTTCGATGCCGGGAATTATGCGGTGCAGGTGCAGGACCGGATGGGCAATCTGTGGATACAGGGCGGCCCGCGCGCGCGGCTGTTCTTTGCGAGCGAGCCGCGCCGGGCGCCCACGCTCAACAAAATCCCGCTGGTGCGCTGGGATCGGCGGTTTGCCTATGTGAACTCTACCCACGCCATGCTGCCGCCCCGGATGAACCGGGTGTTCGATGTGGCGGGTGGCGAGCGGATTTCGGGGCTGCTGCTGCATACGAAATTCCTGCCCGAGATCATTTCCAAATCGGCCGAGGAAAAGGAGCGTCGCGAACATTTCGCCAACAGCGCGCTGTATGACGGGTATTATGATACCGTGATGGCCGACCCGGTGCTGCATTGCGCGGCGTCGGAGCGGCTGGGAAGCTGGCGGCGGCTGGAGGCGCTGGGCCTGATGTCGCGCGGGGGGTGGGTTTGACTGCTGTTTTTTGGGGTCTGCTGGCGGCAACGGGGTGTAATTGTTTACTGTTTGGCATCAATTCACTAGTGTGATCTGTAGAATATGGGCAAATAGCAGCCATCGGGTTATCGTGGTCAGCTTTCGTTAACGCCCTTTTGCTGTTGTGGTTGTCGGGAACGTCAAGGATCGGGACACTATCTTGGGTTTGCTGTCGTCTTACCGGCTTCGTTGGCATCGCAGGCGCTTGCTTATCCGGGCATGGGCCAGCCGGCGCGATCTTGCGCTGGTGGCGGACAAATCGGCCGGGCAGCGCGACGATGCGATCTTTGCCTTTACCACCCTGCGCAACGAAAAGATCCGGCTGCCGTATTTCCTGCGCTATTACCGCGATCTGGGGGTGAACCACTTTTTTGTTGTGGACAACGGGTCCACGGATGGGTCGTTTGAATACCTGCGCGACCAGCCCGATGTGTCGTTGTGGCGCACGGACGCCAGCTACAAGAAAAGCCGGTTCGGGATGGATTGGATCAGCCATCTGTTGCGCCGGTATGGGCACGGGCACTGGTGCCTGACGGTCGATCCGGATGAGTTTTTCATCTATCCGTTCTGCGAAACCCGGCCCATCCGCGCGCTGACCGATTGGCTGGACACCACGCAGATCCGCACGTTTTCGGCGCTGCTGCTGGATATGTATCCCAAGGGGCCGATCACCGATCAGGCGTATCGCGAAGGGCAGGATCCGTTCGAGATTGCGCAATGGTTCGACAGCGGCAATTACCAGATCAGCCGCAACCCGGCTTACGGCAATCTGTGGATTCAGGGCGGGCCGCGCACGCGGATGTTCTTTGACGACAGCCCGAAAAAGGCGCCCGCGCTGAACAAGATTCCGCTGGTGAAATGGCATCGGTCCTATGCCTATATCAGCTCTACCCACATGATGTTGCCGCGCGGGCTGAACCTTGCGTTTGATGAATGGGGTGGGGAAAAAGCGTCGGGCGTGCTGCTGCATGCCAAGTTTCTGGATACCTTTGCCGCCAAGGCGGCGGAGGAGCTGACGCGCGGTCAACATTATGCCGCAAGCGCGGAATACAAGGCCTATCAGGCGGGGCTGTCGAACCACCCGGATGTGTGGTGCAAGTGGAGCGAGAAATATATCAACTGGCGCCAGCTGGAGATTTTGGGTCTGATGTCCAAGGGGAACTGGGCATGAGGGGCGCGCGCGCATGACCGTGGGCTTTGTGATGCTGTGCCATACCGCGCTGGATCGCGCGGCGCAGGTCGCGCGGCATTGGGCCGAGCGGGGGTGCCCGGTGGTCATCCATGTGGACCGGCGGGTTGCGGCAAAGCCCTATGGCCAGCTGGTGGCCGATCTGGCCGATCTGGGCAATGTGCGGTTTTCGGGGCGGCATGCCTGCGAATGGGGTACATGGGGGATTGTGGCGGCCAGTCAGGAAGCCGCCACGCTGATGCTGCGCGATTTCGCGGAGGTGCGGCACGTGTATCTGGCGTCGGGGTCGTGCCTGCCGCTGCGCCCGGTCGAAGAGTTGCGCGCCTATCTGGATGAGCGGCCCAAGACCGATTTCATCGAAAGCGTGACCACGGAAGATGTGGGCTGGACCGTAGGGGGCCTTGATTTCGAACGCTTCACGCTGCGGTTTCCGTTCAGCTGGCGCAAGCAGAAATGGTGGTTTGATACTTACGTCAAACTGCAACGGATGGTGGGGTTTCGCCGCAGGATCCCGGCCGAACTGGTGCCGCATCTGGGCAGCCAGTGGTGGTGTCTGACCCGGCAGACACTGTCGGCCATTCTGGAACATCCCGAGCGGGACAAGATCGACCGCTATTTCCAGAAGGTCTGGATCCCGGATGAAAGCTATTATCAGACGCTGGTGCGGCAGGTGTCCAGCACGGTGGAAAGCCGGTCGCTGACGCTGTCGAAGTTCGATTTTCAGGGCAAGCCGCATATTTTCTATGATGACCATCTGCAACTGCTGCGCCGGTCGGATTGCTTTGTCGCGCGCAAGATCTGGCCCGATGCGGTGAAGCTGTACGGCGCGTTCCTGTCGGATGATCGCAGCCGGCAGGCCGCGGCGGAACCCAACCCCGGCAAGATTGATCGCCTGTTCGCCAAGGCGGTGGAGCGGCGGGTGAAGGGGCGGCCGGGGCTTTATATGCAAAGCCGGTTTCCGAACGAAAACTTTGAAAACGGGCGCACGGCGGGGCCGTATTCGGTGTTTTGCGGCTTTGCCGATGTGTTCGAGAATTTCGAGATCTGGCTGAGCAAGGCCAGCGGCACGCGGGTGCATGGCCACCTGTTCGCGCCCGACCGGGTGCATTTCGCGGGCGGTGAGGCGGTTTACAATGGTGCGCTGTGCGACAGCGCGAAGGTGCGCGACTATAACCCCAAAAGTTTTCTCACCAGCCTGATCTGGAACACGCGCGGTGAACGGCAGTGTTTTCAGTTTGGTCCCGCCGATACGCAAAAGCTGAACTGGTTCATGTCTTTGGATGGCAATGCGCAGATCTCGGTGATCTCTGGTGCGTGGGCGGTGCCCTTGTTCCATTCGAACCAGAATTTCGGCGATATCCGGCGCGAGGCGGCGCGGTTGCAGAAGGTGGAGCAGGAGTTTTTGAACGTGCTGCGCTCGCCCTTTGCGAAAGCCCGGGTGCGGGTGTGGTCGTTGGCGGATTTCATCGAGAACCCGATGGAGCCGTTGCAGACCATCATCGACGAGATTGGTCCGCGCCAAAGCCGCCGCCTGACCGAAGCGCCGCGCATGGCGGATCTGACCGGCTTTGGCCAGTTCCTGCAAAACCTGCGCAATCAGGGGATGCAGCCGGTGTTGATGGGCGATTTCCCGGTGGGCGATGACCCGGCGACCAAATCCACGCGCCGCGGGCGCCCCTATCTGGTGAAGTGAGTGCCCAACAGGTTTGACAGCTTTGTGATGTTCGCAGAGATGCGGACGGGATCGAATTTCCTTGAGGCCAATCTGAACGCGATGCCGGGGGTGATCTGCCACGGCGAGGTGTTCAACCCCCACTTCATCGGCAAGAAGGATCAGGCCAGCCTGTTCGGTTTTTCCATGGCCGACCGGGAGGCCGATCCGATGGCACTGCTGCGCGCGATGCGGGCGCAGGGCGCGGGGATGGCGGGGTTTCGCTATTTCCACGATCACGATCCGCGCGTGGTGCAGCCGGTGCTGGGCGATCCGCAATGTGCCAAGATCATTCTGACCCGCAACCCGATTGAAAGCTATGTCAGCTGGAAGATCGCGCAGGAAACCGGGCAGTGGAAGCTGACCAATGCCAAGAACCTGAAAACCGCGCAGGTGCGGTTTGATGGGGCCGAGTTCGAGGCGCATGTCGCGGCCTTGCAGGCGTTTCAGGTGCGGCTGATGCACGGGTTGCAGATCAGCGGGCAGGCGGCGTTTTACATCGACTACGAGGATATCAACGATCTGGACGTGCTGAACGGGTTGGCGGCGTTTCTGGGGGTGGAGGGGTTGGCGGGGCTGGATGGCAGCCTGAAAAAGCAAAATCCTGAAGAGATTGCCCAAAAGGTTGTGAACCCCGACGAGATGGAGCGGGCACTCGCGCGGCTGGATCGGTTCAATCTGGCGCGGACCCCGAATTTCGAACCGCGCCGCGCGCCGATGGTGCCGCAGTTTGTCGCCGCACGGCGGGCAGGGCTGCTGTACATGCCGGTGCGGGGCGGGCCGGTGGCCCAGGTCACCGAATGGCTGAACGGGTTTGGCGGGATCGAGGGCGAGTTTTCCCAAAAAACCCTGCGGCAGTGGAAAAGGGCGCGGCCGAACCATCGGTCGTTCACCGTGCTGCGCCATCCGGTGGCGCGGGCGCATGACGCGTTCTGCGCGCAGATCCTTGCCGGGGGGCTGGGGCAGATCCGCGAGCAGATGGTCAAGATCCACAAGCTGGACCTGCCGGCACCGGGCAAGGATTATGCCGATGCGGCGGCGCATCGGGCGGGGTTCATCGGGTTTTTGAAATGGGTGCGGCTGAACCTGTCGGGCCAGACCAGCGCGCGGGTGGATGCGCATTGGGCCAGTCAGGCGGCGGTGCTGCAAGGGTTTGCGGCGTTTCAAGGCCCCGATCTGGTGATCCGCGAGGAGCGGCTGGCCGAAGGGCTGGCGTTTCTGGCGGCAGAGGTGGGATGTGATGCGCCTGTGGTGCGGTCTGGCAAGACGCATGGGTTCGCGGCGCTGGGCGTCATCTATGATGCACAGGTCGAGGCTGCCGCGCGCGACGCCTACGGGCGCGACTATATTGCTTTTGGCTTTTCGGATTGGCGGGATCTGACCCCCGGCTGAGCGTCTGGTGTCAGGCGGCCTGCGGGCTGCGGGCTTCGGTCAGGATCGCGTGAAGCTTGGCGGGGTCACTGTTGGCCCGCAGCTTTGCGACGACGTTTGGATCGCGCATGGTGCGGCTGACCAGCGCCAGCGCCTTGAGGTGATCGACCCCGGAATCCTTGGGGGCAAACAGGCCAAAAACCAGATCCACCGGCTGACGATCCACACTGTCATAATCCAGCGGCTTTTCCAGCCGGATGAACACTCCGACAATCCGGTCAAGATCCTGCAAGCGCGCGTGTGGCAAAGCGATGCCATGACCCACGCCTGTTGGCCCAAGGCTTTCGCGTTCTTGCAATCCATCCACAGCGATGCCGGCGGTCAGCCCATAGCTTGCGGTGACCATCTCTCCCAATTCCTGAAAGAGCCGTTTTTTGCTGGTGATCTGCCCGACGACGCGCACGGCGCCGGGCGTGAGTAGCTTTGCTAGATCCATGAGCGGTCGTGTTCCCGAACAGCCCTTGTCGCTGCCCTTATTTGCTGTTGCGCGGGTCGATCCAGCCTATGTTGCCATCATCACGGCGATAGACCACATTCACTCCGCCGTGCCCTTCGTTGCGAAACACCACCATGCGTTGCCCACCCAGTTCCAGCTGCATCACGGCTTCGCCAACGGTGATAGACGGAATCTTCGTCTCCATCTCGGCGATCACGATGGGCTGGAGGCTGTCTGGCTCCACATCTTCGGCGTCCTCGGTTGGGGCGAGGATATACGAGGATGCTCCGCCGAATTCAACCGGTGACGTTCGGGCAGAATGGTGGTTGCGGATCCGGCGCTTGTAGCGGCGCAGCTGCTTGTCCATTTTCTCGCGGCAGGACTCGAAAGCCGCATAGATTTCAGTGGCATGGCCCTTGGCCTGAGCGGTCAGCCCGGTAGAAAGGTGGATCACGGTTTCACAGACATATTCATGCGCCACGCGGGAAAAGACGATGACGGCTTCGGTCGGACGCTGGGCGTATTTTTCGACCACTTCACCAAGTTCAGACTTCACATGGGTCTGAAGGGCTTCTCCGATGTCGATCTGTTTTCCACTGATCTGATAGCGCATGATGTCTCCTCCGCGCGGCTTGTTGCTTTGGTGCCGGACAGGGTGTCCGTCACAAAAGGTCGTCTCTGTCTGACATGGGGGCGTGCGACACATCTGCAAGGTGGCGGGGCCGGAAAGCGGCCGCGGGGCAGGTCTGGCACAGGGCGGGTTTTCGCACGCATCACGGGTATTTGGCGACAGGCATGGCCGCCTTGTCAACCGAATCGTCATCCAGTTGTCATCCGGGACGGATCAGGAGATACGAAAATTCTGGCCCAGATAGACCTTGCGCACGGTTTCATCACGCACAACCTCATCGGTGGTGCCGCTCATCAACACCTGTCCGTCGTGCAGGATATAGGCGCGATCCACGATTTCCAGCGTTTCGCGGACATTGTGATCGGTGATCAGCACACCGATGCCGCGCGATTTCAGATCATGCACCAGATGGCGGATTTCCCCCACGGCAATCGGGTCCACCCCTGCGAAGGGTTCGTCCAGCAGCAGATACTTCGGGTTGGCGGCCAGACAGCGGGCGATTTCCACCCGCCGACGTTCGCCGCCCGACAGCGCAAGAGCCGGGGCGCGGCGCAGGTGGGTGATGGAGAATTCCGACAGGAGTTCTTCTAGCCGCTCGCGTTGCTTATGGCGGTCAAGATCGGTGATTTCCAGCACGGCGAGGATGTTGTCCTCGACCGACAGGCCGCGGAAAATGCTGACTTCCTGCGGCAGATAGCCGATGCCCAGACGGGCGCGGCGATACATCGGCAGGGCGGTCACATCCTTGCCGTCGATGATCACCTGCCCGCCTTCGGGTGTGACCAGACCGGCGATGGCATAAAAGCAGGTGGTCTTGCCTGACCCGTTGGGGCCCAAAAGCGCCACCACCTCGCCCCGGCTGAGGTGCATAGACACATCGCGGATCACCGGACGCTTCTTGTAGCTCTTTCGCAGACTGCGGATCATCAGACCCGCGCTGCCTGTGGTGACAGAAAGCTGCGGGGTTGGGGTCAAGGCGCGCCACCCGGAGTAAAGACGGTGCGGACCCGGCCGGTCATCGTGCCGGTGCCGTCCTTGAGGTTGACGGAGAGCTTTTCGCCCGAGATGGCGGCGCGGCCCTGGGTCAACAGCACATCGCCTGTCATCACCACAGTGCCGCTGGCGATGGTGTAAACCGCTTCGCGTGCTTCGGCGGCGTCGGTGGGGCTGACCAGCGTGACGCCATCCGTGGCGATCAGGCGGTCGATCCCGTCGCCATCAGCGGTGTATTCCACGCGGATTGCCCCGGCGGTAAGCCGCATTTCGCCCTGTTTGGCCATGACATTGCCGGTAAATACCGCCGCGCCGGTCGCCTGATCGACCGACAGGGAGTCAGACGTGACCTCGACCGGCAGGGACGTATCCTGTTGCAGGCCCCCGAAGCGAATATCGGCCTGCTGCGCAGCGAGCGGACTGGCCAAAACAGCCAAAATGCAAAAGGCGCGCAAAAGATGGGACATGTGTGGCCTGTTCAAAAAGGAAGCGACGGGTCAATTTTGCGGTTGGTATATCAGCTTAACCGCGCCATTGAAAACCAGAACATACTGTCCGTCGCCGCCGTCTGTCTGCGTCAGGCGCATTGTGTCAGCCGTTACAACACCGGCGGGCCCGGTTGCGACAACGGTTGTGGGCAGGGAAATATCGGTTCTGTCCATGCTTGCAGTCAGCGTTTCGCCCTGCACCTGCCAGCCGACGGATGACGACACTGTGACGCCACCGGAGAACAGGATCTGCCGCGCCGCAGGGTCAATCTGGCCAGATGCCGCCGCAAGTTCGGTGCGTGCGCCATCGGGGGTTTCCAGCAGGCCGGTCAGCGCCGTTGCGCTGGCACCTTTGGCGTCTGATCCGGCGGGGCGCGCCTCGGCCGCGCTGACGGTCAGGGCCGCACCGTCGTTGGTCAGCCCGGCAAAGGCTGGCATGGTCATTCTGGGTTCGCGCAGGCGGTCTTCGACATCCACCTCGGCATAGGGAATCGCGTCTTCGGGATTGATCGTGCGTGCCACGAGGAACAGCGTTGACAGGATCACAAGAGCCAGCAACGGCAGCACAATCTTGAGCCAGCCGATCAGCCTAGAATGAAAGTCTGTCTGGATCATTGAACCGCTGCTCATGTTTTTTACCAAGGCTACAGCGGTCGAAAGATTCGGCCAACGGCCGCCCGCCTGCCCTGGGCGGCAGACCGCTTAGTGGTGAAAGATATCGTTGGGTTCATCCCAGCCCATCAGGTCCAGTTCGGCCCGTGTTGGCAAGAACGCGAACAGGCGGTTGGCAAGATCGGTGCGGCCTTCGCGCGCCAGCCGCTTTTCCAGTTCGGCCTTGAGCGCGTGCAGGTAAAGCACATCCGATGCGGCATAGTCCTTTTGCGCGTCGGTCAGGGTTTTCGACCCCCAGTCACTGGTCTGCTGCTGTTTGGAGACGTCCACGCCGACCAGTTCCTGCAACAGATATTTCAGGCCGTGACGGTCGGTAAAGGTGCGGATCAGGCGCGAGGCGATCTTGGTGCACCAGACCGGCTGGGTGGTCACACCAAAGGCCTTTTTCAGCGCGGCAATGTCGAACCGGCCGAAGTGGAACAGTTTGATCGTGCCCGGATCAGTCAGCAGGCGTTCGAGATTCGGGGCGCTGCTCTGGCCAAGGGCGATCTGCACAAGATGGGCGTCGCCGTTGCCATCCGACAGTTGCACGACGCACAATCGGTCGCGTCGGGGATCAAGACCCATGGTTTCGGTATCTATCGCCACCACGGGGCCAAGGGAGAGGCCATCGGGAAGGTCGTTGTGGTGCAAATGGATCGTCACGCGAGCGCCCTTTCAAGAACATGAACCGCTGTAGCAGGACGCGGCACAAATGAAAACGGCCGTCCCGAAGGACGGCCGTTTTGAATATGGTGCCCAGAAGAGGACTCGAACCTCCACGCCTTGCAGCGCTGGTACCTGAAACCAGTGCGTCTACCAATTCCGCCATCTGGGCGATGGTGTAGGCGGCTTCTATGCGGGCGGTGTGGGGGTGTCAACGGGGCGAACGCATGGATTTGAAAAAAATCGCCGAAAGGGTGCGACGCCCTTTGGTCTTGCCCGCGCGGGGTGGCAAAGCTATGGAAGTCGCAGGTTAAGCCAAGGCCGAAAGGGTTCACGCACATGAGCAAACTTGTCACCATTTACGGCGGGTCGGGTTTTGTGGGCCGCTATATCGCGCGGCGCATGGCAATGGAGGGCTGGCGCGTGCGGGTGGCGGTGCGTCGTCCCAATGACGCGCTGTTCGTGCGACCCTATGGCGTGCCGGGTCAGGTGGAGCCCGTGCTGTGCAACATCCGCGATGATGCGTCGGTGCAGGCGGTGATGACGGGGGCGGATGCGGTGATCAATTGCGTCGGCATCCTGAACCGCAGCGGCAAGAACACATTTGACGCGGTGCAGGCCGATGGGGCTGCGCGGGTGGCGCGGATTGCCAGCGCGCAGGGCGTGCCGCATCTGGTGCAACTGTCGGCCATCGGCGCCGACAAGGACAGCAAAAGCGACTATGCCCGCAGCAAGGCGGCGGGCGAGGCGGCGGTGCTGGCGGCATTTCCGGCAGCGGTGATCCTGCGGCCTTCGGTGATTTTTGGCCCTGAGGATCAGTTCTTCAACCGCTTTGCCGGGATGGCCACGATGTCGCCGATTTTGCCGGTGGTGGGGGCCGACACCCGGTTTCAGCCGGTCTATGTGGATGATGTGGCGCAGGCTGCCGTATTGGGCGCCAATGGTCAGGCGGCCCCCGGTATTTACGAGCTTGGCGGGCCGGATGTGGCCAGTTTCCGCATGTTGATGGCGCAGATGCTGGATGTGATCCAGCGCCGACGTCTGGTTCTGAATGTGCCCTTTTTTGTGGCCCGGCTGATGGGGGGTGCGTTTGATCTGCTGCAAACGCTGACCGTCGGGTTGTTCGAGAACAAGGTGTTGACCCGCGACCAGGTGCGCAATCTTGCGCGCGACAATGTGGTGGCGGACGGCGCGCGTGGCTTTGCCGATCTTGGGATCGCGCCCACGTCGATCGAGTCGGTGCTGCCGGAATACCTGTGGCGCTACCGCCCGTCGGGGCAGTATGCGGCGATCAAGAAGTCGGCCAAGAACCTGAAAAAGGCATGATCCGTTGGACAGCCTGTTGCTTGCCGCCCTTCTTGGTCTGCTGGAAGGGCTGACAGAGTTCATCCCCGTGTCGTCGACCGGGCATTTGCTGTTGGCGGGTCATTTTCTGGGATTTGACAGTCCCGGAAACACGTTCGAGGTGGTTATCCAGCTGGGCGCCGTTCTGGCGCTGATTTCGATTTATGCGGTCAAGCTGACGGGGCTTGCGCTGCGGTCAAGAAGCGATCCTGCGGCATTGCGGGCGCTGGTGTCTTTGCTGATCGCGTTCTTGCCAGCTGTTGTGATTGGCCTTCTGGCGCATGATTTCATCAAGACGGTGCTGTTCCAAAGCCCGGCCCTGATCGCTGTGATGCTGATTGTGGGCGGGGTTATCTTGCTGGTGATCGACAGGATTGCGCCGCCGCCGGTGGATTTTGAGGCCACCGGATTGCCCCTGCGCAAGGCGTTCTGGATTGGGGTTTGCCAATGCGTGGCCATGGTGCCGGGTGTCTCGCGATCTGGCGCAACAATCGTGGGCGCGTTGATGCTGGGCGTGGAAAAGCGGGCAGCGGCAGAGTTTTCGTTTCTGCTCAGCCTGCCGACCATGGGGGCGGCGGTGGCCTATGACCTGTTCAAGTCGCGCGAGCTGCTGGATTTTTCGGCGGTGGCCGACATTGCGGTGGGATTTGCGGTGGCCTTTGTCACGGCCATTCTTGTCGTGCGTTGGGTGCTGCGGTTTGTTGGAAAACACGGCTACGCGATGTTTGGCTGGTGGCGAATCATCGTGGGAACGCTGGCTTTGATCGGGCTTTGGGCCGGAGCGTGACCAATTAGGTATCGCATGCTGACCTAAAATTTGAGAAAAATGTCAGAACGGCTGACCAAAGATGCGAAAAAGCGCAAAATAGGACAGTCTTACTGACTTTTATTCTCCTCTGCCCTTGGGTATGAAAGCGCACCCGATATCCGCATGGGAGACGCAGCCTTGGCCACGCAAAAAATGCTCAAATTCGTGACGCTGCCCAAAGAGACGCCCGAAAAGCGCCCCGCCACTTTGCGCAATCAGGATTTCCACGAGATTTACCGCGAGTTCGCCGCCGAAAAGGCCGCCGAGCAGGCGGGCCGGTGCAGCCAGTGCGGCGTGCCCTATTGCCAATCGCATTGCCCGTTGCACAACAACATTCCCGACTGGCTGCGCCTGACCGCCGAAGGGCGGCTGGAAGAGGCGTATGAGCTGAGCCAGGCCACCAACACATTCCCCGAAATCTGCGGCCGTATTTGCCCGCAAGACCGGCTGTGCGAAGGCAATTGCGTGATCGAACAATCGGGGCATGGCACCGTGACCATTGGCTCGGTCGAGAAATACATCACTGATACCGCGTGGGAAAACGGTTGGGTCAAGCCGATCAAGCCTGCGGTGGAGCGCGCCGAAAGCGTGGCGATCATCGGGGCCGGGCCGGGTGGGCTGGCGGCGGCGGATGTGCTGCGGCGGCGGGGCTATCAGGTGACGGTCTATGACCGCTATGACCGGGCGGGCGGGTTGCTGACCTATGGCATCCCCGGCTTCAAGCTGGAAAAACCCGTTGTGATGCAACGCATTGAGCAGTTGGAGCTGGGCGGCGTGCAGTTCGTGCTGAATTGCTCGGTCGGTGTGGATATCAGCTTTGATGCCATTCGCGGCCAGCATGATGCGGTGCTGATCGCCACGGGGGTCTATAAATCGCGCGATATCGAGGCCCCCGGCGTGGGTGCGCCCGGTGTGGTGCGGGCGCTGGATTTCCTGACCGCCAGCAACCGCAAAAGCTTTGGCGACGATGTGCCGGAGTTCGACTCGGGTGAGTTGAACGCGGACGGCAAACGTGTGGTGGTGATCGGCGGCGGCGATACGGCGATGGATTGCGTGCGCACGGCCATTCGGCAGGGCGCGACATCGGTGAAGTGTCTGTATCGGCGCGACCGGGCCAATATGCCGGGAAGCCAGCGCGAGGTGCAGAACGCCGAGGAAGAAGGCGTTGAGTTTGTTTGGCTTTCCGCGCCAAAGGGGTTCACCGGCGGCGAGGCGGTTGAAGGTGTGATGGTGCAAAAGATGCGTCTGGGCGAGCCGGATGCGTCGGGTCGTCAATCGCCAGAGCTGATCGAAGGCGCGGATTATGTAGAGCCCGCCGATCTGGTGGTGCAGGCGCTTGGGTTTGAACCCGAGGAGATTCCGATGCTGTGGGGCGTGCCGGATCTGGCGGTAACCCGCTGGGGCACGATCAAGGCCGATTTCCGCACCCATGCCACCAGCCTGCCGGGTGTTTATGCGGCGGGTGATATCGTGCGGGGGGCCAGCCTTGTGGTTTGGGCGATCCGCGACGGGCGCGAGGCGGCGGATGCGATCATGGCCTATCTGGCGCAGGCCGAGGTTGTCGCGGCGGAATAACGGGTATGGCCGGGGTATGGGCCACGTATGGTTTACGTCGGGCCAACGTATGGCTGTGTGCGCAGGCGGGAAATTGGGCATGGGTCAGCGGGGCTGACCTGATAAAGGGGCGGGTTTTGTGATGAGACAGCTACTGATTGTTGCAGCCCTGCTGCCGGCCCCGGCCGTTGCGGGGTCGTTCACGTCGCCTGATGGCTGCACGACATTCATGACCGTGCAGGCGCGGCAGTGCCGGGTGTCGAACCATTACAAATGCACCGCCGACACCCCCGGCGACCAGTGGCGCGCCGATTTCGATCAGCAGGGCCCGTTCTTTCTGAGCCGGATCAACAGCGAGGCGGAGTGGGTCGAAAGTTTCGATCTGGGCGAAACGGCTGTGCGGCAAACGCTTGATCCGGGCGCATCGGACCCGGCGTCTTTTACCGAACTGTTGTCCACCGGGACCGATACCTTTGCCTTCAACCTGAGCCGCGACAATGGCGAGCAGACGCGGGTGAACGGTTTTGACACGCTGACCGGGCGCAGCTTTACCATTGATGGGGTAACGCTGGCCGAGACCCAGTTCGAGTTTACCGAAACCGACCAGACCGGCACCGTGCTGCGCCAGTCGCGCGGCAAGGAATATGTGCAGCCCGAGATGCGGCTGTTTTTCGCCGGCCCGTCCGAATGGCGCGGGCCGGAGGGAGAGTTCCTGCCGATGGATGGCAGCCCGGTGAAGTTCCTGTTTCCGGGCGATCCCGGCTTTGCGGCCACTGAACCCCTGTTCGACTGCGACCCGCTGATGACCCGTGCCACCCCAAGCGAGAAGGATTTCCGCCATGACGATCTATGATGATGCCTGGGTGAAGGCCGAAGAAGCCAAGCGGGCGTGGCTGGATGCCAACGGGTTGTACAAGGCGGATGACGAACATTCTTCCTGCGGTGTGGGTCTGGTGGTGGCGATTTCCGGCAAGCCCAGCCGCAAGGTGGTGCAATCGGGGATTGATGCGCTGAAAGCCATCTGGCACCGCGGCGCGGTGGATGCGGATGGCAAGACCGGCGATGGTGCGGGGATCCATGTGCAGATCCCGGTCAAATTCTTCTATGACGTGATTCGCCGCACCGGGCATGAACCCGACATTCACAAGCTGGTGGCCGTGGGGCAGGTGTTTTTGCCGCGCACCGATTTCGGCGCGCAGGAGCGCTGCCGCACGATCGTCGAGGCCGAAGTGCTGCGCATGGGCCATTACATCTATGGCTGGCGGCATGTGCCGGTGGATACCACCGTGCTGGGCGACAAGGCCAATGCGACCCGGCCCGAAATTGAACAGATCCTCATCCGCTGCGAGAAAGACATCGATCAGGAACAGTTCGAGCGCGAGTTGTATATCATTCGCCGCCGCATCGAGAAGGCGGCGACGGTGGCGCAGATTCAGGGGCTTTATCTGTGCAGCCTGTCGTGCCGCAGCATCATCTACAAGGGCATGATGCTGGCCGAGCATGTGGCGGTGTTTTATCCCGATCTGATGGATGAGCGGTTCGAGAGCGCCTTTGCGATCTATCACCAGCGCTATTCCACCAACACCTTCCCACAGTGGTGGCTGGCGCAGCCGTTCCGCATGCTGGCCCACAACGGCGAGATCAACACGCTGAAGGGCAACGTCAACTGGATGAAAAGCCATGAAATCCGCATGGCCAGCAACAATTTTGGCGACGCGGCAGAAGATATCAAGCCGATCATCCCGTCGGGCACATCCGATTCCGGTGCGCTGGATGCGGTGTTCGAGGTGATGGTGCGGTCGGGCCGGTCGGCGCCGATGGCGAAAACGATGATGGTGCCGGAAGCGTGGAGCAAGACCACCACCGACATGCCCAAGGCCTGGGCCGATATGTATGCCTATTGCAACGCGGTGATGGAGCCTTGGGACGGCCCCGCAGCGCTTGCCATGACCGATGGCCGTTGGGTCTGTGGCGGGCTTGACCGCAACGGGTTGCGCCCGATGCGCTATGTGGTGACGGGTGACGGGCTGCTGATCGCGGGTTCCGAGGCCGGGATGGTGCCGGTGGACGAATCCACCGTGCGCGAAAAGGGCGCGCTGGGGCCGGGGCAGATGATTGCCGTCGATATGAAATCGGGCAAGCTGTACCACGATGCCGAGATGAAGGACAAACTGGCCGCATCGAACCCTTACGGCGACTGGATCGAAAAGGTTGTCGATCTGAACAGCCTGTTGCGCGATGTGCCCGAACGCGCCCTGTTTGACGGCGCCGAGCTGCGCAAACGCCAGATTGCTGCCGGGTTGACGGTGGAGGACCTGGAACAGGTGCTGGCCCCGATGGCCGAGGACGGCAAGGAAATGATCGCATCCATGGGCGATGATACGCCTGCGGCGGTGCTGTCGAGCATCTATCGCCCGCTGTCGCATTTCTTCCGGCAGAACTTCAGCCAGGTGACCAACCCGGCGATCGATTCCCTGCGCGAATTTCGGGTGATGAGCCTGAAAACCCGGTTCGGGAACCTCAAGAACGTGCTGGATGAAAACTCCAGCCAGACCGAGATTCTGCTGCTGGAAAGCCCGTTCGTGGCCAATGCCGAGTTCGACGTGATGGTGAAGCATTTCGGGGCGCAGGTGGCGTTCATCGATTGCACCTTCCCGGTCACGCCGGGGCTGGATGATCTGCGTCAGGGGCTGGAGCGGATCCGGGCCGAGGCCGAGGATGCCGTGCGGTCGGGGTCAAGCCATCTGGTGCTGACGGATGAGCATCAGGGGCCGGACAAGGTGCCGATGCCGATGATTCTGGCAACAAGTGCGGTGCACAGCTGGTTGACGCGCAAGGGGCTGCGGACGTTCTGTTCGGTCAACGTGCGGGCGGCGGAATGTATCGACCCGCATTACTTTGCGGTGCTGATCGGTTGCGGGGCCACAACGGTGAACGCCTACCTTGCGCAGGACAGCATTGCGGACCGTCTGAACCGTGGGCTGATCGACGGCACGCTGACCGATGCGATGCGCCGCTACCGCGATGCGATTGATGGCGGATTGCTGAAAATCATGTCGAAGATGGGGATTTCGGTGCTGTCGTCCTATCGCGGCGGGCTGAATTTTGAAGCGGTGGGTCTGAGCCGCGCGATGGTGGCCGAGTATTTCCCCGGCATGCACAGCCGGATTTCGGGCATCGGCCTGCACGGGATCGAGCAAAAGCTGGAGGAGGTTCACGCGCGCGGCTGGCTGGGTGGCGCGAATGTGCTGCCGATCGGCGGGTTTTACAAGGCGCGGCGGTCGGGCGAAAAGCACGCCTGGGAAGCGCAGACGATGCATATGCTGCAAGCGGCCTGTGACCGCGCCAGCTTTGACATCTGGAAGCAATACACGGCCGCGATGCGGGCCAACCCGCCGATCCATATCCGTGACCTTTTGGACATCAAGCCCTTGGGCAAGCCAGTGCCGATTGAAGAGGTGGAGAGCATTACCTCGATCCGCAAACGGTTTGTCACACCGGGGATGAGCCTTGGGGCGCTGGGGCCAGAGGCGCACAAGACGCTGAACGTGGCGATGAACCGGATCGGCGCGAAATCCGATTCGGGCGAAGGCGGCGAAGATCCGGCGCATTTCCTGCCCGAAGCAAATGGCGACAACCCGTCGGCCAAGATCAAGCAGGTGGCATCGGGGCGCTTTGGCGTGACGGCGGAATACCTCAACGCCTGCGAGGAACTGGAGATCAAGGTCGCGCAAGGCGCAAAGCCCGGCGAGGGCGGGCAGTTGCCGGGGATGAAAGTGACCGAGCTGATCGCGCGGCTGCGGCACAGCACCAAGGGGGTGACGCTGATCAGCCCGCCGCCGCACCACGATATCTATTCCATCGAGGATCTGGCGCAGCTGATCTATGACCTGAAACAGATCAACCCGCGCGCCAAGGTGACGGTGAAGCTGGTGTCGTCGTCGGGTGTCGGCACGATTGCGGCGGGGGTGGCGAAGGCCAAGGCCGATATCATCCTGATTTCCGGGCACAATGGCGGCACCGGGGCCAGCCCCGGCACGTCGATCAAATACGCTGGCCTGCCGTGGGAGATGGGGCTGACGGAAGCGCATCAGGTGCTTTCCATGAACAACCTGCGCGACCGGGTGACGCTGCGCACCGATGGCGGTCTGCGCACGGGCCGCGATGTGGTGATGGCGGCGATGATGGGGGCCGAGGAATTCGGCATCGGCACCGCCGCTCTGATCGCCATGGGCTGTATCATGGTGCGTCAGTGCCAATCCAACACCTGCCCGGTTGGGGTCTGCACCCAGAACGAGGAATTGCGCAAGAAGTTCACCGGCACCGCCGACAAGGTGGTGAACCTGATCACGTTCTACGCGCAAGAGGTGCGGGAATTGCTGGCCGGGATCGGCGCGCGGTCTTTGGATGAGATCATCGGGCGGGCGGATCTGCTGACGCAGGTCAGCCGGGGCGCGGCGCATCTGGATGATCTGGACCTTAACCCGCTGTTGATCACCGTCGATGGCGCGAACCGGATCACCTATGACCGCAGCAAGCCGCGCAATGCGGTGCCCGATACGCTGGATGCGGAGATCATCCGCGATGGTGCGCGCTTCTTCGAGGAGGGCGAAAAGATGCAGCTTTCCTATGCGGTGCGCAACACCCACCGCACCATCGGCACGCGGGCATCAAGCCATATCGTGCGCAAGTTCGGCATGCGCAACAGCCTGCAACCGGACCATCTGACGGTGAAGCTGACCGGCAACGCAGGGCAGTCGCTTGGCGCCTTTGCCGCGCGGGGGCTGAAGCTGGAGGTGATGGGCGATGCCAACGACTATGTGGGCAAGGGCCTGTCGGGCGGGATGATCGTGGTGCGGCCGATGATGTCGTCGCCGCTGGAGGCGTCGGAAAACACCATCATCGGCAACACGGTGCTGTATGGCGCAACCGATGGCTATCTTTACGCCAGCGGACGGGCGGGCGAGCGGTTTGCCGTGCGCAACTCGGGTGCGAAAGTGGTGGTCGAGGGCTGCGGATCGAACGGTTGCGAATACATGACCGGCGGCGTGGCGGTGATTCTGGGCCGGATCGGGCCCAATTTCGGCGCCGGGATGACCGGGGGCATGGCCTATCTTTACGATCCCAAGGGCATTGCCGAAGATTTCATGAATCTGGAGTCTCTGGTGACGTGCGCGGTCAGTCAGCCGCACTGGGAAGCGCAACTGCGCGGGCTGATCGAGGCGCATGTTAAAGAGACCGGCAGCCGCAAGGCCGCGTCCATCCTTGCTGATTGGGCGGCGGAGCGGGCGAATTTCCTTCAGGTTTGCCCAAAGGAAATGCTGATCCACCTGCCGCATCCGCTGAGCGACGAGGCGGTGAAGGTTCCGGCAGAGTAAGGCCACAAGACCACCGAAGGGCCCCCGTGCGGGGCCCTTTGTTTTGGCGGTGTCACGACTTGACCCCGCCCGCGCCATGGGGCCTAACAGGGCATGGCCGCAACACCCAAGAAACCCCGCAAGGGAAAAGAGCCCGCCCCGTTGCTGGGCGCCCCGGCACGGTCGGTGCGGCGGCGCGTGCTGCGTTGGGTGGTGCGCGGCATTCTGGCCGTGTCTGCGTTCTTTGCGCTGCTGGTGCTGCTGTTTTCCTTCCTCAACCCGCCGGTCAATATCTATCAGTTGCAGGAATCCGCCCGGCTGGGCGCGGTAGAGCGCGACTGGGCGGCGTTTGACGATATCGCGCCGGTGATGGCGCGGTCTGCCGTGGCGGCGGAGGATGCCAATTTCTGCCTGCACTGGGGGTTTGACATGAATGCAATCCGCGCGGCGGTGGCGCAGGGCGGCAACCGGGGCGCATCGACCATCAGCCAGCAGGTGGTGAAGAACGTGTTCCTGTGGCATGGCCGGTCGTGGCTGCGCAAGGCGATGGAGGGGGTGCTGACCCCGGCGGTGGAGCTGGTCTGGTCCAAGCAGCGGATCTTGGAGGTTTACCTGAACATCGCGGAATTCGACGAGGGCGTGTTCGGCGTGCAGGCGGCGGCGCGGCATTACTTCAACGTGGATGCCCGCGATCTGAGCGCGTTGCAGGCGGCACGGCTGGCGGCGATCTTGCCTGATCCAAAGGCGCGGTCGGCGTCGAATCCGTCAACCTTCGTGCGCAACCGGACGCGTTCGATCATGTCGGGTGCGCAAACCATTGCAGCCGATGGCCGGGATGGGTGTTTCCGCTGAGTCTAGGACAGGGCCGCCCCCGACCGGCCGCACGTATTCAAGCGGGGATGTTGCGCGTTTTGCCGGTCTGCCCCATTGACGCGGCATGGCGTTCAGCGCTTTTAGGGATGAGCCGGACCAGATTGGAGAGATGACATGACATTTGCCCGGACCATCAAGATCGCGCCGTCGATCCTGTCTGCGGATTTCGCCAATTTCGGTTTGGAGTGTGAGGCGATCGAGGCGCAGGGCGCGGATTGGGTGCATGTGGATGTGATGGATGGGCATTTCGTGCCCAACATCACCTTTGGCCCCGCCACCTGCACCGCGATCCGTCCGCATATCAAGGGGGTGATGGATGTGCACCTGATGATCGCGCCGGTTGATCCCTATATCAACGCCTTTGCGCAGGCCGGGGCCGATGTGATCACCGCGCATCTGGAGGCGGGGCCGCATATTCACCGCACCTTGCAGGCCATTCGCGGGGCCGGGGTGAAGGCGGGGCTGGCGATCAATCCGGGCACCGGGATCGAGGCTGTGGCGTATCTGCTGGATATGGTCGATCTGGTCTGCGTGATGACGGTGAATCCCGGATTTGGCGGGCAGACGTTCATTCAAAGCCAGGTCGACAAGGTGCGACGCCTGCGGGCAATGATCGGGGACCGGCCGGTGCATATCGAGATTGACGGCGGGGTGACGGTGGAGACTGCGCCCTTGGTGGCCGCGGCGGGGGCGGATGTGCTGGTGGCGGGATCTGCCGTGTTCAAGGGCGGATCGGTGGGCAACCCGGCGCCCTATGGCGACAACATTCGCGCGATCCGCGCGGCGGCGCAGGCCGCGCTGTGAGCCCGGTGCATCTGGTCTTTGATCTGGACGGGACGCTGATCGATTCCGCGCCAGATATCCATGCCGCTGTGGCGCGGATGCTGGCGGACGAAGGGCATGCGGCGCTGGATCTGGCGACGGTGACCTCGTTCATCGGGCATGGGCTGCCCAAGTTGGTGGAACGGGTGATCGGCCGGGTGGGTCTGGACATGGGCCAGCATCCGCGCCTGACCAAGGCGACGCTGGACCATTACAACGCAGCATCAAGTGATCTGACCCGCCCCTATCCGGGGGTGGTGGTGGCGCTGGAGGGGTTTTTACAGGCCGGTCATGCGATGGCGCTCTGCACCAACAAGCCCGAGGCGCCGGCGCGCGCCATTTTGCGTGATCTGGGGCTGGAGCGGTTTTTCCGGGTGGTGACCGGTGGCGATTCTCTGCCCGTGACCAAGCCGGACCCGGCGCCGCTGCATGCCTGCATCGCCGCGCTGGGCGGTGGGGCAACGGTGTATGTGGGTGACAGCGAGGTGGATGCGGCGACAGCCGCTGCTGCGCGGGTGCCGTTCGCGCTGTTCACCGAAGGCTATCGCAAGACCCCTGTGGCAGACCTTCCGCATGAGGTGGCCTTTGCCGATTTCGCGCAGTTGTCCGGCCTTTTGGCGCAGATGCGCCTGTGAGGGCCGGCTTTGTCGGGTCGGGTGCCGTTGCGCATTGAACCCCCGGCCCGTGGCCTGTAACAGTCGCGATAGTCCTTTCATGGGTGCCAGATGATCCGCCTTTACCATTTTCCACTGTCCCCCTTCTGCCGAAAAGTGCGCCTGACGCTGGCGGAAAAGAAGCTGGAGGTGGAGTTGGTCGAAGAGCGGTATTGGGAACCCACCCCCGATTTCCTGCGCCGCAATCCGGCCGGCAAGGTGCCGATCCTGAAGATGGACCAAAAAACCCTGAGCGAGAGCCAGGCGATTTGCGAATATCTGGACGAGACCTTTCCCACGCCGGCCTTGATGCCGCGCGATCCGGAGGTGCGCTATGAGGTGCGGCGGATCTGCGCGTGGTTCGATGACAAGTTCCATTCGGAAGTGACGTCGAAACTGCTCTATGAGCGGGTGAACAAGAAGGTGATGAAGCTGGGCTATCCGGATTCAAAGAACGTGAAGTTCGGAGCCAACCGCATCAAGTTCCATCTGGATTACATGGCGTGGATTCTGGACCAGCGCCGTTGGCTGGCAGGCGATACGATGACGCTGGCCGATTTCACCGCCGCCGCGCACCTGTCCTGTCTGGATTACATCAGCGATGTGGATTGGCACCGATCTGCCACGGTGAAGGACTGGTATGCCAAGATCAAGTCGCGGCCCAGTTTCCGGACGCTTCTGGCGGATCAGGTGCCGGGCTTCCCGCCGCCCGCGCATTACGCCGATCTGGATTTTTAAGCACGATTTTTCGGCGAAAAATCGGGGTCGGTCACGGTGGATGGGGCTTTGGCGAAAGCAAGGGTCCGTCGGGTAGCCTCAAGAGGCGCAGATCAGGCGCGTTTCGGGAGGGAGACGACACCCAGCGTCTGCAAGACCTTTGCCTCGATCTGGGCGGCATCCATGCCGGCGGCGTGATACATCGCTTGCGGCGAGGCGTGGTCGATGAAGGTGTCGGGCAGGACCATGGCGCGGTATTTCAGGCCGGTGTCGAACACGGCGTTCTCGGCCAGAAGGTGCGCGACATGGCTGCCGAAGCCGCCGATGGCGCCTTCCTCGATGGTGATCAGGGCCTCGTGGTTACGGGCGAGATTCAGGATCATGTCGTGATCCAACGGTTTGGCGAAGCGGGCATCGACGACGGTGGGGGTAAGACCCTTTTGCGCAAGGCTCTCAGAGGCCTTGAGGGTTTCGGCAAGGCGGGTGCCGAAGGACAGGAGCGCCACCCGGTTACCGGACTGGATCATGCGGGCGCGGCCGATTTCCAGCGGGGTGCCAAGGGCGGGCAGAGTCACGCCGACACCATCGCCGCGCGGGAAACGAAAGGCGATGGGGCCGTCATCATGGGCGGCGGCGGTGGCGACCATATGGGCCAGCTCCGCCTCGTCGCTCGCGGCCATCACCACCATGCCGGGGAGGTTGGCAAGGAAGGCCACATCGAAGCTGCCCGCATGTGTGGCCCCGTCGGCGCCGACAAGACCCGCGCGGTCGATGGCGAAACGCACTGGCAGGCGCTGGATGGCCACGTCGTGCACCACCTGGTCGTAGCCGCGTTGCAGGAAGGTGGAGTAGATCGCGCAGAATGGTTTCATGCCGCCTGCGGCAAGGCCCGCCGAAAAGGTCACGGCGTGCTGTTCCGCAATGCCGACATCAAAGCAGCGGCGCGGGAAACGGTCGGCAAAGAGGTTCAGGCCGGTGCCGTCGGGCATGGCGGCGGTGACGGCGACGATCTTATCGTCGCGTTCCGCCTGCGCGATCAGGGATTGCGCGAACACCTTGGTATAGCTGGGCGCGTTTGACGCCGCTTTGTCCTGCACCCCGGTGAGCACGTCGAACTTGCCCGTCGCGTGGCCCCGGTCGCGGGCGGCTTCGGCCGGGGCGTAGCCTTTGCCCTTTTTCGTCAGCACATGCAGCAGGATCGGGCCGGTGGCGCGGGCGCGGGCGGTGCGCAGGATCGGCAGCAACTGGTCAAGATCATGGCCATCGATCGGGCCGATGTAGGAAAAGCCCAACTCTTCGAACAGGGTGCCGCCCATCGCCATGCCCTTGAGCATTTCCTTGGCCCGGCGCGCGCCATCCTGAAACGGTTGCGGCAGCAGGCTGAGCGCACCCTTTGCGGCGGTCTTGAGGTCTTGCAGCGGGGCTTCGGCATAGAGACGCGACAGGTAGCTGGACAGCGCGCCGACCGGGGGGGCGATGGACATTTCGTTGTCGTTCAAAACCACGAACAGGCGCTTTTTCAGATGGCCCGCGTTGTTCATGGCTTCAAACGCCATGCCCGCACTCATGGAGCCGTCACCGATCACCGCCACCGCGTCGCCGGGATCGCCACCCAGATCGGCGGCCATGGCAAAGCCAAGGGCCGCAGAGATCGAGGTGGAGGAATGGGCGGCGCCGAACGGGTCGTAGGGGGATTCAGAGCGTTTGGTAAAGCCCGACAGCCCGCCCTCCATCCGCAGGGTGCGGATGCGGTCGCGCCGCCCGGTCAGGATCTTGTGCGGATAGCACTGATGGCCGACATCCCAGATGATCTTGTCGCGCGGGGTGTCGAACACGGCATGCAGCGCCACGGTCAGTTCCACCACACCCAGACCCGCGCCCAGATGGCCCCCGGTGACCGACACCGCCGAAATCGTCTCGGCGCGCAGCTCATCGGCCAATTGGCGCAATTCGCGGTCGGACAGCGCCTTGAGGTCGGCGGGCAGGGTCACGCGGTCGAGCAGGGGGGTGGACGGTCGGTCGGTCATGGGATGCCTTTGGCCTTAGCTGTCGCGCGCGATCACGAACCGCGCGGCGTCTATCAGGGTTTTGGCCCGCTCGCCATAGGGGGCAAGGTGGGCGGTTGCCTCTGCGACCAGATCACGCGCCTTTGCGCGCGCGCCGTCCAGCCCCAGAAGCGAGACGAAGGTGGCCTTGCCCGCCTGCGCATCCTTGTGCAGGCGCTTGCCGGTTTGCGCCTCGTCGCCGGTCTCGTCCAGAATGTCGTCGGCGATCTGGAACGCAAGGCCAAGCGCGGTGGCATAGGCGCGCAACGGGGCGGGATCGGCCCCGGCGATCACCGCGCCCGCTTCGGCCGACCAGCGGATCAGCGCGCCGGTCTTGCCCGCTTGCAGCCGGGTGATCTGGGCAAGGGTCAGCGGCGCGGCGGCGGTTTCGGCCGCGATATCCAGCGCCTGCCCCAGCACCATGCCTTCGGCCCCCGAGGCCCGTGCCAGACCCTGCACCAGCGCGATGCGGGTGTCGCCGGTGCCAAGCGCCGGGTCGCAGAGCAGATCAAACGCCAGCGTTTGCAGCGCGTCACCGGCCAGAACGGCGGTGGCCTCGTCCCACTTCACATGCACGGTGGGGTGGCCACGGCGCAGATCGTCATCATCCATGCAGGGCATGTCATCATGCACAAGGCTGTAGGCGTGCAGACATTCCACCGCCGCCGCCGCTGCGATGGCGCGGTCGGGCGGGATGTTGAACAGGGCAGCGGAGTCCAGAACCAGAAAGCCGCGCAGGCGTTTGCCGCCCGCAACGGCGTAGCGCATGGCGTGGATCACGGGTTCGTCGGCGTGGTTTGCAAGGGCAAGGTCAAGCCGGGATTGGATCAGCGCGCCCGCGCGGGTAAGGGATTGCGGAAAGCTCACATCCCCTCCACCGGGGTGGTGCCGATGGCGCGGCCTTCGGCGGCGCGGATCAGTTCCACCTTTTCCTCGGCATCCTTCAGCTTTGCCTCGCAATGCGCCTTCAGCGCCGCGCCGCGTTCATACAGCGCGATGGAGGCTTCCAGCGCCACATCGCCGCGTTCAAGCTGGCCGACGACCTGTTCCAAAGCGGCCATGGCCTCTTCAAAGCTCATGTCGGAGACGGGTTTTTCGGTCATGCGGCGTGCCTTCCCAGTTCTGTCACATGCGCGGCCACGCAATCGGCCAACGCATCCAGATCATAGCCGCCCTCCAGCGACGATACCACCCGGCCCGCGCAACATTCATCCGCCAGATCGCAGATCGCACGGGTCAGGCGGGCAAAGTCGGCGGTGGACCAGTTCAGGCCCGCCAAGGGGTCGGCGTGGTGGGCATCAAAGCCCGCGCTGATCAGGATCAGTTCGGGTTGCCACGCGCGCAGATCCGCCAGCACCGGCTGCCACGCCGCCCACATCTGCGCCCCGCCCGAGCCGCCGGGCAGCGGCAGGTTGGTGATCTGGCCATGCGCGCCGCGTTCATCGCTGTGGCCCGAACCGGGATAAAGCGGCATCTGGTGGCTGGAAACAAAGCGCACCGGCGCCTCGTCCCACAAAAGGTCTTGCGTCCCATTGCCGTGGTGCACGTCGAAATCCAGCACCGCCACGCGGGACAGGCCATGCACCTCAATGGCGCGCATCGCGCCAATGGCCACCGTGCCGAACAGGCAAAACCCCATGGCGGTTTCCCGTTCGGCATGGTGCCCCGGCGGGCGCGCGGCAACAAAGGCCCGGCCGGTTTGTGTGATCACGTGATCGACCGCGTGGCAGATGCCGCCCACGCCGCGCAGGGCAGCCGTGAACGATCCCGGCGACAGGTAGGTATCGCCATCCACCTGCGCCCAGCCTTTGGCGGGCACCGCCGCGCGCAGGCGGTCGATATGGTGTTGCGGATGGCAGCGCAGCACATCAGGCACGTCGCCCAAGGGCGCGTCGCGGCGGGTGATGGCAAGACCGTGCAGGCCGCGGTCCACCGCTTGCAACCGCGCCACCTGTTCGGGATGTCCGGGCGGCGTCACATGCGACAGGCAATCGCCATGTGTCAGAACCAGAACCATACGCGCCCCCTGCTGTGGCGTGGCTCAGTCATTTATGTCGCGATCCCACAGCCGCACCTGCCCCTTGCGCACGCCCAGCACCCGGCGCAGCACGATCCAGGCCACCAGCGACGCCACCGCAAACACCAGCAGCAAGATCGGCAGACTGCCGCCCAGCACGCCCAGCCCCAGCCCCGCGCCCACGACCAGCGCGCCCACGGCAAAGCCCACGAAGATATAGCCCGGTGCCAGCACCTCCAGCACGCCGAGCGCGAAACCGGCGACGATCCAGACCCACCAGACCGCCCACATCAGCCGCGCCCCTTCAGCATCTTGAACGCATCGGCAAACGCATCCAGCGCTTGGGCGGGCACCAGAATGGTCTGCTTGCCCGGCCCTTGCGCGACCTTGGCCAAGGCATCCACCTGCGCCAAGGCAAGCTGATACTGCGCCGCCTCCAGCCCCGATTCCTTGATCGCGATGGCGATGGCCGATGTGGCATAAGCCTCGGCATCCGCCGTCACCCGCTTGGCCTTGGCCTGCTGTTCGGCGGCACACAGATCGGCGTCTGCGGCCAGTTCGACCGACCGCTTCTTGCCCTCGGCCTCCATCACCTGCGCGCGCCGCGCGCGTTCGGCGTTGAGCTGTTGCAGCATCGCGGCGCGGGTCTGCTCATCAAGGTTCACGTCAAGGATCTCGGCCCGCGTCACCTCTACCCCCCAGTCATCAACCATGGCGGTGACCTGTTCGCGCACCCGTTCGATCAGTTGCGCGCGGTTGGATTGCACCTGATCCAGTTCGATCTTGCCGATTTCAGACCGCACGATCCCGGCCACCGTGGTGGCAATCGCGGCATCCACATCGCGGATGCGGTACACGGTCTTTTCCGGTTCGGTGATGCGGTAGAAAACGCTGGTTTCCACCTTGACCAGCACGTTGTCGGCGGTGATGGCATCCTGGCTGGCGGTGGGCAGTTGGCGTTCCAGAATGGAAATCTTGTGCGCCACCCGGTCAAGGAAAGGCACCACGAAGTTGATCCCCGGCCCCAGAACCGACCGCAACCGGCCAAAGCGTTCGACAACATGCTTTTCCGACTGCGGCACGATCCGCACGCCAAGGAAAATGCACAGGATGATGAACACGGCAACGGCCAGAAACACCGCATTGCCGCCCAGAAACTGATCAAAATTCATCAAAGAAGGCCTTTTTCAAAGGATTGCTGATCATAAAGATGGTCCCTTCGACTGGCAGAGGCAAGTGTGGGGATAATCTTGCGCCAGATGGGGGTGGAGCGCTTCATTCTTCGCGTGAGTCGTGATCGACTTCAATTTTCTCCTGCAAGATGGCGCTGCCTCGCATGTTTCTTCGAATTATTGTCAGAGTCTTCGGCATCTTTGCCAGAAAATCCCCGCAGAACCGATGCATCTTCGCCAGATCGCCCCAACCTTGAAAGGTTCGCCCATGAAAATCGTCATCCTCGGCTCTGGCGTCATCGGTGTGACCTCGGCGTGGTATCTGGCACAGGCGGGGCATGAGGTGACGGTGATCGACCGTCAGCCCGCCGCCGCGCTGGAAACCAGCTTTGCCAACGCGGGCGAGATCAGCCCCGGCTATTCCGCGCCATGGGCCGGGCCCGGCGTGCCGGCAAAGGCGCTGAAATGGCTGATCATGGAACATGCGCCGCTGATCGTGAACGCGAAACCCGACATGGCAAAGATCCGCTGGATGCTGCAAATGCTGGGCAACTGCACCTCTGCCGCCTATGCGGTGAACAAGGGGCGCATGGTGCGGCTGGCGGAATATTCGCGCGATTGTCTGACCGATCTGCGGGCCCAAACAGGGATTTCGTTTGACGAACGCCAGCAGGGCACGCTGCAACTGTTCCGCACGCAAAAGCAGGTGGATGCGGCGGGCAAGGACATTGACGTGCTGCGTCAGGGTGGCGTGCCGTTTCAGGTGCTGGATGTGGCGGGCTGCCTTGCCGCCGAACCCGGCCTTGCCGATGCGGCGGGCAAGATCGCGGGGGGCCTGCGCCTGCCGAATGATGAAACCGGCGATTGCTTCAAATTCACCCAAGCCCTTGCCGCCCGTGCGGCTCAGGCGGGGGTGGTCTTCCGCCACGGCGTCAGCATCACCCGCCTGAACCGCACGGGCGACCGCATCACCAGCGTCACCACGTCCGAGGGCGAGGTGACTGCCGATGCCTTCGTGCTGGCGCTCGGCTCCTATTCGCCCAAACTCGCCGCCGATCTTGGGATCAACCTGCCGGTCTATCCGGTCAAGGGTTATTCCATTACCGTGCCGATCATCGACGCCAGCCGCGCCCCGGTGTCAACGGTCATGGATGAAACCCACAAGATCGCCATCACCCGCCTTGGCGACCGGGTCCGCGTCGGTGGGATGGCGGAGATCGCGGGCTACGACCTGTCGCTTTCCGAACGGCGCAAACGCACGCTGCAACACTCCGTCGAGGATCTGTTCGGCGGTGCGGGCGACCAGTCACAGGCCACATTCTGGGCCGGTCTGCGCCCGATGACGCCGGATGGCACCCCCATCGTGGGCCGCTCGCCGCTGGCCAACCTGTTTCTGAACACCGGCCATGGCACCTTGGGCTGGACCATGGCCGCCGGGTCGGGTCGTTTGCTGGCCGACATCGTGTCGGATCGCGCGACGGATATTGAAAGCCGCGACCTTGGGTTTGACCGCTACCAAAAAGCTGCCAAAGCGGCGCTGCCGACGTTGCGCCCGGCGCCGGCGCCGGCGCGCTGAGCCGCAGCCCTATTGCACTTTCCCGGAATGCTCCCGCCGGAGGCATCCCCGCATGCCCCCGGTGTTCCCACTTCTCCCCTGTGCGCCCCGCCCGCAAACGGCTATGATCGCGCATCATGCCCGCCCTGTGTCGCGATTGCCTGACTGCCTTTGACACGGCCCCATCGCGGGGCCGCTGTCCGAATTGTCGCAGCCCGCGTGTCCTTGCCCATCCCGACCTTTTCACGCTCTCCATCGCCCACATGGATTGCGATGCCTTCTATGCCTCGGTTGAGAAGCGCGACAATCCTGCGCTTGCTGACAAACCCCTGATCGTCGGCGGGGGCACGCGCGGCGTGGTCTCCACTTGCTGCTACATCGCCCGCATCCACGGCGTGCGCTCGGCGATGCCGATGTTCCAGGCGCTGAAACTGTGCCCAGAGGCGGTGGTCGTCAAACCCCGCATGGCCCGCTATGTCGAGGTCAGCCGCCAGATCCGCGCCATGATGGAGGATCTGACCCCCGCCATTGAACCGCTGTCGCTGGACGAGGCCTTTCTGGACCTGACCGGCACCGCACGCCTGCATGGCGCCCCGCCCGCCGTGCTGCTTGCGCGCCTGACCAAGCGGATGGAGGAGGAATTGGGCGTGACCGGCTCTGTCGGTCTGGCGCACAACAAGTTTCTGGCGAAAATCGCGTCCGATCTGGACAAGCCGCGGGGCTTCTCGGTGATCGGGCCGGGGGAGACCGAAGCTTTTTTGCGCCCCAAACCCGTGCGCATCCTGTGGGGGGTGGGCACCGCGATGCAAGCCTCGCTGGAACAGGCGGGCATCCGCACCATTGCCGATCTCTTGCGCTGGGACCGCATGGATCTGACCGCGCGCTTTGGCCAGATGGGCGACCGGCTGTGGCATCTGGCGCGCGGGCAGGACAGCCGCCGCGTGATGCGCGATGAAAAGCTGAAGTCGATCTCCAAGGAAACCACATTTTTCGAGGATACGTCAGACCCGGACCTGCTGGATGGCCATTTGTGGCGGCTGGCCGAACAGGTATCGGACCGGGCGAAGGCCAAGGCGTTGGCAGGCCGAACGGTGACACTGAAACTGAAGCGGGGCGATTTCCAGACCGTCACCCGCCGCCATGCTTTGCCCGATCCGACGCAGATGGCCGACCGCATCTACCGCACCGCGCGCGATCTGCTGGATCATGCCGGTGTGGTGGGGCCGTTCCGCCTGATCGGTGTGGGCATTTCCGATCTTGCGCCCGAAGCGCGGGCTGATCTGTCGGGCGATCTGCTGGACCCGGAGGCCGCCAAACGGGCCAGTGCCGAACGGGCTGCCGATGCGATCCGGCTGCGGTTCGGCAAAGAGGCGATTATCAAGGGCCGCGCCTTGCGCTGACGGGCTATTCCGCCGCGAGGGGAAGCTGGCAGCGGCCGATGCGGGTGATATCGGCCACCACCCCTGCGATCAGCATGCGGAACGCGTCAAAATCGGCTGATGGGATGATGCGCGCCTCGTCCATATACAGCGCGCGGTCAATCTCGACCTGCACCACATGAAAACCGCGCGATGGTCGGCCGTAGGTTTGCGCGATATAGGCGCCCGCAAACGGGGCATTTCGCGATACCCTCAACCCGGCGCGCTGGAAAGCGGCCTCGACCTGATCCATCACATCGCGCGCTGCTGCGGCCCCGAATCGGTCACCAAGCACCACTTCGGGCCGGGCGAAACCGGGGCGAGAATGGGACTCGATCGCCTCATGCGGCATCGAATGGCAGTCGATCAGCAAAGATTGGCCGAATTGCGTGTGGCTGTCGGTCGTCAATTGCCGCAAGGCGGTGTGATAGGGTTGCCAATGGGCGCGGATCCGCGCCTCGGCTTCGGTCAGCGATATCTTCCCGCGATAGATGGCCCTGCCCCCCGAAACCACGCGGGGAATCACCCCAAGACCCGAGGCCACGCGCGGATTGTGCGGGCTGCGGGGCACGCCTTCCACGACGGACGAATCCAACTCATCAGCAGCACGGTTCAGATCGATAAAAGCCCGTGGCGCGTGCGCCACGAGCAATGGCGCGCCGAAATCGGTGGCCGGTCGGAACAGATCGTCGACAAAGGCATCTTCGGACGACCGGATTGTGTGGGCATCGAGCACAGACCCCGCCAGAAAGGCCGGGGAATAGACCCTGCCACTGTGCGGCGACGAGAAAATCACCGGCGTGTCCCGCTGCGTCGGCTGATAGAGGGTGAAGGCGTCGCTTTGCACTGCTGTCTCCCGTTCGGGCATGTTATAGTCGGGTTTATTGAAATACCAAAAGCCTAGATTGGGCGCGAAGCGATCGGCTGATGCAAAGCCTCTTGCGGCCATGGGCGCAACTGGCTATAGACCCCCGCACACCGACGCGGTTCCTCCCGCGTCCTTTTCATTGGGGCGTTGGGGGAGTTGCGGCTGTAGCGTGGGCGGTTAGCTCAGCGGTAGAGCACTACGTTGACATCGTAGTGGCCACTGGTTCGATCCCAGTACCGCCCACCATTCCACCGCCCCCATTTTGGGGGTCATTGTTTTCAACTGGCGCGTGATGCGCCGCGACCAAGGAAAGAGACGACCATGAAAGTCGCCAACTCGCTCCGTTCGCTGAAGACGCGTCACCGTGATTGCCAGGTCGTGCGCCGCAAGGGCCGCGTCTATGTGATCAACAAGACGCAAAAGCGCTACAAGGCCCGTCAGGGCTGATACCGCTTGCAGCGACGAAAGATAAAAAGGCCGCCACGGGCAACCGGGCGGCCTTTTTCTTTTGCGGCTTGCCAGATCCGCGGGCACGGCTAGGGTCGGGATATGTTCACTTTCTCCCGCACCCGGCTTTTCGCGACTTTGATCGCCGCGCTTACCCTTGGGCTGGCGATGACGCTGGCAAATGGCGTCCCGCCCGAAACGACCGCGTTTGTGCGCACTTTGGCGCCGATGGTTTTTGGCGCGGGGCTGGCGCAATGGCTGCTGTTTCCCGTGTTTGCGCGCTTGGATGGGGGCAAGGGGCTGGCGGTGGATATTGCGCTTTGGGTGGCGCTTGTCGCGCTTGCAGGGGCCTTCGCGGGCACTCTGATCCTGCCCGGTGCCGGCACGGTTCTGGGGCCTATGGTCACGCTGTCGCTGCCGCTGCAATCGCCGGTGGCCGCGCTGATCTATGCGCTTGGTGCGGCTTTTGGCATCGGGTTGATCCATCGGGCCAAGGCCCGCGCGTCAGTGAAGCCAACCGTGTGACGCGGCAGGCACCCTGCCCGGTGAGGCACAACCCTTGGCTGCCAGCGCCATGCCGCCGTGCCCCTCGATTCTGAAGGCGCCAAACGCCCCGTCCGATCTTGGACCGGCGTTTTGCCGCTGGGCGTTCCGGCTGTGGTGCGGGCAAAGGGCATGATTTCGCTTCGGGCCGCCCATGGGATGGACAGGCGTGCACGCGCCCCCTAGGATTCTGGTCAACCGACCGGAGGTCATCATGCCGCTGCCCCTTGCCCCGCTGCTGCCGCTTGCGCTTCGACTCGGCGCCATTGCCGCTGTGGCCTATGCGGCCCAACACCTGATTCGACGTCACGGTCACGCGGGCCGCACCGATCAGCGCGCCGAAGAGGCGTTGGATGATCTGGATGACGGGCTTGCGTCCCACAAGGCGCGGGACGCCGCAGGTCAGCGCAACGCCAGTTTCCGGCTGCGCCGCACGTTCCGATTCGGCACCAAAACCTTTGAACTGGATGCAGGGGCCATTGCCCGTCTGCGGCTGCGGGAAATCGAATGAGACTGTATCACTCACCCACCTCTCCCTATGTGCGAAAGGTGATGGTGCTGATCGCCGAGGCCAATATTTCCGGCGTCGAGACGATCTCGGTTGCCGGCACCCCAACAGCCCCTGACGCGCGGGTGGTCGGGCACAACCCATTGGGCAAGATCCCGGCGCTGGAGCGGGACGATGGGCCGACGCTGTATGACAGCCGGGTGATCTGCCAGTTTCTGGACGCCGGGGCCGGGGCAGGGCTGTATCCCGAAGCGCCGCGTCTTTGGGACACGCTGACGGTGGAGGCAACCGCCGATGGCATTCTGGATGCGGCGCTGCTGATGGTCTACGAATCGCGGATCCGGCCAGAGGAAAAGCGGTTTGAGCCTTGGGTCGAGGCGCAATGGTCAAAGATCGCCCGCGCGCTGGATGTTCTGGAAACCCGCTGGATCGACCATCTGAGCGGTGCGCTGGATATGGGCCAGATCGCCACCGCCTGCGCCTTGGGGTATCTGGATTTCCGCCATGCCGGCCGGGATTGGCGCAAGGGACACGACAAACTGGCCCGCTGGGAAGCCGGACTGGCAGCGCGCGCGTCGATGCGCGCCACGGTGCCTCAGGGCTAGATCTTGACGCTGACGGTCATCACAGGGGCCGCCGAACGGGGGGCGTCGCGCCCCCGGTCGGGGGCGCAGCCGCGGATGTCGGCGCGCGCCGCTTCCCTCCGGCGCACCGGATGATGCATCCGACCGACGATGGCATGCCCC
>JBKBQB010000011.1:52444-95042 GCA_046292785.1 Paracoccaceae bacterium
GGTTCTTTTTGTGCCCCCGCCGCCCCCCCCGGGGCGCCCCGGCGGGGGGGGCGGCCCCCCCCGGGGCGCCGGCGCTGCCGCGGATGACGGCGCGCGGGTTTCTGGTTTGGTGCCCGTGATTGACCATGACCTCCTTTGCCTTGACCAAAGAGCCAACCCAAACTTTGCCGCCTGTGTTCTGCCATACCCGTTGCACACAAAGTCGCGGTTTCGCGCTACGACTTGTCGCAGGGGATTGAAAATTGCCGGTGTCGCGGCATCCTTCTTCAGGGGCTAGCCGCGCCTTATCCGTCACAGGCGCAGAAATAACGGTTCATTCCGTACCAACTGCGCCGTATTGTCCGCTGGACGCCGGGTCTTGGCTTGGCTAATAAACCGATCGGCAGGGTCGTGGGTAACCACAGCCCCGAAATCTTTATGGGTCGAAGTGATTGCGGCCTTGAAAGGGAGAATATCTCGTGTCCCACGCAGAAGACAACGCAGGCACCCGCAGGGATTTCCTGTATTACGCAACCGCCGGGGCCGGGGCTGTTGCCGCCGGGGCTGCGGTCTGGCCGCTTGTGAACCAGATGAATCCGTCGGCGGACGTTCAGGCCTTGTCCTCGATTTTCGTCGATGTTTCCGGTGTCGATGTCGGCACCCAACTGACCGTCAAGTTCCTTGGCAAGCCGGTGTTCATTCGCCGCCGCTCCGAGGCAGAGATCACCGCAGCCCGCGCCACCGCGCTGACCGAGCTGCCCGACCGCAATTCTGAAAACGCCAACAAACCCGGCACAGATGCATCCGACGCCAACCGCACGCTGGACGACGCGGGCGAATGGCTGGTGATGATCGGCGTCTGCACCCATCTGGGCTGTGTTCCGATCGGGGATGGCGCAGGCGAATTCGGCGGCTGGTTCTGCCCCTGCCACGGGTCGCACTATGACGAGGCGGGGCGTATCCGCAAAGGGCCCGCGCCGCGCAACCTCGATATTCCGTTGGCGTCGTTCGTCGACGACTCCACGATCAAGCTGGGATAAGGACAACCAACCATGGCCGGAATTCCGCACGACCATTACGAGCCCAAATCTGGTGGAGAGAAGTGGCTGCACAAGCGCCTTCCCATCGTCGGGCTGATGTATGATACCCTGATGCTGCCGACCCCCCGCAACCTGAACTGGATGTGGATCTGGGGGATCGTGCTGACCTTCTGTCTTGCGCTGCAGATCATCACCGGCATCGTTCTGGTGATGCACTACACACCGCATGTCGATTATGCGTTCGCCTCTGTCGAACACATCATGCGCAACGTGAACGGCGGGCACATGCTGCGCTATCTGCACGGCAATGGCGCATCGCTGTTCTTTGTTGCCGTTTACCTGCACATCTTCCGCGGCCTTTACTACGGCAGCTACAAAGCACCGCGTGAGGTGACATGGATCATCGGCATGCTGATCTACCTCGCGATGATGGCGACCGCGTTCATGGGCTATGTTTTGCCATGGGGCCAGATGTCGTTCTGGGGGGCCACGGTGATCACCGGGTTGTTCGGCGCGATCCCCGGTATCGGTGAGCCGATCCAGACCTGGCTGTTGGGCGGCCCTGCTGTCGACAACGCCACGCTGAACCGTTTCTTCTCGCTTCACTATCTGCTGCCCTTCGTGATCGCGGCACTGGTGGCCGTGCACATCTGGGCGTTCCACACCACCGGCAACAACAACCCCACCGGGGTCGAGGTGCGCCGCGGGTCCAAGGAAGAAGCCGAGCGTGATACGGTGCCGTTCTGGCCCTACTTCGTGATCAAGGATCTATTCGCACTGGCCGTCATTCTGGTGGTCTTCTTTGCCATCGTTGGCTTCATGCCAAACTATCTGGGCCACCCTGACAACTACATCGAGGCGAATGCTCTGGCGACGCCGGCCCACATCGTGCCCGAATGGTATTTCTTGCCATTCTACGCCATCCTGCGTGCCTTTACCGGCGAGGTCTGGGTCGTGATCGCGGCGGAGTGGATCACCTTTGGTATCGTCGACGCCAAGTTCTTCGGCGTGTTGGCGATGTTTGGTGCGATTGCCGTAATGGCTCTGGCGCCATGGCTGGACACGTCTTCGGTGCGGTCGGGTCGCTATCGCCCGATGTTCAAATGGTGGTTTGCGCTTCTGTGCGTCGATTTCATCGTGCTGATGTGGGTTGGCGCGATGCCGGCCGAAGAACCCTATGCCACGATCTCGCTGATCGCATCGGCCTATTGGTTCGCCTATTTCCTGATCATCCTGCCGCTGCTGGGTGTGATCGAAAAGCCGACCGCACAACCGGCCACCATCGAAGAAGACTTCAATGCCCACTACGCCCCGCCGTCTGCCTCGGCAGCCGTGCAGCCGGCCGAGTGAGAAAGGAACTGACTAACATGATCAGGAACATCGCACTCACCGCTACCACTGCCCTCGCCCTTTCGGCGGGGGCGGCCCTGGCCGCCGGTGGTGGTGGCGTTGAATTGACCGACCTTGCCTTCGCCCATGAAGGCCCATTCGGGAAATTCGACCAGAACCAGTTGCAGCGCGGACTTCAGGTTTACACCGAAGTTTGTGCTGCTTGCCATGGCATGAAATTCGTGCCGATCCGCAGCTTGTCCGATGCGGGCGGGCCAGCCATGCCCGAAGATCAGGTTCGGGCCTATGCCACCCAGTTCACGGTGACAGACGCCGAAACCGGAGAGGATCGTGACGGCGTTCCGACCGACCACTTCCCGATGTCGGGAATGGAAGGCGCGCCCGACCTGTCCTTGATGACCAAGGCCCGCGCCGGGTTTCATGGCCCTTATGGCAGCGGTATCAGCCAATTCTTCAACGGTATCGGCGGGGCAGAGTACACGTATTCGATCCTGACCCATTACACGGAAGAAGAACCGGCCTGCGCGCCGGACGGTGTTGACGGATTCTACTACAACTCCGCCTTCCCGAACGGCGGTGTGCCGGACAGCTGCAAGGACGAACACGGCGTGTCCACCATTCCGGGCAGCTGGATCGCAATGCCGAACCCGCTGAGCGATGATCTGGTGACCTATGCCGACGGCACCCCGGCCACCGTGGCCAACATGGCCGAAGATGTGACCTCGTTCCTGGTCTGGGCGGCAGAGCCCAAGATGATGGCGCGCAAGCAGGCTGGCTTTACCGCTGTGATCTTTCTGATCATCCTGTCGGTTCTGTTGTATCTGACCAACAAGAAGATCTGGGCCAACGTCAAGGGCAAGAAACTGGCCTGACCGCCGGCACACGGCAACGACAGCAAAAACCCCGCCGGTGGCGGGGTTTTTCTTTGCGACCGGGCCACGGACGGAAAGGGCGCATGCCCCACGGCGAAGTGTCTGGAAAAGCTGCAATGCCAGACGCGGTTTCCCACGTTGACCCGCCTTTACCCCAGATAGGCCTGCAAGGCCGCGGGTGGATGGGCGAACAACGCGCCGGTGGCAGCGGGTGGGTGCGCGATGCCCTCTGCCACCAGCATCGTGAGGTCTGCAAAGGCCTTTGCATCCGCGGGGTCATGCGTCACCATCATCACGAGTGCGCCGGTTTCTTTCGCCACGTCGTCCACCAGAGCCAGCATTTCGGCCTTCAACGCCGGGCCAAGGGCGGCAAAGGGTTCGTCCAACAGCAACACCGGCCGTGCCCGCAACAGCGCGCGGGCCAGCGCGGCGCGCCCGATCTGCCCACCCGACAATTGACCCGGCTTGCGCGCGCCAAGGCCCGCAAGCCCAACCCGGTCGAGCACCGCATCAAGCTGTGCGCGTTGCGCTGCGGACAGCCGCAGATCGGGGCGCAGCCCCAGCCCCAGATTTTGCGCCAATGTCAGATGGGGAAACAGGTTCTGGTCCTGAAACAGGATTGTCACCGGCCGGGCACCTGGGTTCAGCGGCGCCAGATCCGTGCCTTGCCAAAGTATCCTTCCGGCGGCCGGCGCAAAGAAACCCGCGATTGCAGAAAGCAGCGTTGATTTTCCGGCGCCGGAGGGGCCGATCACCGCCACTTTCGCGCCTGCCGGCACCTGCCAGTCCGCAGCCAGACGGAAGCTGTCCTGCGCCAGAACCACGTTGTCAAACTGCAGCATAACGACGCCCCCACGCATCAAACGCCCAGAACAGGCCAAAGCTGATCCCGACCAGCAGCAAGGCCGCAGATGCAGCCGTTTCCATCCGGTAGGCCCCCATCAGGCGTTGCACAACCAGCGGCAGTGTGGCGGCCTGATCCGATGCGAAAAGGGCGATCACCCCCAGATCACCCATGGACAAGGCGGCCGCCAGTCCGGCACCAAAGCCAATGGGCCGCGCCAGCCGTGGCAAAGCGACAAGGCGCAACCAGTCAAACCGGCGCAGGGCCAGACTTTCCGCCAGCCGCCCATAATCTGCCCGCAGCACCCGCGCCTCTGGCAGCAGAAGCCGGTAGACGAACGGGATTGACAGGGCCACATTCACCGCGACGGTGACCTGCAACGCCAGCGCAGACGGCACGACCCAGGGTTGCACCAGAAGGAACAATCCCGTCCCCAGCACCAGCCCCGATGTCGCAAGCGGCAGCAGCGCAATCCCGTCGATCAGCGCAGCGCCACGCCGGCCATCTGCAACGCACAGTGCCAGCGCCAAAGCTGCGACGGTCGTCACAGCCGTCGAGACGAGCGCCACCACCACCGATCGCACGGCTGCGGCCCACACAGCATCGGGCAGCGCCACAAGTCCCGGCATGCCCCGCAGTGCAATCGCTGTCAGGGGCAGCAGCAAAAACAACGTGGCGCTGCCGATTGCCAAACCGTCGGCAAGGAGTGGCGCGGCACCGCGCACCCGCAGAATTGGCTCGCGCCCCAGACCAGCGCCAAATCCGGGCGTGGCCACGACCCGCCAGACCAGCGCCGCCACAAGAGCGCACAGCGCGACCTGCACGCCCGACAGCAGCGCCGCGCGACTCAGATCAAAATCAAACCGCACCGCCTGATAGATCGCCAGTTCCACGGTTGTGGCTTTCGGACCTCCGCCCAGCGTCAGTGCCACCGCAAAACTGGTCAGGCAGATCACGAAAATCACGGCAAAGGCCCCCGGCAGCACCGCCCGCAGCATAGGCCGCTCCAGATGCCGCGCCACTTGTGATGGGCAAAAGCCCAGCGACTGGGCCAGCCGGAACCGTTCGGCCGGAATCGCCTGCCAACCCTGCAGGATCATCCGCACCGCCAGCGGCAGGTTCAGGAACACATGGGCCAGAATGACCCCCTGCGCGCCGTAAACCGAAACGGGGGCAAGCCCCAGAGTTGCCAATGCCTGATTGGCCCAGCCGGATCGGCCAAAGACCGCGATCAACCCCATCACGGCCACGATTGTCGGCAACAGGAACGGTGCGCCCATCAACGTGATAAGCGCGCCACGCCCGACAAATCGCCGCCGCGCCAGAGCCCGCGCCACCGGCACCGCCAGCGTGCAGGACACCACGGCCGACACAACGGCCTGCCACAGTGTGAACCACAGGGCCTGTCCGTCGCCCGGCGCCAGTGATGGCCATGCATCTGCCCACCACAGGACAGCGCCCAGTGGCAGCAGCACAAGCGCCGCAACGCATGCCGCGACGCTTGCGCCGATCACCGAGACAGGGCTGCGCGCCATTCCTCGACCGCCTCCGCGCGCAGCGCCTCGGCTTGCGCCTCTGTCAGGAACAGCACATTTTCGGGCAACGGCACATCGGACCAGCCTTCGGGCCATTCCGCCAGCGGCAAAGCCGATGGCAGCGACCAGTTGGCGGCAGGAACGACTTTCTGGAATTCGGGGGTCAGCACCCATGCCATGAACCTGTCGGCCAGTTCCGGCTGATCGGTTGCGGCGATCCTGCCCACCGTTTCGGCCATGAAATAATGGCCCTCGGGGAAGATTGCGGCGCGCTTGGTCAGATCATTTTCCGCCATGATGTGATAAGCGGGCGAGGTGGTATAGCTCAGCACCATATCCGCCTCGCCACTGGTGAACAGACCATAGCTTTCCGACCAGTCCTTGGTCACGGTCAGGATGTGCGGCGCAAGATCGGCCCAGAATGCCTTTGCCTGATCGCCATAGACCGACTTGACCCACAGCACCAAAGCCAGCCCCGAGATCGAGGTGCGTGGATCCTGAATGACCACTGTTACCCCGTCGTCAAGACTGCGCATGGCCGCCAGCGTGGCGGGGGGCGTTTCCATCCGGGTGGTGTCGTAGATGAATGCCGTATGCCCCCAGTTGAATGGCAAGAAGGTGTCATCGGCCCAATCCACCGGCAGGGTCAGCGCTGACAGGTTCTGCCCATGCGGTCCGAACAGCCCGGCCCCGCGCGCCCGCGCCAATATATCGGTGGTCAACCCGATCACCACATCGGCCTGTGTGCGCTCGCGCTCCAGCATCAGCCGGGGCAGCAGATCACCGACCGAAAATTGCAGGTCACAGGCACAAAACGCCTCGAACCCCTGCTCGATGGCCGGTCCGGGGCCCCATTCCGAGGTGAAGTAATCGCCCGCATAAACAGTCAGGACAGGTGTTTCCGCATGCGCTGCAAGCGCAAGGCAGGAAAGGCCGGTCGCAAGGATCGAAGTTCGCATGTCTTCCTCCAACTGCGACGGAACAGGTCGGGCTTGGAGGTCATCCTTCGCACCTTCCCTCCGCCGGTATGATCCGGTTCAGGTTCAACGGGTCCGCTTGCGCATCTCAGCCGGACAGATCACCTGTCAGGCACCCCGAGGTCGTCATGAAGATAAGGCACGGGCTGTCAGGTGCAAGCGCCATTTTCCTTGGGGTCACGATGCACCGCACGGCTGGCGAAGACCTTCACCCCGTGACAAACCCAAGGCTCATTCCATCGACCGGAGCGCCGCGAGCCCTTCGCGGTAGCTGGGGTAAAGCAGCTCCACGCCCAGCTCGGTCTTGATCCGATCGTTGCGCACCCGTTTTGATTCGCCATAAAAGCTGCGCGCCATCGGGGACAGATCGGCCTGATCAAACGGGATCGCAGGCGGATCGGGCAAGCCAAGCAAAGCGGCGGCGTATGACAGCACGTCTTCGGGCGGGGCAGGTTCATCATCGCAGACGTTATAGGCCGCGCCGGGGCTGGGGCGGGCGATCGATGCGGCAAGCACCTGTGCAATATCCGCAACATGGGTCCGGCTGAAGAACTGGCCGGGTTTGATGATCCGCCGTGCGCTGCCGTCGCGCACCTTTTCGAATGGGCCGCGACCGGGCCCGTAGATGCCCGCCAGCCGGAAAATGTGCACCGGAAGGCCGGTTGCGCGCCATTGCGATTCCGCCAGCACCCGGTGCACCCCGCGAGGGCTGTCTGGCGTGAGCGCAGTCGACTCATCCACCCAGTCACCCTGATGGTCGCCATAAACGCCGGTCGTGGACAGATAGCCGACCCATTCCGGCCGCGCGTCGGCGATGGCCGGCGATGCCTGCAGAAACGGATCGCCCGCCGCATCCGGTGCGGCAGAGGCCAGCACATGCGTTGCGCGGGTCAGTGCCGGGGCAAGATCACCAGGCCAGAGCAGGGGTTCCACCCCGCTTGCCCGCATCCGCGCGGCTTTGTCGGGGGTTCGGGTGGTGCCGATCACGGTCCAGCCCAGTGGAATCAACCGCCGGGCCAGCGCGTCGGCGCTGTAGCCATGGCCAAGAGAGAGCATTGTTTTCATACGCCAAGTATGGCGTGTGCGGCACGGGCCGCAAGTCACTTGATTGCGGGCACCGCATACGGCATCCTGACGTTATGACAGATCTTGATGCCGCCTTTTCCCTGCGTGGCGCCGATGACTGTGCCCGGCTTTATGCTGAATGGGCCGCAAGCTATGATGCGGACTTTGCCGCAGGTATGGATTATCGACTGCCTGCGCATGTTGCGGCTGCGTTCCTTGCCCATGGTGGCACCGGGCCGGTGCTTGATGTTGGTGCGGGCACCGGCCTTTTGGCGATGCACCTGCGTCAGATGGGATTTTCCGCCGAAATCGACGGTGCCGACCTGTCACCCGAAATGTTGGAAACCGCGCGGGAAAAGGGCTTTTATCGCCATTTGCACCGCGCCGATATCACGGGGCCATTGGATCTGACCGGACCCTATGGCGGAATCGTTTCCTCTGGCACGTTCACCCACGGCCATGTTGGTCCCGAAGCGATTGCCCGGTTGGAAACACAGGCGGCCCCCGGTGCCCTGTTTGCGCTGTCGATCAACGAAGGGGTTTACCGCGCGTCGGGTTTTGATGCAGCGCTGTCCCTTCGGCCAGATGTCACGCTGCTGGAGGTAGAGATCTATGGCCCGGCAGCAGCCCGAAAAGACACCGCCCATGCGTTCCAACGGGGGGTGATCGCCATTTGGCGGCATGTTCCGGGTGGTGGCGCGGCGGTGTGACCCGCCGCGCGCGGCAGGATCAGCCTTGGGCTTCCTGACAGTCGATTGCGGCATTCAACGCGCGCAAGGTATCGGTCAGGTCGATCGCCATGATCTCTCCGGCCTCGGTCGACAGGGTCAGGGTCTGTTTGGTGGCAACATCCATCAGGAAATCGGCGCTGTCGAATTCGATATCCACACCCGGCAAACCGTCGATGTGGATGCCCATGCCCTCGCCTTCGTAAACCACGCCGTCCACGTTCATGGAAATGGGATACATCACGTTGTCTTCGACGCCTTCCCAGCCATCGTTCAGGGCAAGGATATAGCCGAACCCGGTGTCGGGGGCAAAACCGACCCGCACATCGGAGCCATCTTCGAACACGGCATTGATCAGGCAGCCATTTCCGACGGTGGGATCTACCAGAATATCCCACACGCCAACGCTGTCATAAGTCACCAGATCCTGCGCGGACGCTGCGACGGATGAAGCCACCAGTGCAACGGACGTCGCCAAAGACATGCAAATTGTTTTCAACTTTATTCCCCGATGAAGTCACAGGCCGCATTGTGCGCCTGTCTGATGTGTCAGTATCAGGTCGGCAAAACCAATCAATCCGGTTGCAGCATATATCCTTCGCCGCGGACCGTTTGCAGATAGCGCGGCTGTTTGGGGTCATCCTCGATCTTGCGGCGCAGGCGGGTGATCTGCACATCCACCGCGCGTTCCTGTGCGGCATCATCGCGGCCCAGATCGGCCACCAGCCGCTCACGGCTGATCGCATGGCCGGGATGGGCCGAGAACAGCCGCATCAGCGCCGCTTCGGTCGCGGTCAGCCGCACCGGATCGGGGCCGCGCCACAACTCGCCCCGGTCCATGTCATAGCGCACCGGGCCAAGGTGCAGCACCTTTGGCGCCGTGTCTGCCCGTACCACCGGCACCCGGCGCAGGATCGCGTTGATGCGCAGCAGCAGTTCCTTTGGCTCGAATGGCTTGCCAAGGTAGTCATCGGCCCCCGCCTCGAACCCCTCGATCCGGCTGGCGGTTTCGCCTTTGGCGGTCAAAAGCAGGATCGGTGTCTGCATCCGTTGGCGCAAGTCGCGGGTCAGGGTGATGCCATCCTCCCCCGGCATCATCACATCCAGCACGATCATGTCGAATTCCAGCCCGCCCAACAGCCGCCGCGCCTGCGCCGCATCGCGGGCGACTGACACCAGAAACCCGTTTCGGATCAGGAACTTCTGCAACAGCCCCCGGATGCGTTCATCATCATCCACCACCAGCAGATGCGCGTCTGCTTGCGTCATGCGCCGCTCTCCTTCAATCCTTGATATTGCCGGCGCAGGTCGGGGTCCATCATCGCCTCCAGCACCTGCCGGAAGCCAGCCACCGCCTGTGGCCCCGCCGCACGATACGCTGCCCGCATCCGCGCGCGCTGCGCATCGGAAAGCATCCGCTCCAACTCCTGCCCCTTGGCGGTCAGGTGCAGGTGCCGTTCGCGCTTGTCCCGCCGCCCCACCCGCGCCTCGACCAGCCCATCCTCCACCAGCGACCGCAGCACCCGGTTCAGCGATTGTTTGGTCACGCCCAGAATGGTCATCAGGTTGGATACGGTGGTCCCGGGGCTGCGGTGGATGAAATGCACTGCCCGATGATGCGCACGGCCATAATCCATGCCTTCAAGAATCCGGTCCGGGTCGGCGGTAAAGCCGCGATAGGCGAAGAACATCGCCTCTATCCCTTTGCGCAGCTGCTCGTCGGTCAGAAACAGCAGGCTTTCGCCGCTGGGGGTCTGCTCTGCCATGGATCGCCTCCCTGCTTGACAGTGAAGTTACGTCAGCCTTGTTGACTTTCCAAGGCCCAACTGGTAGCTCCCTAGCGGCTTTGCGCAACTTTCTGTCCTGGTTGCAGGTGACGCGCGCAATATTGTGAAGAAATCGGGGGCACCATGGCAGGCTACGACGATCGTGACGGGTTCATCTGGATGGATGGCAAACTGGTAGACTGGCGCGATGCCAAGGTCCATGTGCTGACCCATGCCATGCATTACGCCTCTGCGGTGTTTGAGGGCGAGCGTTGCTACAACGGCAAGATCTTCAAGTCGCGCGACCATTCGGAACGGCTGCGCAAGTCGGGCGAATTGCTGGATATGGACCTGCCCTGGTCGGTCGATGAGATCGAAGCCGCGAAAGATGCGGTGCTCAAAGCCAACAACCTGACCGATGCCTATGTGCGCGCGCTGGCATGGCGCGGCGCGGGCGAAGATATGGGCGTGGCCGCCAAGCGCAACCCGATCCGCATGGCGGTGGCGGTGTGGTCGTGGGGCAATTACTATGGCGACGCCAAGTTCAAGGGCGCGAAACTCGACATCGCCAAGTGGAAACGCCCGTCGCCCGATACCATCCCACACGCCGCCAAGGCCGCTGGCCTGTATATGATCTGCACCATGTCGAAACACGCGGCCGAGGCAAAGGGCTGCTCGGACGCGATGATGTTCGATTATCGCGGCTATGTGGCCGAGGCGACGGGCGCCAACATCTTCTTCGTCAAGGATGGCGAGGTGCACACCCCCATCCCCGATGCGATCCTGAACGGCATCACCCGGCAAACGGTGATCGGCATGCTGCAAGGCATGGGGATCAAGGTGATCGAGCGCCGGATCGAGGCATCGGAACTCGAAGGGTTCGAACAATGCTTCCTGACCGGCACCGCCGCCGAGGTCACGCCGGTCGGCCAGATCGGGGATTACACTTTCGAGGTTGGCGCGCTGTGCAAGCAAGTGTCAACCGATTACGAAAAGCTGGTCCGCGCCTGAGTTTGAGACAGGGGCGCCGGTTGGCGCCCCTTTGCTTTATGCCAACCGCCCGCGCGCTATGCGCAGGAACTGGGTCAGGCGTGATGCGCTGACAGGGGCGCGGCTGATATGAAAGCCGTCGCGCGTGCCGCGCGCCAGCCGCAGGAAATGGGCGGTCTTGCTGCCGGTGCTGGGGGTGCGGGTGTCGGCCAGATGACGGCCCTTGGGGTCGCGGTGCATGCTGTCCTCCTTTGCAATCGGAACCCAAGCATACCCCAGAATCAGTTGAAAACCAAACGCCCGCGCAACAGCGCGGGCGTGGGTCAGGCGCAAACCGGCTTATGCCAGCTCGGTTTCCACCTCGATATTGCCTTTGGTCGCGTTGGAATAGGGGCAGATGAAATGGCCACGTTCCACCATCTTTTCGGCCACCGATCGTTCCACCCCCGGCAGAGTCACAACCAGTTTGACCTTCAGCCCAAAGCCGCCATCGCTGCGCGGCCCGATGCCGACATGGGCATCCACCGTTGCATCATCGGGCACGGTGCCCAGCTTTTCGGCCCCAGCCGCAAAGCGCATCGCGCCCAGATAGCAGGCGGCATAGCCGATTGCGAACAACTCTTCAGGATTGTGCCCGGCACCTGATCCGCCCAATTCCTTCGGGCTGGTCATCGTCACCGTCAGCTTGCCATCGGCCAATTTGGCCATGCCATTGCGGCCGCCGCCGGTGGCGTGGGCTTCGGTCCAGTATTTCGGGTCAACAGACATTTGTTTTCCTTTCAGGAAAGATTGCATCGCATGAGGTGGACGTAGGTGTTCCACCTGCCCCGGACAACCCGTCATAACGGTGCCCTATGGTTCGCCGTGCGAAGGCTCCAGCCTCTGAACGGCCCAACGCGCCGCATCGGCAACCGTTGGATCAGGATCGTCGCACAAGGCCAGCGCCACCGGGTGCAGCGTCAGCTCACCCGAGTTTCCAATGGCATACAGCACATTGCGCACGAACCGCCCCCGCCCGATCCGCTTGATCGGGCTGCCCGCGAACTGCGTCCGAAATCCGGCATCATCCAGTCCCGCAAGCGCGGCCAAGGGCGGCGCACCATGGCGATGCGCATAGCCGATGTCGGACGCCGTCTTGGCGAACTTGTTCCACGGGCAAATCGCCAGACAATCATCGCAGCCATAAATCCGGTTGCCCATCAGGGGGCGCAATGCCTCGTCCACCGGGCCCGCGTGTTCGATGGTCAGATAAGAGATGCACCGTCGCGCATCCAGTTGATAGGGCGCGGGAAAGGCCCCGGTCGGGCAAATGTCCAGACAGGCGGTGCACGACCCGCAATGGCTGATTTCCGCCGCGTCCTTCGGCAGATCCAGCGTGGTGAAAATCGCGCCAAGGAAAAACCAGTTGCCCAGATCCCGGCTCAGAACATTGGTGTGCTTGCCTTGCCACCCCAACCCCGCCGCCTGCGCCAGCGGCTTTTCCATCACCGGCGCGGTATCCACAAACACCTTGATCTCGCAGGGGGTCTGGTCGATCAGCCAGCGCCCCAGCCGTTTCAGCCGCCGCTTGACCAGATCGTGGTAATCCTTGCCCTGCGCATAGACCGAGATCACGCCCCGATCCCGCTCCTGCAACAGCGGCAGGGGGTTTTCGTCGGGCGCATAGCTTTCCGCCAGCATGAGCACCGACCGCGCCTCGGGCCACAGCGCTGCGGGGTCGCCGCGCCAGCCCATACGCTCGGCCATCCACCCCATCTGCCCATGCCGCCCCTGCGCCACAAAATCGGCCAACCGCGCTGCGGCTTGCGGGATGGCATCCGGTGCTGTGATCCGAATGGCGGAAAACCCTTCCTCAAGGGCGCGGGTCGTTAAGCGGGCTTTCAGATCGTCGGTCATGGCGCAGCCTAACGCCCTCCGGGTGCGGGGGCCAGCCTGTGTTGCCCCACAAGACACCGCCGCCCGTCCATCAGGACGGGCGGCGGATTTCAACGATAGCCCCGTGGATCAGTGCACCACAGCTTCCACCGGGCGGGCGCGTCGGCTGGCGCTGACGCGGTCCCCGATGATCAACCCCTCCGGCCCCGCGCCGACCACCACCGTGGCCCCGTCCAGCACATCGCCCGACAGGATCATCTCGGCCAGCGGGTCTTGCAGATGGCGCTGGATCACCCGTTTCAAGGGTCGCGCCCCGAACACCGGATCATAGCCCTCATCCGCCAGCCACGCGCGCGCTGCATCGTCCAGTTCCAGCGTGATCTTGCGTGCCTCCAGCCGCTTTTCCAGCCGCTTCATCTGGATCAGCACGATCCCGGCCATATCGGCCCGGTTCAGCCGGTCAAAGATCACCTGCTCGTCCAGCCGGTTCAGAAACTCCGGCCGGAAGTGCTGGCGCACCGCCTCCATCACCTCGGCCCGCGCCCCGCTTGGATCGGCCCCTTCGGGCAGTTCCGACAGCGCCCGCGCCCCAAGGTTTGATGTCAGCACGATCAGCGTTTGCTTGAAATCCACGGTCCGGCCCTGCCCATCGGTCAGCACCCCGTCATCCAGCACCTGCAAGAGCACGTTGAACACATCCGGGTGCGCCTTTTCCACCTCGTCGAACAGCACCACCTGATACGGGCGCCGCCGCACGGCTTCGGTCAGCACCCCGCCCTCGTCATAGCCGACATAGCCGGGCGGCGCGCCGATCAGACGGCTGACGGCGTGTTTTTCCATGAACTCCGACATGTCGATCCGCACCATGGCAGAGTCATCATCAAACAGATATTCCGCCACCGCCTTGGTCAACTCGGTCTTGCCCACACCCGTGGGCCCAAGGAACAGGAAGCTGCCCAGCGGCCGCCCCTCATCGTTCAACCCCGCCCGCGCCCGGCGCACGGCATTGGCCACCGCCACAAGCGCCGGTTGCTGGCCGACCACCCGCTTGCCCAACTCCTCCTCCATCCGGAGGAGTTTCTCGCGCTCGCCTTCCAGCATCTTGGCCACCGGAATCCCGGTCCAGCGTTCCACCACCTCGGCGATCTGCTCGGGTCGCACCGCCTCGGACACCAGTGCATCGCCTTCGCGCGCCTCTGCCTCGGCCAGTGATTTCTCCAGCCCCGGAATGGTGCCATATTGCAACTCGCCGGCCTTGGCGAAATCACCCTCGCGCTTGGCCTGCTCCAGCTCGGCACGCGCCTTGTCCAGATGCTCTTTCAGATCCCGCGCCGCCTCCAGCGAATCGCGCTCTGACTGCCATTTGGCGGTCATCGCGTCGGATTGCTCTTTCAGATCGGCCAGTTCACGCTCCAGCTTTTCCAGACGGTCGCGGCTGGCGGCGTCATCTTCCTTCTTCAACGCTTCGGATTCGATCTGCAATTGCAGGATCTGGCGGTCCAGCTGGTCCAGTTCCTCGGGCTTGCTGTCCACCTCCATCCGCAACCGGCTGGCAGCTTCGTCCACCAGATCGATGGCCTTGTCGGGCAGGAAACGGTCGGTGATATAGCGGTGCGACAGGGTCGCCGCCGCCACCAAGGCAGAGTCGGAAATCCGCACACCGTGGTGCAGTTCATACTTTTCCTTGATCCCGCGCAGGATGCTGATGGTATCCTCCACCGTCGGCTCGCTCACCATCACCGGCTGGAACCGGCGGGCAAGGGCCGCGTCCTTTTCCACATACTTGCGGTATTCGGTCAGGGTGGTGGCGCCAACGCAATGCAACTCCCCCCGCGCCAGCGCCGGTTTGATCAGGTTGGCCGCATCCATCGCGCCATCGGATTTGCCCGCGCCGACCAGCGTGTGCATCTCGTCGATGAACAGGATGATCTCGCCCTCCGCCGCCGTCACCTCATTGAGCACCGCCTTCAGACGTTCCTCGAACTCGCCGCGGTACTTGGCCCCGGCGATCAGCGCGCCCATGTCCAGCGCCATCAGCTTCTTGTTGCGCAGGGATTCGGGCACGTCGCCATCAATGATGCGCAGCGCCAATCCTTCGGCAATCGCGGTTTTCCCCACGCCCGGCTCACCGATCAGCACCGGGTTGTTCTTGGTGCGGCGGCTCAACACCTGCATGGTACGGCGGATCTCCTCATCCCGACCGATGATCGGGTCGATCTTGCCCTCGGCGGCAGCCTCGGTCAGATCGCGCGCATATTTCTTCAGCGCATCATAACCTTGCTCGGCACTCGCCGTATCGGCGGTGCGGCCCTTGCGGATATCGTTGATCGCAGCGTTCAGCTTTTGCGCCGTCACGGCCCCGGCATCAAGACAGGCCTTCGCCGCCCCCGGCGCAAGCGCAAAGGCCATCAGGATGCGTTCCACCGGCACAAAACTGTCACCCGCCTTCTTGGCCAGCTTTTCCGCTTCGTCCAACACCTTGACCAGCGACGAATCAGTGAATGGCTGGGCATCGCCTGACACGCGCGGCAGCTTTTTCAGCGCGCCGTCCACCGCATCGATCACCTGCGAAGGCTCACCTCCGGCGCGGCGGATCAGATTGGCGGCCATGCCCTGATCGTCATCCATGATGGCTTTCAGCAGATGTTCCGCCGTCAGCCGCTGATGGCTTTCGCGCATGGCAATTGTTTGCGCGGCTTGCAGGAACCCGCGCGACCGTTCCGTGAACTTTTCCAGGTTCATCGGTCATTCTCCTTTGCTAGCACCGCTCGTCCGCGCCCAGTTCAGGCACGCGGAACCTCGGCCTCGGATCAGACATGGGATGGCGTTGGGCTTGATGCAAGATTGCAACAAGGACTTGTTGCAAAATCACCGGAGGTCAGCCTGACGATTCGCGGGGCCAAAACCAAGGTCAATGCCGCAGGTGCTTGCCGATCACCGGGAAGAAGGTTTCCGCCGAAGGTTTGGACCCAAATCGGCGGGAACGGGTTGCCCCCGGATCGGAAGGGTCGCGGCGGGTTGCGGTCGGGATCGTGGCTGCCGACAACGGTGGCAAAGAATGGGGGGGCCGGTCGAGCAGCCGGGTCGCCCTCGCCACAAAAGGGGCCCGCCATGCACGATATGCTGCAACCGTTGATCCACAAGGCCGCTGTGCGGGACATTTCCGTTCACGTGGCGCGCACGGGTCTGTCCATCGGAAGCGAGGCCGAGTTGCACCCGTTGCCCGACGGGCGGGTGGGTGTATTTGCGCGCCTGACCCGGCGCTTTTTGGGGCTCATTCCACGGCAGATCACACTGTTGATCGGTGTGCTTGGCCCGCATGCCAGTGCCCTGATCGCCCCCGCGGTTGAACGGGGTGAAGCCTTGCGTGTGCGGATTGTCGGGTTGACACCCGAGCATCTGACAGCACCCGGCATGGGACCGGAGGTTCACGTCTCGGTTTGGGGGGATCCCCGGCATATTGCGGTGTGGTCGAATGACGGCACGGTTTCGACCCCGCCCGCCTTGCGATCCGAAGGTCCATAAATTCAACCCGGCAGCGCGTAACGCACATAGGCAAAGGCGCTGCCATCGGGCGCCCAGTTCGGCACGTTCATCGTGCCCTGCCCGCCGTTGATCTCGCACAGCCGCTGCCGGTTGCCACCATCCGGGTCCATCCGGCAGATGGCGACCGGCAGATCGGCAGGGTGGCCAGGCGTGCCGGGCGGATAGGCCAGCCAGATCACATGCCGCCCGCAAGGCGACGGGTGCGGGAACCAGTTGACGCCATCATCCGCAAACAGCTTGCGCTGATCCCTGCCATCCGCGCCCATCACCCAGATCTGCGCATGTCCATCCCGGTCGCAGTTGTAATAGATCAGGCTGCCATCGTGGCTGTAATCCGGTCCATCGCAATGCCCTTCGCCAAACGTCAGCCGGCTTTCCGGCCCACCCGCCACGGGCAGGGTGTAAACGTCGATCACCCGGCCCTCGCGCGCCGCGACATAGGCCAGCGTGGTGCCATCCGGCGACCAGCCATGCCACCAGCTCGGCGCCTGCGGTGACACCCGGCGCGGCACACCGCCGCCCGCCGCCACCAGATACATCTCCGACCCAACACCCCGATGATGGCTGGAGATCACCCACATCCTGCCATCGGGCGAGATGCCATGGTCGTTGTTCAACCGCCCCACGCCATCCAGATCGATCCCCTGCAAGGCGGGCGCATCCAGCGGCACGCGGAACAACCCGCCCTCGCCATTGACCAGCAGATAGCTGCCACAGGGCGACCAGTTCGGCGCCTCGATATGCTGGTCGGTCTGCAACAGGGTGCGGGCCTGCCCCCGCGCCATATCCCAGATTTCCAGCGATGATCTCATTCCCGCGCCTTGGGTTTCAGCAACCGGGCCGGGCGCATCGCCTCGGCGGCCTTGAACAGGCCAAAGGTCTGGTTGACGTAATTCACCACGCCGCTGATCTTTTCCATGTAAGCCATCAGATCGGGCGTCTTTTCCGCCTCCACCACCTGCACCGCGCGGGCAGGATCGTCCCCCTCGAACTGGCAATAAAACAACGGCTCGCCGCGTTTCAGAATGATGTCCTTTTCCGGCTCATGCCACTCAAACGCCCACATCAACGGGCGCGGCCAGACGTTCAGCGCAAAGCGCCCGCCAAAGATGGTGCCGGGCAGCGGGTCCTTGCGGTAATGCGCGAAGGTGCCAAGTTGGGTGATGTAACACATCTCGTCCGCGATGAAGGTATAGGGCAGCATCAGCTGCACCGTCGGCCGGTCGGGATAGCGCCATTCGGCCTCGCTTACCAAGGTCAGCAGATCGCCCAGCTTGTTGCCCCGCACCGGGCTTGCGGTGCCAAGCCGGTTGATCAGCATCGGCTTGCCCTTGTCGTCGCGCCGAAATCCGATGTGGATGTCGAACGGGCATTTCACCATGAAATATCGGCTTTCCAACTGGATCACCGCCGGGCAGCGGCTGGCGCTTTTGGCATGGGCCTTGTTGGTCTGGCGAAAGATGATGCGCTCGGGCGGGTCATACAGCACCGCCCCCTTGTCCGACGCCAGAAACCACCCCACCGTCAGCGGGCCCGATTTCGGGCCCTCCTCGGGCCGGTCGAATGTTACGGTAAAATCCATGCCTGCAATGCCCCGCCAGTGTCTTTTGCCAAAGAATCGGTGTTTCGGGCAGTTGCGTCAAGTCATGGTTGGCGCGATGCGGCATCCGCCAGCGCGGCCCGCAAATCGCGCAGGCGCGCGCCATCGGTACGCCGGCCCACCCGCGCGGCAAACCCGAAATCCACCACCCGCCCCGAGGCCAGCACCGGGGCCGAGCACGAGGCATGCACCTCGCGCAGCGGCAGATCCCGGAACGCGGCCAGTGTTTCAGCGGAAATCCCGGCGCCCGGCATGACGGTGATGCGGCCCTTTGCCTGCGCCATCAGGCTGGCCAGACGGTCGGCGCCTTCCGCCGCCGTGCGTTCGCCGCCGCTGGTCAGCACGCGGTGAAACCCCAGCTCGATGGCCTGTTCCAGCGCATCGGAAAAATCGGGCACCAGATCAAAGCAGCGATTCAGCGTCAGCCCCATCTTTTCCGCTCGCGCGATCAGCAGGCGCAGCACATCAGGGTCCAGCCGCCCATCCGGCTGACTGGCCCCCAGAACAACACCCTGCATCCCGGCGCGGCAGGCCGCTTCGATGTCGCTTTCCATCAGCGAGATTTCATCGGGTGACCAGATGAAATCTCCGGGGCGCGGCCGGATCATCGCATAGATCGGCACACCCGCCCCCGCCGCCCGCTGCATCATCCCGACCGAAGGCGTCAGCCCGCCCATCTCCAGCGCCGAGCACAGCTCGATCCGCCCCGCACCCCCCCGGATCGCTTCTGCCAGACCTTCGGTCGTGTCAACGCACACCTCAATCAGCACACTCATGGCGCAAACCTTTCTTTTCCGGCTTCGGCCGCGCCGATCAGCCCCGGTTCGGGGCGGCACTGCGCGGGCACCACCAACGGCCCATCGCTGCGCCGCAATATCTGGCGGCGCAGGCGGTCATCCAGCCGGGCCAGCAGGGGCCGCACATTCGAAAGCCCACCGCCCACCGGCACCACCGACGCACCGACCACGTTCATCACCAGCGCAAGCGGCGGCGTGATCAGATCCAGCCACAGCGCCACCGTCTGTTCCGCCAGCGCATCGCCACCTTGCCAACCCGACAGGATGGCCGTTGATGACGCGCCCACACCATGCAGCCCCAGATGCAGCTTTTCCAGCCCGCGCGCGCCGCATACCGCATCAACACAGCCCGACAGCCCGCAACCGCAGGGCAGGTTCCACGGCGCCGCAATCACCGGCCCATGCCCCCATTCGCCCGCATAGCCCCCCGCGCCCTGCACCAGCCGCCCGTCGATCACCAGCCCGCCGCCCACCCCGGTGCCAAGGATCACGCCAAACACATTCCGGTGCCCCCGCCCCGCGCCCAGACGCGCTTCGGCCAGTGTGAAACAATCGGCATCGTTCAGCACCAGAACCGGCAGATGCAGCGCCGCGGCCACATCCTCGGCCAGCGCCCGGCCATCGGCGCAAGGAATGTTCGCCACCTTGATGCGCCCCGTTTCCGGCGCAACCACCCCGGCAACGGAAATCGCCACACCGCGAAAGACATGGCCCGCCGCAAACCCCGATAGCGCCGCCAGAAAGGCCCCGAAATCCCCAACCGGCGTCGGGCAGGCGCCCAGATCGGTCAGGCGGTCGCCATCCGACACCGCCGCCTTGATGCGCGAACCCCCGATGTCAAAGCACAGGATCATCGCCGCCCCCAATTCCGCCTGCCCATGGCTTGACACCAGTTGCCCGCCACCGCAAGACGCTTGGACCCCGGCAAAGGAGCCTGCCATGTCCGATGATCGCCTGATCGTGGCGCTTGATGTGCCCAATGTTGTCCAAGGGCTGGCTCTGGCCGCCCGCATCGGGGATGCCGCCAGCTTTTACAAGATCGGCCTTGGCATGCTGACCGGGGGCGGGTTCGCGCTGGCCAACGAGCTGAAGCAGGAACACGGCAAGCGCATCTTTCTGGATATGAAGCTGTTCGATATCGGCGCCACGGTCGAAGCGGCGGTGCGCGGCATCGCGCAATATGATCTCGACTTCCTGACCGTCCATGGCGACCCGCAGGTGGTGCGCGCAGCACAAGAAGGGAAGGGCGGCACCGGGTTGAAGATTCTGGCCGTGACCATCCTCACGTCTCTCGACCGCGCCGATCTGGATGACAACTGCATCAAACCCGGTGACATCCACGCCATCACGCTGGAACGCGCCGCCCGCGCGCTGGCCGCCGGGGCCGATGGCGTCATCGCCAGCCCGCAAGAGGCCGCCGCGATCCGCGCCTTGCCCGAAGCGGCGGGCAAGCTGATCGTCACCCCCGGCATCCGGCCCACCGGCAGCGCCAGCGGCGACCAGAAACGCATCGCCACGCCCGCACAGGCCATCGCGGACGGCGCCGATCACATCGTCGTCGGCCGCCCGGTCTGGCAGGCCAAAGACCCGGCCGAAGCCGCCCGCCGCGTGCTGGCCGAATTGCCGGCGCGGTAACGCGCGCGGGCAAAAACCCGGCCCCTGCAAGGCCCGCACCAACGTCATGACGTTTGCCACACCTCGCCCATACAGGCATCATACCCGCGCCAGACCGGCAAAACGCGCGGCTCGCCCCGGTTTGCCGCCCTTCATCAAGCCTTCACTTGCGCGACACCGGGTGTTTCGGCTTATATGGCGGATCATTTGACGAGAGATGTTATGCAAGACGGAACCCCACTTCAGACGCCAGACCTGCCTGCCGCGCAGGATTTCACCGACCCCGCCGCCGCCGTTGACCGGCTGGAAGAGCTTTATGCCAAGGCCACGACCTTTTTGGCCGATCATTTCAGCGCAACGGTGACAAAGGGCAAACCCCACACCCGCATCCGCGCTTTCTACCCCGAGATCCGTTTGCGGGTCAGCAGCCACACAAAGGCCGACTCGCGCCTTGCCTTTGGCCATGTCGCCAGCCCCGGCACCTATGCCACCACCGTCACCCGCCCCGATCTTTTCCGCAACTACTTGATTCAGCAGCTTACTTTGCTGATGGAAAACCATGGCGTGCCGGTGCAGATCGGGCCTTCGGAAACGCCGATGCCGGTGCATTTCGCCGTTGCCAACAACCCGACCGTTTCTGTGCCACAAGAAGGGGTGCTGGATTTCAGCCTGCGCGACGTGTTCGATGTGCCGGATCTGGCCACAACGAATGATGACATCGTGAACGGCCAGCGCACCGAAAACCCCGATGGATCGATGCCGCTGGCGCCCTTCACCGCGCAGCGGGTGGATTATTCGCTGGCCCGGCTGGCGCATTACACCGCGACCGATCCGCAGCATTTCCAGAACCATGTGCTGTTCACGAACTACCAGTTTTATGTAGATGAATTCGAGGCTTACGCCCGACAGGTGCTGGCCGATCCGGGCTTGGGCTACACCGCTTTTGTCGCCACCGGGAACCAGATCATCACCACCCCGGATGGCGAGTTGCAGACGGTCACCAAACTGCCGCAGATGCCGACCTATCATCTGAAACGCGCGGATGGTCAGGGCATCACGCTGGTCAACATCGGCGTCGGCCCGTCCAACGCCAAGACCGCCACCGACCACATCGCCGTGCTGCGCCCACATGCCTGGCTGATGGTCGGGCACTGCGCCGGGCTGCGCAACAGCCAGTCGATGGGCGATTTTGTGTTGGCCCACGCCTACTTGCGCGAAGACCACGTGCTGGACGACGATCTGCCGGTCTGGGTGCCCATTCCGGCGCTGGCCGAGATCCAGATCGCGCTGCAAGAGGCCGTGGCCGAGGTTACGCAGCTGGAGGGGTATGAGCTCAAACGCATCATGCGCACCGGCACCGTGGCCACCATCGACAACCGCAACTGGGAGTTGCGTGACCAATCCGGCCCGGTCAAGCGCCTGTCGCAATCGCGGGCCATCGCGCTGGATATGGAAAGCGCCACGATTGCCGCCAATGGCTTCCGGTTCCGGGTGCCCTATGGCACGTTGCTGTGCGTGTCGGACAAGCCTTTGCACGGCGAATTGAAGCTGCCCGGCATGGCCAGCGATTTTTACAAAACGCAGGTCAGCCGCCATTTGCAGATCGGCATCCGCGCCATGGAACGTCTGCGGCTGATGCCGATCGAGCGTATCCACAGCCGGAAGTTGCGCAGCTTTGAGGAAACGGCCTTCCTTTAACCGCTCATTTTCGTAGCCGACGCACGGTTTGGGCTTGATCTGCGCCCAAAAACCCTGTGTAGCGAAACCCGTCGCCGGTAACGGCCAACCCACACCTCTGGCCCGTCCGATGGCGGCAGCCTGCAATAAGGAAGAAAAAGATGACGACGAAACCGATGACCAAGACCCAGCTTGTGGCCGCAATCGCTGAAACCATGGGTGCCGACAAGAAAACCGCTGGTTCGGCGCTGGACGCCATCATCGACGTGGTGACCCGCGAAGTCGCGGCCGGTGGGTCGGTCACGCTGCCGGGTCTGGGCAAGGTTGCCTGCAAAGCCCGCCCCGAACGTCAGGTTCGCAACCCGGCCACCGGCGAAACCATGACCAAAGCTGCCGACAAACAGGTGAAATTCGCCATCGCCAAGGCGCTGAAAGACAGCGTCAACGCCTGAGCCGCGGACAAGACAATCGATTGCAAAGGCCGCCCCTTGTGGCGGTCTTTCCATTTGGAGACTGCGAGATGGGCCTTCGCACCGTTTTTATGGGCCTTTTGTTTGCCCTGATGTGGTCGTCGGCCTTTGCCACGGCGAAGATCATCGTTGCGCATGCCCCGCCGCTGTTTTCGCTGTCTTTGCGCTTTTTCATCTCGGGGGTGATTGCTGTTGTATTGGCCCGTGCGCTTGGCCAAAGCTGGCACTTGCCCGGTGGATTTCGCGGGGCACAGGGGCGTGCTGTTCTGGTCTTTGGGCTGTGCCAGAACGCGCTGTATCTGGGCCTGAACTTTGTGGCCATGCAGCGGATCGAAGGATCGTTGGCGGCGATCATCGCATCCGCCATGCCGCTGATGGTGGCCGGCCTCGGCTGGATCTGGGGGCGCGAACGGATATCCGCACTTGGGTTTTTCGGGCTGGTCGCGGGCATGGCGGGCGTGGCCATGATCATGGGCACGCGTTTGCAGGGCGGGGCTGATCCGGTAAGTGTTACCCTGTGTGTGGTGGGCGCACTTGCCTTGGCCGTGGCGACGCTGAGCGTGCGCGGTGCGTCCGGGGCGGGGAACCTGTTGATGATCGTCGGGCTGCAAATGCTGGTGGGTGCCGTTGCGCTGGGGATCGTGTCGGTTCTGACGGAAAGCGAAGCCGTCAATGCGGCCCCGGCCTATTTTGCCGCGATGGCGTATCAGATCATCGTGCCGGGGCTTTTGGCTACGGTTTTATGGTTTACGTTGGTGCGCGACATCGGCGCAGTGCGCGCGTCCAGCTTTCACTTTTTGAATCCGGCCTTTGGGGTCGGCATCGCCGCGCTTTTGCTGGGCGAACGTGTTGCCACGACCGATGTGCTGGGCGTCGCGATTGCCATGGCCGGAATTCTGGCTGTGCAGCTTTCAAGAGCGCAGGCCAAACCCTGAAATAATTCTCACGCAGTCTTTGTTGGCGCGTGAACGGGCAAAGCGGCATGCTTGGCTGATCAAACCACCGAGGTATGCGATGCGCCTTTCAGACCTTAAGCGATTGATTGCCCCAGTTTCTTTGCCTCAGCCAATCAAGATCCCCCGATTGGGCGCAACGTCTTGACCGATCCTGCCGCGCTGCCCGCCGGTCTGGCCCCGATCCAGCAGCAGATGATCCAGCAGCACGCAGGCCATCATCGCCTCGCCCACCGGCACTGCGCGGATGCCGACGCAGGGGTCGTGGCGGCCTTTGGTGATCAGGTCGATCTCGTCGCCGTGCTGGTTGATGGTCTGGCGCGGTGTCAGGATGCTGGAAGTGGGTTTGACCGCGAAACGGCAAATCACCGGCTGGCCGGTCGAGATGCCGCCAAGGATTCCGCCCGCATGGTTTGACAGATATTCCGGCCCCTCCGATCCCATGCGGATTTCGTCGGCATTGTCCACGCCGGTCAGGGTTGCGGCGGCCATCCCATCGCCGATCTCTACCGCCTTGACGGCATTGATGCTCATCATCGCGCTGGCCAGATCACTGTCGAGCTTGCCATATAGCGGCGCGCCAAGGCCCGGCGGAACGCCTTCGGCGATCACCTCGATCACAGCGCCGACGGAGTTGTGCGACAGACGCAGGTCGTCCAGGTAGATCGCCCAATCTGCCGCAGCCACGGGATCGGGGCACCAGAACGGGTTGTTGGCAACTTCGGCCAGATCAAAACGGTCGCGGTCGATGCCGCGCGGGCCCATCTGCACCATATAGCCGGTGATGGCCAATCCGGGCACCAGCGCTGCCAGTGCCGCGCGGGCCACGCCGCCGGCCGCCACGCGCGCCGCCGTTTCGCGGGCCGATGACCGGCCGCCGCCCCGGTAATCGCGGTGGCCATACTTCTGGTGATAGGTAATGTCGGCGTGGCCGGGACGGAAGGCTTGCGCGATGTCGCCGTAATCCTTCGACCGCTGATCGGTGTTTTCGATCATCAACTGGATCGCGGTGCCGGTTGTGCGCCCCTCGAACACGCCCGACAGGATGCGGACCTCGTCCGCCTCTTTGCGTTGCGTGGTGAATTTTGATGTGCCCGGTTTGCGTTTGTCCAGCCAGGGCTGGATATCAGCCTCGGTCAGCGCAATGCCGGGGGGGCAGCCATCGACGGTGCATCCGATGGCCGGCCCGTGGCTTTCGCCCCAGGTGGTCACACGAAACAGGTGGCCAAAGGTGTTCAGGCTCATCGCGGTATCCCCCTCATCCGGTTTGTCTATTGGCAAACCGGACAAGAATGAAGGGGCTTGTGATGCCTTTTGGCCACCTGTTTTCCCAAAGGCGGGATCTGTGCGGTGAGATCCCGGATTATCGCGGCTCGTTCATCAGGCCGCGCACTATGGAATAGCAGGCTGCCAGCAAGACCAGAGTGAACGGCAACCCGGTGGAAACCGCCATCGCCTGAAGCGCCACAAGGCCACCGCCCAGCAACAGCGCAATCGCGACAAGACCTTCGAACGTGGCCCAGAAGATCCGCTGCACCACCGGAGCATTGGTTTTGCCGCCTGCTGCGATCGTGTCGATGACCAGAGATCCGGAATCCGACGAGGTGACAAAGAACACCACCACAAGGATGATCCCGACCAGCGAACTCAGCCCGGCCAGCGGAAGCTGACTCAGCATCTCGAACAGTTGAAGTTCCAACGCTGCGGTCTGCACGCCGGTAAACCCGTCGTTGACAACCTGACCAATGGCGCTGCCGCCCATTGCGGTCATCCACAGCACCGAGAACAGGCTTGGGACGACCAGAACCGCGATCAGGAATTCACGCACGGTGCGCCCGCGCGAGACGCGCGCAATGAACATGCCGACAAAGGGCGACCAGCTGATCCACCAAGCCCAGTAAAACGCAGTCCAGCCCGCGGCAAAGTTCGTGTCTTCGCGGCCAAAGGGATTGGCCAGACCGGGCAGATATTCACCATAGGCGCCAAGGTTGCGGAAAAAGCCGTAGAAGATGTCCGCGGTCGGCCCCAATGCGATGACAAAGATCAGCAGGGCCAAGGCAAGGAACATATTGACCTTTGACAGAACCTGCACGCCGCCTTCCAGTCCGCGCACAACCGACACGATGGCCAGAATGGTGATGAAGACAATCAGGATGATCAGGCGCGAGTCTGATTGGCCAAATCCGAACAGGTAGTCCAACCCGGCTGCTGCCTGCTGCGCACCGATACCCAAAGAGGTGGCAAGACCGAAGATCGTGGCAAAGATGGCCAGAATATCGATGATGTGGCCGGGCCAGCCCCAGATGCGTTCGCCAAAAATCGGATAGAAGGTGGATCGCAGCGTCAGTGGCAGGCCCTTGTTGTAGGAAAACAGGGCCAAGGCTAGCGCGACAACCGCGTAAATTGCCCAAGGATGCAGGCCCCAGTGAAAGATGGTGGCCGCCATGCCCAGACGTGCGGACTCGGCGCTGTCACCAACGGCGCCGCCCAACGGCGCCCAGTCTGTGCGCGCGCCCGTATCATCCAGTGTCACGCCGCCAAAGGCTGCGGTGTAATGCGACAGGGGTTCCGACACCCATAAAACATCAGGCCAATGCCCATCCCGGCTGCAAACAACATGGAAAACCAGCCGACATAGCCGAAATCCGGCGTGGCGTCGGGCCCACCCAAGCGGATCTTGCCCAAAGGAGAAACGATGAGGAACAGGCACAGCAGCACGAACACGTTGCCTGCCAGAATAAAGAACCAGCCCATGCTGCCGGTCAGCCAGTCGCGCAATCCGGTGAACACGGGTTCAACTTGATTTTGAAACGCCAGTGTCAGGATGGTAAAGGCCACGATGCCAAGTGCCGATATTGAAAAGACCTTCTGATGAAAGTCGAATTCCAGCACATATTTTGGCGCAACGTTGTCCTGCCCGATGGCATAGTCGGTCACGATGATTTCGGTCTCGCCTTCGGGTTCCGGAATCGCTTCGGTTTCCGTGATCTGTTCGTCATCCCGCCCGGACGTGTCTGGGGTGTCGGTCATGATGTCCCTCGCTTTTTTTAGACCCGGCGCAGATATGCTTGCGTTTGCGTCAAAATGTGACGGCGGGCCTTTCCATATGGATCAGTCTGTTGGTCACAGGCTGATGTCAGTACAAAAATGGCACTCCAGTTCGGGTGCCTTTTTTGTGCATTAACGCGCAGACTGTGCTGCTTCGGTTGCACTCTCTCTCATTTGCCAAGAAACTTCAACCTTTTGCAGGAAAGAAAGTCAGGTGTGCTGCCCCATCGTGGCAGGCCGTCGATCCTGTCAAGCCGACATCAGGTCGCGCCTAGACCTTGCGCAAATGATCGCTTAGGCTTTCACCGGGTTGCCCGAACGGGCAGCGAGCAAGCAACGAAGCTTACCGAGGAGACAAGCATGAAATTCATATCCTTCAACGCGCTGGCCGGAGCCGCGCTTGCGGTTGGGCTGATGGCCCAAAGCGCTGCGGCGCAGGACATGCAGTTCTTTCGCATCGGCACCGGGGGCACCGCAGGAACATATTATCCGATCGGCGGGCTGATCGCGAACGCGATTTCCAATCCACCCGGATCACGGGCCTGCGATGCTGGCGGATCGTGCGGCGTTCCCGGTCTGATCGCGACGGCAGTCGCCTCGAACGGGTCGGTTGGCAACGTGAACTCGGTCAATGGAGGCACGCTTGAAGCCGGTTTCAGCCAATCCGACGTGGCCTTTTGGGCGCAAACAGGCACCGGCATCTGGGAAGGTCAGCCCGCCGTTGAAAAACTGCGGCTGATTGCAAACCTGTATCCCGAAAGCATCCATCTGGTCGCCAGCAAGGCGTCGGGCATTGCTTCGGTGGCCGATCTGCGCGGCAAGCGTGTTTCGCTGGATGAGCCGGGGTCGGGCACGCTGGTGGATGCAAAGATCATCCTTGGCGCCTTTGGCATCACGGAATCCGACATCACGCCCGAGTATCTGAAGCCGGATCAGGCGTCCGACCGCATGCGTGACGGTGCAATGGATGCGTTTTTCTTTGTCGGCGGTTACCCGGCAGGCGCGATTGCAGAACTGTCCAGCCAGCATGATGTTGTGATCGTTCCGATCGGCGGGCCGGAAATCGATGCGCTGCGCGCGGAATATTCGTTCTTTGCCAATGATGTGTTCCCGGCAGGCACCTACAAGGGCCAGGATGCCGAAGTGGCGACGATCTCAGTCGGCGCCCAGATGGTGACATCGGCCGATCTGTCCGAAGATCTGGTCTATGGCATCACGCAGGCATTGTTCAACGAGACAACGCAGAAGCTGTTTGCAAATGGCCATGCCAAGGGCAAGTTCATCACGCTTGAAAACGCGGTCGAGGGCGCCGGTATTCCATTCCACGCCGGGGCCGAGAAATTCTACAAGGAAGTCGGCGCAATCAAGTGATCGTTTGGCACTGACAGCATGATCGGGGCGCGGGCACAGATGGACCCGCGCCCCTTTCGTCACAACACGCCTAGGCAGGGGATTTGGGATGAGCGACGCAACGCGCGATCTGACGGAAGCTGAACTTCGGGCCATAGAAGAAGAATTTGACCCCGAATCGCGGTTCCGAACGGTGACGCGCCCGGTTGCGGTGGTGTCTGCCGTGCTGTTGTTTGCGTTGTCGGTCTATCATTTCTATACCGCCGGCTATGGCATCCCCCGCGCGACCACCCATCGCGGTTTGCACATGGGTGTATCACTTTTCCTTATTTATCTGAGCTTTGCTGCGCTTTCTTCCGGTCGGCACAAAACCACGGGATTTGTCATTCTGGGGTTGCCCGTGCTGGATTGGATTCTTGGCATCGGGGCGGCTGTCAGTGCGCTGTATGTGCCTTGGGTCTATGACCAGCTTGCCTTTCGCATCGGAAACCCTCTGCCGATCGATGTGGCTATGGGCACAATCTTGCTGGTTACCCTGTTCGAAGCCGTGCGGCGGTCGATGGGCTGGCCGCTGCCGGTCATTGCGCTTTTGTTCATCGGCTACGCCTACTTTGGCCGGTCGATGCCGGGCATCTTTGTTCATCCGGGGGCGGATTGGTCGGGGATCGTCAACCACCTGTATCTGTCATCACAGGGCGTTTACGGCACCGCGCTGGGCGTGATTTCGACCTATGTGTTCCACTTTGTGCTGTTCGGTGTGATGGCGCAGAAAATCGGCCTTGGTCAGTTGTTCATCAACCTCGCCACCGCGCTGACCGGGCGCTATGCCGGGGGGCCGGCCAAGGTGTCGGTGGTGTCCTCCGCCCTGCTGGGGTCTATCTCGGGCTCGTCGATTGCCAATACGGTGACGACCGGCGCGCTGACGATTCCGACCATGATCAAGATCGGCTTCAAGCGCCATTTCGCGGCGGCGGTGGAGGCGGCATCCTCTACTGGCGGGCAGATCACGCCGCCGGTGATGGGGGCGGTGGCGTTCCTGATGGTGGAATATCTGGGCATCCCGCTGCGCACGATCCTTATCGCGGCCATCGTGCCCGCGTTCATGCACTTTTTTGGCGTGTTGTTGCAGGTGCATCTGGAGGCGAAACGCCTTGGCATCAGCGGCCTGCGCAAGGAAGAGTTGCCGAATGCGGTCAAGGTGCTGCGCGAAGGCTGGCTATCGGTGCTGCCGCTGGTGTTGCTGGTGTGGATGCTGATGTCTGGGCGCACACCGTTTCTGGCGGCGTTTTGGGCCATTACGGCCTGTATCGTGGTGTATGCGATCCAGCGCGTCATGGCTTCCGGCATGGCTGCGGGGGCGAAAGAGTTTGCGGTTGGCATTTTCGAAGGCTTCGTTTCCGGCGCCAAAAGTTCACTGGCGGTGACAGCGGCGGCGGCGCTGGTGGGCGTGGTGATCGGGGTGGTTACGCTGACCGGCATCGGATTCAAGATCGCGTTCATGCTGACCAGCGTGGCGCAGGGTTGGGCGGAATCGGTGCATGGTATCCTGGGCTTTCTGCCGTTCGAGCTGTTCACCATGCAGACGCTGGCGCTGCTGTTCACGCTGATGATGACAGCCGTTGTCTGCATCCTGATGGGTTGCGGGATTCCAACCACGGCCAATTATATCATCATGGTCGCTGTGGCGGCCCCGGTGCTGAGCATGATGAATGTGGAACCTTTGGTCGCGCATTTCTTTGTGTTCTACTATGGGGTGCTGGCGGATGTGACGCCGCCGGTCGCGCTTGCGGCCTACGCCGCGTCGGGGATCGCGGGGGCCAATGCGTTCAAGGCGGGCAACACCGCGTTCCGCTTGTCGATGGGCAAGGCGCTGGTGCCGTTCATGTTCGTGTTTTCGCCATCGCTGTTGCTGGTCACGGACGGGTTCACATGGCCTGCGTTTGCGCTGGCCTTTACCGGGGCTGTTCTGGGCATATTGGCGCTGTCTGCCGCGATCACGAACTGGCTGATGGGCCCCTTGTTGAAGATAGAGCGGGTGCTTTTGCCAATTGCGGCCCTGTTGATGATCGCGCCAGAGATTGTTTCCACGGCGCTGGGTGCGGCCATTCTTGGGGCAGTGGCCTTGCGCCAATGGCTTGCGGGCCGGTCGCAGGATCAGCAGACCGCGTGACAAGACCGGCCCGCAGATCGATCCTGCGGGCCGTCTGGGTCAGAGCGCGTTGATGCGGGCGCGGAACTGGTCGGCGCCCCGAATGATGTGATCAAGAACCACCTCTACCGCCCAGTGTTTTTCTGCAATCTCATAGGGAATGGTCCGGCTGTGAACGCAGTCGAAGGTGCCGATCCGGCGATGATAGTGTTTGGCCAGCTTGGGGTAGCCCATGCCTTCGGACATGGCTGACAGCACAAGGAACGTATCCATCTCGGCCGCGAGTTCGGGGTGAGCCCGGCCGTGATCCATCAGCCAGCGATAGAGATCGGGGTGAAAGTTGTTCATGACCCCTGAAAACCCATGCCCGCCAGCAAGGATTGCGGGCCAGGCAATTGCGGCGTTGGCGTTGTTGATCGCCAAGGGCGAACCGGCCACCAGTTTCAGCCGCCGCTTCACATGTTCCAGATCGCAGGTCACGTCCTTTAGGAACGCAAAGCGGCCGCTTTGCGCGCACCATGACACCTCGTCATCGGTCAGCAGGCGGCGATAGGGGGCGGGGCATTCATACAGCCCCAGCGCCATGTCAGATGGCAACGCGGTCAGCAGATCATCCATCCGGGCGCGGAACACCGTGCTGCCTTCATCGGCCGCGGCCAGACGGTTGGTGACCAGAACCACCGCATCCACGCCCGTATCGGCCACGGCGCGCAGTTCGGCCTTTTGATCCTCCATCGCGGCAGAGATGTGACCCGAGGCCACCACCGGCACCCGTCCTGCCACATGTTCAACGGAAAACCGTGCCAGATCACGACGTTCTTCCAGCGACAGGAACAGCATTTCGGACGATTGGCACACGGCAAACAGCCCATGTGATCCGTTCGCGATATACCAGTCGATCAGGCGGGCATACCCATCCCAATCTATCGTGTTGTCGGGCTTGAACGGTGTGATCACGACCGGGAAAATACCTTGCATCGCATGCGACATCAGAGAGCGTCCTTGAAACGGGGGTTGAGGGGTCAGCCTGCGTAGCCAAAGGCCCGCGGCAGCATCAGGGTAAGGTCCGGCACAAGGATCATGACCAACAGCGCAACCACCAGCACCCCGAGAAAGGGCCAGACCTCACGGATGATCTCGCCCAGCGGAATGCGGGTCACGGCGTTGATGACGAACAGCAAGATACCGTAGGGCGGCGTGATCAGACCGATCATACAGTTCACGATGGCGACCACCCCGAAATGCACCAGATCAATGCCAAGCTCGCGGCAACTGGGGATGAACAGCGGGATGATCACCAGAATGATGGTGGACGCATCCAGAAAGCACCCCAGCAACAACAGCAACAGGTTGACGCAGAGCAGGAACACCAGAGGGTGAATATCCAACCCCACAAGCGCCTGCGCCACAACGCCGGGGATGTTCTCGGAGGCGACGATGTAGTTCAGGATCAGCGCCCCGCCGATCACCAGCCCCACCGCCGCCGATGACCGGGCACTGTTGACCAGAATTTCATAGAAGTTTGCCAGCGTCAGTGACCGATAGAATACCGCAGCGAGGATCAGCGCATAGAATGCGGCCACCGCAGCAGCCTCGGTCGGGGTGGTGACGCCGCCGTAGATTCCATAAAGCAGGATACCGGGCATCAGCAGGGCAGGGCCTGCGTTCATGGTGATGCGTGGCAGATCGCGCAGCGGCACCGGCTCATCCTTGGCAAAGCCGCGCCGGTGCGAAATCCAGGCGTTCATGCCCATCAGCACGCCGCCCATGAACAGCCCCGGCACGATTCCGCCCAGAAACAGGAACCCGATCGAGGTGTTGGACACCAGCGCATACAGCACCATCGGGATCGACGGCGGAATGATCGGGCCGATGGTGGCAGAGGCCGCTGTGATCGCCGCCGCATATCCGCGCGTATAGTGGCCGGATTTGACCATCATCTCGATGATCAACTTGCCGATCCCCGCCGCGTCCGCCACCGCAGAACCGGACATGCCGGAAAACACCAGCGACGCCATCACGTTGACATGGCCCAGACCGCCACGGAACCGCCCGACAATGGCGATGCAGAACTGCAAAAGCCGGTCAGACACCGTGCCCGCGTTCATGATATTGGCAGCGACAATGAACAGGGGCACCGCCAGCAGGATGAAGCTTTGATACAAGCCATCCATCAGAACCTTGCCGCTGATGCCGATGCTCTGACCCGCCGCCGCCAGATAGGCCAGCGATGCCACCAGAATCGCATAAGCAATCGGCGTGCCCATGGCGGCCAGCCCCATCAGAGTGACAAGGCACAGAAGGAATTCAAAACTCATGACTTTGTCCGCTCTTCAACCGGCAAGACCGGCTCTTCGACACCATGACGGAAAGCGTGCCAGACCATCCAGAAATAGCGCGCGGCGACGGCCAGCAGGAACATGATGTAGATGACATAGATATCGCGCATCCTGATCCAATCCCCAAACAGATCGCCCAGCGTGGCGGTGCGTTTCAGGCGCAGGATCATGAACCGGTCCCATGTCGGCGACAGCGAGGCCAGAAGCGCGATGGCGATGGCCAGCCCGGTGATGATGGCAAAGGCGCGCCGCACAGTGGGGGGGACGGCAAGGTACAGGATATCAAAGGTCACATGATCATGCTGGCGTACAATGAACGCATTGCCCCAAAAGATCAGCCAGACCCACAGCGCCAGACAGAATTCCAGCGTCCAGCCATAATTCATCGGCTGCAACCACGGCAGGTTGATCGTCACCCATTCGATCCGCGCCGCATAGCGCACGACGACCTGAAGGATGAACGTGCCGAACATCGCCGCCATCAAGGCAGCAGAAAAAGCCTCTGTTCCGGTCCGGAACAGCGATTGAAGACGGATCACGGCAATCCTCCGGCATGACGAACGCGAGGGATGGGAAAGGGGAAAAGAACCGGAGGGCAGCAGTAGCCCTCCGGCCGACGCGCAGGGTCAGTTGCCCAAGGCGTTGATCTGATCCAGCACGCCTTCGGGCCATGCTTTTGCGAAGTCAGACCCGACATATTGTGCCTGAACATGGGTGCGGAACGCGTCCAGATCGGGTTCGTACACGTCAAGCCCCTGTTCTTTCAGAAAGCTGACAAGCTCCTCTTCCTTGGCAAGCTGACCAGCGCGCGCCGATTCTGCGGCATCGTCGGCGGCCTTTTGGGTGGCGGTCTGCTGTTCTGGCGTCATCGTATCCCAAAGCGCCTTTGAGAAGGCGATGTAGTTCAGGTCCACCAGATGCGCGGTCAGGCTGACCTGTTTGGTCACCTCGTAAAACTTGGCATCGACCACTGTTGGCAACGGATTGTCTTGCCCGTCAACCGACCCGGTTTGCAGGGCGGTATAGATTTCGGTGAACGCCATCGGGGTCGGGTTGGCACCAATCGCACGGCCCAGGAACTGCCACGCATCGGACCCCGGCATCCGCAGGTTCACGCCCGCCAGATCGGCCGGGGTCATCACATCCTTTTCGGCGCGCGGGAACCGCAGGTTCACATGACGCTTGCCCAGATACATGACCGTCAGCAGCTTGACGCCCAGCTCGTCCTCGACTTTTTGCTTGAAAGGGTCCATCAGCGGGTCGTTGAACACCTTGACCTGATGCTCGGCGCTTTGATGCACATAGCCGGTCGCAAAGATCGAAAACTCGGGGAAGAAGTTCGCCAGTTCCTGCGCCGAGGCGATCGACATTTCCAGATCGCCCGAGGCAATTGCCTCCAGCTCCGACCCTTGTGCGATCAGCGATGCGTTGTAATGCGGCTGATAGGTCGCAAATTCGGCAATCGCCGGGCCGAAAACGCCAGCCAAGGCCACTGACCGCTGGTCGGTTTCAGATGCCGGGGTGGACATGCGGATCAGCGGCTTGTCCTGTGCCATTGCCCCGAACGGGGCAAAGCTTGCGGCAAAAAGCGCAACCGCGCCCGCGGACGCCAGAAAAACCCGGCGTGTCAGTTGATGTGTCATGCTGTCTACTCCTCCCAGAATATATCGTTGCAGGCGCAAACCGCCCCTTTGGCTTTTGGTGATCGCCCGGCCATGTTCTATCCGGCACCTTGCCGTAGTTGGCAACATTGTGCTTACGCCGTTCCAGCTAACATGTTAGTGTGATGTTAGCAATGGGTCAGTGGACGGAAACATGTCTGAACCGACGGTCACACAGCAAACAGATCGGCGCCGCGACACGCATCCTGCATCAGCAGAGCCGTCGCTGCGGCAAGTCGCCTATGACCGGATCGAAGAGCTTCTCAATTGGGGAAAGGTGCGGCCCGGTCAGATCATTTCGCAACGCGAGCTGATGGAAATGGCCGGTGTGACGCTTGGATCGGTGCGCGAAGCCGTGCCCCGCTTCGAAGCCGAAGGTTTGCTGCAAACCCTGCCTCAGCGCGGACTTATGGTGCCAAGTCTGGATGTAAGCTTCATCCGCGAAGCGTATCAGATGCGGCGGCTGATCGAGCTGGGGTCGATTCCCGACCTTCTGGCGCGGCTGGACCGTTCCACGATCACCGAATGGATTGACTGGCACAGGGCGGCCCAGACCCGCCTTGCGCAAGATGATCGCACCGATCTTTCCGACGTTCTGCGAGACTTCCAGCTTTACGATTGGGATATGCACGCACAAATGGTCAACATCATGGAAAACCGCCTGATTGCAAACGTTTACCGGGTTACCGCCATAAAAATAAGAATGGCGGCGCAATCTCGGGTCCGTGTTACCCGGCAAAATGCGACCCGCGTTATCAAGGAACATCTGGCGTTTCTGGTTCCGTTGCTGGATGGCGATGCGAGCGCAGCAACGCGTGCCTTGTCACATCACATCGACCAATCGCTGACACTGGCACTGGGTGGGGTGGTGCAAAGCTGATGGCTTGAACGGACCGGCGCCATGATGCGCTGTTTTGTTTGGGCGCCGCTTTGGCTAAAACAGATGCCGAGGCAGAAACAAGGACATCAAAGATGCGCAAAGCACTTGTGACAACACTGACGGCGTTTGTGTTGGCAACTTTTCAGAGCAGCCCCGCCCTCGCGGCCCCCTTTGGCCGATACGAGGTTTTTGGCGTGCAGGGCGAAGACATGCTGAAAATGCGCGCTGGCCCCGGTGTGGGCTATATCGTCATAGTCGGGTTGCCGAACGGAACGGTGCTTCGCGTTCACAGCTGCGAGCAGACCGGGAGCACGCGATGGTGCAGCGTCTCACTCGATCGCGCCCGCGCGCTGAAAGGCTTTGTTTCCTGGGCCTATTTGCGAAAATTGTAGCGTTTGGAACTGATGTCACGAACATAGTCGCCCAGACCGCACTATGATCTTCTGATCCTGTTGGGGGGGCTCGCTGGTGCGGTGACCGCGTCTCTGTCAGTCTGCTTAGACTATCTGTCGATCAGGCCCGTGGCGAAGCATGATCCATGTTTTCGGTCTGAAACCAACGGACCTGAAGCCGGTGTTGTCGTTTCGGAAAACTGGGTCAGCGTCTGAAACGCCAGTCCCAAGGTTTCCTTTGCGGGGTGCGGCATGGGTGGGCGAGGTGTAGCGGGCCCGGTCTGTGTGGCTTTTGCCGGATACGATCGCGCGCCAGCGCTTTTCGGTGTGGCGCTAATCTGCATCTTGCGGCTTTGATCTCGACCCCTGCGCAAGGCCGTTTCGGCCTGCGGTATGCTTACAGAGATCGAGAAGCGGTGCGAGGGAAAGCGACCGCACAGTCACAGGCACACGGTCCAAATTTCCAGTATAGCGGATTGAATTCTTGTATATTGACAATCTTCGGTCCAATGGCCAAAATAATCAAAATTCAGACGGGGTGATCCATGTCTCGGGCGGCTTTTCTTCACCACATCGACCAGATCCTGACAGAGATAAACGCTGCGGGGCTTTACAAGCGGGAGCGACTGATCGCCTCGCCTCAGGCAACGCATGTGATGGTTGGCGGCAAATCGCTTTTGAACATGTGTGCCAACAACTATCTGGGCTTGGCAAATGACCCCGCGCTGATTGCGGCGGCACATCGTGCGCTTGATGAACATGGGTTCGGTATGGCCTCTGTCCGCTTTATTTGCGGCACTCAGGACATGCATCGAAATCTTGAAAGCCGCATCGCGCAGTTTCTGGGGATGGACGATTCCATTCTGTTCGCCGCCTGTTTCGATGCGAATGGGGGCCTGTTCGAGCCGCTGCTCGGGCCCGAGGATGCAGTGATTTCGGATGCATTGAACCACGCCTCGATCATCGACGGCATCCGGTTGTGCAAGGCGAAGCGGTATCGTTACGCCAATTCCGACGTGGCTGATCTGGAGACGCAGTTGCGGTCGGCAAAGGCAGATGGCGCGCGGCATATCCTGATTGCCACCGATGGCGTGTTCTCGATGGATGGTTATCTTGCGAACCTGCCGCAGATTACCGCCTTGGCCGAAAAATATGGCGCACTGACCATGGTGGATGATTGCCACGCCACCGGCTTCATGGGGCCGCAGGGTCGGGGCACCCCTGCGCATCACGGTGTCAGCGTCGATATCCTGACAGGCACCTTGGGCAAGGCGCTTGGCGGCGCATTGGGTGGCTACGTTGCGGGGCCACAAGCGGTGATTGACCTTTTGCGGCAGCGCGCCCGGCCCTATCTGTTTTCCAATGCTTTGCCGCCCGCGATCGTGGCGGCGGGTTTGGCCGCCCTTGATATCGTCGAAGCCGCAGATGATTTGCGCAGCCGACTGTTTGACAACGCAAGGTATTGGCGGGCAGGACTAGCAGATGCCGGGTTTACCCTGCTGCCGGGCGAGCATCCGATCATTCCGGTGATGACAAATGAGGCGCCGCTGGCGCAAGCCATGGCGCGGGAGTTGTTTGATCGTGGCGTGTTTGTGTCGGGGTTCTTCTTCCCGGTGGTCCCAAAGGGTCAGGCCCGGATCAGAACCCAGATGAACGCGCGGCTGACCCGCGCCGATCTGGATTTCGCGCTCGACCAGTTCCGCGCGGCAGGCAAAGCCGTGGGGGTGATCTGATGCAGAACGAGATGAAAGTGCTGGCCAAGACCAAACCCGAGGTGGGGTTGTGGCTGGACCACCGCCCCGTGCCTGCCATTGGCCCCGATGATGTTCTGATCCGCATCCGCAAGACCGGCATCTGCGGAACCGATATCCACATCTGGAACTGGGATGATTGGGCCGCCCGCACGGTCCCCTTGGGGCTGGTGACGGGCCATGAGTTTGCAGGTGAAATTGTGGAGCTGGGCCGCAACGTCACTGGCCTTTCCATCGGGCAGCGCTGTTCGGGCGAAGGGCACCTGATTTCCAATCAGTCGCGCCAGTCGCGGGCAGGCAAGTTTCACCTCGACCCGGCCACGCGCGGTATCGGGGTGAACGAACAGGGAGCGTTTGCGCAATATCTGTGCCTGCCCGCCTTTAACGTGGTGCCGTTGCCAGACGAGATTGATGACGAGATCGGCGCTATTCTGGATCCCTTGGGCAATGCGGTGCATACGGCGCTGTCCTTTGATCTGGTGGGCGAGGATGTGCTGATCACCGGCGCGGGCCCGATAGGGATCATGGCGGCGGCGGTTGCGCGGCATGTGGGTGCGCGGCATGTGGTGATCACGGATATCAACCAAGACCGCCTTGATCTGGCGGCACAGGTCGCCGACGTGGTGCCGGTCAATGTGCTGAGCCAGGATCTGCCTGCGGTTCAGGCCAGTCTGAAGATGAAGCAGGGTTTTGATGTGGGCATGGAAATGTCGGGCAGTCAGGCCGCACTGGATCAGATGATCGAAAATCTGGTGATGGGCGGGCGCATCGCCATGTTGGGCATCCCGCCCGGCAAATCCCCGGTGGATTGGAGCCGGATCGTGTTCAAGGCCATCACCCTGAAAGGCGTTTACGGGCGCGAGATTTTCGAGACATGGTATAAAATGATCGCCATGCTGGAAAACGGTCTGGATATCCGCCGCGTCATCACCCACCGCTTTCCGGTCGACCAGTTCCGTGACGGGTTCGAGGTCATGCGTGCCGGGTTCAGCGGCAAGGTTGTGCTGGACTGGGGCTGAGCCGTCACGTTGCGAGATGCAGGTCGGGCGTGGGGCGGTCAGCTGTTCTGCACGATCAGAATGGCGCGGGCTGGCCCGCCGACAGCTTCGATCCGATGCGGCCGGTCGGCAAAATAGCGGGCCGTGTCACCCTTGGACAGCCGTTGGCTGTCATCGCCAGAGGTTACATCGACGATCCCTTCCAGCAAGGTGACATGTTCACGGCATGCAGGACCATGGGCATCGCTGATCAGTTTGCCGCCGTCGGCAAAGCTCAGTTCATAAACCTCGTGCACGCCGACTGCGTCGGGTGGCGACAGGATACGGATACTGACCCCCGGACCACGGCCGGCGATCACCGGGGCGGCTTCGGCCCGGATCACCTCGATCCGCGGCGCGACCCGCGGTTCCAGCAGCCCTGCGAAATCGACCTGAAGTGCCTGTGTCAGATTCCAGAGCGTTGCCACTGTCGGACTGGATTCGCCGCGTTCGATCTGGCTGACCATGGACCTGCTGACACCGGACAGCTTGGCCACAGCGTCCAGACTGAGCCCCTTTGCCGTGCGCGCTTCCTTGAGCGAGGCGGCAAGGCGGGCGTGAATTTCGGAACGGGGAGTCATGGATATCTCGGAAACAGACCAGACAGGCGCCAAAGGTCGGTGACCCGGCACCGGATCGTGGCCCATTTCGGTAGAGATGGCAATGACGCCGCCGCAGTCTACAGAAAGCGCACCTGCGTTCCCACGTCGACCAACTCAAACAGATGCTCCACATGGTCGTTGAACAGGCCAACACAACCACTGGACGCAGGGCGCCCGATCTTTGCGATATCGTCGATGCCGTGAATACGGTAATACTGCCAGCCCAGATTCAAGGCGCGCGACCCCATCGGGTTTTCCGGGCCGGGGCCAACAAATTCGGGCAGGGTTGGATCAAGCGCGCGCATGTTGGGGGTTGGGATCCAGGTTGGATTGCGGCGCTTCAACACGATCTGGGTCAATCCGGTCTGGGTCAGGTCTTCGGTGCGCGGCACCGAGGATGGGAACACCAGCGTCGTGCGTTCATCTTCCGACCAGAAGTGAAGGGCGCGCGATTCCAGGTCGCACAGTATCGCACCATTTTGCAGGTTCGGGAAATGGTCTTGCCAGTGGTGCACCCGGAAGCTTGCGGTGTTGTGGCGCGCGGCTTGTCCAATGTTCTGGGCGCGCAACAACGATGGGAAGGCGAGAGCCACCACAGCGGCAGCCCCGAATTGAAGCCCGGTTTTAAGAACGTCTCGGCGGGATCGCGAAAGGGACATAGCGGCTTCCTTCATGTCAGTTTGCAACGGTCAGAGTCCACCACAGCTTGTTGCTGGGTTGCTGGAAAGCGCCAAGGCCGATCCGTCTGGCGCGCGGGTCCAGCAAGATCGACCGGGTGCCGGGATTTTCCATCCAGGTCGAGATGGCTTGCACCTCGGTTTCGTAAGTTTCTGAAATCAGCTCGCCAATGACCTGCCCGGCAAAGCCGGCGCGCCGGGCGCGATCAACGGACGTGCTGCTGTCAGCTCCGAATGCCCACGCCCTGCCCTGATCGGCCATGGACCGGGAATGGCCATCGGCCGCCTGTATCAACGCCGGGTCCAGCGCAACGGGAGCAAGTCCCTGCGCCAGCCTGATCTGGTTTACGGTGTCGACAGCACGGGTGCGGACCTGCCCGATGTTGCGTTCCGTAACCGGATAAACCCCTTGAACCGAGCCCCCCATCGCATCCAATCGCGGTGCGGCACCGGGGTTCAACTGCACACAGGCCGAAAGCGCCAAAATCGCGCCAAGCGCGGCAACCATGCGCAGTCCGCGAAACACCGCAGCGGCGCGGGGGGCTGGCAGAGTGACGCTCTGCTGCGTGATTTCAGAATTCATCGTCATGCACCTTCGTTTCCCCCATAGCCGCGCAGAACGACGAGGGTTCAATCGAAAAGACATGAATCTGACCGGACTACACGGGAATATCAGCAGTTGTGAACGCAAAATTGCGCAAACCGCCTTTGCACGTCCGAACACGAAGTCTGGACCGCGCGGGCACGATCCCTGTCGTTTTGCGTCAAAGGCGCTTGCCGCTGTCCTTGGCAAACATATGCCACCGCCCCTTTGCCGGGGCCACCCGCAACCGCTGACCGCGCGCGGCACCTGTGTTGCCAGGCAAGCGCAGGGTCATGGGCACATCAGACCCGTCGATCATCGCGTAGCCAAAGGCATCGGCGCCCAACCATTCGACCGAACGCAGCACCACGGGAACGCCCGGTGTCTCCTCTCCCACAATCTCCATATCTTCGGGCCGCAGCCCCAGCCGCACCTCGCCACCCTCCGGCAGCCCGGCGAGTGGCAATCGATGTCCACCGGGCAGTACCGCAACCCCGGCGTTGACCTGCACGGTGAAGATGTTCATCGCGGGCGATCCGATGAAACCTGCCACAAATTCGGTTGCGGGCGTCATGTACACCTCATGTGGGGTGGCTATCTGCTCGGCCACGCCGTTGTGCATCACGATCAGCCGATCCGCGAGGGTCATCGCCTCCACCTGATCATGCGTCACATAGAGCGTGGTCTGCCCGGTGCGCAGATGCAGATCTTTGATCTGCAACCGCATCTGCACCCGCAACTTGGCATCCAGGTTCGACAATGGCTCGTCCAGCAAAAACGCCGCCGGGTCGCGCACCAGCGCGCGCCCCATCGCCACCCGCTGCCGCTGCCCGCCCGATAGGGCACGCGGCTTGCGATCCAGATAAGGCTCCAGCTCCAGCATGGCAGCGGCTTTGGCCACCCGCTGATCAATCTCGGCCTTCGACATCTTTGCGATCTTAAGACCGTAAGCCATGTTTTCCCGCACGCTCATATGCGGGTAAAGCGCGTAATTCTGGAACACCATCGCAATGTCGCGCTGGCGCGGCTCCAGATCGTTCACCACCCGGTCATTGATCCGGATGGTGCCCGCGCTGATCGCCTCCAACCCCGCCACCATGCGCAGCAGGGTGGATTTGCCGCAGCCCGACGGTCCGACAATCACCACGAATTCGCCGTCTGCGATGGTCATGGTGATCCCATGGATCACCTCTTGCCCGGAATAGCTTTTGCGCAGGTCGTCCAGAACGATATTGGCCATCTTATTTCTCCGTCTCGACAAGGCCCTTCACGAACCAGCGCTGCATCAGCACGACCACAAGGATCGGCGGCAGGATCGCCAGCACGGATGTCACCATGACAAGGTTCCAGGGGGTATCGGAATCGGTGAAAGAGACCATCTTTTTCAACGCGATAACGATCGTGTTCATTTCATTCGAATTGGTCACCAACAGCGGCCACAGATACTGCGTCCAGCCATAGATGAACTGGATCACGAAGATCGCCGCCACATTGGTCAGGGACAGCGGCCACAGGATATCCTTGAAAAACCGCCATGGCCCCGCGCCATCCACCCGCGCCGCCTCCAGCAGCTCATCGGGAATGGTCATGAAAAACTGGCGGAACAGCAGGGTGGCGGTGGCGGATGCGATCAGCGGCAGGATCAGACCGGCATAGGTGTCGATCAGCCCCAGATCCACCATCACCTTGTAGGTGGGTTGGATCCGCACCTCTACCGGCAGCATCAGGGTGATGAAGATCAGCCAGAAACAGGCCATCCGCAGCGGAAACTTGAAAAACACGATCGCATAGGCAGAGGCCATCGAGATCGCGATCTTGCCCAGCGCGATGCCCATTGCGATCAGCGTGGTATTGCCCAGCAGCCGCCACAGGCTGACGCCGCCGATCCGGTTGATCTCTCCGGCAAAGGCGCCGCGATAGTTCTCGAACGTCTCGCCGCCCGGCAGGAACGGCAGCGGCGGGCGCAGGATGGTTTCCGTCGAATGGGTCGATGCGACAAAGACATAATAGACCGGAAAGGCGATGATGATCACGCCAAGGATCATCCAGAAATGCGCGGTCAACCGTGCCACACCGCGCGCGGCCAGCGGGGTTTGCGTTGCGTCAACCATAATGCACCCGCTTTTCTATGAACCGGAACTGAAAGGCGGTCAGCCCGATCACAATCACCATTAGAATCACCGATTGCGCAGCGGAATCGCCCATGATCAGGTTCACGAATCCATCGTTATAGACCTTGTAAACCAGCGTTTCGGTGGACCGCCCCGGCCCGCCGCTGGTGACGGCATGGATGATGCCGAAGGTGTCGAACAGCGCGTAAACCGTGTTCACCACCAGCAGGAAAAACGTGGTCGGCGTCAGCAGCGGGAACACAATGGTCCAGAACGCATGCCGCCGCGTCGCGCCGTCAATAGCCGCCGCCTCCAGAAGGGATTTCGGAATCGCCTGCAA
>JBKBQB010000012.1:0-80890 GCA_046292785.1 Paracoccaceae bacterium
AATGGGATGGCGGCCCACACTGTCGCACAAGGGGGGCGGGTACACCCTGTGACTGCTGTGGGCGCGGGGGTTTCACACCCCCGCACCCCCGTGGGATATTTATGAACAGATGAAACGGCTGACAGAGATATCGCGCGAGGCCCCGGTGTTGATCGCCGGGCCGACCGCCAGCGGCAAGTCGGCGTTGGCGATGGAACTGGCGGCGCGCGACGGGCGAGTGATTGTGAACGCCGATGCCTTGCAGGTTTATGGCTGCTGGCGGCTGTTGACCGCGCGGCCGAGCATGGCAGAGGAGGCGGCGCTGCCGCATGCGCTTTACGGCCATGTCGGGCGGGACGCGGCGTATTCGGTTGGGCATTGGCTGCGCGAGGTGCAGCGGTATCTTGACCGCCCGGTGGTGATCGTGGGCGGAACTGGGCTTTATTTCCTGGCGCTGACCGAGGGGCTGGCCGAGGTGCCTGCGATCCCGGCGCAGGTGCGCGCGCAAGCTGATGCGCTGCGGCTGGCGGATCTGCCGGGGATGGTGGCGGATCTGGATCGTGACACCGCTGTGCGCATCGACCTTGCCAACCCGGCGCGGGTGCAGCGTGCGTGGGAAGTGTTGCGCGCCACCGGCCGGGGCCTGGCCGCCTGGCAGGCACAGACGCCCGCACCGCTGATCGTGCGCAGCGCCGCCGAGACGTTGGTGCTGCGCCCACAGGTCGATTGGCTCAACGCCCGGATCGACCGGCGGTTCGATCGGATGATGGCACAGGGCGCGCTGGAAGAGGTGCGCATCGAAAGCCCGTTCTGGCAACCGCACCGCCCGTCGGCCCGCGCGATCGGTGCGCCCGAGCTGATGGCGCATCTGCGTGGCGAGGTGCCGCTGGACGCTGCTGTCGATGCCGCAAAGCTGGCCAGCCGCCAATATGCCAAGCGCCAGCGGACATGGTTTCGCAACAGGATGCGGGAGTGGACAGGGGTGCCCCTGCCCTGACATCGGCCGCGCGACCGCGGCAAGTTATCCACACGACCGGCTCGGATCTGTGGAGAAGGTCACAATTTTGCTTGGGTTGTCCGGCATGCCCTGCTTATCTGTCGGCAAAACAGAGAGCGGGACGATATGAACGACGTGAGCGAGCTTTCGCAATTGCGGGTCACTGCGATCCCCAGACTCGCCACGGGCGGGCGCTGGCGGGTAGAGGCGATGCGGGCGATTTCGGAACCGATGTTTTTGTGGTTCACCAAGGGACAGGGCCGCATCACCATTGCCGGTGTGACGCGAGGCTATACCGCACACAATGCTGTGTTCATCCCCCCCGGCGTGATGCATGGATTCGAGGTGGGGCCACAAGTCTTTGGCACCGCCGTGTTCTATGGCCGCGACACCACAGTGACCCTGCCGGACACCGCGCAGCATCTGCGGATCCGCGAAGTGCATGCGCAACAAGAGATCAATGTGCTGCTTGATTCGCTTCAGCGCGAGATTGACAGCGACATCCCCGCCCATGACCGTGCCACCCGCCACCACCTTGGGCTGCTTGGGGTCTGGTTGGAGCGGCAGGCGGTCAAGGCAGCGCCCGAGACCCCGAAACCCGATGCCGCGCGCCGACTGGTCGCGCGCTACACCGCCCTGTTGGAACGGGAATTTCGCAACGGCACCGGCGTGGGCGACATCGCGGCAGCGCTGGGGGTGACACCCACCCACCTGACCCGCTGTTGCCGGATCGCCTGCGGCCGCTCTGCGATCGAGGTGTTGCAGGACCGGCGCATCTTTGAAGCGCGCAAGATGCTGGCCGAAACCAAATTGCCGGTCGCGCGGATCGGCGAGGCGCTGGGCTTTGCCTCGCCCGCCTATTTCACCCGGTCGTTCCAGCATCTGACCGGACGCTCGCCCACCGCGTTCCGACGCGAGATCTGACCCCCTGACAGACCACCGATTGCGTGCCCAAGGCGTGGGCAATACGGCAAAACTTGCGCCTGATCAGCTTTTTTGGCCGGTGTCGGGTCGACAGCATGTCGGTTTTGTTGCACAAAGGGGCGACTTCGGGCGTTGACGCAAGGAGCAAAGTGTTGCGCAATGGGGCCAATGCCCCGGCGTGATCAGGCCTGTGCCGGGCAAGAACAGATTGGTCATGCCCTACCGGGGCGTAGTCCGGCACAACGATCAAAACAACAACATGATGGCACTGCCATCGGGGAGACATCAGATGACCGAACAGACCGTGAAGCTGCATCCGGCAGCGAAAGAGCTGGCCCGTGACGTGCGTGCCGGCAAGCTCAGCCGTCGTGAATTTCTGACACGCGCGACGGCTTTGGGTGTGACCGCGCCGGCGGCTTACGGGTTGCTGGGTCTGGCTACGCCGGCACGTGCGCAAGAGCCAAAGGTGGGCGGTATCCTGCGCGTCGGCATGGAAGTAAAGGCGCAGAAAGACCCGCGCACTGCCGACTGGCCGCAAATTGCCAACATTTATCGCGGGTGGCTGGAATACCTTGTGCAATATAACCCCGACGGCACCTTTGAGGGCCGCCTGCTGGAAAGCTGGGAAGCGAATGACGACGCCACCCAATACACGCTGAAGGTCCGCCCCGGCGTCACCTGGAACAACGGCGACGCCTTTACCGCCGATGACGTGGTGCGCATGTTCGAGCGCTGGACCGATGGGTCGGCCGAAGGCAATGCCATGGCCTCGCGCTTCATGGGTCTGGTGGATGAAGGCACCAAATCGATGCGTGACGGTTCGGTTGTCAAGATCGATGACATGACCGTGCAGTTGGTGATGTCGCTGTCCGATGTTGCCGTCATCGCCAACCTTGCCGATTACCCCGCCGCCGTTGTCCACTCATCTTACGTCGATGGCTCTGACCCTTCGGCCAATCCGGTCGGCACCGGCCCCTATCTGCCGCGCGAAGTCGGTGTGGGCCAACGCGCCATTCTGGTCCGGAACGAAAACCACACGTGGTGGGGCGGCACTGTGCCGCTGGACGAAATCCACTATATCGACTTCGGCACCGATCCTGCCGCCATGGTGGCACTTGCCGGATCGGACGAGATCGACTGCAATTACGAATCCACCGGCGAATTCATCGATGTGCTGGACGGCCTGGGTTGGAACAAGCTGGAAGCCGTGACTGCCTCCACCATCGTGATGCGGATGAATTCAGCCAATGGCGATCTGTATAAAGACAAGTCGGTACGTCAGGCGATGCAGAAGGCCGTTGATCCGGCGGTCGTTCTGGAACTGGGCTATAACGGCCTTGGCACCATTGCGGAAAACCACCACGCCTGCCCGGTTCACCCGGAATATGCGGAAATCCCGAAACAAGTCATCGATCCGGCCGGTCTGAAACCCGCGCTGGAGGCCGCGGGCATGCTTGATACCGAATTCGAGCTGATTTCGCTTGATGATGGCTGGGAGGCCGCCTCCACCGATGCGGTCGCGGCGCAATTGCGCGACGCGGGCGCGACTATCAAGCGCACGGTGATGCCGGGGTCCACCTTCTGGAACGACTGGCAGAAATACCCGTTCTCCTCCACCACTTGGAACCACCGCCCGCTGGCGGTGCAGAACATGTCGCTGGCCTATACCTCGACAGGTTCGTGGAACGAAACCGGCATGGCCAACCCCGACTTTGACGCGGCCATGACCAAGGCCCTGTCGCTGGCCGACGCAGACGCACGGCGCGAGGTGATGGTGACGCTGGAAACCATCCTGCAGGACGAAGGCTATATCATCCAGTCGTTCTGGCGCTCGCTCTACCGCCATGCGCGCGACGGGGTGAACATCGACATGCACCCGTCGTTCGAGCACCACCATTACAAGTGGTCGCTTTCCTGATCCTGTATTGCGGGACTGCGGCACACGTGTCGCAGTCCCCTCTTCCCCTGATCTGCCATCCCCGCCCCCACCCTTTGCCAATCGCCGCAAGGGAAGGATAAAGCCATGCTGCCGTTTCTACTGCGCCGGGTTGGCGTGATGATCCTGACCGCCCTGACGCTCAGTTTCGTCGTGTTCTGCCTGACCAATCTTGCCCCCAACCTCGAAAAGCTGGCCCGCACCGAAGGGTCGGTCCGCATGACGGATGAGGCAGTGGAGTCTTGGATCGAAAACAACGGCCATGGTGGGCTGATGGTCACGCGCTATGGCCAGTGGCTTGGCGTGGTGCCCGGTTGGGTCCGCACCGACGCGCGGGGGGTCACGCGCGGGCGCTGCATCAAGGACGGGTTGACGCAAGACACTGCCCCGCGGTTTTGCGGAATTCTGCAGGGCGACTGGGGCACCTCGACCGTGTTCCGCGAACCTGTGGCCAAGACCATCGCTGACAAGCTGGCGGCGACCGGCTGGCTGATGATGTGGGTCATGCTGGTGATGGTGCCGGTGTCGCTGATCATCGGGGTCATGTCCGGTATGCGCGAAGGCAGCCGCACCGACCGGGTGCTGTCCACCTTTGCCATCGCCACCACCGCGACACCGGAATATGTGTCCGGCGTCATTTTGGTGGTGATCTTCGCCTCTGCCACCACCGGAATCTCGCCCATTCTGGCCGAATGGGGCTGGATCAGCGGGCGCACGTTGTTTTTCGGCACCGCCACCAGCGCGATCGACAAGATCACCTTCTGGAACTTCGCCCTGCCCGTGATGACCATCGCGCTGTATGGCATCGGCTATATCGCCCGGATGACACGGGCCAGCATGACCGAGGTGATGACGCAGCAATACATCCGCACCGCGCGGCTCAAGGGTGTGGCCTTTCGTCAGGTGATCCTCAAACACGCGCTGCGCAACGCGCTGATTGCGCCGTTCACCGTGATCATGCTGCAATTCCCTTGGCTGTTGAACGGCGTCGTGATCGTCGAAACCCTGTTCAACTACAAAGGCTTTGGCTGGACACTGGTGCAAGCCGCCGGCAACAACGACATCCAGCTGCTGCTGGCCTGTTCGGTGGTTGCCGTCTTTGTCGTGCTGGTCACGCAACTGATCTCCGATATCGGCTACGTGTTCCTGAACCCCCGCATCCGGCTCAGCTGAGGAAAGACGCATATGGAATCCCTCTCCTGGCCCATGATCTTTGCCCATATGGCCCTCCGGTTCTGGCCTGTCTGGGCGGCGCTGATCGTCACCGTCGCCCTGTCATTGCAGTTCCGCCGCCGCCTTGGCCTGTATGGCAAGCTGTTTGATTCCCGCGTTGGCGCCACCGGCTTTGTCATCGTGATGTTCTGGGTGTTCACGGCGATCTTTGCCGACATGATCATCACCTTCGATCCGCTGGGCCAGATCTCGCAGATGAAGAATGTGCTGCCCGGCACCCCGGTGCCCGGCTCCGACCAATGGTATCTGCTGGGCGGTGACCACATCGCGCGCGATGTGTTCAGCCGCGTGGTGATGGGCGCGCGCCGCGTGCTGACCATCGCGCCTGCCGCCACCGTCATCGCCTTCATGGTCGGCATCACCCTTGGTCTGCCCGCTGGCTATTTCGGTGGCAAGCTGGATACCGGCCTCAGCTTCATTGCCAATCTGGTGCTGGCCTTCCCGGTGATCTTGCTGTTCTACCTGCTGGTCACTCCCGAAATCCGCTCCACCGGCGTGCCGATCGTGCTGGCCGCGGTGTTGTTCCTGTTTCCGGTGATCTTCGTCTCGGTGCTGCTGAACAGCCGCTTTTTCACCACCCCCGCCAAGCGCAACCTTTATGTCGGCGCCGCCCTGATCGTCGGTCTCTGGGCCTATTCGGGGCTGGCCTTCAACGCCGACCCCACCGGCATCTGGGCGATGGACCCGAACCTGCTCAACGTCTTTGTCTCGGTGGTTTTCGTCAACGCCCCCACCGTGTTCCGCATCGTGCGCGGCATCGTGATGGATCTGAAATCCCGCGATTACGTCGCCGCTGGCCAGACGCGTGGCGAAAGTGCGTGGTATATCATGCTGTGGGAAATCCTGCCCAATGCGCGCGGGCCACTGATCGTCGATTTCTGCCTGCGCATCGGCTACACCACCATCCTCTTGGGCACGCTTGGCTTCTTCGGCCTGGGCGTCAGCCCGGAATCCCCGGACTGGGGCAGCACCATCGACGATGGCCGCCGCCTCTTGTCGATCTACCCCCACCCCGCCGTCGTCCCCGCGCTGGCCCTGATGAGCCTTGTGCTCGGCCTCAACCTGCTCGCCGACGGCTTGCGCGAAGAAAGCATGCGCGACTGATGCGCGCCCCCGTTTTCATCTGTTCATAAATATCCCGGGGGTCCGGGGGCTGGCCCCCGGTCCCGCACCCTCCCGAAGGAACCGCCATATGACCGACTGGGATCCCTCAAAACCCATCCTCGAAATCGAAAATCTCTCGATCTCGTTCTTCACCCGGCTGCGGGAAATTCCGGCGGTGATGGATTTTTCCTGCACCGTCATGGCGGGCGAGGCGATGGGGCTGGTGGGCGAATCGGGGTGTGGCAAATCCACCGTCGCCCTCGCGGTGATGCGCGATCTTGGCAAGAACGGCCGCATCGTGGCGGGGTCGATCAAGTTCAAGGGCCGCGACCTGACCCATATGGATGATGACGGCCTGCGCAAGATCCGCGGCTCGGAAATCGCGATGATCTATCAAGAACCCATGGCCAGCCTGAACCCCGCCATGCGCGTGGGCGACCAGTTGGCCGAGGTGCCGATGATCCATCAGGGGATGAACCGCAGCGATGCGCTCAAACTCGCCCGCCAGATCATCGCCGACGTCCGCCTGCCCGATCCCGACCGGATCCTGCGCGCCTATCCGCACCAGCTTTCGGGTGGCCAGCAGCAGCGCATCGTGATCGCCATGGCGCTGATGGCGAAACCCGCGCTCCTGATCCTCGATGAACCCACCACCGCGCTTGACGTGACGGTGGAAGCGGGGATCGTCGATCTGGTCAAGGATCTGGGCACCAAATACGGCACGTCGATGCTGTTCATCAGCCACAACCTTGGCCTGATCCTTGATGTCTGCGACCGGCTGTGCGTGATGTATTCCGGCGAGGCGGTGGAGGCGGGCAATGTCATCGAAGTCTTCGACAAGATGCGCCACCCCTATACGCAGGCGCTGTTCCGCTCCATTCCGCTGCCGGGCGCTGACAAGAACTCCAGCCCGCTGATCGCCATTCCCGGCAACTTTCCCCTGCCCCACGAACGGCCACCGGGCTGCAACTTCGGCCCGCGGTGCGATTACTTCCGTCAGGGTCTGTGCGACGCGGGCGAGATCCCGATGGCAGACGTGCCCGGCCACGACCGCCACGAAACCCGCTGCCTGCGCTGGCAAGAGATCGATTGGGACGCGCCCGCCAAGGTCGGCAAGGTCACCGAAAAGCTGCCGCCGGGGCGTCTGGTGCTGAAGCTGGAAGATCTGAAGAAATACTACGAAGTCAGCGCCGGGGCCTTTGGCGGCGGTGCGGAAAAGGTGGTCAAGGCCAATGAATCGCTGAGCTTCGAGGCGCATGAGAATGAAACCCTTGCCATCGTGGGGGAGTCGGGCTGCGGCAAATCCACCTTTGCCAAGGTGCTGATGGGGTTGGAAACGGCGACCAGCGGTTCGATCATGCTGTTTGACGAAAACGTGCAGGACACGCCCATCGAGCAGCGCAACACCGATACGGTGTCAAAGCTGCAAATGGTGTTCCAGAACCCGTTCGACACGCTGAACCCCAGCATGACCGTGGGCCGCCAGATCATCCGCGCGCTGGAGATTTTCCAGAAGGGCAAGGATGACGCCGACCGGGCAGAGCGGATGCTGGTGCTGCTCGACATGGTCAAGCTGCCGCGCGAATTTGCCGACCGGATGCCGCGCCAGCTGTCGGGCGGGCAAAAGCAGCGCGTCGGCATCGCGCGGGCATTCGCCGGGGGCGCCAAGGTGGTGGTGGCCGATGAGCCGGTCTCGGCGCTTGATGTGTCGGTGCAGGCGGCGGTGACCGATCTGCTGATGGACATCCAGCGCGAAAACCACACCACGCTTTTGTTCATCAGCCATGATCTGAGCATCGTGCGCTATCTCAGCGACCGGGTGATGGTGATGTATCTGGGCCATGTGGTGGAGCTTGGCACCACCGATCAGGTCTTTGCCCCGCCCTACCACCCCTATACCGAGGCGCTGCTTTCAGCCGTGCCGATTGCCGACACGCGGGTGAAAAAACGCCGGATCGTGCTGGAAGGTGATATTCCGTCCGCCATGGACCCGCCGCCCGGCTGCCCGTTCCAGACCCGTTGCCGCTGGAAGACCCAGGTGCCGGGCAACTTGTGCGAAACGGAGCTGCCGCCCGTGCAGGTGCTTGACGGAGGGCATCAGATCAAGTGCCATCTGTCGGCAGAGCAGTTCACGGCGATGGAGCCTGTGATCACGATTGCCGCCGACTAGGCCAGAGACCGCACGCGGATTTTTTGAAACCAGACATGCAACCGTGGTTCAGCCCTTTACGGCGTGGACCGGCAGCAGGGCGGCGGCGATCCGGCGGCCTTCGGACAGCAGCACATTGTAGGTGCGGCACGCGGCGGGGGAGTTCATCACCTCGACCCCGATGCCCGAGGCTTCCAGCAAGGTGCGGAACGCAGCGGGCGGATGGGCGATTTCCGCGCCGGTGCCGACGAACAACACGTCTATGCGCCCGGCAAGGGAAAGTGGGGTTTCGGTGTCGTCAAACCCGCCCCAAAACCCCGCATCCCATGGTGTGATCAGGCAGGCGCCGCGCAACACATGGCCATCCACACGGAAAAAACCGGGGCCATACCCGTCGATGGCTTTTGCGGTGCCGTAGCTGATTTCGGTCAGGCGCATGGCGTCACGCGTCGATATTGGCGTATTCGTCGGGGGTGCCCTTCTTCGGCTTGTCCGTGCGGTCAAGCCCGATCATCAACACCAGGTTCTTGGCAACATAGACCGAGGAATAGGTGCCGATCACGATGCCGAAGGTGATGGCAAACACAAATCCCCGGATCACGTCGCCGCCAAAGATCAGCATGGCGATCAGCGCGATCAGCGTGGTGCCGGTGGTCATAAGCGTGCGGCTCAGCGTTTCGTTGGCAGACAGGTTCATCACCTCGCGCAGCGGCATGGTCTTGTATTTGATCAGGTTCTCGCGCAGACGGTCAAAGATCACCACGGTGTCGTTGATCGAATAGCCAAGGATGGTCAGCAGCGCCGCCACGATGGCCAGATCAAACTTTATCTGGAACAGCGCAAACACCCCGATCGTGATGAGGATGTCATGCACCAGCGCCGCCACCGCCCCCACCGCATATTGCCATTCGAACCGCAGCCAGATGTAGATCAGGATCGCCGCCGACGCGCCGATCACCGCCAGAATGGCACTCCAGATCAGTTCACCAGAAACCTTGGGGCCCACCGATTCCACCGATGGGAAGGTGATCGACGGATCAACGGTTTTCAGCGCCTCCTCCACGGCAAGAATGGTTTCGGGCGTCACGGCCTCGGACCCGTCCTGGGCCGCGATGCGGACCTGGGCCACGAACTGATCGGCGTCGAACGTGGGGTCGAACACCTCGGTGATCGCCACATCGCCCAAGTCCAGCCCGGTCATCGCCTGCCGGTAAGCCGCAACATCCACCGGCTGATTGCTTTCGGTGCGGATCGTGGTGCCGCCTTGAAAATCGATGCCGAAGTTCAGCCCCATCACCGCCCAAAGCGCGATCGAGGCCACGATCATCACGGCAGATGCCACCAGCATCGCCCATTGATAGGCAAAGAAGTTGATGGTGGTGTGTTCGGGCGCAAGCCGCAGACGAAAAGCCATTGGTGTCTTTCCTTACACGATGATGGTCTTGGGGCGGCGCCAGCCGACCCAGATCTCGACCAGAACGCGTGTGACGAACAGCGCGGTGAAGACCGAGGTGATGATCCCGATGCCCAGCGTGATCGCAAAGCCGCGCACCGGGCCTGAGCCGACCGCAAACAGCACGGTGGCGGTGATGAAGGTGGTGATGTTGGCGTCCACGATGGCCGACAGCGCCTTTTCATAGCCAAGCTGGATGGCCCGGCCGGGCATTTTGGCGTTGCGCAATTCCTCGCGGATCCGCTCGAACACCAGCACGTTGGCATCCACCGCCATGCCGATGGTCAGCACGATGCCCGCGATCCCCGGCAGGGTCAGCGTGCCGCCGATGGTGGACAGCGCGCCAAAGAGCAGCGCCACGTTGATGCCAAGCGCGATGGTGGCATAGGTGCCGAACAAGCCATAGCTGGCGATCATGAAGAACACGACCGCCCCCATGGCGATCAGCGCCGCCGTCTTGCCCGCGTCGATGCTGTCCTGCCCCAGTTCGGGGCCGATGGTGCGTTCTTCAAGGAAGGTCAGTTCGGCAGGCAGGGCGCCCGCGCGCAACAGGACGGCCAGTTCGGTCGATTGCTCCACCGTGAACGAGCCGGTGATGATCCCCGACCCGCCCGGAATATGGCTTTGGATCACCGGGGCCGAGATCACCTCGGAATCGAGCACGATGGCAAAAGGCGCGCCGATATTGGCGGCTGTGTAGTCGCCAAACTTGCGCGCGCCCTGTGGGTTGAAGCGGAAGTTAACGGCGGGGCGGCTGTTCTGGTCAAACGCGGGCTGCGCATCCACCAGTTCTTCGCCGGTCACCACCGGGGTTTCTTCCACGATGTAATAGGTGCCCGCCTCGTCCATCGAGGGCAGCAGCAGGTTGCGCGGGCCGGGGCTGGCCCCTGCATCGGTGGTGCGCCCGATCACCGGGTTGAAGGTCAGCTTGGCCGTGGTGCCGATCAGCGCCTTTAGCTCCGCCGCTGATCCGATGCCGGGCACCTGGATCAGGATCCGGTCGGCCCCCTGCCGCTGGATGGTGGGCTCCCGCGTGCCCACCTCGTCCACGCGGCGGCGCACGATTTCAAGGCTTTGCTGGATGGTCCGGTCATCGGTGGCGGCGCGTTCGGCCTGCGACAATTGCACGATGATATCAAGGCCCTGGGCGCTGACATCAATGTCATTCTGGCCGATCCCGGTCAGGCTGACGACCGGCGTGGCCAGATTGCGCACCGCCTCCAGTGCCGCAGCCATGCCTGCGGCTTCGGAAATCGCCACGCGCAAGGTGCCGTCCGGGCTGGGCTGGCGGCGCACGTTGCCGACCGTGTCGCGCAGGTCGCGCAGCGCGTCGCGCACATCGGGCCACAGCGCATCCATCCGCGCCTTGTACACATCCTCGACCTTGACCTCGGCCAGCAGATGCGCCCCGCCGCGCAAATCAAGGCCAAGGTTGACTAGCGATGACGGCAGCCAGTTGGGCCACAGCGCCAGATCGGCGGCCTGTTCCGGCGTGGCGGTGCCGCCTGCCGCTTCCACAGCGGCAAGGGCATCGTTGTGCCGTTCGATGTTGGTGTAATTCAGGTTGGGCGCAGCCGCGACGATACCCCATGCACAAACCACAAGGATGATCACACGCTTCCACAGCGGCATCGAGTTCATCGCTGGCTTCCCCTTCAGGCGGCGGCTGGTTCGGTCTTGTTCATGACCGAAACGATCGTGGCTTTCACGACCTTGACCTTCACATTGTCGGCAATCTCGACAATGATCGTGCCATCCTCATTCACATGGGTGACCTTGCCGACGATGCCGCCCTGGGTCAGCACCTGATCGCCCCGGCGCAGCGCCTCGACCAGCGCCTTGTGCTCTTTGAGCTTTTTCTGCTGCGGGCGGATCAACAGGAAATACATGATCCCGAAAATCAGGATCAGCGGCACGAAACTGGTGAATGCACCCATTCCGCCACCGGCGGCTTGAGCAAAGGCGGGGGTTGCGAACATCGGCATCCTCATCACTGTCGGGCGGGGAAGTCCCCGGATTTCATCGCCGCGCACCCTATCTGTGGGGCTTTACGGCTGCAAGCCGGGCCTGTCAGCGGCCCTTGGCCTGCCATATATGCGGGGATTGCGCGGAATAACAGGGCTTTTGGTCACGTTTTCGCAGCACCTTTTCCCGCGCGGGCATTTGGGGCATAAGCCGGGGCGACAACCAAACGAGGCCGATCATGCACGACATCAAAGCCATCCGCGAAAACCCCGCCGCTTTCGACGCCGCATTGGCGCGCCGGGGCCTGTCCGCGATGTCGTCCGAGATTCTGGCGCTCGACAGCGACCGCCGCGCCAAGATCGTGGCGGCTGAAACGGCGCAGGCCGAGCAAAACCGCGCCAGCAAAGAGGTGGGCGCAGCAAAGGCCCGCGGTGATGACGCCGAGTTTGAGCGCCTTCGCGCGCTGGTGGCGCAGACCAAGGCCGACATTGCCCGGCTGACTTCCGAGGCGGGCGAACAGGACGTGGCCCTGCGCGATCTGTTGATGGGCATCCCCAACCTGCCCCTGCCCGAGGTGCCGGATGGCAAGGACGAAGCCGACAACGTCGAAATCCACCGCTGGGGCACCCCGCGCACGTTTGACTTCCCGCCGCTGGAGCATTTCGACATTCCGGCCGCCAAACCCGGCATGGACTTTGAGACCGCCGCCAAACTCTCGGGCAGCCGTTTCGTGGTGCTGCGCGGGGCCGTGACCCGCGTTCATCGCGCGCTGGGGCAGTTCATGCTGGATACCCATGTCGAGGAGCATGGGTTGCAGGAAATGTGGACGCCGGTTCTGGTCAAGGACGACGCGATGTATGGCACCAACCAGTTGCCGAAATTCGCCGAAGACAGCTACCAGACCACCAACGGCTGGTGGCTGATCCCCACGTCCGAGGTGACGCTGACCAACACGGTCGCGGGCGATATTCTGGACGAGGCCACCCTGCCCCTGCGCATGACCGCGCACACCAACTGCTTCCGCTCCGAAGCCGGGTCGGCGGGCAAGGATACCAGCGGCATGCTGCGCCAGCACCAGTTCGAAAAGGTGGAGATGGTGACGATCTGCACGCCAGAGACGCATCTGGACGAACAGGAGCGGATGCGCCGGTGCGCCGAGGCCATCCTCGAAAAGCTGGAAATCCCCTACCGCACCATTGTGCTGTGCACCGGCGACATGGGCTTTGGCGCGCAGCGGACATTCGATCTGGAGGCGTGGCTGCCCGGCCAGAACCAGTATCGTGAGATCAGTTCGGTTTCCACCTGCGGCCAGTTTCAGGCGCGGCGGATGAACGCCCGCTACCGCGCGCCGGGTGGCAAGCCCGATTATGTGGCCACGCTCAACGGATCGGGCCTTGCGGTGGGCCGCTGCCTGATTGCGGTGTTGGAAAACGGGCAACAGGCCGATGGCTCGGTCGATCTGCCTGCGGTTTTGCACCCCTATCTGGGCGGGCGCACAAAAATTGACGCCAGCGGCGCGCTGGTATGAAACCAAATCGCGCGGGCGGTGTTTGTTCCAAGACACTTTTGCCCAAGATACTCTTGCAAGGCCAATCATGACCCTCCGCGCGATTTTCCTGATCCTCGTCACGCTTACCTTTGCCGTGGCCCCGTTCATCACGCCCCCTTTCACCGGCTATGACCCCGGCGATCTCCCGGTGCAGATCGTGCGCCCCGCAATCCAGCCTGCAGGCTATGCCTTTTCGATCTGGTCGGTGATCTATGTCTGGCTGATCCTCCATGCCGCCTATGGCTACTGGAAGCGCGCGCACAGCGTGGATTGGGATCTGGTCCGCCTGCCGCTGATCGCCTCGCTTGCCATGGGCACGGTCTGGTTGGCGATTGCCGGGGCCTATCCGGTGCTGGCCACGGTTGGCATCCTGTTCATGGTGATCACCGCTCTGGTCGCGTTCTTTCAGGCCGACGAATTCTACGACCGCTGGATGCTGTCTGCGCCGCTTGCCATCTATGCGGGCTGGCTGTCTGCCGCGTCGGCTGTGTCGGTCGGTGTGCTTTTGGCGGGCTATGGCGTGCTGACCGATACCGAAAGTGCCTTGGTCATGATCGTGATCGTGTTTGGCGTGGCGGTCCTGGTGCAATGGCTGCGCCCCTACATGCCGTTTTATGGCGTCACCGTGGTCTGGGCGCTGATCGGGGTGATCGCGGCCAATGCGGAAACCAACGTAGTGGTTGCCCTGCTCGCCGCCGCCGCCGCATCCGGCATGGCCGCCGTGACAGCCTATACCTGGTTCAAACGCCGCGTTACGCTCTGAGCTGCCGATAAGCCTGACCTGCCTGCTCACCAGCGCTTGACCTTCCGGTGGCGCTGGGGCACTCCCCCTGCCATGTTACGCATTGAAGACATCACCTATAACGTCGAAGGTCGCCCCTTGTTCGAGGGGGCATCGGCCACCATTCCCACGGGTCACAAGGTTGGACTTGTGGGGCGCAACGGCGCGGGCAAGACCACGCTCTTTCGCCTGATCCGGGGCGAGCTGGCGCTGGAGGGGGGCACCATCACCCTGCCCAACCGCGCCCGCATCGGCGGGGTCGCGCAAGAGGTGCCATCGTCCTCGACCTCGCTTCTGGATACGGTGTTGCAGGCGGATGAAGAACGCACCAGCCTGCTGGCGGAAGCCGACACCGCGAAAGACCCCAACCGCATCGCCGAAGTGCAGGCCCGCCTGTCCGACATAGACGCCTGGTCGGCCGAGGGGCGCGCGGCCTCCATCCTCAAGGGTCTGGGGTTCGACGCCGAGGCGCAAAAACGCCCCTGTTCGGATTTCTCGGGCGGCTGGCGGATGCGGGTGGCGCTGGCGGGCGTGCTGTTCGCGCAGCCCGACTATCTTCTACTGGACGAACCGACCAACTATCTGGATCTCGAAGGCGCGCTGTGGCTGGAAAGCTATCTGACCAAATATCCGCACACCGTGCTGATCATCAGCCACGACCGGGGCCTGTTGAACCGTTCGGTCACCGGCATCCTGCATCTGGACGAGAAAAAGCTTACCTATTGGTCCGGCCCTTATGACCAGTTCGCCCGCCAGGTGGCCGAACGCCGCGCCCTGTTGCAGGCCGAGGCCAAAAAGGTAGAGGCCCGCCGCGCCCATCTGCAATCCTTTGTCGACCGTTTCCGCGCGCAGGCCAACAAGGCGGCACAGGCCCAAAGCCGCGTGAAGATGCTGGAAAAGATGACCTCGATCACCGCGCCCGAAGATGCGAAAAAGGTGGTGTTCACCTTCCCGGTGCCCGAAGAACTGTCGCCCCCCATCATCAACATGGAAGGTGCCGCCGTGGGCTATGGCGGCCCGGCGATCCTGAAAAACCTGTCGTTGCGCATCGACCAGGACGACCGCATCGCCCTTCTGGGCCGCAACGGCGAAGGCAAATCGACGCTGTCGAAACTGCTGGCGGGCAAGCTGGAGGCGATGGCGGGCCAGATCATCCGATCATCCAAACTGCGCATCGGCTATTTCGCCCAGCATCAGGTGGATGAGCTCTATATCGACGAGACCCCCCTGCAACACCTGCAACGCCTGCGCCCGGCCGAGGGTCAACCGCGCCTGCGCGCACGGCTGGCGGGCTTTGGCCTGATGGCGGATCAGGCCGAAACGGTGGTGGGCCGGCTGTCAGGGGGGCAGAAATCGCGGCTGTCGCTTCTGCTGGCCACCATCGACGCGCCGCATCTGCTGATCCTGGACGAACCGACCAACCACCTGGATATCGAATCGCGCGAAGCCCTTGTCGAGGCGTTGACCGAATATTCCGGCGCCGTGATCCTTGTCAGCCACGACATGCACCTTCTGTCTCTCGTGGCCGACCGGCTGTGGTTGGTCAAGGGCGGCGCCGTGTCGCCCTATACCGAGGATCTGGAAGCCTATCGCAAGATGCTGCTGGCCGGGGACGAGAGCGAAAAGCCTGCACCAAAGCCGGTGGAAAAGCCAAAGAAAGCCAGCCGCGACGAGGTGCTGGCCCTGCGCGCCGAGGTGCGCAAATGCGAGGAGCGCCTGGTAAAACTGAACGATATGCGCGACAAGCTGGCGAAAAAGCTGGCCGACCCGGAGCTGTATGAAGCGGCGCGTATTGGCGAACTGGAAACCTGGAACAAGAAATACGCCGAGGTGATGGACGGCCTTGACCGGGCCGAGGCGATGTGGCTGAGCGCGCAGGAAAAGCTGGAAGACGCGGGATAGGTTCAATCCCGGCACGATTTTTCTGCGAAAAATCCCGTCACCGCTAGGCAGCCATCGCGCGCGCGGATAGGGTGGAATGATGGAAACCGCCTTTCTTATCACCGCCTTTGCCACATTGTTCGTGGTGATCGACCCGCCGGGTCTGGTGCCGCTGTTCATCGCGCTGACACGCGGCATGAACGCGGCGCAGCGCCGCGCCATGGCGCAGCGCGCTTGCCTGATCGCGGCAGTCCTTTTGACCCTGTTCGGGCTGGCGGGCGAGGCGATTTTGGGCTTCATCGGCATCTCGATGTCGGCGTTTCGCATCGCGGGCGGTCTGCTGCTGTTCCTGACCGCACTCGATATGCTGTTCGAACGCCGCACCGTCCGGCGCGAAGGTCAGACCGTGGACGATGATCACGATCCGTCGGTGTTTCCACTCGCAACGCCGCTGATTGCGGGGCCCGGCGCGATCGCCTCGATCATCCTGCTGATCGGTCAGGGCGGTGGCGACTGGACCGCAACCTTTGCGGTGCTGGGGCTGACATGGGGGATGATCATTGTCACCTTCCTGTTCCTGCTGGCCTCGCCACCGCTGGAGCGGATGCTGGGCCGCACCGGCACCATTGTCATCACGCGGCTCCTGGGCATGTTGCTGGCGGCGCTGTCGGTGCAATTCGTGATCGACGGTATCCGCCAGACCGGGCTGATCTGACCGCCGCCCCGTTGCGCTGCGCGCGCCGCACCCCTAGCTTGACAACAACGAAAGGGAGCCCCGCATGGACGGCGACATGATCGCACGACTGGCCTATCTGGGTCTGCTGCTGACGGCGGTCGGCGGGTATATCATCGTGGAATTCCGTGGTCGTATGGGGCAGGCGCTGCGCACCGCCGCCGCCTGGGGGCTGATCGTGGTCGGCCTGGTGGCGGGCTACGGGTTGTGGCACGACCTGCGCCCCAATCTTGTGCCGCGTCAGGCGGTGGTCGAGGGCGGCGAGATCCGCCTGCCCCGCGCGCCAGATGGCCACTATTACCTGACCCTGTCGGTCAACGGCACGCCGCTGCCCTTCATGGTCGATACCGGCGCGTCTCAGGTGGTGCTGAGCCTTTCAGACGCCCGGCGGCTTGGCATCGACCCGTCCGCCCTGGCCTTCATCGGCGAAGCCCGCACCGCCAACGGCATCGTGCGCACCGCCCGTGTCACCCTGCCCGATGTGGAATTGGGCCCGCACCGCGATGCCCGCGTGGTGGCTGTCGTCAATGAGGGCGATCTTGACACCTCGCTGCTGGGCATGTCCTACTTGGGGCGCTACAGCATCGAAATCACGGGGGGCGAGATGATCTTGCGGCGCTGACACCCCCCACCGGCGTGCTTCGGAACCGGCGCACTGCCACCGGAGGCAGGCACCATCAGCCCAAAGCGCCCCGAGGGCAGGTCAGCCCTTTTCGGCCTTCTTCACCCATTTTCCGGTCTCTTCTGACCAGTATTGCGCGGCCACGCCCGCATCGGTCAGCCGCTTCCACTGCCCGCGGGCGTGACTCAGACGCTCAGGGGCGTCGGCGTCGAACAGGATCCAGACCCGTTCCAGGGCCTGCACTTCTGCCGGATCGGTTTCGGCGCCGTCGATCAGGATGATCCCACGGGCATCATTGGTTGCGGGGCCGGTGCCCAGCAGAACGGGTTGGCGGCAATCGTGCGGGCCACCTGCCAGTCCATGGGGCAGAAAGCCGTCTTCCGGCGTGGTCCAGAGCCGCGCGTCAAGACGGTTCAGTTCAGCCATTTGGGTGCCCCGGATCATAAGCCGCCACCCCTGCTGACGGGCGCGGGCAATCAACACCCGCGCGGTTTGCTCTGCCGAAGACCGGGTCAGATGGTAGAACAGCACGATGCCCACCTTGGTCTATTTCCCCTCCAGACGGTCGCGGATCAGCCGGTCAAGCGCCATCACACCCCACCCTGTGGCGCCCTTCGGGGCAAGCGCGCTGTCGGCTTTCAGCAGCGCGGTGCCCGCAATGTCCAGATGGCACCACGGCACATCGGGTTTGACAAAGCGCGCCAGGAATTGCGCGGCAATGGTTGCCCCCCCCTCGCGCCCGCCCACATTCATCATGTCGGCAATGCGCGATTTCAGCCGCGCGTCATAGGCAGGCCCCATCGGCAGACGCCAAGCGCCTTCGCCTTCGGCTTTTGCCGCCCGCAGGAACGCATCACACAATGCATCGTCATTCGAGAACACCCCGGTGTTTTCATGCCCCAGCGCCACGATGACCGCCCCCGTCAGCGTGGCCAGGTCGATCATGCCGGACGGCTTGAACCGTTCCTGCGCATACCACAGCACATCGGCCAGCACCAAGCGCCCCTCGGCATCGGTGTTGATCACCTCGATCGTGTCCCCCTTCATCGAGCGAACGACATCGCCCGGCCGCTGCGCCCGCCCGTCGGGCATGTTCTCGACCAAACCGACAAGGCCCACGACATTCGCCTTGGCCTTGCGCAGCGCCAGTGTGCGCATGACGCCTGCCACCACAGCGGCACCGCCCATATCCATCGTCATCTCTTCCATGCCCCCCGCAGGCTTGATCGAGATACCGCCGGTGTCGAACACCACTCCCTTGCCCACCAGCGCGAATGGCGCTTCACCCTTCGGCCCGCCGTTCCATTGCATGACCACGAGCTTGGACGGCATTTCCGACCCCATGCCAACGCCCAGAAGCGCGGCCATGCCCAGCTTGCGCAGATCGTCCTCTTCCAGGATCTCGACCTCCAGCCCCAGTTCGTGCATGGCGGCAAGGCGGGCAGCGAAATCGTCGGTGGTCAGCACGTTGGCAGGCTCGTTCACCAGATCGCGGGCAAAAAACACGCCTTCGGTCACCGCCGCCCCGGCATTGGCTGTCACCGCCACTTTTTCGGGCTCTGCGACCATCACTGTCACCGGGCCCACCGCTTTTGGCGGCGCGGTCTTGTGCGGGGTGAAATCATAGGCGCGCATCGCCAGACCAAAGGCGATGTCGGCGGCCAGCGGATGGTTTTCCGCCAGCACCAGTGTGGCCAACGGCGACAAACCACGCCCCACGCAAGCCCCGGCCTTGCGCGCCTGATCCTGCGTCGCCTTGCGCGGCAGGCGCAGGATCTGCACCGTATCTGCCGCCAACCCGGCCGGAAAGCCCAGATCCAGCGACTCGCCGGGCTTCAGGGCTGCGTACGCATCCGAGGCCACCGCGCGCGCCACTGCCCCGCGCGTCAGCTTGTCCAGCTTTCGCGCCAATGGCGACAGGCTGGCCCCCGGCTCGGCCAAGACCGCGATCCGGCCCGGATGGGTGGCAAGCGTTTCGGCATCGCTGTCGCGGAACTGGATCGGCACGGGTTGGGTCATTTTGGTCCTCTTGGCTGCTTGGGCGGCGCTGCGCCCCCCGGCTGGCAAAGGCTAGCCCGCGCCTGCCGCAATGACCAGATACCAGTTTCCAACCGCGCGCATTTGGCCTAGTTTATCGCCATTGCGATCAAGGGAGTGCCAGCAGCCGTGCCAAGATTCGACAGATACCTGCTGTCGCAACTTCTTGCGCTGTTTGGGTTCTTCTCTTTGTTGCTGGTCTCGGTCTATTGGGTCAACCGGGCCGTGGGGCTGTTTGACCAGCTGATCGGCGACGGGCAATCGGCGCTGGTGTTTGTTGAATTCTCACTTCTGACCCTGCCCAACGTGATCCGACTTGTGCTGCCGATTTCCACCTTTGCGGCCGCTGTCTACATCGCGAACCGGCTGATGAGCGACTCTGAGCTGGTGGTGATGCAGGCGACCGGGTTTTCGTCGTTCCGGCTGGCGCGTCCGGTGATCGTATTCGGTCTGATCGTGATGCTGATGATGTCGGCGCTGACCCATGTGCTGGTGCCCGCCAGCCGCGCCGCCCTGACCGAACGCAGCGCCGAGATTGCCGATAATGTCACCGCCCGCTTCCTGCGCGATGGCCAGTTCATGCACCCCGCCGACGGAATGACCCTCTATATCCGCGAGATCACCCAGACCGGCGAATTGCGCGATGTATTCCTGTCGGATGACCGCAGCGCGGGCAAGACCACCACCTATACCGCCCGCCGTGCAGTGCTTGCGCGCGGGGATCAAGGACCAAAATTGCTGATGTTTGATGGCATGACGCAAGAACTGGACCACGCGACGCGACGCCTGTCGGTCACGCGCTTTGCGGATGTGACCTATGATCTGGGTTCGGTGCTGGGCAAGGGCGCGCAGGGCGCGCGCACAGTTGATGAAGCATCGACACTTGAATTGTTGCGGGCGGATCCGGCCCTCGTGGCCGAATTGCGCTCGCCCCGCGCCAATCTGCTGCAAGAAGCCCATAGCCGGATCGCGCAGCCTTTTCTGGCGGTCGCTGCGGCGCTGATCGGGTTCGGCGCGCTGCTTCTGGGGGCCTTCAGCCGCTTTGGCCTGTGGCGTCAGATCGGTGTTGCGGTCGTGCTTCTGATCGTGGTGCAGATGATCAACACCCAAGGCACCGGCCTTGCAATCCGGTCGGAACAGGCATGGCCCGCCGTCTATGCTGCGCCGCTGGCCGGCATCGGCATCGGGGTCTTGCTGTTGTGGATGTCGCAGCGTCCCCGCTGGCTCAGCCGGGAACAGCGCGCAGCGGCGGGGGTGATGGCATGATCCTGTCGGGTTATATCGCACGGCGGTTCCTGTGGGCCTATGCACAGGTGCTGGGCACCTTCTGGGCGATCATGATGCTGATCGACATGGTGGAGCAGCTGCGCCGTTTCTCCGGGCGGGGGATAGGCACTTGGGGTGCCTTGCATCTGGCCGCAATGAACACGCCCGCCAGCCTGTATCGGATCTTGCCGCTCATCACCATTCTGGCCGCGATCACGCTGTTTTTGTCGCTGGCACGGTCATCTGAACTGGTCGTGATCCGGGCGGCGGGGCGGTCGGCGTTGCGGTTTCTGGTGGCGCCGGTGCTGATGGCCCTGATGATCGGCGGCGTGACCATTGCAGTGCTCAATCCGCTCGTGGCCGCCACACAAAAGGAATACGACCGGCTTTGGGCTGCGGCGGCCGATGGCGCGTTCAGCACCCTGTCTTTGTCCTCCAGCGGGCTGTGGCTGCGGCAAGGGACCGAGGCCGGGCAAACGGTGATCCGCGCCACGCGGGCAAACACCGACGGAACCGAGCTTTTTGGCGTGACCTTCATTCTGTTCGGCGCCGATGGACTGGCCGCCGAACGGGTCGAGGCGGAAAGCGCACGGCTGATCCCCGGTGCTTGGGCGTTGACGGGGGCCAAGCGTTGGGACATGTCAGGGATGAACCCTGAACGGGAAGCCGAGATCTTGCCACCCGAAGCCACCCTTGCCTCGAACCTGACCGCCGCGCGCATCCGCGACAGCTTTGGCGAACCGTCGGCAGTGCCCTTCTGGGGCTTGCCAGCCTATATCGCCGGGCTGGAGCGCGCAGGCTTTTCGGCGCGCGCACACCGGGTCTGGTATCAAATGGAATTGGCCCAACCGCTGCTCCTTGCCGCCATGGTGCTGATTGCCGCCGGGTTCACCATGCGCCATGCGCGCTTTGGCAAGACCGGAGTCTATGTGCTGCTGGCAATCCTGGGCGGTTTTTTCATATTCTTTCTGCGAAACTTCGCGCAGGTGCTTGGAAACAATGGACAAGTGCCAATCATCCTTGCGGCATGGTCGGCGCCTGTTGCCGCCTTCCTCCTTGCCCTTGGCCTCTTGCTGCATCTGGAGGATGGCTGATGCGTTTGCGCGCCATGCGTCCCTTGTTGGCCGCCCTTGCCGTCGCGGGGATGCTTGCGCTTGCCCCCGCGAAAACCACCTCGGCACAGGAGATGGCAGCGTTGGTGGCCAATTCGGTCCGCATTGATGCGGCAGGCCAGTTGATCGCCGAAGGCGGGGTCGAGGTGTTTTACCAAGGCCGCACCCTGCGCGCCGCACGCATCGTTTATGACCGGGCCGCCGATCGGCTGATGATTTCCGGTCCGATTGTTCTGGTGGATGGTCAGAACACCATTCTGGTGGCGGATCAGGCCGATCTGGCCGCCGACCTGACCGAAGGCGTGCTGACCAGCGCCCGTTTGGTCTTGAACCGTGAATTGCAGTTGGCCGCCAACCACATCCAGCGGGTCGGCGGGCGCTACACGCAGCTCGACAACGCCGTTGCCTCGTCGTGCAAGATCTGTGCCAATGCGGCCCCGTTGTGGGAAATCCGGGCGCGCAGGGTGATCCATGACCAGGAGGAGCGGCAGATCTATTTCGATCATGCACAGTTCCGCGTGTCGGGCCTGCCGATCCTGTATTTCCCAAGGCTGCGGATGCCTGACCCGACGCTGGAGCGGACGTCGGGCTTCATGATGCCCCAGCTGCGCACCACATCCGGCCTTGGCACCGGGGTGAAACTGCCTTATTTCCAGACACTTGGCCCGCACCGCGATCTGACGGTCACACCCTATCTGTCCACCAAATCGGGCCGCACGGCAGAGTTGCGCTATCGCCAGGCCTTTGCCACCGGCGAGATCGAGCTGAACGGCGCGCTGTCGCGTGACAGGCTGGTGCCGGGACAGACCCGGCACTACCTGACCGCCGAGGGCGCCTTTGCCCTGCCGCGCGGTTTCAACCTTGCCTTTGACGGCATCATCGTCAGCGACCCGGCCTATCTGCTGGATTACGGCCTGCCCGCCGCGGACCGGCTGACCAGCCGGATCGAGCTTAGCCGCACGCGGCGCAACGAGCATATTTCCGGGCGCCTGATCGGCATCCGCTCCATCCGCGCGGGTGAGGTCAACACGACATTGCCCACCATCATCACCGATGTCACCTATCATCGCCGCTTTTCCGGCGGGCTTCTGGGCGGCGAGGCGGGATTGCGGTTCCAGACCCATGGCCACTACCGCAGCTCCAGCGATCCGACCGATCCCGATGGGGTGGCAGGGCCCCTGCCGGCACTTGGCCGCGATGTCAGCCGGGCGTCCTTGCGGCTGGACTGGCGGCGGAACTGGGAACTGCCGATGGGCATGATGGCCAGCACCTTGGGCGAAGTGACCGCAGATGCCTACAAGATCGGGCAGGACGACAGTTTTGGCGGCACGCCCTCGCGTCTGCATGGCGGCGTTGCGGTTGAATTGCGCTGGCCTTGGGCCAAGGCCGGGGCCAACGGCGTGGGTCATGTGATCGAGCCGGTGGTTCAATTCGTCTGGGCCCCCAAAGGCACCGAAGGCCTGCCCAACGAAGATTCGGTTCTGGTCGAGTTTGACGAAGGCAATCTGTTTTCGGTCAACCGTTATCCGGGATCGGATGCGATCGAACGGGGCGGGCGGGTCAATGTGGGCCTGTCCTACACCCGCGTTGACCCTGCGGGCTGGATCCTGTCCACCGCTGTGGGTCGGGTGTTGCGCACCCAGGATCTGGGCCAGTTTACCGTGGCCTCTGGTCTGGATGGCCGCCGGTCAGATTGGCTGGCCGCGGCGCAGCTGACCTTGCCGATGGGCATGGGGATCACGCAGCGTCTGCTGATGGATGATGATCTGAAGCTGACAAAATCCGAAACACGTCTGGCACTTGCGGGCGAACGCTATGGCCTGTCGGGAAGCTATGTGTTTCTGACCGCCGATCCGATGGAGGATCGCCCGGCCGACATCGCCGAACTGGCGTTCGATGGCAGCTACAAGGTCAACGAGGTTTGGACGGCCCGCGCCGAAGCGCGATATGACATCGAGGCGAAGCGCGCGAACCGCGCCGGGTTGGGGGTTCAGTTCCGCAACGAATGCGTTTCGCTCGATCTTTCTCTCTCGCGTCGGTTCACATCCTCGACTAGTGTGAAACCGACAACGGATTTCGGCCTTTCGGTCGATCTGGTCGGCTTTGGTGCCGGAACAGGTGCCGGACCTTCGCGCAGTTGCAGGCGCTGACTGTGGGCGGGTATGGGCAGACCAGAGGGGCGCAGGACGTGAAAGGCACAAGAGCAGTGACGGCGGACCGCATGACGACAGCATTTTCCCACCTCCTCCGGGCCATGGCCCTGACCGCAACCCTTGCGATCCCGATGGCCGTGCTGCCCCAGGCCGTGACCGCGCAGACCGGATCACCGTTTGATGTGGTGTTGCGGATCAACGACGCGGTGATCACCCGGTATGAAATGGACCAGCGCAAGCTGTTCCTGAAACTGCTGCGCGTGCCCGGCGACCCGGAGGCCGAGGCGCTCAAGGGCCTGACGCAAGACCGGCTTGCCGCTGCAGAGGCCAAACGCTTCGGGCTGAAGCTGACCCGCGACCAACTGGCCGCCGGGATGGAAGAATTCGCCGCCCGCGCCGAACTGACCGCCGAACAGTTCATCGAGGCCCTGGGCCAGGCTGGCGTGGGGCAAGAGACGTTCCGCGATTTTGTCGGCAACGGGCTGTTGTGGCGCGAACTTGTGCGCGGCCGTTATGCCGGCACCTTCACCGTCAGCGAGGCTGAAATCGACCGCGCCATCGTCAGTGGCACCGTGAACACCGCCATGCAGCTTTTGCTGTCCGAAATCATCCTGCCGGTCGAAGGTGACCCGGAGGCGCAGCAAGAGCTGGCCCGACAGCTGCGCCGCGACATCACGACCGAAGATGGCTTTGCCGCTGCGGCCCGGCGCTATTCCGCTTCGCCCTCTGCAGGGCGCGGCGGGCGGCTGGACTGGACGCCCACATCGCAGTTGCCACCGCAGATCGTTGTACGGGTGCTGGCGCTTGGCCCCGGTCAGGTTTCGGAACCCGTGACATTGCCGAATGCGGTCGCGGTGTTCCAACTGCGCGACGTGGCCGAAGACAAGACCGCCACCGCCCCGCAGGTGCAGGTGGAATACGCCGAATTCCTGTTGGCCAACACGCCCGATGTGCAGACCCGTGCACAGGCGCTGCACAACCGGGTTGATACCTGCAAGGATCTGTATGAAGAAGCGCGGGGCCTGCCGGAAAGCCAGTTGAAGGTGGAAACGCGCACCGTGCCGCAACTGCCTGCCGATGTGGCCTTGCAACTTTCCCAGCTGGATCCCGGCGAATATTCGACCGCCATCACCCGTGGCGGCGCGCGCGTGTTTCTGATGCTGTGCGGACGCGGACCCCAGCTTGAAGGTGCAATTGACCGGGCCGCGATCCGCGAACAGCTGGTGTCGCGGCGTCTGACCCTGATGGCCGATGCCTTTTTGGAAGAATTGCGCTCGGAAGCCATCATCACCACGCCGTGACGATTGCCCCGCTGGTCATGACTTGTGGCGAACCGGCCGGGATCGGGCCGGAACTTGCCGTGCGCGCGCGCGCGATGCTTGGGGCGGAGGTGCCTTTTGTCTGGCTGGGCGACCCGCGCCATCTGCCGGCAGGAACGCTCTGGGCCGCGGTGGCGGCGCCGAATGAGGCGCTGGCGCTTGACGCAGAGGTGTTGCCGGTGCTGCCGCACCGCTTTGCCGCCCCGAATACCCCCGGCCAGCCTGACCCTGCCAATGCGATCGGCGTGATAGAGGTGATCGCCCGCGCCGTGGATCTGGTGCAGGTGGGGGCCGCCTCGGCCGTTGTGACCGCACCCTTGCACAAAAAGGCGCTCAAGGACGGTGCCGGCTTTTCCTTTCCCGGTCACACCGAATTTCTGGCGCATCTGGCAGGTGATGTTCCGGTGGTGATGATGCTGGCCTCGCCCCTCTTGCGGGTGGTGCCGGCCACCATCCACATTCCGCTGGCACATGTGCCTGCCGCGCTTACCCCCGCGCTGCTGGAACAGGTGATCCGCCTGACCCATGCCGGGCTGATCCGCGATTTCGGCATTTCTGCACCAAGGATTGCCGTGGCCGGGCTCAACCCGCATGCAGGCGAGGGCGGGACGATGGGATCGGAAGACGCCGCCGTGATCGCCCCCGTGGTGGCACGACTGGCGGCGGAGGGCATGGCGGTGACAGGCCCCCTGCCCGCCGATACGATGTTCCACGCCCGCGCGCGGGCAAGCTATGACGTGGCGGTGTGCGCCTATCACGATCAGGCGCTGATCCCGATCAAGACGCTGGATTTCGATGGTGGGGTGAACGTGACGCTGGGCCTGCCTTTCGTGCGCACCTCACCCGATCATGGCACGGCGTTCGATATTGCCGGAAAGGGGATTGCCTTGCCCGACTCTCTGGTTGCGGCCTGCCGGTTGGCGTGGAACATGGCGACGGTTCGGGCGACGGTTCGTCTGGGGTGAGCGTTGATTGGGGCTCTGCCCCCAGCTCGATGATTTCTTGGACCAGTGGCGAAACCAGTTCGCTACCCGGTATATTTGTGAACAGATGAATGACAAGGAGGCGCGGATTTGGCGACGATTGATGGATTGCCGCCCCTGCGTGAGGTGATCCGGGCGCATGATCTGGTGGCGAAAAAGCAGTTGGGGCAGAACTTTCTGCTAGATCTGAACCTGACAGCAAAGATCGCGCGGATGGCGGGCGATCTGGCGGGTTGCGATGTGCTGGAAGTGGGGCCGGGACCGGGCGGGCTGACGCGCGGGCTGCTGGCGGAAGGGGCGCGCCGGGTGCTGGTGGTGGAGAAGGACCCGCGCTGTATGCCTGCGCTGGAGGAGATTGCCGCTTGCTATCCGGGGCGGCTGGAGATCGTGCAGGGCGATGCGCTGGAACTGGATGTGGCGTCGCGGTTGCAAGGGCCGATCCGGGTGGTGTCGAACCTGCCCTACAATGTCGGCACGGAACTGCTGATCCGCTGGCTGTCGCCCGCTGTGTGGCCGCCGTTCTGGTCGTCCTTGACGCTTATGTTCCAAAAGGAGGTGGCCGAGCGGATCGTGGCGCGGCCGCGCAGCGACCACTATGGGCGGCTGGCGCTGCTGGCGCAGTGGCGGGCCGAGCCGAAGATCGTGATGCATCTGCCACCCGAGGCGTTCACACCCGCGCCCAAGGTTCATTCGGCGGTGGTGCATCTGACCCGGCTGGAGGCACCGCGCTTTGCCGCCGATGCGGCGGTTTTGTCCCGCGTGACCGCGATGGCCTTCAACCAGCGCCGCAAGATGTTGCGGTCCAGTCTTAAGGGGTTGGGCGGCGATGTGGAAGCACTGCTGGAAGCGGTCGGGATCACGCCGACCCAGCGCGCGGAAGAGATCGGGCTGGACCAGTTTTGCGCACTGGCGCGCGCGGTGGCGTCGCGCTGAGGTGGCGCGCTGAGGCGGCGGGGCAAGATCCGGTCGCCTTGGCCTGCCGCCGCCCCGAACATCTGTGATGCAAAGCGAAGCGCCGCCCCGGAGGGCGGCGCAACGGTGCGGTTATTCAGCGGCTTCGCGCGGGCCCTTGTCGGCGGGCTTTTCGCCAGCATCACCGGCGTCCTTGGGCTTTCTTGGCGCACGGGGGCGGCGTGCCTTTGGCTCGGCTTCGGGCTTGGCGAGATCGGCTTTCGGCGCTTCTGGCAAAGCGGGCGCCGGGCTGGGTGCAGGAGCAGCCGGCTCTTCCGCAAGGACAGGGGCCGCGGGCCGGTCCTCGGTGTTGCGCTCGGGGCGCGGCGGGCGCGGACCGCGGGTGTTGCGGGGCTGCTCGTCGCGGTTGCGGTTGCGCTCGCCCTCGGGGCGGTCATTGCGGCGCGGGCGGTCTTCACGACGCGAGGTGTCGCCCGCAGGGCGGGCCTCGGGTGTATCGACAAGGCCGGTGCCATCGCCGCGCGGATCGTCGATCACACCCGATTCGGGTTGTTCGCCATAGCCTGTGTCGGTATTGCGCTCATCGCGCCACGGCCGGCTGTCGCGCCCGTCACGGTTGCCGTCGCGGTTCCCATTTTGGTTGCCCTGATGGGTGTTGTGCTGGCCACCCTGCTGGCCACCGCTTTGACCGCCATTCGGGGCATTGCCTTGCCCGCCCTGCTGACCATTCTGGCCGAACTGCTGTTGGCGCGCCTCTTGTTCGGCAGCCATTTCGCGCTGTGCTTCGCTCAGCATGCGGGTGTAATGCTCAGCGTGCTGCAAAAAGTTCTCGGCTGCCACACGGTCATTCGACAGCTGGGCATCACGCGCCAGCAGCTGATACTTCTCGATGATCTGTTGCGGCGTGCCACGCACCTTGCCTTCGGGCCCCGAGCTTTCGAAAACCCGGTTGATGATGTTGCCGAGCGTGCGCGGGCGATTGTTCTGCTTGGAACGCGAACGGGACTTGGAAGAGCGCATCTTGTCCTTTGATCCAGATGTCCGGCTTGCCCGCATGTGACGCACCGGGTTGGTGCACCCCTTTTCAGGGAGAGAGGGACAAGGTCGGGTTTTAGCGCCGTCTGAACGGGGGCCGAAATGCCCGCCGCGCCGAAACAGCACCTATACCTGAATAATCATGCGCCGTTGCTTCTGACAAGACGATTCTGCATGATATTGCAGGGATTGGCGGGTCTGTGACGCTTTTCCGCCGGTTTTATACCCGTCAGGTTCCCTGTGCCGCGCTTGCGACGATGACGCGGTCGCGTCCGTCCATATCTGGAAGAATCCGCACGCCGTGCAATCCAGCGTCGCGCAGCAGTTGCGCCACCGCCCCACCTTGGGTTGGACCGATCTCCAGCAACAGACGCCCGCCCGCAGCCAGATGCGCACCGACCCCTGCCGCTATGGCGCGGTAGGCGTCCAGCCCGTCGCCACCGGGGCTCAGCGCCAGATGCGGTTCATAGAGGCGCACTTCGGGCGACAGGGTGGCCATTTCGGGCCCGGAAATATAGGGGGGATTCGACACGATCAGGTCGAAGGTCCCGTCAACCGGGGCAAACCAGGATCCTTGCGTGAAGGTGCAGCGATCCGTCAGCCCCAGTGCGGCGGCATTGCGACGCGCCACCTCCAGCGCCGGGCCCGACAGATCCACCGCGACACCATGAACGGCAGGGCGTTCGGCCAGCAGCGACAAGACAATCGCGCCCGATCCGGTCCCAAGATCCAACACGCGGTCGAATGACGCGGCCAGAGCCTCGGCCACCAGAGCCTCGGTTTCCGGGCGGGGGTCCAGCACATCGGGTGTAACGATGAACCGCCGCCCCCAGAACAGCCGGCCCCCGATCAGGTGCGAGACCGGCTCGCGCGCGGCGCGGCGTTGGATCAGCGTGGCCAATCGGCCCAACACCTCGACCGGCGCCGGATCGGGCAGATGCAGGGTCAGCCGGTCGGGCGCGATGTCTGCGGCATGCGCCAAAAGCACCCGCGCATCGCCCGCCGCATCCGGAACTCCGGCCGCGCGCAAGTCGCGCACGGCTTGCACCAAAGCCACGGACAGCAGGATCACAGCCCCGCCTCGGCCAGTTTCTGCGCCTGATCCTCGGATTGCAGCGCGTCGATGATGGCATCCAGATCACCCGCCATCACCTGCGCCAGCGAATAGAGAGTCAGGTTGATCCGGTGATCGGTCATCCGACCTTGCGGGAAGTTGTAGGTGCGGATGCGCTCCGACCGATCGCCCGACCCCACCTGCGCTTTGCGGTCGGCGGATCGGGCGGCATCCACCCGTTCCCGCTCCAGATCATAGAGGCGCGCGCGCAGCACCTGCATCGCAATCTCGCGGTTGCGGTGCTGCGATTTTTCGGCGCTGGTCACGATCATGCCCGTCGGCAGGTGGGTGATCCGCACCGCCGAATCGGTGGTGTTGACGTGCTGGCCCCCGGCGCCGGATGCGCGCATGGTGTCGATGCGGATATCGCTGGCCGGGATTTCCAGATCGACCTCCTCGGCCTCGGGCAGCACCGCCACCGTGGCGGCAGAGGTGTGTATCCGCCCCTGCGCCTCGGTTTCCGGCACGCGTTGCACGCGGTGTGTGCCGGCCTCGTATTTCAGGCGGGCAAACACGCCCTCGCCCTGCACATGGGCCGTCACCGACTTGATCCCACCAAGGTCAGAGATCTGCTGCTCCAGTATCTCGAAACTCCAGCCTTTGCCCTCGGCATAGCGTTGATACATGCGCAGCAGGTCACCCGCGAACAACGAGGCTTCGTCCCCGCCGGTGCCGGGCCGGATCTCAAGGATGGCAGGCCGCCCATCTGCCGAATCTTTTGGCAACAGCGCCACGCGCAGAGCCTGTTCGATCTGGGGGATACGCGCGCGCAGACGGGTCAGCTCTTCCTCGGCAAGCGCCTTCATTTCGGGGTCTGCCAACCAGCCCTCGGCCTCGGCCATATCATCCAGACCCCGGCGATAGGCGGCGATATGATCCACCACGGGTTTCAGATCAGCGTATTCACGGCTGAGCGCGGCAATCTGCGCCGGTGCCGCCCCGGCATTCAATTTGGCTTCGAGAAACTCGAACCGCTGGGTGATCTGGGCAAGTTTGTCAAAGGGAACCATGCGCGCGGTGTTGCGCGATTGGCGGGGCGGGTCAAGGGTTCGCTCTGCCCCGACAGGCACTGGCAGAAAAAATTCCGGCGGCACCGGGAACCGATCGGCCCCACCGCACGTTTCCCTTCGCCACGGACATGTCCGTCTTTTGGCTCTTTGGGAATGTTGGTCAAAATGGCGCCTGTCGATTATCAAGCAGTCCACAAGTTTCCGATCACGCCAGATGAGAAAACAGAACGGCCACGGCCGACGTGGCCTTTGATCGGTCTGTTCATTCTGGCGATGATTGCGGCCATCGCCTTTGCGCGCGATTTTCTGATGCCGATCACCTTTTCGCTGTTGCTGTTTTTTGTGTTCATTCCCGTGCGCCGCCGTCTGTCCCGTCTGGGCATTCACCCCGGCATTACGGCGACGGCCATCGTGTTCGGTCTGGTGTTCAGCATTTTTGCCTTGGCGTGGTCGGTCTCCGGTCCTGCGGGGCAACTGATCGCCGACATGCCCGAAATCCAGTCGGCCCTGACCGAAAAACTGCAACGCCTGCGGGGCACCTTCGAGACCATCGACACGGCGATGAACCAGATCGAAGCGGACACAGAAGACGCGGAGGCCGAAGAAACAAGCCCTGCCGGGATTGATGTGGCTTCGGCCATTCTGAACGGTCTGTCGACCACACCCGGCGTGATGGGGCAGATCGCGCTGACCTTGTTCTTGCTGTTTTTCCTGATCGCATCGGGTGACATGCTGTATCTGAAAATCGTGCAAAGTTTTGACACCATGCACGAAAAGCGCCGCGCCTATTCGGCCTTGCGCGAGATCGAGGAAAGTCTGGGCAGCTATCTGGGGGCGATAACGCTGATCAACGCCTGTCTGGGTGTGGCTATCGGCCTGTCGATGTGGGCGATGGGGATGCCGTCGCCGCTATTGTTCGGCATGCTGGCGTTTTCGCTGAACTTCATCCCGTATCTGGGCGCGATCACCGGGGTCGGCATTGCGTTGCTGGTGGCATTGGTCACATTTTCGGATGTGTTCTGGCCGGTCGTGATCGCTGCGGTCTACCTGACGCTGACCACGTTGGAAGGTCAGTTGATCACCCCCTATTTCGTGGCCCGCCGCTTGCAGATGAACGCGGTTGTGGTGTTTCTGACCGTCGCGCTTTGGGCGTGGCTGTGGTCGGTCATCGGCATGATCATCGCCGTGCCGCTTCTGGTGGTGATCTCGGTCATCTGCGACCATGTGCCGGGGCTGGAAAAACTGGGCAATTTTCTGGCCGGGGATGATCCGGTGCCGCTGGCGGATGACGAGCCGGCGGTCGAGCCTGTGATCACCGCCAAACCCGACGGCGTCTAAAGCTCTGACAGCCACGCGTTCAGACGTTTGGCGTTCACACCCATATCCTCGCGCCCGAACCGCAGCCGGGCAAGGATATACAGGCCATCCGCGCGCACCTCTGCCGTGGTATAATCGGGAAAGCCCCACAGGGCAGAGCGTGTTTCCCAAGTGATCCTTCCTGCCTCCACCGATCCGGCCAGACGTTCGGTGCGCGGGGTGGCCATGGCGATCCGGTCCAGCTGCGCCAACAGATCGGCGGGCGCGCCGCGGTCGGGCGGCAGACGCAGCGCCGCCGCGCCCGTCAGCGGCACCACCTGCCCCCAGGTGCCCCACGGCGCTTCGGGGGTCACATGCCAGCGGGTGGCATCGGTCGGGGACAGCCGCACATAGGCCATTGCAGCCAACACCGCGATGATCAGAATTGCCAAGACCAAACCCATGGTGCGCACCCCTGCCCCGCTCATTTGAAAAACCGGCTCATCTGCGGAACTTGGCCCAGTGATACAGGCAAATCAGCTCATGTGCCACATGCGCACCTGCAATCGCGGTGGCGCCGGTGGTGTCATAGGCGGGCGACACCTCGACGATATCGCCGCCCACCATGTTGATGCCCGCCAGATCGCGCAGGCACGCCGCCGCCTGCCAGGTCTGCAAACCACCCCAGACCGGCGTGCCGGTGCCGGGGGCACAAGACGGATCAAGGCAATCGATGTCAAAGGTGATATACACCGGCCGGTCGCCCACAACCGCCTTGGCCCGCGCCACCGCCTGTGCGGTGCCCTGCTCGTGGATCGTGCGGGCGTCGATGTAGTCCACCCCCAGATAGTCGTCGCAATGGGTGCGGATGCCGATCTGGAACGACGCCGCCGGATCGATCACCCCCGATTTGACACCCTTGTAGAAAAACGTGCCGTGGTCGATCCGGTCCATGTCATCATCCACCCACAGGTCGGAATGGGCGTCAAAATGGATCACCGCCATCGGCCCGTATTTCTCGGCATAGGCGCGCAGGATCGGCAAGGTGATGAAATGGTCGCCCCCCAGCGTCACCGTGCCCACATCGGCCGCCAGAATGGTGCGGATATGGTCGGTCAGCAGGCCGGGAAAGCTGGGGGTGTGGGCATAGTCAAAGGCCAGATCACCGTAGTCGATGACCGCCATTTCCTCCAGCGGGCTGGTGGGCCAGCCATAGGGCGGATCGAACGGCTGCAACGCACTGGCCTCGCGGATCGCGCGCGGGCCGAACCGCGTGCCGGTGCGGTGCGTCACCGCCTGATCGAACGGAACCCCGGTGATCGCCAGATCCACCCCCGCCAGATCCTTGGTATAGGTCCGGCGCAGGAAACTGGTCGCGCCTGCAAAGGCGTTTTCAAACGCCAGCCCCTTCAACCCCTTGCGGGTGAAAGCGGTATCAATCTGCTGTTTTGCATCTTCCAAAGCCATATGAAAACTCCCGTTGGCCAAACGGTCGTCATTCTGTCCCTCGGAGACGCGCCAGATCCGGTTGATGCGAGATGGCCCGACCGGGGCTGCGGTGTCAAGCCTGCGCAGCGGCGTCAGAACACCTCTTGCCGCCGCTTGGACAGGGAAAAACCGTGGCCGTTGTCATTGGCGCAGCTCAAGCCGGATCTTTCCGACCAACAGGTGATGCCGTTGATGTAGATTTCTTCGCCGTATTCCAGCACCTCGGCACCATCATCCAGCACCGTGTCACCCGCGCAGATCGCCCCGGCCCGGCCATATTGGCCAACTGCAAAGGCATGGCCGAAATCCAGCTCGCACTCGCCATCATCGGTGAACGAGGCGGCAAAATCCGCCAGATCACAGCGCACGCTGGTTTCTTCTTCGGTCACGATGATGCAGCCGATGTTCCCGGTCGGCGACTGAAAGGCATAATACTCCTGCGCCATTGCCGGCCCGGCACCCAGAACCGCTGCGATCAATACCCACCTCATCACGCGCTCCTTGCTGCCTATGATCTCACCACGGGACCAGACCCCTGACAGCGACGCTAGCAGGAATTTTGCGCCGCGCATCAGGAATCCTGCGCCAGCAGTGCCACCGTGCCCGCGCACCACAATGCCGGGCCGCAAGCCACGCCCTTTATCCCAGCGGCTGCGCCCGCTCTACCAGCCGGGCAAAGAAACTGGCGCCGATCGGGGCGGCGTCATCATTGAAATCATAGGCCGCATGATGCAGCCCCGCCCCCGGACCGATGCCCATGAACAGATAGGCGCCCGGCCGCGCCTCCAGCATATAGCTGAAATCCTCGGACCCCATTTCGCGGCCCGCGCGCGCGTTCACCGCCGCCTCGCCCGACACTTCGGCGGCGACGGCAGCGGCAAAATCTGCCTCATCGGCGTCGTTCACCGTGGCGGGATAGCCCCAGTCATAGTCCACCTCGGCCGTCACGTTGAACGCTGTCGCATGGCCCTGAACAATCTCATGCACCCGCCGTTTCAAAAGCGCGCGCACATCCGGCTTGAACGACCGGATCGTGGCGCAGAACGTGGCGACCTCGGGGATGATGTTCGACGCGGTTCCGGCGTGGATCTGCGTGACGCTGATCACAGCCTCGTCCATCGCATAGACATTGCGCGGGATGATCGTCTGCACCGCCTGCACCATGGCGACCACCGCCACCACCGGATCAATGCAGTCATGCGGCGTGGCCCCATGCCCGCCCTTACCCGTCACCGTGACCCAAGCCGTATCGACCGAGGCCATCAGCGGCCCCGGCGTGGTCTGGAAATGGCCAAGCGGCACATTGGGCGCGTTGTGGATGCCAAAGACGCGGGCGATATCAAAGCGGTCCATCACGCCTTCCTGCACCATCACATTACCGCCGCCGCCCTCTTCCTCGGCGGGCTGGAACAGGATAGCGACGCGGCCCGCAAAATTGCGCGTCTCGGCCAGATACTTCGCGGCCCCCAAGGCCATGGTCACATGGCCATCATGCCCGCAGGCGTGCATTTTCCCCGGCACGGTGGAGGCATGGTCGGCCCCGGTCAGTTCGGTGATCGGCAGCGCATCCATATCGGCGCGCAGGCCGATGGTGGGGCCCGCGCCCTGCCCGTTGATGATCGCCACCACCCCGGTTTGCGCGATGCCCTCGTGGATCTCGTCCACCCCCATCTCGCGCAGACGCGCCGCGATGAAGGCGGCCGTCTGGTGGCAGTCGAATTCCAGTTCCGGATTCGCGTGCAGGTGCCGACGCCAGCCCTTCATTTCTTCGGCAAAAGCCGCGATACGGTTCAGGACGGGCATAAGTCTTACTCCTTTGGACGATGGCCTTTGATCAAATCGGAAAACGCAGGTGCCCGCAATGCCCCCCAAACCCGATCACGCAGCGCTGATCAACGACCCCAACGGCGGCCTGCCGCGTCTGCGCGCGATCATGGCGCGATTGCGCGATCCCGTCACTGGCTGTCCTTGGGATCTGGCGCAGGATTTCCGCAGTATCGCGCCCTATACGATCGAAGAGGCCTATGAGGTGGCCGACGCCATCGACCGGCAGGCGTGGGACGAGTTGCGCGGCGAGCTGGGCGATTTGCTGTTCCAGTCGGTATTTCACGCGCAAATGGCCGAAGAAGCCGGGCATTTCGATCTGGATGATGTGATCCGCGCCATCAGCGACAAGATGGTGGCGCGCCACCCGCATATTTTCGGCACCGAGTCGCGCGACAAGACCCCCGCGCAGCAAACCGCCGATTGGGAGTCGATCAAGGCCGCCGAACGTGGCCCCGCTCGTGTGCTGGATGGTGTGGCGCTTGGCCTGCCCGCGCTGACCCGCGCGGTAAAGCTGCAAAAGCGCGCGGCCCGCGTCGGCTTTGACTGGCCATCGACAGATGAAGTGGTCGCCAAGATCGCTGAAGAAGCCGCAGAGCTGGTGGAAGCCCGCGAAACGCTCACACAAGATGAGGTGACAGAGGAATTTGGCGATTTGTTGTTCGTTATGGCCAACTTGGCCCGCCATCTTGATGTTGACCCCGAAGCTGCATTGCGCGCCGCAAGCGCCAAGTTCACCCGCAGATTCCAGCGGATCGAGGATTGGTTGGCCGATCAGGGCCGTCGCCCTGACCAATCCGATCTGGCCGAAATGGACGCCTTGTGGAACCGCGCCAAGGCTGAGGAGAAAGCGAGAAGGCTGAAATAAAGTTTTTCAGTCAACTATTGACCAAAGTAAAATTGTCGGGTTTATGGGTAGGGCAATTTCCGACCAAAGGACTCAAGCATGACCCTCCGTCTTTCTCTCGCCGCCCTTGCCCTTGGCACCGTGGCGATGCCCGCGCTTGCGCAGGAAATCAACATCTACTCCCACCGCCAGCCAGAGCTGATCCAGCCGATTATTGATGCGTTCACGGCCGAGACCGGCATCGCGGTGAACATCGCCTTTGTGGACAAGGGCATGGCCGAGCGTCTGACCGCCGAAGGCAGCCGCTCGCCCGCCGATCTTGTGCTGACCGTCGATATTGCCCGTCTGGCCCAGGTGGTCGATGCCGGGGTCACGCAACCCGTTGAGTCCGACGTGCTGACCGCCAATATCCCGGCAGAGTTGCGCGACGCGGGCAACCAGTGGTTCGGCGTGACCACCCGCGCCCGCATCGTCTATGCCAGCAAGGACCGCGTGGCACCGGGCGAAGTCACGACCTATGAGGATCTGGCCGATCCGAAGTGGCGCGACCGCATCTGCATCCGGTCGGGCACCAATGATTACAACGTGGCGCTGACCGCCGCCGTCATCGCCCACCACGGCGAAGCCGCCGCCAAAAGCTGGCTGGAGGGGGTGAAGGCCAACCTTGCCCGCAAACCCGATGGCGGCGACCGCGATCAGGTCAAGGCAATCGCGGCAGGCGAATGTGACATCGCCATCGGCAACACCTATTACATCGGGCAAATGCTGGCCGACCCGGAACAGCGCCCGGCGGCGGAGCAGGTGAACATCGTGTTCCCGACCTTCGAAGATGGCGGCACCCATGTGAATGTGTCTGGCGTTGCGCTGACCAAAGCCGCGCCGAACAAGGACAACGCGATTGCATTCATGGAATGGCTGACCAGCGACACGGCGCAGCAGATCTATGCCGAAACCAACTACGAATTCCCGGTCAAGGCCGGAGTGCCGAAGTCAGCGTTGGTGGCAAGCTGGGGTGAATTCAGCGAAGACACCCAGCCGCTGACCGAAGTGGCCAAGCTGCGCCCCGCTGCTCTGAAGTTGATTGAAGAAGTCAACTTCGACGGTTAATTCACTGATATTTCAATAATAAGGCCCCGGAGAAGTCCGGGGCCTTTTCAATGGCGATTGCGCCATTGAAAAGGCCCTATGTGCAGATCGGATAACCTTTGTTCGGCATTTGATCTAACGCCACCGGCGATCAACCATATACTGACGACGCGTGGCACACGCGTTTCTTTTGTCGGCCCGACCAAAAAGGGTTGCGCGTCATGGTGACCTCACGCCATTAATCATACCATACTGCGGCTCACATCACACAGGTCGGCAGTGTTTTTTTTACCGTCTGGACAAAAACTGCATGTCAGGATTGTTTGCGCGCCGACAGGAGACTTCAATGACTGACGCTGCGCGCAAAATCATTATCGACACCGATCCCGGACAGGACGATGCCGTCGCCATTCTGCTGGCGCTTGCCAGCCCAGAGAATATCGATTTGCTTGGCATCACGGCCGTTGCAGGCAACGTGCCACTGGCGTTGACCCAGCGCAATGCGCGGATCGTTTGCGAACTGGCGGGCCAGCCGCAGATCCGGGTTTTTGCCGGGTGCGACAGGCCGATGACGCGCGATCTGGTGACGGCGGAATATGTGCATGGCAAGACAGGTCTGGATGGTCCGCAACTGGCCGATCCGACCATGCCGCTGCAAGATCAGCATGCGGTGGATTTCATCATCGAAACGCTGCGCCGCGAACCCGCTGGCAGCGTCACGCTTTGCCCGCTCGGGCCGCTGACCAACATCGCCACCGCCTTGCAGCGCGCGCCCGACATTGCGGCGCGGGTTCAGCAGATTGTGCTGATGGGCGGCGCTTATTTCGAGGTGGGCAATGTGACCCCGGCAGCGGAGTTCAACATTTACGTCGACCCGCAAGCAGCTGATTTGGTGTTTAAATCCGGTATACCTATTGTTGTCATGCCCTTGGATGTGACCCACAAGGCGCTGACCACCAAGAAAAGGGTGCAGGGGTTTCGCGCCATGGGAACCGAGCCGGGCCGGATGGTGGCGGAGTGGACAGATTTCTTTGAACGCTTCGACAAAGAGAAATACGGCAGCAACGGGGCACCGTTGCATGATCCTTGCGTCATTGCCTATCTGATCCGGCCCGACCTGTTTTCCGGCCGACAGATCAATGTGGAAATCGAAATCCAGTCAGAACTGACCATGGGCATGACCGTGGCCGATTGGTGGGGGGTGACGGGCCGTCCGGCCAACGCCCTGTTCATCGGGGATGTCGATGCGGACGGGTTCTTTGCCCTGCTGACAGAGCGGATCGCGCGGCTGTAACGCCGCCTTTCCTGTCAGTCGATCGGCAGGATGACGGCAAAAGTGCTGCCCTGCCCGCGCGTGCTGAAAATCTGCAGCCGGCCCCGGTGGCGTTGGACAATGTGCTTTACAATCGCCAGCCCCAACCCGGTGCCGCCCTTTTCGCGGGATCGGTGGCTGTCCACCCGGTAGAACCGTTCGGTCAGGCGCGGCAGATGTTGGGGATCGATGCCTTCGCCGTGATCCACCACTTCGACCCGCAGGGCGGCTGATTTCGGCAAGTTGTCGGGCAACAGACGCACCACCACCTCGCCCCCGGTTCCACCGTATTTCACCGCGTTTTCCATCAGGTTCTGAAACACCTGAACCAACTGGTCCGCGTCGCCGGGCACCTGCGTGCGCAGACCTTCGGCAATATCCAACCGCACCGATACACCCGACGTTTCGGCCAAAGGCCGCAATGTGGCCTTGGTGGACCGCAAAATTTCGACCATGTCCACCATGGTTGTCGGGCGAACCCGCTCTTCGGCCTCCACCCGGCTGAGGTGCAAAAGATCGCGGATCAAACGATTCATCCGCCCGGCTTCACGTTCCATGATCGCCAAGAACCGCTCGCGCGCGATGGGGTCATCCTTGGCCGCGCCCTTCAGGGTTTCAATGAACCCCGACAGCGCGGTCAGGGGGGAGCGCAATTCGTGGCTGACGTTGGCCACGAATTCACGCCGCATCTGCCCCATCTGTTCCACCTCCGACAGGTCTTCCAGCACACACAGCACCCCGGACTGCTGCGGCAAGGGGGTGACGGTGACACGGTGCACAGCATCCTGTGATGGCCCCGGCACCACCTGACGCGCCACGCTGCCCTCGCTCTGGCGCAGGGCCCGGCTCAGCGCTGCCTGGACCTCTGGATGGCGCAGCGCAATCGCGTGATGCCGCCCCAGCATTGCCGCGCCGAACATCGTCACGGCAGCCGGGTTCATCACCGAAATCCGTTCATCCGGGCCCACAATCAACGCAGGCAAGGGAACGCCGCTCAACAATGCCGCTTCAATCATTCTGCACCCTGAAAACCTGTTTCGTCTTGCCCATACCTGTTTTGTCTTTCAAAAGCGAGGCGCTGGGTTGAACTGCACCATTTCGTCTCTAATGTTGCTCAGGTTGAGTTACGTTACGTCACCCTGTTTTTGTTCCCCTGAAATGTCATCCATTTTGCACGAGTGCTTTCTTGGCAGCCAAACATGTCATGCCAAACGACCCGTCCGGCACGGACAAAGGGCCACAGGGGCTTTTTGTGGGGATAGGGCTGCCTGATCAACTGGCACGGCTTTTTGCGGGGCAACGGGTGGTCGTTGCGCTTGAGCCTGAACAGATCGCCTTGGCCGACCTGCGCCAACTGGCGGATGCCGAAATCGGGTGCCTGCTGTTGGGCGGCAGGGCTGATGCGCTGGATATCATTGCCGATTTGCGGGCGTCGGGGTTTCGCGGGCTGGTCACGGTGGTCGCGCCGCCGTTGCCCGACCCGCAGATGGTGGAGCGCGAGTTGAAAGCGGCCGCCAAGGCCATGACGGTGCGGCTGGTGATGTGTTAGCGCGGGTCCAGTGCCCGCAAGCCGGTGCGGAATCGGGCGGCATTGGCGCGGTAGCTTTCGGCAGAGCGCAACAGCCGCGCCTGCGCCTCCGCATCAAGGCTGCGCACCACTCGACCGGGGCTGCCCATCACCAGACTGAAATCCGGAATCTCTTTGCCTTCGGTGATCAGCGCGCCCGCACCGATCAGGCACCCGCGCCCGATTTTCGCGCCGTTCAGCACCGTCGCGCCCATCCCGATCAACGTGCCGTCGCCAAGGGTGCAGCCGTGCAGCATTGCCTTGTGCCCGATGGTGCAATCGGCCCCGATGGTCAGCGGCGACCCCATATCGGTGTGCAGCACGCAGTTTTCCTGCACATTCGATCCATGGCCGACATGGATCACCTCGTTGTCGCCGCGCAAGGTGGCGCCGAACCAGACCGAGCTTTGCGCCTCCAGCACGATGCGCCCGATGATGGTGGCACCCGGCGCCACCCATGCGCTGGGGTCGATGGTGGGGGTGATGTCGCCAAGGGCATAGATCATCGGTTCTCAAACTCCCGGTTCAGGCCGCGCACGAAATCAGACAGCGCCGGCTGGCGGTCGCGGCGCATGCGCTCTGCTTCAAGAATGGTCTGCAAGTGATTGAAAGATTTATCAATATCGTCGTTGACCAACACATAGTCGTATTCGGCCCAATGGCTGATCTCATCCCGGCTTTTCGCCATGCGTCCGGCAATCACCTCGTCCGAATCCTGTGCCCGCCCGCGCAAACGGCGGTCCAGTTCGGCAATCGACGGCGGCAGCACAAACACCGACACCACATCGCGCCCAAGGGCCGAGTTGCGGATCTGCTGGCCGCCCTGCCAGTCGATGTCGAACAGCGTGTCGCGCCCGTCGCGCATCGCGGCTTCAACCGGGGCGCGCGGACTGCCGTAGAAGTTGCCGAACACCTCGGCATGTTCCAGCATGTCGCCGTTTGCGATCATCGCCTCGAACGCGGGTCGGTCACGGAAATAATAGTGCTGGCCGTCCACTTCGCCGGGGCGCGGAGGGCGTGTGGTGGCAGAGACCGAAAAGCGGATCGTCGGATCCCAGTCCATCAACCGCCGCGCCAGCGTGGATTTTCCCGCGCCGGATGGCGAGGACAGGATAAGCAAAAGACCCCGGCGTTGCATGCTCACTCCACGTTCTGAACCTGTTCCCGCATCTGGTCTATCACGGTTTTGAGGTCAAGCCCGATGCGGGTCAGGCCCAGCGACTGCGCCTTGGAACACAAGGTGTTGGCCTCGCGCATGAATTCCTGCATCAGGAAATCGAACTTGCGACCCACCGGGCCGGGATCGGCCAGCAGCGCGCGGGCGGCGGCGATATGGGCGCGCAATCGGTCCAGTTCTTCGGTCACGTCCTGCTTGACCGCGATCAGCGCCAGTTCCTGCGCCACCCGGCCCGCATCCGCGCCCTCGGCATGGTCCAGCACGCGGGCCAGCGCTTCGCGCAAACTCGCCGCCGCCGTGTCGCGGCGCGCGTCAGCCTCGGCCTTTGCCGCCACCGTCAACGCGTCGATCCGGTCCAGTTGCGCCGCGATCACCGTTTGCATCGCTGCCCCCTCGCCCGCGCGCATCGCGGCAAACTCGGCCATGAGCGCGGGCAGATCGGCCAAAAGCGCGGCGCGCAGCGGGGCGGTGTCGTCGTCAGTCGATGCGGTTTCCATCACGCCGCGCACCGCCAGCACATCGGCTGCGGTGGCTTGGCCCAGCGTCACCCCCACCTCCATCGCCGCGTTTTCCACCTGTCGCAGCGCCGCCAGCACCGCGTGCAGAACCGGCGGATTCACCTGCAACCCGGCTTCGGCCTCGCCCCCCTCGCGGCTGACCTTGAGCGACAGGCTAACGTTGCCGCGCGAAAGCGCATTTTGCACCTCGGACCGCACGGCGAGTTCCAGCCCATCCACCCAATCGGGCAGGCGCAGCCGCAGATCAAAGCCCTTGCCGTTGACCGCGCGGATATCCCAGGCCCAGACAAAGCCCGCGCCCTGCCCCTTGCGGGCGGCAAATCCGGTCATGGATATGGTCATCAACGCTCCTCGCCACGGATGCGGCGTTTACCAGTTGTTAAGAATCCCGCCCCCGCCCCCCATGTATTGCTGTAGGTTAAGCAATGAGTAAGCAATTTGAGTCGGCGCAACGACCGTGGTCCTGCCAAGGACCCGGCGGCCTGCCCCGTTTACCACGGCCAGAAAGGCAGGGGCAACCGGGGCTGCACGCCGTTGGATCGACCTGACCACAGACAAGAGGATTGGACATGACGTTCGGATGGAATGACCGCACTTCCGGCGGCGCACGGGGAAACACATCCGGCATGATCGCGCAATTGCGCGCCTATTGGGAGGCGCTGCGCGAGGGCGAGATGCTGCCGCGCCGCGACCGGGTGGATCCGCGCGGCATTGCAGGCGCGTTGGAGCACAGCTTTCTGATCGAGCGGATCGCGCCGGGCATCGCGCGGTTCCGCATCGCAGGAATGGTCTATAACGATCTGATGGGCATGGATGTTCGCGGGATGCCGGTCTCGTGCCTGTTTCTGGGGGCGGCGCGGGACCGGCTGCAACTGGATCTGGAACGGGTTTTCCGCGCGCCGTCGATTGTCGGCTACGATCTGCTGGCCGAACGCAGCCTTGGCCGCGCGGCCTTGCGCGGGCGCATGCAAATCCTGCCGATGCTGGGCCAACAAGGGACCAGTGATCTGGCCATCGGCTGTCTGGAGATTGACGGCGAGATCGGGCGCAGTCCCCGTCGGTTTGCGATCACCAACTCCCGGCTGGAAGCAGTGCAAGGCAGATCGGCTCTGCCAGCGCCGCCAGCAGGCCCGCAAGATGCGTCCCCCTTGCCCCGGCCCCCACGCGCCCGGCCGGGTATGGCGCATTTGCGGCTGGTCAAGACCTGAATCAAAACGGGCGACACCGTGGGTGCCGCCCTGAATTTTCGCAGAAAATTCGTGCCTTTACAGCGCGACGCGGTGATCTTGCTGGCGCAGCGCCAGCAATTCCTCGGCCACCAGAAACGCCAGTTCCAGCGATTGGCTGGCATTGAGTCGCGGATCGCAGGCCGTGTGATAGCGGTCTTGCAGGTTTTCATCCGTCACCGCGCGCAGACCGCCCGTGCATTCGGTCACATCCTTGCCGGTCATCTCGAAATGCACGCCACCGGGGATCGTGCCCTCATCCTTGTGCACCGCAAAGAACTCACGCACTTCCGACAGCACCGCGTTGAACGGCCGCGTCTTGTAGCCCGAGGGTGATTTGATGGTGTTGCCGTGCATCGGGTCGCAGGACCAGACGACCTTGGCGCCTTCTTCCTTGACCGCCTTGATCAGTCGCGGCAGGTTTTCCGCCACCTTGCCCGCGCCAAAGCGCGCGATCAGTGTCAGCCGGCCCGCCTCATTGTGCGGATTCAACTTGGCCATCAACACCTTGAGGTCTTCGGCGGTGGTGGTCGGCCCGCATTTCAACCCGATGGGATTGAGCACGCCGCGGCAGAATTCCACATGCGCGCCATCAGGTTGGCGCGTGCGGTCGCCGATCCAGATCATGTGACCCGACCCGGCCACGTTCTGGCCTGAAATGCTGTCCACCCGGCACAGGGCTTCTTCATATTCCAGGAGCAGCGCTTCGTGGCTGGTGTAGAACTCCACCGTGGTCAGCATGTGTGCGGTGTCGGAATTCACCCCCGCAGCCGTCATGAAATCCAGCGCGTCCGAGATGCGGTTCGACAATTCCCGGTAGCGCTCGGCCTTGTCATGCTCGGCAAAGCCCAGCGTCCACGAGTGGACGCGGTGAATATCGGCAAAACCACCGGTGCTGAACGCACGCAAAAGGTTCAGGCTGGCCGCAGCCTGGGTATAGGCTTGCAGCATCCGCTGCGGATCGGGCTGGCGCGACTCTGGCGTGGCGTCAAAACCGTTGATGATGTCGCCGCGATAGCTGGGGTATTCCACGCCATCGATCACTTCGGTCGGGGCTGAACGCGGCTTGGCAAACTGCCCTGCCATCCGGCCGACCTTGATCACCGGCACTTTCGCGCCATAAGTCAGCACGATGGCCATTTGCAGCATCACGCGGAACGTGTCGCGGATGTTGTCGGCGCTGAATTCGGAAAAGCTTTCGGCACAATCGCCGCCTTGCAGCAAAAACGCCTTGCCCTCGGACGCCAGCGCCAGTTGCTTTTTCAGCCGCCGCGCCTCGCCCGCAAAAACCAGCGGGGGATACTTTGCCAACTGCGCCTCGACAGCGTTCAGCGCGGCGCTGTCCATATAATCGGGCATCTGCACCCGCGGTTTCGCGCGCCAGTCCGATTTTTGCCAGGCTTTGGTCATGGCCTTCTCCCTCCCACTTGGGGTCGTTAGCGGTATCGGGCCGTTGTATACGGTCTGATGCGGCGATTGCAAAGGGTCAAACGCCCCATCTGCCCTCTTGCGAAAGCCCGGATTTCCTGTCTGATACGCCGATATCCGACATGAACAGGTCGCAAGATGTCCACGCTGCCCACCCGCGCCCAGAAAACCGAAAGCAGCCCAGGCACAAAACGCTTTGTCTTCGTGCTGCTGGACCGTTTTACGATGCTGTCGTTTTCCTGCGCCATCGAGCCGTTGCGTCTGGCGAATTATGTGGCGGGCAAGCCGCTTTACAGCTGGCTGCTGGCCGGAGAAGGCGGCGCGCAAGCCACCTGTTCCAACGGGGCCACCTTCAAGCTGGACATGGGGCTGGAGGATGTGGACCGCGACGACACCATTCTGGTGTGCGGCGGCATCGACATTCAGCGCGCGACCACCAAGCCGGTGCTGAACTGGCTGCGCCGCGAGGCGCGGCGGGGAAATGTCATAGGCGGCATGTGCACCGGCGCGCATGCACTGGCCAAGGCGGGGTTGCTGGATGGCAAGCGGGCGACGATCCACTGGGAGAATCAGGATGGGTTTCTGGAGGAGTTCGAACAGGTCAAGCTGACCAAATCGGTGTTTGTGGTCGATGGCAACCGGCTGACCACGGCAGGCGGAATCTCGTCGATCGATCTGGTGCTCAAGATCATTGCCGCCGACCACGGGCAGGATCTGGCCAATACTGTGGCCGACCTGCTGATCTATTCCACCATCCGCACCGATCAGGATACACAGCGCCTGTCGATCCCGACCCGGATCGGGGTGCGGCACCCCAAACTGTCACAGGTGATCCAGATGATGGAGGGTAATATCGAGGACCCGCTGTCGCCCGCCGATCTGGCCGAACAGGTCGATATGTCCACCCGACAGCTGGAGCGGCTGTTCCGCCGCTATCTCAACCGCAGCCCCAAGCGGTATTACATGGAACTGCGTTTGGGCAAGGCGCGCAACCTGTTGATGCAGACCGACATGAGCGTGATCAACGTGGCGCTGGCCTGCGGTTTCGCCTCGCCCTCGCATTTTTCGAAATGCTACCGCAGCCATTACAACACCACCCCCTACCGCGAGCGCGGCAGCCAAGGGGCGACGACGCCGGGTCGCTTGTCGATCTGAGTTCCGCGGCCTGATACCCCAACGCCGGGGCGACTGGTCGGGACGCAGGCGGGGGGCCGGGCCGCAGGCGGGGGTCAGCCAGCCCGTGCGGGGGCCAGCCGATAGATGGTGCCTTCGATCACCGACACAAACCAGATCGACCCGTCAGGTGCTTCGCGCACATCGCGCACGCGCGCGGTTTCTTCGGTTTCGATCCGCTCTTCCGCAAAGCCGCTTTCAGCAGCCGTGTCAGGGTCCAGCCGCGACAGAAAACTTGTGTTCAGCGATCCGGTGAAAATGTCGCCCGCCCAATCCGGCACCAAAGCACCGGAGTAAACCATCAAGCCTGATGGTGCGATCGACGGATCCCAGTAGTGCAACGGTTGTTCCATTCCGTCCTGCGCCTGACCTTCACCGATGGTGGCACCGTTGTAGTTCACGCCGTAGCTGATGACCGGCCAGCCGTAATTCTTGCCGACCTCCACCCGGTTCACCTCATCCCCGCCGCGTGCGCCATGTTCAACCAGCCACAGCGCGCCATCGGGGCCCAGCGTCGCCCCTTGGGCGTTGCGGTGGCCAATGGAATAAATGCCGCGCCGCCAGCCCTCAATGGCGGTCGCGGTCGAGCCGTCACGGTTAAGGTGGATCACGCTGCCCTCGACCGTTTGCGGATCTTGGGCCTGCATGCCACCGGGGCCGGTGCCCCGGTCGCCGGTGGTGAGAAAGACAGTGCCATCGCGCGCCTCGACAATCCGGCTGCCGAAATGGCGGCCACCGGACAGGCCGTCACCCACATACAGCATGTCGAACCCTTCCAGTGTAGTGCCGTCGTCTGACAACCGGCCCTTGCCAACCGCCGTCGCGGCGCCGCCATCCACAGCGGCTGCGTAAGACAGCCATATCTCGCGCGTGGCATCGAAATCGCGCGGGATCATCACGTCGAGCAGACCGCCCTGCCCTTCGGCATACACATCCGGCACGCCCTTGATCTGGACCGTCTGACCGTCACGCAGCATCAAAAGCCGACCCGCACGCTCGGTCACGACCGCGGTGCCATCCGGCAGAAAGCCCACTGCCCATGGTTCGTCAAAACCGCTGGCAACGGGCGCAATCTGCACCGGGCCTGCGGATGTCTCGACAACCGTTTGGGCTGCCGCCAAGCCTGCTGTTGTCAGGGCGAGCGCCGAAACAGGCGCGACAAGGGCGAAAAATCGAGTGCAGGACATAAAAACCTCCTTTGCAATAAGTCTGCAAAACAACCTGCAACAGGCAGCACAGGTTCCCTGCCCTCGCGCCGGTGTGATCGCAGGTGACGACGCGCAACCAAATCCTCTACCGGGTTTGTGCGGGGTCTTTCCGCTGCGGCACCCTTTGAAAATCGCGATGACAAGGCGCTTTTCTTTTGTCAAACGCCCCTTTAGTTTCAGCCACAGGATAACAGTCCGACATGGGAGACTTACAATGAAGAAACTGCTTCTTGCCACCGCCGCCACCGCGCTGATCGCCGGAACGGCACAGGCCGAAGATGTCAAGATGGGCATCATTCTGGGCTTCACCGGCCCGCTGGAATCGATCACGCCGAATATGGCGACGGGCGCTGAACTGGCCGTCACCGAAGTAAATACCTCTGGCAAGTTCGCGCTTGGCACTGTGGTTCCGGTCCGCGCCGACTCGACCTGCATCGACGCCGCCGCCGCCACCGCCGCAGCAGACCGCCTGATCACCGCCGAAGGCATCAAGGCCATCATGGGCGCGGACTGTTCCGGCGTGACCGGGGCGATCTTGCAAAATGCCGCACGCACCAATGGCGTGGCGATGATCTCGCCTTCGGCCACCTCGCCCGCGCTGTCAACCGCCGAGGATGACGGACTGTTCTTCCGCACCGCCCCGTCCGATGCGCGTCAGGGCGTGGTGATGACCGAGATCCTGATGGACAAGGGCATCAAGACCGTGGCCCTGACCTACACCAACAACGATTACGGCAAGGGTCTGGCCGACAGCTTTGCCGAGGCCTTTACCGCAGCAGGCGGCACGGTGACCATCAATGCGCCGCATGATGATGACAAAGCCGACTATTCGGCCGAAGTCGCGTCCCTCGCGTCCGCCGGTGGCGAAGTGCTGGTTGTGGCCGGCTACACCGACAAGGGTGGCAAGTCGATCATCCAGGCCTCGCTCGATTCGGGCGCGTTTTCCACCTTCGTGCTGCCCGACGGCATGGTTGGCCAGAAGCTGGTGGATGACATCGGCGCGGGTCTGAACGGCTCGTTCGGCCAGTATCCGGGCACCGACAGCCAGGGCGCCGAAGTGTTCCAGGGCCTTGCCACCGCTGCGGGCTTTGACGGCACCTCGGCCTTTGCGCCGGAATCCTATGATGCCGCCGCGCTGATCATGCTGGCGATGGCTGCCGCAGGGTCCACCGATTCCAAGGACTGGGCAGGCAAGGTGATGGATCTGGCCAATGCGCCGGGCGAACCGATCCTGCCGGGCGAGCTGGGCAAGGCGCTGGATCTGATCGCCGCCGGGACCGATATCGACTATGTCGGCGCAACTGCGGTTGAACTGATCGGACCGGGCGAAAGCGCCGGCAACTACCGCGAGATCGAGATCAAGGACGGCAAGATCGAAACGATCCGGTTCCGCTGATCGCGCTGCACGCCAACCAAGCACGGCCCGGAAACATTCCGGGCCGTTGCCACATAAGACAAAACCTCCGCACCCGGCAAACCGGGACGATATGACGGCAGGTTGAGGGGAGAACGGATGATCGAGGTTGAGAACCTACACCGCCATTTCGGCGGCTTCCGGGCGGTTGACGGCGCATCGCTGTCGATCGGGTCGGGGTCTGTCACCGGGCTGATCGGCCCCAACGGTGCGGGAAAAACCACGCTGTTCAACGTGATTGCCGGACGCCTGAAACCCACCAGCGGCACGGTGCGGATGGCGGGCGAGGATATCACCGGGCTGCCGCCGCATGCGCTTTTTCACAAGGGCCTGCTGCGCACCTTTCAGATCGCGCATGAGTTCGGGTCGATGTCCTGTGTCGAGAACCTGATGATGGTGCCCGGCGCGCAGATGGGCGAGACGCTGTGGAACGCCTGGTTCCGCCGGGGCGCTGTGCGCGCCGAGGAAGAACGGTTGCGGGCCAAGGCCCATGATGTGCTGAAATTCCTGACCATCGACCATCTGGCCGACCAGAAGGCGAGCGAGATTTCAGGCGGGCAGAAAAAGCTGCTGGAACTGGGGCGCACGATGATGGTCGACGCGAAAATCGTGTTTCTGGACGAGGTGGGCGCGGGCGTGAACCGCACGCTTTTGAACACCATCGGCGATGCCATCCTGCGGCTGAACGCCGAACGCGGCTATACATTTTGCGTGATCGAGCATGACATGGATTTCATCGGGCGCCTGTGCAATCCGGTGATCTGCATGGCCGAGGGCAAGGTGCTGGCCCAAGGCACGGTGGAGGAGGTCAAGGCCGACGAGCGGGTGATCGAGGCCTACCTGGGCACAGGATTGAAAAACAAGGTCAAGGAGGCCGCCCATGGCTGACCGGACACCGCTGAATTTGTGCGCACATCGGGCACGGCACCAATTTTCTGCGAAAATTGCAAAAGGGAATTTTCGCAGAAAATTCGTGGAGGTCATCCACCATGGCTGAACCCTTTCTGATCGGCGAGGCGATGACCGGCGGTTACGGCGGGGCGGATATCTTGCATGCCTGCACCATCGCGGTGGAGCCGGGGGAGATTGCGGTGATCGTCGGGCCGAATGGCGCGGGCAAATCCACCGCGATGAAGGCGGTGTTTGGCATGTTGTCGCTGCGGCAGGGTGCGGTGCGGCTGAAGGGCGAAGACATCACCGCCCTGACGCCACAGGCCCGCGTCGCCAAGGGCATGGCCTTTGTGCCGCAGACCAGCAACATCTTCACCTCGATGACGGTGGAGGAAAACCTGGAGATGGGGGCGTTCCTGCGCCGCGATGACATCAGGGCCACGATGGAGCAGGTCTATACGCTGTTCCCCATTCTCCGCGACAAGCGGTATCAGGCGGCGGGCGAATTGTCGGGCGGGCAGCGCCAGCAGGTCGCGGTGGGCCGGGCGCTGATGACCCAGCCATCTGTCCTGATGCTGGACGAGCCGACGGCGGGGGTCAGCCCCATCGTGATGGACGAGCTGTTTGACCGCATCATCGAGGTGGCCCGCACCGGCATTTCCATCCTGATGGTGGAACAGAACGCGCGGCAAGCGCTGGAAATCGCCGACAAGGGCTATGTGCTGGTGCAGGGCGCCAACCGCTTTACCGGCAGCGGGGCGGAATTGCTGGCCGACCCCGACGTGCGCAAATCGTTTCTGGGGGGCTGAGCCATGGATATTCTGAACGCCCTTGTGGCATTCCTCAATTTCGTCTTCATCCCCGGTCTGGCGTATGGTGCGCAACTTGCGCTTGGCGCTTTGGGGGCCACGCTAATCTATTCGATCCTGCGGTTTTCCAACTTTGCCCATGGCGACACCATGGCGATCGGCACGGTGTTCGTCATCCTGCTGACCTGGGGGCTGCAATCCATCGGCGTCAGTTTTGGCCCGCTGCCCACCGCGCTGCTGGCCCTGCCCTTCGGCATCGTGCTGACCGCCATTCTGCTCTTGGCCACCGACCGGGCGGTGTATCGCTATTACCGGAAAGTGAAGGCGGCGCCAGTCATTCTGGTGATGGCGTCGCTGGGGGTGATGTTCATCCTCAACGGCATCACCCGCTTCATCATCGGGACGGGCGATGTCAGCTTTACCGACGGCGCACGCTTCATCCTGACGGCGGGGGATTTCCGCAGCTGGTCAGGATTGGCCGAAGGGCTGGCGATCCGCACCACCCAAGGGGTGACGCTGGTGGTGGCGATCATCTCGGTGGCATTGCTGTTCTGGTTCTTGCAAAGGACCCGCACGGGAAAATCAATGCGCGCCTTTTCGGACAACGAGGATCTGGCGCTCTTGTCGGGTATCAACCCCGACAAAGTGGTGGCAGTCACATGGATCGTGGCGGCAGCGCTGGCCACGACGGCCGGCACGCTTTACGGACTCGACAAAGGCTTCAGCCCGTTCACCTATTTCCAACTTCTGCTGCCGATCTTTGCCGCCGCCATCGTCGGTGGGCTTGGCAGCCCGATCGGCGCGATCGCAGGTGGCTTTGTCATCGCCTTTTCCGAGGTGATGGTGACCTATGCCTGGAAGAAGGTGGTGACCTATCTGTTGCCTGACAGCCTGGCCCCCAGCGGTCTGCTGCAACTGATGTCCACCGAATACAAATTCGCCGTCAGCTTCGTGATCCTGATCATCGTGCTGCTGGTGATGCCGACCGGACTGTTCAAAGGAAAATCACTATGAGCGCCACCACACAGATGACGTCTCAGGCCTTGCCCCGCGGACCCGCGCGCGGCCTGCTGATGGCCGCCATTGTCGCGGTGCTTTTCATCGGCACCGGCATGTTCCAAAGCTGGACGCTGGCACTGTTGATCGTGAACATGGCGCTGGTCTCGTCGATCATGGCTTTGGGGGTGAACATCCAATGGGGCTATGCCGGGCTGTTTTCGGTGGGCAGCATGGGGTTTGTGGCACTTGGCGGGTTGTCGGTGGTGCTGGTGTCCTCGGCCCCGGCGCCCGGAGGCTGGTCGGCGGGCGGATCCGGCATTCTGCTGGGCCTGCTGATGGGGGCGGCAACCATTGCCGCTGCCGTGATGGCGGCCACCAAACTGCCCAAGGGGCGGATGCGCACGCTTGCGGTTGGGTTGATCCTTGTGGTTGGATTTTTCATCTTTCGTGCAATTTTCGACCCAGCCGTGCAAGCGGTGGAGGCGAACAACCCGTCGGTGCATGGCAACCTTGGCGGTCTTGGGCTGCCGGTGCTGCTGTCCTGGCCGGTGGGGGGCCTCTTGGCCGCCGCCGCCGCCTGGGCCATCGGCAAGACCGCGCTTGGCCTGCGCTCGGACTATCTGGCCATCGCCACGTTGGGCATTGCCGAGATCATCCTCGCCATGCTGAAAAACGAGGACTGGCTGGGGCGCGGCGTGAAAAACGTCATCTCCCTGCCCCGCCCGGTGCCTTATGAGGTGGATCTGCAGCGCGCCCAAGGCTTTGTCGACTGGGCGCAGAGCTGGGGATTTGATCCGGTGACCGCGTCGTCCATCGTGGTGCGGCTGATGTATTCCGGGCTGTTTGTCGTGGTGCTTCTGGTGCTGATCTGGCTGTCGCAATCCGCGCTGCACAGCCCATGGGGCCGGATGATGCGCGCCATCCGTGACAATGAAGTATCGGCCGAGGCAATGGGCAAGGACGTGACCCGCCGCCACTTGCAGGTATTCATCATCGGCAGCGCCGTCATCGGCATCGCGGGTGCGATGATGACAACGCTCGACGGTCAGCTTACACCCGGCTCTTATTCGCCGCTGCGCTTCACCTTCCTGATCTGGGTGATGGTGATTGTGGGCGGATCGGGAAACAACTGGGGCTCGGTGCTGGGCGGTTTTCTGATCTGGTGGCTGTGGGTGATGGTGGAACCGATCGGCAACTGGCTGATGGTGGTGATCACCTCCGGCATGGCCGAAGGCTGGCTGAAAGCCCACTTGATCAATTCCGCCGCCCATATGCGGCTGCTGACGATGGGGGTGATTTTGCTGCTGGTGCTGCGCTTTGCGCCGAAGGGGCTGTTGCCGGAGCGGTGAGGGGGAAAAGGATTTCTGTGAACACCCTGAGGCGCAATGTCCGCGCCTTGGTTAAGGCAAATTCGGTCATTGGGCCAAAGCGCCATGGATGCGCCTAATCACAAGCATTCGCTGCTTAGAAAACAATGGCCCACTTGCGGACTCTCATGGCTGCTATCTGCGGATTTTTAGAGCTTCCAACTCTCTTTCCAACGCGGCAATCTTCTCATTCTGTCCTCCTTCGTGGGCCTTCGACTTCATCCGCCACGCCATCATGAACACAAAAGGAAAAGCGACCGCTGCAATAACCAGACCGATCATGGTTTCGGCTTCTGAGGGAGAACCCACAAGGGACATAAAGCCAACGAATACCAACACCGCAACTATCAAAGCAAAAACAAACATTTATCTCTCCCGATACTTTCAGTTCTTTCACTGATCCGCTGTGCAGGCCGAAGTGCCAATGGCGATGGACGATCCTTTTCCCCCCGGTTCCCATCCCCCGCCCCCCGCGCTATACCGCCCCAAAGCAGCACCTCCGCTGCCGAAAGGGCAATCATCATGCTGTGGGACATCCGAAAGCATATGCGACCTGCCCTGTCGGTCATCGACCTGATCCCCAACATCCACCGAACCCCGGCGCTTGCGGCCCTGCGCCGGGCGGTGCTGGAGGGGCGGCCTGCCACCCTGCGGCTGTCGGACGAGGATCGCGAATTCGCCTTTCATGATGCCCATGTCCAGCTCACCTCGCCCATCGGGGCGCGGGTGCTGCGCATCCTTTACGACACCGGCAACCTGAAGCTGAAAAAGCCGCCTGCGAAATCGCTGCCCGCGCTGGACGCTTATATCGCGACCGAACCCGCCTTCCGCGCCGAAGTCGCGCGGATCATCGCGACGGATGACGCAAAACGCACCCGCCTTGCCGCCATCATCGCCGACCCCGGCAGCGCCCGCCCCGAGGACCTGACCCCCGCGCTGATCGACGCCGTGATCTCGGCCCGCCTCGGCCATACCGCCACCGGATCGCTGGAGATTGCAGGCATCCTATGCCACCGCAGCCTTGTCACCGCTGACGAGAACGGGCGGACGCGTGCGGAGTCCAGCCTTGCCTGCTGGTGGACCGACAGCGCGGGGGACCATCGGGGCGACCCGGTGTAAGACCACCCGTCCGCGACATTTCCTGTCGCGCCCTGACATGCCACACCCGCGCCGCGCCGCCAGTCTGGAGGGCAAAGGCAACGGAGTGCTGATATGAAATCCCATACCCGTGTGGTCGTGATCGGTGGCGGTGTCGTCGGCTGTTCGGTTCTGTATCACCTGACCAAACTGGGCTGGTCCGATGTGACCCTGATCGAGCGGTCGGAACTGACCTCCGGTTCCACCTGGCACGCGGCGGGGGGCTTCCATACGCTCAACGGCGATACCAACATGGCGGCGCTCCAAGGCTACACCATCCGGCTTTACAAGGAGTTGGAGCAGATCACGGGCATGTCCTGCGGGTTGCACCACGTCGGTGGCATCACCCTGGCCGACACCGAGGCGCGGTTCGACCAGCTGAAAGCCGAACGCGCCAAGCACCGCTACATGGGGCTGGATACGGAAATCCTCGGCCCGGAGGAGATCCACAAAATGACCGATGGCATGGTGAACCTGCAAGGCATCCTCGGCGCGCTTTACGATCCGCTGGATGGCCATCTTGATCCGTCGGGCACCACCCATGCCTATGCCAAGGCCGCTCGGATGGGCGGGGCCGAAATCATCCTGCACAATCGCGTGCTGGAGACGAACCCGACCCGCGACGGCTGGGAAGTGGTCACCGAGAAAGGCACCATCACCTGTGAACATCTTGTCAACGCCGGTGGTCTTTGGGCGCGCGAGATCGGCGCGATGGCGGGCGTTTACCTGCCGCTTTTGCCGATGGCGCACCAATACCTTGTCACCGATGACATCCCCGAAATCATGGACATCCTCAAATCGGGGCGCGAATTCCCGCATGTTATGGACCCCGGCGGCGAAAGCTATTTGCGGCAGGAAGGGCGCGGCCTGTGCATCGGGTTTTACGAAAAGCCCTGCGAGCCATGGGCGCTGGATGGCACGCCATGGACCTTCGGCCACGAACTCCTGAACGAGCAGTTCGACAAGATCGAGGCTTCGGTCAATTTCGCCTACCGCCGCTTCCCCGTCCTCGAACGCTCCGGCGTGAAACGGGTGATCCACGGCCCCTTCACCTTTGCCCCCGATGGCAACCCGCTGATCGGCCCGGTGCAGGGCTTGCGCAACTACTGGTCCGCCTGCGCCGTCATGGCCGGGTTCAGTCAGGGCGGCGGCATGGGTCTGGCGCTGGCGCAATGGATGATTCATGGCGAGGTCGAACGCGACCCACGCGGCTTTGACGTGTCGCGCTTTGGCAGCTGGACCAGCCCCGGCTATACCGTGCCCAAGGTGATAGAGAACTATCAGATGCGGTTCAACGTCTCCTACCCGAACGAGGAACGCCCCGCCGCCCGCCCCTTCCGCACCACCCCGATGTATGAGGTGTTTGATGGCCTCAACGCCGTCTGGGGCCAGCAATACGGGCTGGAGGTGGTGAATTACCACGCCCTGCCGGGCGAGCCGCGCCATGAGGAACCCACGTTCAAACGCTCCAACGCATGGGAGGCGACGCGTCAGGAAGTCATGGCGGTGCGCGAAGGCGTCGGCATCAACGAACTGCAGAACTTCGGCAAATACCGCGTCACCGGCACAGGCGCCCGCGCCTGGCTCGACCGGATCATGGCCGGCCGCATCCCCAAACCGGGGCGCCTGTCGCTGACGCCGATGCTGGCGCACTCCGGCAAGATCATCGGTGATTTCACCGTCACCTGCCTGTCGGACACCGAATTCCAGCTGACCGCCAGCTATGGCGCGCAAGGCTGGCACATGCGCTGGTTCGAGCAGAACGCCGCCGAGGGTGTGACCGTGGACAACATCTCCGACACCCGCTCCGGCTTCCAGATCGCCGGACCAAACGCCCGTGACCTGCTCGCCCGCGTCACCCGCGCCGATGTCTCGGCGCAAGCCTTCAGGTTCATGGATGCCAAACACCTCACCATCGGCATGGCCAATTGCCTTGTGCAGCGCGTCAGCTACACCGGCGATCTGGGGTTCGAGATCTTCACCGACCAGATGTCGGTGCGCCATCTGTGGAACACCCTGACCAAACACGGCCACGACCTCAATCTGCGCCCCTTCGGCATGCGGGCCATGATGTCGCTGCGGCTGGACAAATGGTTCGGCAGCTGGGGCCGCGAATTCAGCCCCGATTACACCCCGGCAGAGACCGGCCTTGACCGCTTCATCGCCTGGACCAAACCCGCCGACTGGATCGGCAAAGCCGCCGCAACAGCGGAAAAAGCCTCCGGCCCCAAGCGCCGCCTCACCCAGTTCATCGTCGATGCCACAGATGCCGATGTGGTGGCGTGGGAGCCGATCTGGCTGAACGGCACCGTGCAGGGCTTTTGCACCTCCGGCGGCACCAGCCATACCACCGGCCAGTCGGTCGCCATGGGCTTTTTGCCCACCGCATCGATCACCGACGGTCTGCGGGTGGAAATCGAGATCCTCGGCCACCGCCGCCCTGCCCGCGTCATCCTCGCCCCGCTGTGGGACGATGCAGGCCGGATGCGCGGCTGACCTTCATCTGTTCAAAAATATCCTCCGGGGGTGAGGCGCGCAGCGCCGAGGGGGGGCGAGCCCCCCCTTACGCCATCCGCCCCAGAATCCTCACCCGGCCGAAGCGGACCGGACTTGCCCTGCCCATGGCGCAACCTGTGCCGGAAAGCCCTTGCCCAATGGGGGGCACACGGTCAGGATCGGATCAGACAACCCCGACACCCTGACGCAACGTGATTTCCAATGCTGTCTGCCGAAGCCAGTTCCTTGCACCCGCCGCCCCTCCACATCCTGATCCTTGCCGCTGGCGGGTCGACCCGGATGCGCGGCCCAGACAAGCTGCTGGAGCCGGTCGACGGTCAGCCCCTGCTGCGCCAGTTGGCCGGTCGGGCGGTGGCCACCGGCCTGCCGGTTACGGTCGCCCTGCCCCCCGACCGCCCCCTGCGCAACGCGGCGCTGTTGCAGCTTTCTCTTGACCGCCTGACGGTTCGCGATGCCCAGACGGGCATGGCCGCCAGTCTGTGTGCAGGGCTTTCCAGCCTGCCCGACGCGGTGGCAGTGATGCTTTTGCTGGCGGATTTGCCAGACCTTACAACGCAAGACCTGTGTGCGATGGCACAGGCCCATGGCAGGATGCCCGACCAGATCCTGCGGGCCTGCGCTGTCGACGGCACACCCGGTCATCCGGTCATCTTTCCGCCCTGGGTGCGTGGTGATCTGATGGCGCTGTCTGGTGACGAGGGCGCGCGCCGTGTTTTGCAAGCCCATGCCAGCCATGTGCGGCTGATCGCGCTGCCGGACCGGCACGCGACCACCGATCTGGATACCCCCGAAGCCTGGGCCGCGTGGCGCTCAGGCCGCGAGTAGCACCCGCGCCTCATGCGCCTTGAGCGTGGCCCGTGCGGCCCGGTAGGGATGTGCAGGGTCCGCCAGCTCGGGGAACAGCATCAAGACTTCGGTGCGCTGGCCGCAATCCATGGCATCCAAGGTGCCGATGCCGGGTTGAAAACTCTCTGTCCATGCGCCTTCTGCCTGCACAATCTCGTGCTGGGTGCACATCACATGGATGTAGCTTACCCGGCGTGGTGTCACCTGTTCGATGCCGGGCTGCCCGACCAGATGCAGCGCCGCGACCAGAACTTCGCGTTCGCCGAACAGCAGTTCGGCCCGCGCGCCTTCGATCAGCATGCGGTGCTGGGGCGAGACCAGCATATCGCGCTGTGGCAGACCCGCCCCCAACGCGCCCTTGGCAATCCGCACCGGGCGCAGCGCCGGATTGACCAACAGATCCGCCAACCCCAGATCGCGACGTCCGGCCCAGCAGATTTCCTGAAAGCCGCTGTCCCGGGTCAGGACCAGATCACCGGGCTGCAACTCTTCGATCCGGCGCGGACCCTGCGGCGTGGTGATCAGCGTGCCGGGCGTGAAGCAAGGGATGATGTTTTCGATCCCGCTGAAAAACAGCGTGCCCGCAACGGTGCCGTCAGAATTGAGAAACTCCACATAGCCGTTCTGACGCCCCGAACCCGGATCAAAATGGATGTTGGTGGCGTCTTTGCCCCATTCCTGCAAATCCAGCGTGTCATAGTTGTCGCCAGCATCGCCGCCAAAGATCGTGTCGCCCGGACCGCCAAAGAACAAATCGCGGTCATTGCCGCCATAGAGGTTGTCAGCGCCGTTGCCGCCATAAAGCGTGTCGGACCCGTCGCCACCGAACAGATCGTCAATGCCGTCGCCGCCATACAGGATGTCGTCATCGCCTTCGCCATTCAGCACATCATTGCCTGCATCGCCAAAAAGCGTGTCATTGCCACCACCTGACCAGATGGTGTCGTTGCCGTCACCGCCATACAGCAAGGTGTTGCCCTGCAATTGCTGGCCGGGAAGATCGTCGATGACATCATCACCCGCGCCGCCGAATACGGTGTCGTTGCCGGCGCCAAAATGGATCGTATCATTGCCGGCGCCACCGGAACTGACGTCGTCGCCGTCACCGGCGTCCAGAAAGTCCGCCCCGTCCCCGCCATCAAGCGTGTCGTTGCCGATCCCGCCGAACAGCTGGTCGTCGCCGGTGCCACCGGAAATCTGGTCGTTGCCCTCATCGCCCAGCAGCGAGTCGTTGCCGCCCCCGCCGTCAATCAGATCATCACCGACGCCCCCGGTGATGGTATCGTTGCCTTCGGTCGCGGGAATGCTGGTGAAGTGGATATCAGAGATCAGCACAAACTGCCCGCCACCAGCGGCCTGATCATAATCAATCTCGAAATAGGCAACCGGACCGGGGATCGACACCAGCAGCGATCCGGCGGGGTTGGTCGGCTGCAGGTCTGCGGTGCCGCTGACCGAAGGCGTGGTGCCGGTCTGGGTTGCCCCCGCAAAGGTCAGGGTGACCGGCACAAGATTGCCGTTTGCATCATAGGCCCGGATGGTGATGACATCACGCCAACCATTCGGGTTTGCGTCCATATCCGCAATGCGGAAGGTCACGTTCGACACGGTGTCGGCAAAGCCGGACCCCACCGCGCCCTCGAAACCCACCGTGACGGTTGCTGTGCCGCCGGTGACGCCGCCCCCGTTCAGCGAAGCATTCGACCTTTCGTTGAACGGCTCGCCCGCAGCGGTGTTGACATAGACAGGGTCAGAAGATTCCACCGAAAGCCCGGTGAAGTTTCCGTCGTTGCGATGGCTGACCGATACGACGACGCCGCCTGTATCCTGGGTCGCCGTGCCACCAATGAATTGCTCGTCCGCCCCAAAGCCGGTCCAGTTCAGGCTCAGGTTGGCAGCCGGGGTGCTGATGTCGCCCGCCAGCGTGTCGTTGCCGTCGCCGCCCGAGATGATATCGGCCCCGCCACCGCCATAGACCAGATCTGCCCCGGTCCCGCCTTCAAGCGAGTCGTCGCCATCACCACCGTTCAATGTGTCGCTGCCGTCACCGCCGAACAGACTGTCAGCCCCGGACCCGCCCGACACCAGGTCATTGTCGCCTTCGCCAAACAGCCGGTCATTGCCCAAGCCACCGGACAGGGTGTCGTTGCCAGCGCCGCCCATCATCGAATCGGCGCCCGCGCCCCCACTCAGGGCGTTGGCGACGTTGTTTCCCGTGAGGGTGTCATTGCCGGAGCCACCGACCACATTCTCGATATTTGTCAGCGTGTCGCTGCCCGAAGTGGTGCCCGTTGCGGTGCCGGTGCCTGTGCCGTTGGCAAGGGTGACGGTCACAGCCCCGGTTTCGTTGGAGAAACTGGCGGTATCGATTCCGTCGCCGCCGTTCAGAACGTCATTGCCCGCACCGCCATCCAGCACGTCATTGCCCGCACCGCCGAACAACTGATCGGCGCCGGTGCCGCCATAAAGATCATCGTCGCCGTTCTGACCGTTCAGCGTGTCGTTGCCCGCACTGCCATACACACTGTCATTGCCACCGCCCGCGTTGACAACGTCGTTGCCGCCGTTGGCTTCGATAATGTCGCCGGCATCATTGGTGCCATTGATGGTGTTGCTCGCATTGCTTCCGGGGGTAACGACGGCCATTGGACTTATTCCACAAACATTTACTCAAATGCGAAATACTGTCTGATGAGGGCGCGACTTGGGCAAATGGTGGCTGAAAGGTGGCAGGGCGGCGGTTTGTTTCTGTCACCGAAACAGTAGGAGCCGGGTCAGGTCGTCAAAAACAAAAGGGGCCCCTTTCGGAGCCCCCCTTGCCGTCGAACCGGGATGCGATCGCGGACCCGATCCGCGCTGCATAACCCTTGCTTAGCGCACCAACAGGCTTGCTTCGTGTTTCTTCAGCGTCTTGCGGGCGGCCTGATACGCCTCCACCCCGGCGGGCGCTTTCAGTTCGGGGAACAATTCCAGCAATTCGTTGCGCTGTGCATTGCCCAGACCTTTGAGCGTGTAGTCGCCCGGCTGGAAGCTTTCGGTCCAGGCCCCGTTCGACAGCACCACTTCGTGCTGGTCGAACATGAAGTGGTAATAGGTGGTGCCCACCGATTCCACCTGATGGATCCCCTGCCCGCCAATCAGGTGCTTGGCTGCGACCAGCACTTCGTGCTCGTCGAAGTACAGCGCCGTACGGTCATTGGCCACCAGCACGCGGTGGTTTGGCGACAGCATCATATCGCGTTCCGGCAGGCCGTTGCCAAGCGATCCGGCCTTGACCATCACCGGGCGCAGATGCGGGTTGCCGGCAAAGTCGCGCCAGCCCATTTCTTTCGCGCCCAGCCAGCGGATTTCCTGGATGCCGTTATCGCGGGTGATGACCTTGTCACCCAGCCGCAGGTTTTCGACGGCAACCTCGCCCTTCGGCGTCGCGATCAGCGTGCCGGGGGTAAAGCAGACGATGCTTTCGATGTTGGTGAAGTCCGACCGGCCGGTGACGTTGCCATCGGCATCAAGGTATTCGACGTAGCCATCAAAGCCGTTGCCATCACTGTCGACATTGGTGCGCACCACGTTGCGTGGGCCGGTGCCATCCAGATCGAGGGTGTCAAAGTCATCGCCTTCGGATCCGCCGAACACCGAGTCGCCCGCACCCACGCCGGCAAAGGTATCGCGGTCCGCGCCACCAAAAGCCTGATCGGCAACGGCATCAGGTGCGCCGGTGATCGGGTCGCCCAGTTGGAACAGATCGTTGTCCGCGCCCCCGAACAGGGTGTCCGACCCGTCGCCACCGATCAGCGTATCGCTGCCAAAGTCGCCGACCAGCAGATCGTTGCCGTCACCGCCATCCAGCAGGTCGTTGTCGATGCCGCCTTCCAGCGTGTCGTCGCCTGCGCCGCCAAGCAGCGTGTCATCGCCGTTTTCGCCCAGCAAGATGTCGTTGCCGTCACCGCCATCCAGCAGGTCAGCACCCAGACCGCCCTCCAGCAAATCATCACCGATGCCGCCGAACAGGTTGTCGTTGTCGGCCCCGCCATAGAGCGTGTCTGCACCCTGATCGCCATACAGCGTGTCTTCACCGGCACCGCCGAACACCAGATCGTTGTCAACCCCGCCATAAATCAGGTCGTTGCCTTCGTCGCCCAGGATGGTGTCGTCGTCATCCATCCCGTAAACGGTGTCGTTGCCGAAACCGGCCGTGATCAGGTCGGCGTTGTTTGCCGGGCGCAGATCGCCCGCATCGTTCGGAATGTTGATCACATCGGGGAAGGAAAGGTCCAACCCGCCGAAGATCAGGTCATCGCCGCGACCACCGTCGATGCTGTCGTTGCCTTCCGACCCGATGATGGTGTCATCACCTGCGCCACCATAAAGCGAGTCGTTGTCCACGCCACCGTCAAGATAGTCGTTGCCGTCGCGGCCATAGACCATGTCGGCATCGTCACCCGAAAAGACGGTGTCATTGCCATTGCCGCCAAAGATGGTGTCGCGGTTGTTGTCCGGGTCGGTATCGGCAGGGTAAAGGCCGGGATAATCCACATCGGGCAGCGGGAACGGCACGCGGTTGTCGATGAAATCATCGCCTTCGCCGCCAAAGACCACATCCCGACCTCCGCCACCCAGGATGGTGTCGTCGCCGTCTTCGCCATAAAGCGAGTCATCGCCCGAGCCGCCAAAGATCTGGTCGTCGCCTGCGCCACCGAACACCGTGTCACTGCCAAGCCCGGCCAGAACGGTGTCGTTGCCATCGCCCGCAACGATGCGGTCATCATTGGGCGCGTCGCCCGGAACGATCGCATCTTCGCCATCCACCACATCGCCATCGATCGGATCGACATAGGCGCCGTCGATCAGATCATCGCCCGGCGTGCCGCGCACGATGCCATCACGACCCGCAGCTTCGCCGACCTGCACCACGACAAGAGCATCATCGGTGCCGCCGTTGCCATCGGTAACGGTGTAGTTGATCACCGCCGCCCCGTTGAAGCCTGCGTTGGGGGTGAATGTAAGGGTGCCATCGGGGTTCAGCGCAACCGTGCCATCAGCAGTGGTCGGCGTTCCCAGAATGGCCAGTGCATCGCCATCAGCGTCCGTGTCATTGGCAAGCACATCCACCACCAGCGGCGTATCCAGCGGGGTCGACACATAGTCGTTCTGCGCCACAGGCACATCGTTCACATTGGTGATCGTGACCGCCACGGTAGAGGACGAGGCGTTCCCGTCGGGATCGGTGATCGTATAGGTGATCGTGTCATCCGGGCCGTTGTAGTCGCGCGGCGGCGAATAGGTGATGGTGCCATCGGGGTTGATGGTCACATCGCCATTGGTCGCCGTCGCCGAGGTCACGGTCAGCGGCTGGCCTGTCGGGTCGGTGTCGTTGGCCAGAACATCGATGGTGATATCGGTGAATTGCGGCGTGGTCACCGCATCCGGGTTGGCCACCGGCGCGCCATCGACCGGGGCAATCACATTCTCGATGTTGACAAAGGTCATGGTGCCGGAGCTTACGCCCTCTGCATCGAAGAACTCGACCGTGCCGTTTTCGGCATTGTCTGGATCATAGGTCACCGTCAGCGGGCCAAGGCCGCGCAGATCCAACGTGTCGAAATCATCCCCCTCTTCCGAGCCGTCAACGAATGATCCGGGGCCCGCGTTGACAAAGGTGTCGCGATCGGCGCCGCCTGTCATCCTGTCGGCGTCGCCGCCACCGTTGATGATATCGTTTCCGGCGCCGCCAAAGATTTCGTCGTCGTCAATGCCGCCAAACAGCAGGTCGTCGCCCTGACCGCCAAACAGCGTATCAGCGTCATCGCCGCCATGGATCGTGTCGTCACCCAGGCCACCAAACAGCTGGTCGCGGTTGTTGTCCGGATCGGGGTCTACCGCATCGGCCAGATGGGTCGGGTCGGTCGCATCATCTGGCGTGCCGCCAAAGATCAGGTCGTTGCCCAGATCGCCCGAAATGGTGTCATTGCCTTCGCCGCCGATCAGCACGTCATCGCCGTCGTTGCCCTGCACGCTGTCATCGTCATCGCCAGCATCCACCGAGTCGTTGCCGGCACCCGCCACCATCACATCTCGGTCGTCGCCGGTGAAGATCGTGTCGTTGCCTGCACCGCCCAACACGGTATCGCGGTCATCAAGCGGATCGGCATCGGCCGGATACAGACCGGGAAACGCGCGGTCGGGCGAGGAGGTTTCGCCGCGGGTGTCGATGAAATCGTTGCCCTGCCCGCCATCGGCCAGATCGCTGCCATTGCCGCCGATCAGAAGGTCGTCACCCGCTCCGGCGTCAAGCGTGTCGTCGCCATCGCCACCGTCCAGCACATCATTGTCAAGGCCACCAACAAGACTGTCATCGCCAGCGCCTCCAAACAGGGTGTCCTGATCCGGGCCGCCGCCCAGAACATCATTGCCATTGCCGCCAAACAACAGGTCAGCGCCAGTATCGCCGTTCATGGTGTCGTCACCGGGGCCGCCATACAAGGCGTCATCGCCCGCGCCGCCGAACACTTCATCGTCACCCTGCCCGGCGATCACGGTGTCATTGCCGCCATAGGCAAACACGATGTCATCATTCGGGGCCTGACCGGCGATGATTGCGTCATCGTTGTCGATGAAATCGCCATCAGGGTCGCCGGTGTAAGCCGTGTCGATCAGATCACCGGCCACTGTGCCCTCGACGATGCCATCACGCACCGGATCCGGGTCTACCGGGGTGTTGTCAACCGAGTCAGAGATCGAGAAATACTCGACCGACCCGCGATAATTCTCGTCGATGTTTTGCAAGGTTGCGGGAGGCGACGTATCCTGGCTGGCACCGATCACCCAGTTCTGGTTGATCGCCCCCATATCCATCGTCAGCGTGCCCGGCACGGTATCGTTGAAGCTGCCACCTGTGGTCTGATTCGAAATCTGGACAAACCCGCCGGGGCCCGATGCATCCCACGAATAAGACACATTGATTTCGTCACCGGGGTTCTGGAAACCGGCTGCGGTTTCATAGACCGTCGTTCCGGCAGTGCTTTCGTGGCTAATGCGGATAGCGCCGTCGGGCAACGATTCGATGCGGTAGCCGCCTTCGGTTTCGCCTGCGCTGTCGCGCGACAGAATGGTGCGCGGCTCTGTCAGCGTGGTGCCGGCATCCAGACTGAACTGGATTTCAAGAGTGCCGCGCGACAACTGAAACTCAGGGGAATTGATTATCTTGACGCTGTCATCGACACCGTCCAGCACCGCCCGGCCGCCCACCGATGACGCACCGTTGAGGTAAAGCCCGTTCTGGGCTCCGTTGCCGACAGCACTGTCCACTGCCGTTGTTGACGGATCGTTCAAGTCGTAAAGCGCGATAACCGGCATTGTCCAAATCCTCACAGCAGCCGGGCGGCTATTCGCCCAAGCGTTAAACAGTGTCGACCGGAACTCAGGCCGACGTATCGGCGCTCTTGCGAAGGGTCAGAGCCCCGCGCGAAACGCCACGAGACCTGTCGCCATGGACATCAAAAACACGGTCTGTCAAAAGCAAGCGCTTGACAGTTCATTCAAAATTGAACTCCTGACCCGATGTTGCCATCAGGCCAAGCCCCGATTTTTGTTTAGGTGCGCGGCAGCACACTGTCACAAGACGACCGCCCCCACGGCCATTTGTCTTACCCAGCAAGACCCTTTGGTAGATACCTTTCATTAAGCCTGACGGAAAGTAAAAAGCGGCGCGCTCTACTTGGCCCAAGGCCGGACAAGCGATAAAAACCGGCCCATATTACGCGTCCCGGTTGCAATCATCGCGAAGGAAACTTCACTTAAAGTTGCGCCCATGTTTCCACTCAAGCACCAATGAAGGCGCTGCACTCCCTGAAAATTCGCCGTTTCTCTAAGTTTCGCGCGAGATCCGCACAGGGCACAAGAAGACATTTGGCGACGATCAGGAAACAATCAAAGGTCGTTAAAAAAATCGTTAACCAACGCCGTAAATGTGCCTTTCTTTGACCACATTCGAACGGGTCATGTTGACCGATCCGCGCCAATCCAGCGAACCGGCCGCATTTGGTGCGAAAAACGGCCCCAAATCTGATGCGTCGCTGCGAATCAGACGGTCAGCCAATGATTTTTGAGAGGATGGTGCCCGAGGTCGGACTCGAACCGACAAGCCTTGCGGCGGCGGATTTTGAATCCGCTGCGTCTACCAATTCCACCACTCGGGCAACGTAGAAGCTCGTTTAACCGCACCATGATGCGGCGTCAACTGGCTCTGCGCGGTTAGAGTCGATCGGTCGAAAATGTATCACAATCCGCGATCTGCCCGGATTGAAGCCCGGCAATGAACCAGCGCGCGCGTTGATCTGACGTGCCATGGGTAAAGGTGTGCGGCATCGGGCGCTGACCTGCGGCCTTTTGCAGGGTATCATCCCCGATCTGACGCGCAGCATTGACCGCTTCTTCGATGTCGGCGCGGCTGATCGACCCAAAATTCTGCGACGCGGTGCGTGCCCAGACCCCCGACAGGCAATCGGCTTGCAGTTCGATCCGCACCGAAATGGCGTTGCTGTCGGCCTCGCTCGCGCGTTGGCGCAACTGGTTGGCCTGCCCCAGAATCCCCAACTCGTTCTGCACGTGATGGGCGATTTCATGCGCGACCACATAAGCCGCGGCAAAATCGCCCTTGGCACCCAAACGCCGTTCCATCACCGTGAAAAAGTCGGTGTCCAGATAGGCCTTTTTGTCGGCCGGGCAGTAGAACGGCCCCGTCGCACCGGACGCCCCGCCACAGGGGCTTTGCGTCACGCCCTTGAACAGCACCAGCGTGGCCGGGCGATAGTCGCGCCCCAACTGGCTGCGGAACAGTTGGGCCCAGACCTCTTCGGTATCGGCCAAGGTCACAGACACAAACTCGCCCGCCTCGCGGTCGGCTTGGGTCAATTCGGTGGGCGTGCCCGAGGGTTGGCCGGGATCTTGCAGCAGGGGCGTGACATCAATCCCGAAGAAATAGCCGATCAACAACACCGCGACGACGCCCACGCCACCAATGCCGCCAACCCGCGCGCCAGAGCTGCCGCGACGGTCCTCGATGTTGCGGCTGCCCCGCCGTCCACGCCATTCCATCGCATCACTCCCTGACTCGCCTGTGCACAACACCGTAGCGTGATGTCCGGTTCCCGCAAAGCATCCTTGACCTTGCGGTGCCGCCATGATGCAAGCATCGCGCACGCCAAGGGGGCCACAGATGATCCGCGCCTTGTATGACTGGACAATCCGGCTGGCCGAGCATCCGCGCGCACTTTGGGCGCTGGCCATCGTGGCGTTCATCGAAAGCTCGGTGTTTCCGATCCCACCCGATATCCTGATGATCCCGATGATCCTTGCCGCCCCGCGCCGCGCGTTCGTGATTGCGGGGGTGGCGACGGTCGCCTCGGTTCTGGGCGGCATGTTCGGCTATTGGATCGGCGCGGTGTTGTTTGATACGGTCGGGTTGCCGGTGTTGGAGTTCTACGGCAAGACCGGGAATTTCGAGACGTTCAGCGACACCTATAACGCATGGGGCGCCTGGGCGGTGCTGATCGCGGGGGTCACGCCGTTTCCCTACAAGGTCATCACGATCCTGTCGGGCAGCACGGGCTTGGATATCTGGGTGTTCACCTTTGCGTCGATCCTTGCGCGGGGCTTGCGGTTTTTCGTGGTGGCGGCGCTGTTGTGGAAATTCGGCGCGCCCATTCGGGATTTCATCGAACGTCGGCTGGGGCTGATGTTCACGCTGTTTGTGCTGCTGCTGATCGGCGGCTTTGTTGTGCTCAAGGTGCTGTGATGCGGAACTCTCGCTTGTTGGTTGCCCTTGCCGGGCTTGGCTCTGCCGCAGTGCTGGCGGGGGCGTTTGCGTTTCAATACATCGGCGGCATGGCCCCTTGCGCGCTGTGCCTGTGGCAACGCTGGCCCCATGCGGCGGCTGTGGTGATCATGGCGCTGGCGCTGCTGGTGCCGAACCGCTGGCTGATGGCGCTGGGGGCTTTGGCCGCGCTGACCACGGCCGGGATCGGCGGCTTTCACGCCGGGGTGGAATATGGCTGGTGGGAGGGGTTGCAGTCGTGCAGTGGCGGGTCGATTTCCGGCATCAGCGTGACCGATCTGCTGAACCCCAATGCCGCTGTCGCCGCCCCCGTGCGCTGCGATGCGGTGCCGTGGTCGATGCTGGGCATCTCGATGGCCGGGTGGAACATGATCGTGTCGCTGGGGCTTGCCGGGATCTGGGGGATGGCGGCGCGCCGCGCCTGAGCCTTAAGTCGGGAAATTCGGGCCGGTGTGGGTTTCGATCAGCGCACCACCGCACAACCGGCCATGTTCCTGAATGGCGAAACGGTCGGTCATTCCGGCCACATAATCCGCCACCGTGCGCGCCAGTTCGGTCTGGTCGGCGCAGCCCTGCACCGCATGTTCCCATTCATCCGGCAACAGGTGCGGGTCGGCCAGAAAGGCGGTGAACAGATCCTGCACCACCTGCGTCACCTTCGCCCGCACCTCCATCACCGAGGGCGCGCGATACATGCGGTGGAACAGAAAGCTGCGGATCACCTTCAGCTCCTGGTAGAGCGGTTTGGAAAACCGGATGATCGTGGTGCCCATCATGCGGATATCATCGACCGATTGCGGTTGCGCCGCGTCCAGCCGCCCTTGGGCCACCGCGATCACATCTTCCACCATGCGGCCAAACACCCGGCGCAACGCCTCGTGCCGCCGCCGCATCGGATCAAGGCCGGGATACAGCGCATCCACCTCGGCAAAGGCGGGGCCGGTCACGGGCAGATCCATCAGATCGGACTCGTCGAACAGGCCGGAGCGCAATCCGTCGTGCAGGTCGTGGTGGGAATAGGCCACATCATCGGCAATCGCCGCCACCTGCGCCTCGGCGCTTGCATGTGTGTGCAAATCCAGATCCCACTGCGCGTTCACCTCGGCCAGCGCATAGGGCAAAGGGCCGGCATGCTTCTCATCAGCGTTTTCACCGATGACCGGGCCATTGTGCTTGGCGATGCCTTCGAGCGATTCCCATGTCAGGTTCAGCCCGTCGAAATCGGCGTAGTGCCGTTCCAGCCGGGTCACGATCCGCAGCGCCTGCGCGTTGTGGTCAAACCCTCCGTAAGCGGCCATCAGTTCCGACAACGCATCCTCGCCGGTATGGCCAAAGGGCGTGTGGCCAAGGTCATGCGCCAGCGCGATACATTCGGCCAGATCGGTGTTCAGCCCCAGCACACCCGCAATGGTGCGCGCCACCTGCGCCACCTCGATCGAATGGGTCAGGCGGGTGCGGTAATAATCGCCCTCATGTTCCACAAACACCTGGGTTTTATGCTTCAGCCGCCGAAAGGCCGATGAATGGATGATCCGGTCGCGGTCCCGCTGGTAGGGCGAGCGGAAGGACGACATGCGTTCTTCGAACAATCGGCCGCGCGAGGCATCGGGTTGGCAGGCAAAAGGCGCAAGCATGGAACTGCCCGTTCTTGTTGAAATCTTGTCCACACCTTATATTGCACCATGAACCTCAAGGATATGTGAAAAACATGGACCTGACCCTGCCCCCCCGAGTGACCGACCGCGCCTTTGCCCGGTTGGCCGAAATTGCCGAAATGACCGGCGAGCACAAATCGCTGCGCGTCGCGGTGGAGGGGGGCGGCTGTTCCGGCTTTCAGTATGACATCAAGCTGGACGATCCGGCGGCGGATGATCTGGTGCTTGAAAAGGATGGTCAGCGGGTGCTGGTCGATGCCGTGTCGCTGCCGTTCCTGCAAAACGCGGTGATTGACTTCACCGAAGAACTGATCGGCGCGCGGTTCGTCATCGAAAACCCCAACGCCAGCAGCAGTTGCGGCTGCGGCACCTCGTTTTCGCTGTAGCGGCGTCTGATCCGGATTTGCCTTACATACGATCCATCAAAAAGGCCGCTCGATGAGCGGTCTTTTTGTGATGTGCAGGGGTTATTCGGCGGGCATAGCCCGCGCCGGGTTGGCTTGTGCCAGACGCGCAACCCGGTCCACCCGCGCCTGTTCCAACAGGGCAGTCCCCGCGGCAGACATCACCAAAAGCGCCCCCACGATGGTTGTCGCCACCGGCACTTCCCCAAAGAACACAAAGCCCACGCCCACCATCCACACAAACTGGATGTTCATCAGCGGCAGGGCCACCGGCGCGCGCAGGCGCTGCATGACCATCACCATGGTCCAGCGGGCCAGAAACAGCAGGCCGGAATACAGGCAGATCCGCGCCACATCAGCCATCGCCATCGGCTGCCAGATCGACGGCAGCATCAGGGCGGCCACGCCCGCAAGCGCCAGATTGGGATAGAACACCTGCACCAGCGTATTGGCCTCGCGCCGCGCCATCATCCGCGACAGCACCAACGAAACCGTGCCCGCCAAAGCCCCGCCAAAGCCGGCCACATGCCCAAGACCGAGCCCCGACAACCCGTCGGGAAACAGCATCAGCACCCCGATCAGCCCCAGCCCCAAACCGGCCCAGGCCCCCAGATCCACGCTTTCGCCCAAAAGATGCCGCGACATCAGCGCCGACATCAATGGCATCAGCCCGACAAACAGGAATATCTGGGCCAAAGGGATCAGCGCGATGGCATAGAAAAAGCCCATCGACGCCGCCACCGTCGCCACCGACCGCCACAACAACAGCCCCGGCACAGTGGTTTTCAGACAGCCTATGGTGAACAGACCGATCCGCGATCCGGCCCGTGCGGCCAATAGGCTGAGACCCGCCATGATCAGGCCAGACAGGAAAAACACCTGCGGCGCTTCCAACCGGGCGGACAGATCCTTGACCGTGCCATCCGCCAAAGTGGCCGCAAGGGTGGATGCCACCAGAAAGCTGACCCCAAGCACCAATGGCTTGCGCAACGCGTCCGTCATGTCCTGCCCCCTTCTCCCTGCCCCGCGCGGGAAAACCCGGCAAAGAAACCCGCGAATTCCGGCAGCGATTCAACCGCCGCAACACATTGGCGTGCCGGTTCAGACAGTTTCGACCAAAGCCGCCAGCGCATCCGCGCCCAGTCTGATTGCCGCGCGTTGCCCATGTCGAGCAGCACCATCGACAGCTCGTGCAGGGCCGCCCCGTGGCGGGGTGGCTGGCGGATGATCCGCGCATCGGTCGGCACCGCACCGCGAAACGCAGCCTTGCCAGATACACCAAGCGCCCAATTCAGCACCAGATACTGGTGATACCCATCATCAAACGGCCCCGCCGCTTGACCGGGTTCGAAATCTACCCGGTCTGCGGCTTGCTCCACGGCCGTTGACCAGACGTCCGGGACCATTTCCCCCGACAGACACAACGCAAGCGTCACCTCAGCCAAAAGATCGAGGTTGCCCTCCAACCAGGCCACGATCCCAGCGTGGATCAGGCTCAGCCTGCGGTGCGGATCGCGTGCCAGCGGTTTGCGACCGTAATCGGCCGCATGAAAGACAATATGGGTCAGATCATAGGCCGCCCGCCGATTGGGCAAACAGAACGCGGCCGAATTTGACACAAAGCGCGCCAGACGCTGCTCCAGTGCCGGATCGGTCGCGTTCTCCCCGGCCCGGCGCAGCAACAACAAGGCTTCGCCACGATGCGTGTCCGACAATTCGATCGCCGGCAGATCATGGGCCAGCACAAAGGCCACCATATCCGACACAGGCGCATCCACCATGCCAAGATCGCGCAGATCCACGGCCAGCGACAGATACATCCGATAATATTGCGGAAAAAACCGCAACTCGTCCATCAGACCTGCTGCGCGGACCCGGAGCGGCCCAAGATCCACGTCCGCCCCCGCGCCAAGAGCCGCAAGGATTTGCAGCAGTTCGGCATTTTCCTTCAGCCAGAAGGCATCATGCCGGCCGCGCCTGCGGTTGGCAAACAGATCGATCAGCGCGGGCATGGCCGTTTGACAGGCCACCGGATCGGGGCGCCGCAGAGTAACGACATTGGTCATCAGAACGCCTTTCAACGGTCAGGGGTGGGCAAGACCGTGGCAGCGGCCATGCCCACCCCCGATCAAGGATCAGATCTCGGCGACGCTGGTCATCAGGCAGGTGTGTGTGCCCGCCAGTTTGCCCGCCAGATCAGCGGCGGACTGCCCGTCCTGTGCAACACTGGTCATCGCCGCCGACGCAACGCTGGTCATCATCGACGACGCAACAGAGGTCATCATGCTGGAGGCAACAGAGGTCATCATGGCTGACGCAACGCTGGTCATCATGGACGCGGCCTGACCCGACAGCATATCGGCGCTGCATCCATTTTCTTCTGAAAAATCATGGCGTAGCGCGGTATTCGAAATCATGGCATCCCTCCAGGTTGTGTTTTCAGATGCTTACACGCTACCCGCAGAAGCGCGATTCGCTACAAATTTTTCACTCTATGGTTGTTTTATCCACAATTTTTTCAGCCTGTGGGTCAGTTGCCCTTGCGCTCCCTCGACAAGACTTGCACAGGCCCCGGCATTGGCCGATAGCTGTGCTGGAAACAGCAAAAAGGCAGGCGCCATGCGGATCGCAACCTTCAACATCAACGGAATCAAGGCGCGCATCGAAGCCCTGCCCCGCTGGTTGTCAGCGGCCAAACCCGATGTTGTCTGCTTGCAGGAAATCAAGACGGTGGACGAAGGCTTCCCGCGTGAGATGTTCGAAGACATGGGATACACCGTGGCAACCCATGGCCAAAAAGGCTTTAACGGGGTGGCGATCCTGTCGCGTTTTCTGCTGGAGGATGTGACGCGCGGCCTGCCGGGGGATGAAACCGATGATCAGTCCCGCTGGATCGAGGCCACGGTGATGGGCCCTTGCCCGGTGCGGGTTTGCGGGCTCTATCTGCCCAACGGCAATCCGGCACCGGGGCCGAAGTATGAATACAAACTGGCGTGGATGGCGCGGCTGGAGACGCGGCTGCGCGCGCTGCTGGCACTGGAAGAGCCGTTCGTCTGCGCGGGCGACTACAACGTGATCCCGCAAGCACAGGACGCGGCCAAACCCGAGCAATGGGTTACGGATGCGCTGTATCTGCCGCAAACACGGGCTGCGTATCAGCGCCTGCTGAACCTTGGCCTGCTGGACGCGTTCCGCGCTTATGAAGCCGGGCCGGGGCATTACAGTTTCTGGGACTATCAGGCCAACGCGTGGGACCGCAACAACGGCATCCGCATTGATCACCTGCTCTTGTCACCGCAAGCCGCCGACCGCCTGACCGGCGCCGGCATCGACCGCGACGTGCGCGCGGGCGACAAGCCATCGGATCACGTGCCGGTCTGGATCACGCTGGACGACTGACGCGCCTGGCGGCCCCGCGACCGCAGGCTTGACACCGTATAGATCACCAGCGCCGCCCAGATCATCGGAAATGCGATCAGCCGCGCCGCGCCGAACGGCTCGCCAAACACAAACACCGCGATCAGGAAAATCATCGTTGGCGCGATGTATTGCATCATCGCGATGGTGGACAGCCGCAACCGCTTGGCGCCGTTGGCATAGATCATCAAGGGCACCGCCGTGACCAACCCGGTCCCGATCAGCAACAGGTCATCGCGCCCCACGCCTTGCGCGAAATGCCCCTGCCCCTGCGCCTGCAACCACAGCAGATACCCAAGGCCGAACGGCGCAAGCAACATCACCTCCAGCGTGAAGCCCTGATTGGGCCCGATGGGAAGCGACTTTTTCAGATAGGCATAGGCGCCCCAGCTGACCGTCAGCCCCAGCGCCACCAGCGGCAACCGCCCGGCATCGATGGTCAAGACCAGCACGCCGGCTGCTGCCAGCGCAATCGCCGCCCATTGCGCGCGGGTCAGGTGTTCTTTCAGCAAAACCCGGCCCAGAAGCACGCTGAACAACGGGTTGATGTAATAGCCAAGCGCTGCCTCCAGTGCAAAACCCGCGCCGATCGCCCAGACATAGATCCCCCAGTTGACCGAGATCAGCGCCGCCGTCACCGCCCCCATCACCAGCATCCGCGGGGTGCGCAGCGCTTGCCGCAGATCCGCCGTGCGTCCCAGCCAGACAATCACGCCAAGTGCAATCGGCAGCGACCACAGAACCCGGTGCGCAATCACCTCGACCGGGGGCACATGGGCCAACGCTTTCATGTAAAGCGGCAAGAAGCCCCACAGCACATAAGCCGTCAGAGCATAGAAAAAACCGGCCCGGCTATCGTCGTTTTTTGGAACAGATGAGTCATCCATCCTGCCCGCTTAACGCGTTCGCCGCGTGCCGACCAATGCGAACTTGTGCCCGGAACAATCGCAGCGCCCGATCAGCGCGGCAGATCGAACCCCGTTTCAGCCAGCACAAAACCGGCAAACTGAAATCCGGGGCTGACAGTGCAGGACACGAGGCTGTAGGCCCCTGTCGAGCGTGCCGCCTGCCAATGTCCGGTTGGCACCACCACCTGTGGCATCTGCCCGGCCAACACGTCAGGCCCCAGCAGATGATCCACCGCTCGGTCCACCCCCACCGACAGCACCACCGGCGCGCCCGCGTGCCACAGCCAGATCTCATCTGCATCGACGTGGTGCCAATGGCTTCGCTCGCCCGCTTTGAGCAAAAACAGGATCGCTGTCCCGCTGGCCCGACCCGCCACAACCGGCCCCACCCAGGTCTGGCGATACCAGCCGCCCTCGGGATGCGGGGCAAGACCCAGATGGTCGATGATCCGCTCAGACTCATCCATTGCCTGCCCCATTCATCCTGGCAAAAATACTCCCGCCGAAGGCGTCCGACATTTGCCGGAAACGCCTCCGCCGCAAGTCCGTCTCAGCCCCTGAGGATCGAGCGCCCGGCATATTCCACCGTCTCGCCCAGCATTTCCTCGATCCGGATCAGCTGGTTGTATTTCGCCAGCCGGTCTGATCGCGACAGCGACCCGGTCTTTATCTGGCCGCAGTTGGTGGCGACCGCCAGATCCGCAATCGTGCTATCCTCGGTTTCGCCCGAGCGGTGGCTCATCACATTGGTATAGCGCGCGCGATGGGCCATATCCACGGCCTGCAACGTTTCGGTCAGGGTGCCGATCTGGTTGACCTTGACCAGCATGGAGTTTGCCACGCCCTTCTCTATCCCCTCGGCAAGACGGCGCGGGTTGGTGACAAACAGATCATCCCCCACCAGCTGGATCTTGTCGCCGATGGTGTCGGTCAAGAGCTTCCAGCCTTCCCAGTCATCCTCGGAACATCCGTCTTCGATGCTGATGATCGGATAGTCGTTGGCCAGCGATGCGAGGAAGTCGACGTTTTCGGCAATGGTCAGCGACCGGCCTTCGCCTTTCATCTCATACTTGCCACCCTTGAAATATTCGGTCGCGGCACAATCGAGGGCAAGGAACATATCCTCACCCGGTTTGAACCCGGCCTTTTCAATGGATTTCAGAATGAAATCAAGCGCGTCGCGGGCGGAGTTCAGGTTGGGTGCAAAGCCGCCCTCGTCGCCCACATTGGTGTTGTGACCGGCTTGGCTCAGTTCCTTTTTCAGCGTGTGGAACACTTCGGACCCCATGCGGATCGCGTCGCGGATGTTGTCCGCGCCGACCGGCATGATCATGAATTCCTGAATGTCGATCGGGTTGTCGGCATGTTCGCCGCCGTTGATGATGTTCATCATCGGCACCGGCAGGATGCGGGCGGATGTGCCGCCGACATAGCGGAACAAGGGCTGTGCGGTGAATTCGGCCGCCGCTTTGGCAACCGCAAGGCTTACCCCCAGAATGGCATTGGCCCCCAGACGCGATTTGTTCGGCGTGCCGTCCATCTCGATCATGGTGCGGTCGATGCCGACCTGTTCGGTGGCGTCATAGCCCACCAGTTCCTCGGCCAGCTCGCCATTGACGGCGGCCACCGCCTCCAGCACGCCCTTGCCCATGTAGCGGCTTTTGTCGCCGTCGCGCTTCTCGTTGGCCTCATGCGCGCCGGTGGACGCGCCCGAAGGCACCGCCGCGCGGCCCATGGCGCCGCTTTCCAGCGTTACGTCCACTTCAACAGTGGGGTTGCCGCGGCTGTCGAGGATTTCGCGGGCGTGAATGTCGATGATCGTGCTCATGGGGGCTCCGTTGTGCGGAAGATGATGCTCTCGGCCCTGTCTTTACCTTGGGTCGGCCTTCAAGGAAAGGGCGCGCTTCAGCCTTGCTTCGCGCGCGAAGGTGTAAAGCCCCGATCCGATGATCAGCGCGGCCCCGGTCAGCATCCACATATCGGGCCGCTCACCCAGAAAGATCATCGCCAAGATCATCGCAAACACCAGCCGCGAATAGCGGAACGGTGCCACGACCGACACATCGCCCAGCCGCATCGCCGCCGTCACGGCATAATAACCCAAAAGCCCGGTGATCAGCGCGCCGATCAGATCGAACCATTGCGACGGGTCCACGGCTTGCGCGGATTGCCCCTGCACCGCCATCAGCACCAGCCCTGCCGGCACCAGCGCAAGATAGGCCCATGTGGTCAGCTGGAACGTGCCGATGCTTTCGTGCATCACCCGCGTCGACAGATCCCGTGCGGCCAGAAGGAACACACAAGCCACTGTCAAAAGCCCCGCCAGCCGGAAACCATCGGTGCCGGGCTGCAGGATGATCAGCACCCCGGCAAAGCCCACGCCTATGGCGGTCCACCGCCGCCAGCCGACCTTTTCGCGCAAGAACAGCGCGGCCCCCATCGTCACCACCAGAGGCGAGGCCTGCAACAGCGCCGCATTGACCGTCAGCGGAATCAGGGCAAGGGCGGTGATGTAGAGCATGGTCGCAAGCGCCTCTGACAGGGTGCGCAGACCCGCCGCGCCGGTGAGCGCGCGCCGGGTCAGGATCGGCTGGCGCAGCCGCGCGGCGATCAGCCAGAACACGACCGCCCCCCCGGCCCCCATCATCGCAATCACCTGCCCCGGCGGCAGCGCGACGGCGGCGCGCTTCAAGAACAGGTCTTCGAAGGCAAAAGCCGCCATGCTGGCCACCATCAGGCCCGCCGCCCGTGGATTGTCGGCGCTGCTCACGGCTTGGATGATTTGGTCAGGGGAACGCCCAGCAGTTCCAGCCGATGCCCGATCAGGCGGTAGCCCAGCCGCGCGGCAATCCGTTCCTGCAACTCCTCGATGTCGGGATCGACAAATTCGATCACCTGACCGGAATTCACATCGATCAGGTGGTCGTGGTGATCGCGTTCGGCATCTTCATAGCGCGCACGACCATCGCCGAATTCCAGCTTTTCCAGAATCCCCGCCTCTTCGAACAGCTTTACAGTGCGGTAAACCGTGGCCAGAGAAATGCGCGGATCAAGCCGGGCGGCGCGGGCGTAAAGTTCTTCGACATCGGGGTGATCCTCTGCCTCTCCCACCACGCGGGCGACAATCCGGCGCTGGTCGGTCATTCGGAGGCCCTTGGCCTCGCATCGGGCGATAATATCGGTCATGTGGGCGTTTCACGAGGTGGGGTAGGTTCCTGCTTTAACGGACGGGCGCCAACCGCGCCACCCCAAAGCCAGCGTTTGATCAGTTCAAAGCCGGGACAAAGGGCGTGGACCATCACGCAGAATCATGTGCTGGCGGTCGCCCTGCCCTTTTGTTTCCCGCCAAACCCGACCAGCACATCGCAAAAATGATCGGGGGCACTTTGCAGACGCCGGTTGACCGCAGACCGGCGCCCGCCGGTCTTGCGGGCCGGCGGGCATCCATATTTAGATGCTGTCGCCCCCGGCGTCACTGACTGTGGTGGTGCCCTTTGCCCGGTTCGCGAGTCTGTCCGGGGGTGTTCTATGGCGAACAGGTCACACATGACGAGAGGGAGCCACAGCAGCATGGGTGTTGGGAATCACCTGATCCGTGCCACACCCATGCCACGCGGACCCCTGCCGCGCCCCCCGGAAATTCACGCGAAATCTTAACGGTTTGTGGCAAGCCTGCTGGTTTGCACGGGAAAACCCTGCGGTGCAGCCAGCCGGAAAATTCTTGTCGAGAGGGTTATCCTCAACTCTGCCCCCAAGGGCTGGTGTCCCATGCCGCGCGAGATGACGGATGCGTGAGCGACGGCAAAATCGGTCAAGAGATTTTTTGTGACTGAAACTTAAAAAAGAGATTGAAGCCGCCTCACCCTTACCGCAGATTGCATCCCGAACCCGCAAGCACACAATATGTGGTGCACGTCGGGAGGGGACAGAGATACACAACGGCACGTGACCGCTTCATGTGGTGGTGCCCTGTTTGCCGGCGCAGACGGGGGCTGATGATCTTTGACCTTCCTGCACTGCGGGTGGTTCGGGACATCAACAGGGCCGTAACCGGGCAGAACCGGGGCCGTATCAGTGAGGACGGGGCAGATGAAAATCGAGCGCAAGTTTACCACCGAGGCAACAGGTGCTTACGGGGCAATGGCCTTCACCAAGACCGTGTCGGAAATCCGCAACCCGGATGGCAAGGTGGTGTTTCACAACGATGCGGTCGAAGTGCCCGAGGGCTGGAGTCAGGTCGCGTCTGACGTGCTGGCGCAGAAGTATTTCCGCAAGGCCGGCGTGCCCGCGCGACTGAAACGCGTGAAGGAAAAGGGCGTGCCCGAATTCCTGTGGCGCTCGGTGCCCGATGAGGCCGCCCTGGCCGATGTGCCCACCGATCAGCGCAACGTGGGCGAAACCAGCGCCAAACAGGTGTTTGACCGTCTGGCCGGGGCCTGGACCTATTGGGGCTGGAAGGGTGGCTATTTCAGCTCTGAGGAAGATGCCCGCGCCTATTACGACGAGATGCGCTTCATGCTGGCCCGCCAGATGGCAGCGCCCAACAGCCCGCAATGGTTCAACACCGGCCTGCACTGGGCGTATGGCATCGATGGCCCGTCGCAAGGGCACTATTATGTGGATCACGTCACCGGAAAGCTGACCAAATCCACCAGCGCCTATGAACACCCGCAGCCGCACGCCTGCTTTATCCAGTCGGTCAAGGATGATCTGGTGGGCGATGGCGGCATCATGGACCTGTGGGTGCGCGAGGCGCGGCTGTTCAAATACGGCTCGGGCACTGGCACCAACTTCTCCTCGCTGCGTGGCGAAGGGGAAAAGCTGTCGGGGGGTGGAAAATCTTCGGGCCTGATGGGATTTTTGAAAATCGGTGACCGGGCGGCGGGGGCCATCAAATCGGGCGGCACCACGCGGCGCGCGGCCAAGATGGTGATCTGCGACATGGATCACCCCGATGTCGAGGCTTTCGTGAACTGGAAGGTGATCGAAGAGCAAAAGGTGGCGTCATTGGTCGCCGGGTCGAAGCTGCACGAGGTGCGGTTGAACGAGATCTTCACCGCGATCCGCACCTGGGATGGCTCCGCCGAGGATTCGGTGGATCCGGCCAAGAACGCAGCCCTGAAAGCGGCGATCAGATCGGCCAAGAAATCGATGATCCCCGACACCTACACCAACCGCATCCTGCAATATGCAAAGCAGGGCTACACCTCCATCGAATTTCCCACCTATGACGTGGACTGGGATTCCGAGGCCTACATCACCGTTTCGGGCCAGAACTCCAACAACTCGGTGCGGGTGACGGATGCGTTCCTGCAAGCGGTGAAGGACGATGCCGATTGGGCGCTGATCCGCCGCACCGATGGCAAGGTGGCCAAAACCATCAAGGCGCGCGATCTGTGGGATCAGGTCGGCCATGCCGCCTGGGCCTGTGCCGACCCCGGCATCCAGTTCCACGACACGGTAAACGCCTGGCACACCTGCCCCGAAGATGGCGCGATCCGCGGGTCGAACCCGTGTTCGGAATACATGTTCCTCGATGATACCGCCTGCAATCTGGCGTCGATGAACCTGCTGACCTTCTTTGGTAACGGCAAGTTTGATGCCGAGGCGTATATCCATGCCTCGCGGCTGTGGACGGTCACGCTGGAAATCTCGGTGATGATGGCGCAGTTCCCAAGCCAGGAGATTGCGCAGCGGTCGTATGATTTCCGCACGCTGGGTCTGGGCTATGCCAACATCGGCGGTTTGCTGATGAACATGGGCCTTGGCTATGACAGCAAAGAGGGGCGCGCGCTGTGTGGTGCGCTGACAGCACTTATGACCGGCGTGGCCTATGCCACCAGCGCCGAAATGGCGGCAGAGCTGGGCGCGTTTCCTGGATATGCCCGCAACCGCGACCACATGCTGCGGGTAATCCGCAACCACCGCGCTGCCGCCCATTCGGCAGCGGAATATGAGGGCGTGAACGTCAACCCGGTGGCGCTGGATCACGCGAACTGCGCCGACCAAGCGCTTGTTTCGCTAGCCAAATCCGCGTGGGACGAGGCGCTGGCCCTGGGCGAGGCGCATGGCTATCGCAACGCCCAAACCACCGTCATCGCCCCCACCGGCACCATCGGTCTGGTGATGGATTGCGACACCACCGGGATCGAGCCGGACTTTGCGCTGGTGAAGTTCAAGAAACTGGCGGGGGGTGGCTATTTCAAGATCATCAACCAGTCGGTTCCGGCGGGGCTGGAGGCGCTTGGCTATCCGTCGCACCAGATTGCCGAGATTGTCGCCTACGCGGTCGGTCACGGCTCCATCGCGCAAGCCCCGGCGATCAATCACACCGCGCTTTTGGGCCACGGGTTTGGCCCCCGCGAGATTGAAAAGATCGAAGCCGCCCTGCCCTCGGCGTTCGACATCCGCTTTGTGTTCAACCAGTGGACGCTGGGGACCGATTTCTGCAACGGCACCCTTGGCATCCCTGCCGAAAAACTGGCCGATCCGACCTTCGATCTGCTGCGTCACCTTGGATTCACCAAGCAGCAGATCGACGCCTGCAACGACCATGTGTGCGGCACGATGACGTTGGAAGGCGCGCCGTTCCTGAAAGAGCACCACTATTCAGTGTTCGATTGCGCCAATGCCTGTGGCAGACGCGGCAAGCGGTATCTGTCGGTTGACAGCCATATCTACATGATGGCCGCCGCGCAGTCCTTTATCTCGGGCGCGATTTCCAAGACCATCAACATGCCGAATTCGGCGTCGATCGAAGAAACGCTGGCGGCTTATGAGCTTTCCCATTCGCTCGGCATCAAGGCCAATGCGCTCTATCGCGACGGATCGAAACTGTCACAACCCCTCGCTTCGGCGCTGATCGAGGATGACGAGGAGGCCGAAGAAATCCTCGCCACCGGGTCGTTGCAGGAAAAGGCCATGGTGATTGCGGAAAAGATCGTCGAGAAGGTGATCGTCAAGGAAATCGTGCGCAGCCACCGCGAAAAGCTGCCCGAACGGCGCAAGGGTTATACCCAAAAGGCCATCGTGGGCGGGCACAAGGTTTACCTGCGCACCGGCGAGTATCATGACGGCCAGCTTGGCGAGATCTTCATCGACATGCACAAGGAAGGTGCGGGTTTCCGCGCGATGATGAACAACTTTGCCATCGCGGTCAGCGTTGGCCTGCAATACGGCGTGCCGCTGGAAGAGTTTGTGGAGGCCTTCACCTTCACCCGCTTTGAACCGGCGGGCATGGTGCAGGGCAATGACAGCATAAAGAACGCCACATCGATCCTGGACTATATCTTCCGCGAACTGGCAATTTCCTATCTGGACCGAACCGATCTGGCCCATGTCAAACCCACCGGCGCATCGTTCGACGATCTGGGCCGCGGCGATGATGAAGGCAAGGCGAACGTGGCCCCGGTGAACGACGCCGCCGCCTCGCGCGGGCTGGAAGTGCTGCGCCAGATCTCCTCGACCGGCTATCTGCGCAAACGCCTGCCGCAAGAGCTGGTGGTGCTGCAAGGCGGCATGGGGGCAACCGCCCTGGCCAACGGCACCGACCCGGTGTCGGTGCTCAACACGCTGGTGCCACAGGCGCGGATGGCAGGCTTTGCCGAGACCACCTCCAGCTACGCCATCGGCACCGCCACCAGCTTCGACGCCCGCACCAAGGCGAAAATGCAAGGCTATGAGGGCGACCCCTGCGGCGAGTGCGGCAACTACACGCTGGTGCGCAACGGCACCTGCATGAAGTGCAACACCTGCGGCGGCACGAGCGGGTGTAGCTAATGAGCCGACGTTTCTGTCCCTCCGGCCATAGTTCTTCTGGTTTCGGGCAAAGGTTTTCCGTTCTGGGGGTAAAGGTTGTCCGGGAGCACGGATTTACGGCGATTTTCAATCTTGGATGGTGGAGGTTGCCGTTTTCCTGCTCAGGTGTTGCTTTCGGTGCGTCGCATTGATGCCGAAGAGACCGAGGTGGGCAAGCAAACCGTGATTTGAGACAGATCGACGACGGCGGCTGAAATCCGCGCTATGCGAGGCATGCTGAATGTCCGATGGGAACCACCGCACCTGTCTATACTGCATCTACTGGGATGTAACTTTGTTGGCCGAATTCGTAGGCGTCGGTCTGCTTGTAAGGCGCACCATAAAAGTCACCATATGGCGGGTTCTGATGTCAAGATGTTGATTTGCACCCAGATTTGACCCGGGTAGGGGCATAATTTTCATTGAGAAGTGACCCATGTGACACCTTCCCCTTGGCTGCTGGCAGCAGGGGATTTTGGAGTGATCGACATGGCATT
>JBKBQB010000013.1:0-76769 GCA_046292785.1 Paracoccaceae bacterium
GTTCGACGTAGCGGGCGGCTTCTTCGGTGGCCAGCCGGTCCTTGGTCTGGCCGACGAATTGCGGTTCGCGGATGAAGCACGACACCAGCGCGCAGCCCCCCGTGAGCAGGTCTTCACGGGTGATCTGGTCGGCCTTGCGGTTCTTGACCCGCTCGCCATAGGCGCGGATGCCCTTGATGATGGCGGACCAGAAGCCGCTTTCGTGGGTGCCGCCTTCGGGGGTGGGGACGGTGTTGCAATAGGACTGGATGAAGCCGTCGCGCGCGGGGGTCCAGTTGATGGCCCATTCGACGGAGCCGGGGACCTGGAATTTCTCGGTGAACCCGACTTTGCCGGCAAAGGGGCGGTCGGCGTAGGTGGTGGATTTGGCAAGCGTGTCGGTGAGGTAATCGGCCAGCCCGCCGGGGAAGTGGAAGACAGCCTCCTGCGGGGTCTCGCCATCATTGACGGCGGATTTCCAGCGGATTTCCACGCCGGAAAACAGATAGGCCTTGGACCGCGCGGCCTTCATGATGCGGGCGGGTTTGAGGGTGAGGCTGCCGAAGATCTGTGGGTCGGGATGGAAGGTGACGGTGGTGCCGCGCCGGTTGGGGGCGGGGCCGACCTTTTGCACCGGGCCCTGCGGGATGCCGCGGGAAAATTCCTGCACGTAAAGCTCGCGGTTGCGGGCGACCTCGACCCGCAGGTGGTCCGACAGCGCGTTGACAACGGACGCGCCCACGCCGTGCAGACCGCCGGAGGTGGCGTAAGCGTCGCCGCCGAACTTGCCGCCCGAGTGCAGGGTGCACAAGATCACCTCCAGCGCGGATTTGCCGGGGAATTTGGGGTGCGGGTCGATGGGGATGCCGCGGCCGTTGTCGCGGATGGTGATGGTGTTGCCCTCGTGGAGCTCGATCTCGATGCGGGAGGCGTGGCCGGCCACCGCCTCATCCATGGCATTGTCGAGCACTTCGGCCACCAGATGGTGCAGCGCGCGTTCATCGGTGCCGCCGATATACATGCCGGGGCGTTTGCGCACCGGCTCCAGCCCTTCAAGCACCTCGATTGAGGCGGCGTCATAGGCGGGTGTGGCACCGGAAAGGAGGTCATTGGCCATGGCATGCTCGATTCTTGTTCTGGGTCAGGGCTGGCGGCATTAGATCACTTGCGGGGCGGGGCGCGCAAGATGTTGGGGCATTGCCGATGCGGCCCGCGCGCCCTAGGGTCACGCCACGAACAGGGAGGATGGATGATGCGGGTGTTTTTTACGGGCGGGTCGGGCAAGGCGGGCAAGCATGTGGTGCGCTATCTGGTGGACCAGGGGCACCGGGTGCTGAACTTTGACCGGGTGCCTTTGGGGGGCGCGGGGGTGCATGACCTGACGGGCGACATCACCGATGCGGGGCAGGTCTATTCGGCGCTCAACAGCTATGCGGGCTATGACGAGCTGGAAACCGGGCAGGGGGCGCGGCCCTTTGATGCGGTGGTGCATTTCGCCGCCATCCCGCGAATGATGATGTGCCCGGATACTGAAACCTGGCGGGTGAATGTGGTGGGCACCTATAACGTGATCGAGGCGGCGGTGAAGCTGGGCATCGCCAAGGTGATCATCGCCTCAAGCGAGACCACCTATGGCATCTGCTTTGCCGATGGCGTGACCGACCCCCATTCCCTGCCGCTGACGGAGGACTATGACATCGACCCGGTGGACACCTATGGCACGTCGAAAAAGGTGAATGAGGTGACGGCGCGCAGTTTCGCGCAGCGGTCTGGAGCGGATATCTATGCGCTGCGCATCGGCAATGTGGTGGAGCCGCATGAGTATGAAACCCTGTTCCCGCAGTACCTTGCCCATCCGGAGGTGCGGCGCAGGAATGCGTTCAACTATGTCGATGCCCGCGATCTGGGGCAGATCGTTGATCTGTGCCTGAAAAAGGACGGGCTGGGGTTTCAGGTGTTCAACGCCTGCAATTCGACCAATGGCATCAATATCCCCAACGCCGATCTGCTGGCGCGGTTTTTCCCGAATGTGCCGGTGACGCAAGACCTGGGGCCGTGGGACAGCCTGATGTCGAACGCCAAGGCCCGCGCGGTGCTGGGATTTCGCGACGCCCATGACTGGCGCGCGGCGCTGCCTGACCACGGCTGATCGAAAGGCGCGGCTGCGCCGCACGGTTTTTATCTCGTCGCGCGCGTGCCGCGCGTCTCCTCGGGGGGCGCCCCGCGCGGGAGCGTTTTGCGAAGATGCAAACCAAACCGTTTCCGCATCGCAGCTTTCCCGAATGCTCGGGGGAGGGAGGCGATACCGGGGGGCTGGCCCCCCTACTCTGGTTCGGCGGCGCGCTTCGCCCAGACGGTCTGGAACGCCGGGCGGGCTTGTGCGACGGCGATCCAGCGGGCGGTGTGGGGGAAGTCCTGCAGCAGTGGCGCGTGGGACTGGGCATAGCGCAAACATTCCGCGACCATGATATCGGCCACGGTGAAGCGGTTCATCAGCCAATCCTGCCCTGCCAGATGGGCCTCCAGCCGGGCGAGGGGGCGTTTGAGCTTTTCGGCGGCAAGGCGGATGATACCCTCGCCCGTGGGCGTGCCCGACTGGCCGTCGCGGGTGGTGTAGAGGATTTCAATCGCCGCGGGTTCGACTGCGGTGGCGGCGAACAGGGCCCATTGTTCCAGCACCGAGGCTTCGTCATCCGAGGCCGGGCCAAGGCTGCCGCCGTATTTGCGGGCGATGTGCAGGCAGATGGCGAGGGATTCCGTCAACAACAATGCGCCGTCGCGCATTGCGGGAACCTGCCCCAGCGGATTGATGGCGAGGTAATCCGGCATGGCGGTGTTGAGCGCGGCGCTGGCTGCGGTGGCATCGGTCAGGCGGTAGGCCTGAATGATCGGGACATGGGTGAAGGGAGCATTGCATTCCGCCAGAACCCAAAGAGGGCGGATCGCGCGGGATCGGTACACGCCGTAGATCGTCAGCATCGGGGTTTGTCCTTTTCGTCGGTGGTGCGAGTGCAGCATGACGCGGCGCTGCGGGCAAGGGCAGATCATTGCAGGATGCGCCCGGTCGCCGGGTAATTTGCCGTTTGCGGGTGACTTTTCCGGCTGCGTGGGCATGGCGGCGGGGGTCGCTTTGGGCTAATCTGTCAGATATGCGGAAGGTTGCGATGGCTCTTGCTGGTCTGATCCTGTCTGTCCCGGTCGGGGCGGCGGCACATCCGCATGTGTTTGTGGATGCCACCATCGAGGCGATCTTTGATGCCGAGGGCCGGGCCGAGGCCGTGCGGATTGGCTGGACGTATGATTCGCTGTTTTCCATGACCTATGTGGCGGAGCAGGGGTTTGACCCTGATTTCGATGGCATGCTGACACCAGAGGAAGAAGTGGCGCTGGCCGGGTTCGACATGGACTGGCATGCCGATTTTGCGGGCGACACCTACGCCTTGCTGGGGGCTGTGCCTTTGGGCCTGTCCGCGCCCCTGGAGCCGACGGCGGCCTATCGGGACGGCTCTTTGGTGTCGACCCATCTGCGGCGGTTGTCCGCGCCGGTGGCCCTGGGGACCGAGGATCTGGTGGTGCAGGTGTATGATCCGTCGTTCTACACGTCCTATCTGATTGCCGAGACGCCGGTGTTGTCCGGGGGCGAAGGGTGTCGGGTTCAGGTGTTCGAGCCTGACCGTGATGCAGCAGATGCGCGGCTGCAGGCGGCGCTTGACGAGCTTGCGGGGAGTGCGGAGGCCGAGACCGAGTTTCCGGCGATTGGCGCGGCCTATGCCGAGGAGGCACGGATTACATGCGCGCGGTAGACGGGAAATGGCGGGGGCTGGCGCTGGTGGGGCTGCTTGTGGCGCTGGTGTTGGCGGGGCTTTGGGCCAGTGGCGCGCTGGAGCCGTTGACGCGCTGGGCAAACGCGCAGCAGCGGGCGGTGCAGGACGCGCTGGCGGGTGCGGTTCGGGCCTTGCGCGGGGGGCAGCCGGGGGCGTGGTGGGCGCTGCTGTCGGTTTGCTTTGCCTACGGGTTTTTCCATGCGGTGGGGCCGGGGCATGGCAAGGCGGTGATCGGTGGCTACGGCCTGGCACGACGGGTGCGGTTGCGGGTGCTGGTCGCGCTGGCGCTGGCATCCTCGCTGGCGCAGGCGGCGGTGGCGGTGGGGCTGGTGGCGGGCGGGGCGTTTGTGCTGGGCTGGACCCGGCCCCGGATGGAGGGCTTTGCCGAAACCGCGATGATGCCGGTGTCGCATGCGCTGGTGGCGGGGTTGGGGCTGTGGCTGGTGTGGCGCGGGGCGCGCGGGTTTGCGGCGCGGCGCGGCGTGGCCGGGGCCGGTCATGGGCAGGATCACCATCACCATGATGACGCCTGCGGTTGCGGCCATGCGCATGGGCCGAGCGTGGCGCAGGTTGCACAGGTCACGAGTGCGCGCGATGCGGCCGTGCTGATCGGGGCCATTGCGATGCGGCCCTGTTCGGGGGCGTTGTTTCTGTTGATCCTGACATTCGCCATGGGTATCGGCTGGGCTGGGGTGGCGGGGGCGTTTGCCATGGGGCTTGGCACCGCACGCGTGCGGGGGGTGGTGGGGGGGCTGGCGGTCTGGGCGCGCGAGGGGGCGTTTGCGGCCCTGCCCGGCGCAGGGTTGGCGCGGGTGGTACCGGGGGTGGAACTTGTGGCGGGGGCGGTGATCGCGGCGGTGTCGCTGATGTTGCTGGCCGGGTCTTTGTGACGCTTGCCAGCGGCGGGCGGTCATCGTATCGGTTTGCGCATGAATTCAGCAGGTGTCTCCCCGCCCCCACCCATGGCTGCGCCGTCGCACTCTGCGGCGGATCATGTCCGGGCAACGCTTGTGCTGGGCCTGCCGCTGATCGGCAGCCATGTGGCGCAGTTCGGTCTGCATGTGACCGATACCATCATGCTGGGCTGGTATGGTGTGGTGCCGCTGGCGGCAGGGGTGCTGGGGGCGTCGAGTTTCTTTGTGATGTTCATCCTTGGCTCTGGCTTTGCGAAAGCTGTGATGCCGATGGTGGCCAATGCCCAGGCGCAGGACGACGAGGTGCAGGTGCGCCGGGTGGCGCGGATGGGGCTGTGGCTGTCTATCCTGTTCGGGGTGCTGATCTATCCGGTGTTCTGGTGGTCTGAGGCGTTGTTGCTTGCGCTGGGTCAGGCGGAGGATGTGGCGGCACTGGGCCAGCAGTATCTGCGGATTGCCGGACTGGGGATGATTCCCGCGCTGCTGGTGATGGTGCTGAAAAGCTATTTGTCGGCGTTGGAGCGCACGCAGGTGGTGTTGTGGATCACGGTCGCGGCGGTGCCACTGAACGCAGCGATCAACTGGGCGCTGATCTTTGGCAACTGGGGCGCGCCAGAGCTTGGGGTGATGGGTGCCGCGATTGCGACGGTGATCATTCAGGTCGCGTCCTTGCTGTTCTTGTGCCTGTATGCGGGCTTGTTGCCAAGTTTGCGGCGCTATCAGCTGTTCATCCGGTTCTGGCGGCCCGATTGGGGCGCGTTTGCCGCCGTGTTCCGGCTGGGTTGGCCGATGGGGTTGACCGGGCTGGCCGAGGGCGGATTGTTTCAGGCGAGCGCGTTGATGATGGGCTGGATCGGCACGGTGGAACTGGCGGCCCACGGTATCGCGCTGGAGATCACCGCGCTGACCTTCATGGTGCATGTGGGCCTGTCCAATGCGGTGACGGTGCGCACCGGGCGATTTGCCGGGTCGCGGCAGTATGACGCGATGCGGCTGGGGGCCAAGGTGGCGATCGGGCTGTCGCTGGCGGTGGCGGGGCTGACGGTGGTGCTGTTTCTGGCCTTGCCCGAACCGCTGATCTCGTTGTTCATTGATCCGGCAGAACCTGCGCGGGGTGTGATCCTGGCGGTGGGGGCGTCGCTGCTGGCCTGTGCCGCGCTGTTCCAGCTGGCGGATTCCATGCAGGTGATGGCGCTGGGCCTGCTTGCGGGCGTGCAGGACACGCGGGTGCCGATGATCTATGCCGCGATCAGCTATTGGCTGATCGGCATGCCGGCGAGCTATATTCTGGCGTTTCCGATGGGCTTTGGCGCGGTCGGGCTGTGGCTGGGGCTGGTGATCGGCTTGGGCTGTGCGGCGATCAGCCTGATGGCGCGATTCTGGGCCCGGCTTCCCGCCGCCGCGCATCCGGGCTGAGCGCCGAGGGGCGCCGTCGCGCGCGCTGTGCTGAACCCCTTCCCGGAGCAATCGCAAAAGGCGCAGGTGCAATTGTCGGGTTGAGGGGGGGGCAGGCGCGCGCTATCTGAAGCGGGAGCTTGGAAGGGATACTGTGATGCCGGTTTTTTTGACCTTTACGGACGCGGATTTCGAGGCGCGGTTTGCCGCGCTTTTGGGGATGAAGCGCGAAGAGGCGGAAGATGTGGATCAGGTGGTGGCCGGGATCATCGCTGATGTGCGGACGCGTGGCGATGTGGCGGTGCTGGAGCTGACCGCGCGGTTTGACCGGCTGGAGCTGGCGGCCGGGAGGATGGCATTTTCACCCGCCGAGATCGCGGCGCAGATTGCAAAGGTGTCGGCAGATGATCGGGCGGCACTGGAGCTGGCGGCGGACCGGATCCGCGCCTATCACGCCCGCCAGCGGCCCGAAGATGCCAGCTGGACCGATGCGGCAGGGGCGACATTGGGGTGGCGCTGGACGGCTGTGTCGGCAGCGGGGTTGTATGTGCCGGGGGGGTTGGCATCCTATCCGTCCTCGGTGCTGATGAATGCCATTCCGGCAAAGGTCGCGGGGGTGCAGCGGCTGGTGGTGACCTGCCCCACGCCGGACGGGGTGGTGAACCCGCTGGTTCTGCTGGCGGCGCAGATCGCCGGGGTGGATGAGGTCTACCGGATCGGCGGCGCGCAGGCGATTGCGGCACTGGCGTATGGCACCGACACGATTGCGCCGGTGGACAAGATCACCGGGCCGGGCAACGCCTATGTGGCGGCGGCCAAGCGGCGGGTGTTCGGCCGGGTGGGGATCGACATGATCGCCGGGCCGTCGGAGATTCTGGTGATTGCGGATGCGGGCAATGACCCGGACTGGATCGCGCTGGATTTGCTGAGCCAGGCCGAGCATGACCCGAGCGCGCAGTCCATTCTGATCACCACCGATGCGGCGCTTGGCCGTGCGGTTGCGGCGGCGGTGGAGGTGCGGCTGGAAACGCTGGAGCGCCGCGCGATTGCTGGGGCAAGCTGGCGCGACAACGGCGCGGTGATCGTGGTGGAAAGCCTTGCGCAGGCGGCGGCTTTGGCCAACCGGATCGCGCCGGAGCATCTGGAGATCATGGTTGAGGATGCCGAGGCTTTGGCGGCGATGATCCCGCATGCAGGGGCGATCTTTCTGGGGCCATGGACGCCGGAGGCCATTGGCGATTATGTCGGCGGGCCGAACCATGTGCTGCCGACCGCGCGTTCGGCGCGGTTCTCGTCGGGGCTCAATGTGCTGGATTTCATGAAGAAGACCACCATGGCGCGGATGACGCCGGAGGCACTGAAGGCGATCGGTCCCAGTGCGGAGCGGCTGGCGATCAGCGAGAGTCTTGAGGCGCATGGGTTGAGCGTGCGGGCGCGGCTGGACCGGCTGAATGGATAGGGGGCTGCAACAGACTTGCACCGCGCCGCATGGTCAGGCATCACCTTTGGGATCACGGAACAAGGCCCGCCCATCATGACCAACCGCATCTGCCATATCGAGATTGACGACAAGGGTCTTGCCCGCCCCACGGCGGAGATCGAGCAGGAGCGCCGGGTGGCAATCTTTGATCTGCTGGAGGAGAACTCGTTCGGCCTGCCGCCGCGCGAGGGGCGCGCGGAGTTGCCGGGGCCTTACCGTTTGGGACTTGCGATCCGCGAGGGGCGGCTGGTGTTTGACGTGGCCAGCGAGACGGGCGCGGCAGTGGGGGCGTTCCATCTGTCACTTGGCCCGTTCCGGCAGGTGGTGAAGGATTACTTCCAGATCTGCGAGTCGTATTTCGAGGCGGTGAAGCGCCTGCCCCCCAGTCAGATTGAAGCGATCGACATGGCACGGCGCGGCATCCACAACGAGGGCGCGCGGGTGTTGCAGGAGCGGCTGGAGGGCAAGGCCGAGGTGGATATCGATACCGCGCGGCGGCTGTTCACGCTGATCTGCGTTCTGCACTGGGGGTAGTGCATTGGGCGATTTTCCCCAATCGGTGCTGTTTTGTTGCGACCACAACGCGGTGCGCTCGCCGATGGCCGAGGCGTTGATGAAGAAGTTTTACGGCCAACGGGCCTATGTGCAATCCGCCGGCGTCAGGAATGACATGGAGGTGGACGGGTTTTCGGTCGCCGTATGTCAGGAGTTGGGGATCGAGCTGTCGCGCCACCGCAGCCGCAGCTTTGAGGAGATGCGCGAATGGGGGGATGATCTGTCGCAATTCGATCTGATCATCGCGCTGTCGCCCGCCAGTCAGCGCATGGCGCTGGAACTGACCCGGCTTTTCCATCTGGATGTGGAGTATTGGCCAATTCTGGACCCGACCGGCTTGGGCGAGTCGCGCGACCACAAATTGTCGGCCTATCGTCAGGCGCGCGACCAGATCAGCGAGCGCATGATGACGCGATTTGGCCCACCAACCGAAGGTGCTGCCGCGGATTAGCGCAAGGCTGCCGCGGCCCTGTCATTGCACGGTGCGTTTTGCCCGCGACAAGAAGAACCCATGGCCATCTGCGTTGCGGCACTGGAAACCTGTGCGCTGGGACAGACAGGTGATGCCCCCGAAGCGTCCGGTGACGCCGTAATCCGCAATGTCAACATAGCTTGCGCTGTTCTTGCGGCCGGGACCGCCACAGGCCATCGTGACAGGCCCCCGTTCATCCAGCCAGAAATGATGCCCCCAGGGTGCCGCGCAATCAGCCGGGCGCGGGCGCGGATCGGCGCCGTTTTTTTCATGGATGGTGCAGCGGATGTCGGCCGAACTCGCTTCCAGTCCGACGCTGCATTCGATGTTCCGGGTTGGTGTGCTGAACTGAAACACATCGGCCCGTCCGGGCGTGGGCAACAGCAAAAGCACGAAAACAACAATGGCGCGCATGGGGTCACTCATTTGATCAAGGGCTTATCCTGTCAGGGTGACGCAAACCTGTGACAGGCGTCAAACAGACTCTGGCTGCTGCACCGCAATTTGCGTCGGATTGGGGCAAATTCTGGCCAGATTCCCCTCGATCCATGCTGTCAGGGCGATCACATGGCCGGCCGCTTCGATTCCCAAAGGCGTCAGGCTGTAGCTGACATGCGGCGGCACCACATCGCGCGCCACGCGCAGCACAAAACCATCCGCTTCCAGCTGTTGCAGGGTCTGGGCCAGCATCCGCTCGCTGACGCCCGCAATCCGGCGGCGCAACTGCGCAAAGCGGTGTGGCCCGGTGGCGAGCGTTACCATCACCAAGGTGCCCCATTTGCTGGTCAGATGCTGCAGAATGGCGCGTGACGGACAATCGGCAGCCAGAACATCGCCTTTGTTCCAATGGCTGACCAGATCATGTGCTGTCGGAGAAGGAGTCATGTGCGCCTTTGCCGTATACTAACAAAAACGTACGTACTTACGATTCAGAAGTAAAGCTCGTAGTCCGGCTGGGTCACATAAAAAGGAGAGACCCATGACCACCATCGCGATCACCGGAGCGGGCGGCCAGCTTGGCCGCCTTGCGATCAAGGCGCTTGTTGCGCGGGGTGAACACCCCATCGCGCTGGCCCGCACCCCGGACAAGGCAGCCGATCTGGGCGTTGACATCCGCGCATTTGACTACACCGCGCCGGATGCGGCCGCACTGGCCGGCGTGGATGTGCTGGTGCTGATCTCGTCGAACGATTTCACCGACCGTGCAGGCCAACATGCCAACGTGATTGCCGCCGCCAAGGCTTCGGGCGTGGGCAGGGTGGTCTATACATCGCTGCTCAAGGGGGCGGCCTCGCCCATGCTGCTGGCGCAGGATCATATCGCCACCGAAGCGGCGCTGAAGGCATCTGGCCTGACCCACACAATCCTGCGCAATGGCTGGTATCTGGAGAACCTGACGGGATCTGTGGGCGCGGCTCTGGCGCATGGGGCTGTGATCGGTTCGGCGCAAGACGGCCTGTTCTCGGCTGCGGCCCGCGCGGATTTTGCCGAAGCCATCGCAGTGACGGCGGCAACAGCGGGCCATGACAATGCCGTTTATGAACTTGCGGGCGACACCGCCTTTACCATGGCCCAGTTCGCCGCCGAACTGGGCCGCCAGTCCGGCAAGGCCATGCGCTATGACAGCCTGCCCGAGGCAATCTATGCCGGCATCTTGCAGGGCATTGGCCTGCCCGAGGGCTTTGCCCGTATCCTTGCCGACAGCGATGCGCATGCTGCCACGGGCGCTTTGCACGACGACAGCCGCACCCTGTCGCGCCTGATCGGCCGCCCCACCACACCGATGCCGGATGCGATCGGGAAGGCGCTTGCAAGCCTCTGAGCTTTGGAAACGTTCCAAATACTCCGAGGTCGGGGGCGGGCCAGCGCTTCGCTAACGGCAAAAGGGACTGGCCATCCCGCTGATTGCCGCTATCGTGCGGTCAGAACGCCGGAGTTGTGCCATGTCCCGAGCCGAAGCCACCCTTGCCGTCTATTACGCCGCCTTCAATGCCGGGGATCCAGCCGGGATGCTGGCGCTGGTGACCGACGATGTGGAGCACCGGGTGAATGAGGGGGGCATCCGGCGCGGGCGCGCGGCCTTTGCCGAGTTTTGCGCCCATATGGGCGTCAGCTACCGCGAGGAGTTGCGTGATCTGGTGATTTTCACCACGCCGGATGGCACCCGCGGGGCGGCGGAGTTTACGGTGCACGGGGACTATCTGAAAACCGATCCGGGGCTGCCAGAGGCGCGGGGGCAGCGCTATGTGCTGCCTGCGGGCGCGTTTTTTGACCTGCGGGGTGGCAGGATCGCGCGGATCACCACGTTCTACAACCTGTCGGACTGGGTGAAAATGGTGTCGGCATGAGCCGGGCGGCGCTGCCGGAAGGGGTAACGGTGCGCGCCTTGCAAGGCGCGGAGCTGGAGGCGTATCTGGATGCGGTGGCAGGCTTGCGCATCGCGGTGTTCCGCGACTGGCCTTACCTTTACGACGGCACGCTGGCGTATGAGCGGGATTATTTGCAAACCTACCGCGATGCGCCCGATGCCTTGCTGGTGGGGGCGTTTGACGGGGACCGATTGGTTGGCGCGTCCACCTCGACCCCGATGGAGGATCATGCTGCCGAGTTTGCAGCCCCCCTTGCCGGGCTTGGTCTGCCGCTGGGCGCGATCCTGTATGGCGCTGAGTCGGTGGTGCTGCCGGAGTATCGCGGGCTGGGGCTGGGGCATCGGTTCTTTGATCTGCGCGAGGATCATGCCCGCACCCTGAGGCGCAACCATGTGGCGTTTTGCGCCGTGCTGCGCCCGCAGGATCATCCGATGCGGCCCGTTGGTCATCGCACCAATGATGCCTTCTGGCGCGGGCGGGGCTATGCGCCGTTGCCGGGTGCGATGGCCGAATTTTCGTGGCGCGATGTCGGTGACACGGCCGAGACACCCAAACCCCTGCAATTCTGGATGCGAGCCCTATGACCCGGTTTACCCTTGCTGCCGCTGCCTATGACCTGACATGGTTTGACCATTTCGACGAACACGCCGCCAAGCTGGGCCGGTGGGTTGCGGATGCGGCGGGGCAGGGGGCGAAGCTGTTGGTGTTCCCTGAATATGGCGCGATGGAACTTGCCAGCCTTGGCGGGCGGGCGGTGGCGGCGGATCTGGAGGCGGGCCTGCATGAGGTGGCGCGGCACGGGGCGGCCACCGATGCGCTGCATCTGGAGATGGCACGCCAGCACGATTGCCTGATCCTTGGGGCATCGCGGCCGTTCTTTGCCGGCGCGCGCCCGGTGAACCGGGCGACGCTGTATGGCCCCGACGGCATCATCGGCCATCAGGACAAGCAGATCATGACCCGGTTCGAGCGCGAAGAATGGGATGTGGTGGCGGGCCAAGGCTTGGCCCCGTTCGACACCGATCTGGGGAAAATCGGGGTGATCATCTGCTATGACAGCGAATTCCCGCTGCTGGCGCGTCATCTGGTGGGTCAGGGGGCCGAGGTGTTGCTGGCGCCAAGCTGCACCGAAACGCTGGCGGGCTTCAGCCGGGTGCGGATCGGATCAATGGCGCGGGCCCTGGAAAACCAATGCGTTGTTGCCCATGCGCCCACCGTGGGGGATTGTGATTTCTGCCCGGCGGTGGACAAAAACACCGGCTCCGCCGCAATTTACGGCCCGCCCGACACCGGCTTTCCGCCGACGGGTATTCTGGCCGAAACCGTGCTGAACGCCCCCGGCTGGGCGCTGGCAGAGGTGGATCTGGAGGCGATCCGTCATGTGCGGCGTGACGGGCGGGTGCTGAACCATCTGCACTGGGATGAACAGGCGGCGCGCACCGGCCACTGATTGCCGCACGCCGCGCCGGAGAATCCACTTGAAAACCCGGAGAATCAGGCGCATATGCGCCGCTCATGGCCTGCGGTTCCCGCGGGCTCATATTTATTGGAGTGACCATGGCCAAGGAAGACATTCTCGAATTCCCCGGTGTCGTCAAGGAACTCCTGCCGAACGCGACATTCAAGGTTGAACTCGACAATGGCCATGAATTGATTGCGGTGATGGCAGGCAAGATGCGCAAGAACCGCATCCGCGTTCTGGCAGGCGACAAGGTGCAGGTGGAAATGACCCCCTATGACCTGTCGAAGGGCCGTATCAACTATCGTTTCAAGTAAATTGCGGCTGATCCTCGGCTCTGCCAGCCCGCGCCGCAGGGAGCTTTTGGCGCAGATCGGGCTGGTGCCTGATGCCGTGCTTCCCCCCGATATCGATGAGACCCCCCGCCCGCGCGAATTGCCGCGGCCCTATTGCGCGCGGATCGCGCGGGAAAAGGTGCTGGCGGTGACGGCGGGGCCTGATGACGTGGTGCTGTGTGCCGATACCACGGTGGCGCTGGGCCGCCGCATCCTTGGCAAACCCGCCCATGCCGGCGAGGCGGCGGCGTTTCTGACCCTGCTGGCCGGGCGGCGGCATGAGGTGATCACGGCAGTGGCCGTGCGCCGGGGCGACCGGATCCTGACGCGCGAGTCGGTGAGTGTGGTCAAGATGAAGCGGCTGTCGGACCGTGAATTGAACACCTATCTTGCGTCGGGCGACTGGCAGGGCAAGGCGGGTGGCTATGGGATTCAGGGGCTGGCCGGGGCGCTGATCCCGTGGATACAGGGCAGCTACACGGGCATCATGGGATTGCCCGTGGCGGAAACGGCGGTGTTGCTGGAGGCCATCGGCTATCCGGTCTGGAGGCAGGCATGAAGGGTCGTGTGGTGATCGTCGACGAGATCGGCGGGCGGCAGATGGCGGCGCTGGTGGTGGATGGGCAGCTGCAAGAGCTGTCGGTGGACCCCGATGGCGATGCGGTGCTGCCCGGTGCCATCTATCGCGCCATTGCCGACCGGCCCGTGAAGGGGCAGGGCGGCATTTTCGTGAAACTGCCCGAGGGGTCGGGATTTTTGCGCCAGATCAGCGGGATTGCGCCGGGGCAGCGCCTTTTGGTGCAGGTGTCTGGCCCTGCGGAACCCGGCAAAGCCATTCCGGTGACCGCGCGGCTGCTGTTCAAATCGCGCTTTGCCATCCTCACCCCCGGTGCGCCGGGGCTGAATATCAGCCGCCGCATCCGCGAGGATGACGCGCGGGCAGAGTTGGCCGAGATGGCCACCGCTGGCATGGCGGGGGCGTCGGAAACGCTGGGCCTGATCCTGCGCTCGGCCTGTGACGGGGCGGAGCCTGACGCGATTGCCGAGGACATCGCCGCGATGCGCGGTCTGGCGCAGGCGGTGCTGGAGGATACCGATGGCGATTCCGAACTGCTGGTCGATGGGCCGGGCGCGCATGAGATTGCCTTTCGTGACTGGCTGGACCCGGTGCCCGATGAGGTGGTGACCGAACCGGGCGGTTTTGCCGAGCATGGCGTCGATGCGATGGTGGAGGGTCTGTTGCACGCCCGCGTTGACCTTGTGGGTGGCGGGCATATGATGATTGAACCCACCCGCGCGCTGGTGGCGGTGGATGTGAACACCGGCCCCGATACCAGCCCTGCCGCCAGCCTGAAAGTGAACATTGCCGCCGCCCGCGATCTGCCGCGCCAGTTGCGGCTGCGGGGCTTGGGCGGGCAAGTGGTGGTGGATTTCGCGCCGATGTCGAAGAAAGACCGCGCCATTCTGGATCAGGTGATCAAGGCCGCGTTCAAGGGCGACGGCGAGGCCAATCTGGCGGGCTGGACCACGCTGGGCCTGTATGAGCTGACCCGCAAGCGCGACCGCCTGCCGCTGGCCGAGGTTGCGGGGGGCCTGTTCGCATGAGCTGCCCGATCTGCAAGAAGCCCACCGATGCGAAGTATCGCCCGTTTTGCTCGCGCCGCTGCGCCGACGTGGATCTGGGCCGCTGGCTGACGGAAAGCTATGTGATTCCCGCCCCCGAAGGCGAGGAGGAAACCCCGCCAGAGCTGGATGACGAGGACCGCCTGCCCCGGCAGTGAGGGCAAGGAGGGCACCGAGGCAAAAAGGCGAAAAAGCCTCTGGACAGCCCCGCCGCCCTGACGTATCACCCGCCAACACCAGCGGCATTGCCGCAGGATCCGGTGCCCGGATAGCTCAGTTGGTAGAGCAGCGGATTGAAAATCCGCGTGTCGGCGGTTCAAATCCGTCTCCGGGCACCATTATTTTCAAGAAAATATAGCGTTTTCATCAGCTTTGCCTAACGCACCTCTTGCCTATCCACCCTCGTGTCCACCTTTGGTCGCGTGCGACCCGTCCGATTGGGCGAAGCCTCGGATTTGAGGACGCTCGCACTCTTTGCCCAAAGACCCAATCGAATACCGATCAGCACGCGCGGGCCTGCATGATGCTCGGTTTTTCAAACGGCAAAGCGCCGAGAGTACTGGGCGTGTCGGAACATACTGCGCATGACGGAAGATCATATTGTGCATGTCGGAAAGCGCAGTGGATTTTGCAACGCGTTGCAACTCAAATCTCCCAGTGCTCATACCACTCACTATGACTGATCGGGCTGTTCAGCATGTCAGGCTGGGTCAGAACACCGGTCGGCTCTATGTTGCTGCGGATGATCCGTTTGGGCGTTTCATGCCAACCGATGTTGAAGGCGCATAGCCTGCGGAAGAAGTGCAGATGCGAGTAGGGCAGGTGGTCGTGTATCCACCAAGCCATCGCGCGCCAGTCTTCCCCGGCTTCGTATCGGTCGAGGAACCATGGAATGACAATGCACGCGGTCGCCCCATGCTGCCCCTGATCATCCAGCGCATCCCAGATGTGGCTTGCCCGGTTTTTCTCATTTCCGGCGCAACCATAGCCTTTGCGATTGCCGATGCCGTTAATGGTCGGTGATCGGTAGGCGGATCGGATGGCGATGCGTCCAAACACATCTTGGAGCGGTTCAAGTAAGCTCTCGCAGAGCATTCGCCCGGCATAGATGGCGCGCTCGGGGTGGACCGGCAGATTGGGGACACACTCTATCTGGCTGATCTCACTGTGCAGGAAGTCGCGCATGAAGAACGTCCGTGACAGGCGGACGCGACCGAAGTGTTCAAGGTCTCTAAAATTTTGAATGATCTGCGACATGGCTCACCAAGTTAAGTGTATGTAAGTATACAATAAAATATGAAATTTGTCACTCGAGGCATGGCCGCAGCGGAACTCTTTAAGCACCGTGCCATTCTTGCAAGGTTGCGAAAGCTGACTGCGCGCGGAACGAAGTGGTGCAACCCGTTGCAACGTAAAATGGGTTGGCGCTGAACGTGCCGCTTCACCATTTGGGCGTCCTGCCCCGATTTCGCCAAACTTCGGCCAAAGCGTGTGAGCAAGGGGGAAGGATACAACTTGGAGTGATCCCTTGTTTACCAACGTTTTGAAGAAGACCGGAGCCGTTGTAGGCTTGATGTTCCTTTCCGCGATGCTTGCGGTGGACAATCCATCGGTCAGCCAGATTTTTTCCTTGGCTGTGTTAGGCGTTACCGGCTGGGCGATTTTCAGGCCCATTCCTCGGATTGGTCTCGGGAACCGCGCGTACAGCGGAACTGTTCTGGTTTTTGTTGGCCTTCTCGCGTTCGGCATGTCTTTGGCCGAGTTGGAAAAACGAGACCCGGTGCGTATGGCAGAACTGAAGGTGTCAAACCCTTCTCTATATCTCAGTCACCTGAGGGATACGGACAAGGAAGCTTGGCTGGTGGAACTTGAAACCATGGCCCCCGATCAGTTTATAGCAGAGCAGGCGCGGGCCGAGGCGGAGGCGGCGGAAGCACAACGCCGTGCCGCAGCGACGGCTTTGGCTGAGCAAGAGAAAGCAAAGGCAGATGCAGCCGCGAAGATGGACAAGGAACTGTCCTTTATCCGGGCGAAGGTCGACGCATTTGAACTGCACATCGCGCGTACCAACCTCGCCAGCCTGAACGAAAACGGTGACGTGCCCGAGGCATTCCGGGCAGAGATGGAGGCCAAGGCCAAGGTATATGCCGACAGCCTCGCACAAGACGGGCCGAAGGTGGCGCTTGCCATCTATGGCCTGCTTGCTGTGATCCGTCCCGAAAATGCAGCCTACCAGAAGAAGGCAGACGACCACACCCAGCAAATCCAGAAGCAAGCCAAGGCCGCTATAGGGCGCATGAAGCCCAAACTGGACAAGGTGGAGGGCATCACTTGGCTGCGCCATCCGAACCAACCGAAATACACCAACAGCCGGTCCACCGCTTTCCTGTACATCGGCACCAAAGACGGGACGAGGCCTTGGCTGCGGATGCAGGTGCAATATGCCGCGTCTGACTGGCTCTTTGTGGAGAATGTGGTCGCATGGGTGGATGGCGCGAAATTTCCGCTGATCTCAGGGCCGTTTGAGCGTGACCATCATTCCAGCATCTGGGAATGGCGCGACGTGTCCCCTGACGCCTACCACCTTACCGTCCTGCGCAGCCTTGCCGAGGGCAAGGAGGCCATCCTTCGCTTTGAGGGAATGCAGTATAAAAAGGACGCCACCCTTTCGTCGGCTGACAAGAGGGCCATTCTGGAGACCTTGGCAGCGTACGAAGCGTTACTGGCTGGCGGCTGAACGTTCCGCTGCGCAATTGAACAGGCCGTTCAAACCAATTTCTGATCACAAACTAAAACACAAAGGACATCAAAAATGAAAATGCTCTTTCTGACTGCTATTGCCTGCATTTGGACGACTTCTGCTTTCGCTGACAGGATCAACAGCGGTGGATATGTCGGGTGCATCACCAAGGATGCGCTGGATGAGTTTATCACCGCTGCGGTCAACTACGACGAAAGGCACATGCGCTCTCTTATTGGCACAGTATGTGCTGCGATTGGCGGTATGGAGTATTCGATGGTGGACCGAGGCTTTGTGACAAGCAAAGTGCGGGTTTACGTCGGTGACAGCTCTGTCGTTCTGTACACGGTCGCAGAGGCTGCGCGGTAAAGGTGCAAATGATGGCCGCCACCGCCACGCTCCTGAGTTCTGGCCGCCCAGATCAGCACTGACAAAATGCGTTCGGCTCGCAAGTTGCTCGCCCGCAGGGCGCTACTGGGCCAGTCTCTGATCCAGCCGTTGCCAAAGTTGCAACCCGTTGCAACGGGCCGCGCTGGCGGGGCGGTTGTGGGCCGTCGAGGATGGACAGGCGGTTGCCGCCGTATGCGCTGGGCACCTTCCGGTTGCCCCGGTTCGATAGTTCCGGCACAAGTCGGAAAACTAAGAATTGGGGGGGGTCATGCCGACACTGGACTGGATCGGGAAGCAGGCGGTGGTCAACCATCACCGGGAAGTGCCCTACCGTCTGGTCCATTGTGACGGCACGCTGTCGGCGGGCGACCCCGAGGCCGGGAACCTGTTGGTGCAGGGCGATAACCTTGAGGCTCTGCGGGCCTTGCTGCCCTATTATGCGGGCAAGGTGAAATGCATCTACATCGACCCGCCCTACAACACCGGGAACGAAGGCTGGGTGTACAACGACAACGTCAACTCGCCCGAGATGCGCACTTGGTTGGGTCAGGTGGTGGGCAAAGAGGCCGAAGACCTGTCGCGCCACGACAAATGGCTGTGCATGATGTACCCGCGCTTGCGGCTTCTGCGGGAGTTTCTGAGGGATGACGGTGTGATTTTTGTCAGCATTGACGATGATGAACATCACCGCTTGCGCAGTCTGATGGATGAAGTTTTTGGTGCTCAAAATTTCGTCGCCTGTTTGATCTGGCAGAAGAAATACGCGCCTGCAAACGATGCGAAATTTTTCAGCGACGATCATGACTATATATTGGTTTACTCCCGTGCTGCTAATCGCTGGTTTCCAAATAAACTTCCGCGTTCCGAAAAGCAGGATAAAAGCTACCGCAACCCAGACAATGATCCACGGGGATTGTGGCGAGCGGACAACTACACTTCAAACAAAAGCAAGACTGAGCGCCCCAATGGGTGGTATGCGATAATTCATCCAGTGACAGGCGAGGAAATCTGGCCGTCAGAGAAGCGAGTATGGACTTATCCGAAGGATACTTACGAGGCGCACAAAGAGAATAAGCAAATTTGGTGGGGAGTTGGCGGAAGGAACACAGTGCCAGCCTTTAAGCGGTTCCTGACTTCGGTTGGAGGCATGGTGCCGAGAACCATACTTCCGCATGACGATGTTGGGCACAATCAAACGGCAAAGCGAGAACTCCTTGAGATGTTCTTCGACCATTCAGAAGTGTTTGCCACCCCGAAACCTAGAACGCTGGTTGAGCGGATTGTAAAAATTTCTACCGCTCCCGGTGACCTGATCCTAGATAGCTTCGCGGGTTCTGGAACTACTGGACACGCCGTGCTGGATTTGAACAAGCAAGACGAAGGCAACCGGCGTTTCATCCTGTGCGAGATAGACCCCGGCATTGCGTGCGATGTGACAGCAGAACGTTTGCGCCGCGCGATTGATGGCTATGATAAAGGCGGTGATCCGACCAAGCCGGTGGAGGGTTTGGGCGGCGGGTTCCGCTTCTGCCGCCTTGGCGTGCCGCTTTTTGACGAGTTCGGGGACATTGCCGAAGAAGTCACCTATCCAGACCTTGCCGCGCATATCTTCTTCTCCGAAACAGGCGTGCCCATCCCGCACCGGGCGCAATCGGAACTGTTGGGCACCCATCAGGGTCGCGCCGTCTACTTGCTGTTCGATGCGGCTCACGCAGGGGCCGCACGCGAAGCGGTGGGCAATGTTCTGACCCTTGACCGCCTCACAGCCCTTCCCGCGCCACCGGCGGGCTTTGAGGGCGTGCGCGTGGTCTATGCCGAGGGCTGCACCGTCTCTGCCGACCGGCTGCGCGCGGCGGGCGTGGTGTTCAAGCAAATCCCCTATCAGGTGGAGGGGGTGTAATGGCCGCCGTGAACTTTGAACTGCGCGCCTATCAGCGTGAGGCGCTGCGCACGTTGCGGGCCTATCTGCGCAAGGTGGTTAAGTTTGACGGCATTGCCGACAACCCTGCAAAAGCCGCCTTCACCGATGTGGCCGAGGCATCCTATTGGCCTGCCCAGTTCATCAACGAACAGACGCCTTATGTTTGCATCCGCATTCCGACAGGGGGCGGCAAGACTGTTGTGGCCGCGCATTCGGTGGGGGTGGTGGCGAAAGAATATCTTCAGGCAGACAACCCGATGGTGCTTTGGCTTGTGCCGTCCTCCGCCATTCTGGACCAGACCCTTGCCGCCCTGCGCAACCAAGATCACCCCTACCGGGCCGCGCTCGCGGCAGAGTTCGGGCGCAACCTGTCAGTGCTGACCGTGGCCGAGGCCTTGGCCTTGTCCCGCCCCGACGCCACAGGCGGGGCCTGCATCATTGTGGGAACCATTCAGGCGTTCCGGGTGGACGATACCACGGGCCGCAAGGTCTATGCCGATGCGGGCGCGCTGATGGACCATTTCAGCGGGCTTTCTCCTGCACGGGCGGCGCGGCTGGAGAAAGTGGAGGGCGCAGAGAGGCCGGTGGCATCACTTGCCAATGTGCTGCGTTTGCACCGCCCGATGGTCATCGTGGATGAGGCGCACAACGCCCGGTCTCCCCTGTCCTTTGACACGCTGCGCCGTTTTGACCCTTCGCTGATCTTGGAGTTCACGGCGACCCCGCAGCTGAAGAAGGACGTGGACAGAGAGATTTACCCCTCAAATATCCTGTTCCACGTCTCTGCCGCCGAACTGAAGGCGGAAGAAATGATCAAACTGCCCATCGCCCTAAAGACGGATGAAGATTGGCGTAAGGTCATCGGCATGGCGCTGGATTGCCAGACTGCTTTGGAAACTGTGGCCGAGGCGGAAGAGGCAGACACCGGCGAATACATCCGCCCGATCATCCTGTTTCAGGCACAGCCCAGATCAGCGGCGGACCCGCACCGCCTGACCCCGGAAGCGGTGGTCCAGTTCCTGACGGACGACAAGCGCATTCCCCGAAATCAGATTGCCATTCACGCCACCGGCCATGCCGAGTTGGATGCCATCCCCGACATTTTCGCTAAGGATTGCCCGGTGCGCTATGTCGTAACGGTGCAAAAGCTGCGGGAAGGCTGGGACTGTCCGTTTGCTTATATCCTCTGTTCGGTGGCCGAACTGAGTTCACCAACGGCAGTTGAGCAAATCCTTGGGCGCGTGCTGCGGATGCCCAAAGCGCGGCGCAAGACCCGCGATGCTCTGAACAGGGCCTATGCCTTCGTTGCCTCGAACAGCTTTCAAACCGTGGCCGAGCGGCTGAAGGACGGCTTGGTGGACGCAGCAGGCTTTGACCGGCTGGAGGCTGAACAACTGATCAGGGCGCATGACGCCTTTGAGTTCGAAGACGAGAAGGTGGGCTTTGTCCACAAATCGGACGCCCTGCCAGATGCACCCAGCGCGACCGTGGAGGCCGTCCAGCAGGCGATTGAGAAGCTGCCTGCCCGCCTGCGCGCGCGCGTGGAGTTCGACCCGGTGACGCGGGAAATCGGGGTGAAGCGGGCCTTGTCTGGCGAGGAACGCAACTGGATGCACCTTGCCTTTGCAAAGGTCCAAGGGGCCGAAAAGGTCATCGACCGGCTGTTCATCAGTTCGAACCGCATTCAGGCGTCCGCAACCCCCGAGGGTGAGAAGCCGCCTTTCATCGTGCCGCGCTTGGGCATTCGTCGCCAAGGCATTTTGGAACTGTTCGGGCCAGATCACTTTCTAGACCTGCCTTGGAACCTCGCTGAATGCGATGTGGGGCCATGGGCTGCGCGGTTCAACATTCGGGGGGATACCCAATCGGGCATCATCGACGTTTCCGACAAGGGCAAGATGAAGATTGCCTTTGTGGGGGAGGTGCATGACCAACTCTCGATGACCATTCAGGAACCGGCATGGACACTGCCGCGCTTGGTCAACTGGATAGACCGGGGCATTCCCCACCCCGACGTGACCAAGCCTGCGGCGCGGGTGTTTATCTATCGCGCCCTTGAAGAGGTGATGCGGGTCAAGGGCTACACACTCGACCAGCTTGCCCGCTACAAATACGAGGCGCGGCGCAGTCTTGGTGATGAAATCCAGTCGCTGCGAGCCGAGCGCGAGGAAAGCAAGTTCAAGGCACTGTTTGCGGCGGATGCTTCCCAGTTCGAAACGAGTGCTGACCTTGCCCTGATCTTTGATGAACAAACCTATGCCTATAATCAGCCCTACAAGGGGACTCGGACGTTCAGAAAGCACTACTTCCCCATTATTGGCGACCTGAAGTCAGAGGGGGAAGAGTTCCGTTGTGCCGCGTTCTTGGATGACAACCCAAAGGTCCGCTATTGGGTGCGCAACGTGGACCGCAAACCGAATGCCTTCTGGCTTCAGCTTTCCCGTAGCCGGTTCTACCCTGACTTCGCTGCCCTGTTGACCGATGGTCGCATTCTGGTGGTGGAATACAAGGGCAAGCACTTGGCCGAAGATGCCAAGGAGAAGCGCTTGGTCGGTGAATTATGGGCTGAAGCCAGCGACCGGCACTGCCTTTTTGCAATGCCGACCGATACCGGCTTCAGCGACTTAACCAACGTGCTGAAAGCAGGTTAGCGTCGTGAGACCTGCGTTCTACGCGCCGCCCATTTGAGGATTGTACGAATGGCTGTAGCCAGCCTCGGACAATCAGGTGCGATCAGGTTTTGATGCAAAAGTGATGTGTAGGCGTTGCCCCTCTGGTTCACTGTTTCTGCCGCTGTATCCAGCAACAAGGTCAATTCAGGGCAGTCAGTTTCAAGGAACGGCATCCCCGCCACGATGTCTTTCAGTGCCTGCCATATTGCCGTGGGGTAGTCCTCACGGAATGGGTCGATGCTTCCGTAAATTGCGTTGCGGGCAACATTCTCTCGATGTTCGGCAGAGACTTTGGCTTGGTGCTCTCTGTCGGCTACCTCAAGTCGATCAAGCCACCGTTCGAGGCGGCTGAGGGTGCCATGTGCAATGCCTATATCTTGCCGTGCCGGATCGAAAAGGCCACCAAGGAACTCTAACGGTTCATTGTCGGCATACGTTGGAGGGCACAGAGCAAGCGGGCCAGCCGGGGACGCGGCGAAATAGGCCGTCAAGGTTGTCATCATCGCCCTGCTTTGGTGGGCCGTCCGTGCCGTAACAACGATGTTGTCAAAGCAAATCATTACCCTGGCATTTTCCGACGTGGGTATGCCCTGAAGTAACCGCGCCAGAATGATCCCGGAAGCAGGGGAGCCTTGCAGTAGGCCCGACGGCCCGCTTGCATTGTGATGTTGTGTACGTACAAGAGAAGAGTTGCCAGAATGCGCCTGCGAAGCGAACTGGTTCTGATCTCGTGTAAACGTCAGATTTCTGTGGTCTAGTGTTTGTCTGATCACCTCCATTGGTAAGGGCAGCTGAAAAAGGGTGTCGGGGTCGATGGATTGAAAGCAGTTGACGATGTCGGTCTTTGCCAGATGGGAAAATCCCCGGCATTGTAACGCTTTCAGTTCGACCAACGCGTCGGCTATGCCCCTTCCGGGGATGCCGAAGAGAGTTTCGGTATCTGGGAGCAGTGCGCCTATGACCGACGCAAGCATGTAGTGCTTGGCCTTTAGCGTCGGTGGCAGAACGCAAATAGGACGGGTACCACCACTGGATTTTCGTTTGGGATACCAGAACACAGGCGAACAGTTGGTAGCCCAACAATTGATCTGGTCCCACAAGGCCAAAGTCTCCTTTGGGCCGGGCTGTCCCCCCAAGGCTCGAAGGGCCGCACTTAGGCGTACTTTGGGATTGCCAAGGAAATTGCGGATGGCATGGTTGACCCGCTTGCCACTGGCCGCCGCATTGGTGATGTCCTCTAGTTTATTCGCATACACGCGATGTGCATGCTCTCGGTCTTGGTTCCATTGTTGGGCTGTCCCCGATTTTGCAACCCGTTGCACCGAATGGCAGTTGCCAATACTCAGCTGGTCCATTGCTTATCCCCCTATCGATTCGATTGGTCCCGGCGCATGATCCTCGCCGGAAGACACTGGATTTGGATTGGCGCGTTCTCGCCTGTGGAGGCCGCCCAGAGCCGCGCCAAGGTGTCGCGGGTCTTCAGATAACTCATGGCCCGCCACTGTGCCCTATGTGGCCCCCCAGCGGCGCGCGCCTTGCGCTGGATGATCCATTGGATGCCGTTGCGGCAGACGATGACCCGAAAGCAGCCATTGGCAGTTTCCGACCGACATATTTCTTCCGCATAATGACCGGAGTTTTCGCGCGTGGACTTGGTAGTCAGGGTCATTCGCCCTCCTCCTCGCGAAGAGCGACAACCACCGAACGGAGGGAGTAGCGCGCATGCTTCCCCGGATGATCGCCGCCGTGTGGTTCCATTTCTGTGTCGATTTGGATGCCACGCTTTCGCAGCAGATGGATTGAAGATGCCCACCGAGGGGCAGGATCATCGTAAAAGCTGCAACCCGTTGCACCGGCCTTGATCAAGGCTTCCAGTGCATTGCGTTCTCGACTGTGTTGCAGGCTGACAGTGAAAGTGGTGGCGTCATGATCTTCTGGGTCGCGGACACAGTATTGTATCGTCCCCCGGCTGCGGTTGCCGTTGGTGTTCATGGTGTGTTTCCTTGAGATGATTGATGATCACCTTGCGGAAACGGCGACGGGAAGCTAATCTCTTGGTTGCAAACCTGTCAGAGAATTGCCCCGTCCGTGCCGCTCCGCATGGGCGGGGTTTTGTTATGCGGGCAGTCGATTGGCTCGAAGTGTTTCCAAATGTTGGTCCAGTTCAATCGAGCACCAAAATGTGCGGCGACCGATACGAACTGGCTTTGGAATAAGTCCGAGTTTTCTCCACCGCCAAACAGTGGTTATGCCCACGCCATAAAAGTGTGAGACCTCTCTCGCTGAAAATAGCTTAGGCTTGATGGACAGTTGAGCCATTTGATTTCACCTTGATTCGTTTCGTTTCATCAAGGTGCAGGATGCGGCACTGCTTAAACATAGACATTATTAAGCCTTGTTGGAGCCTCGTGGACGGCCCCGGCTTTGTGTCTTTGGCGTTGAAGCTCTGAGATGCATCCAGATGGCTTCAAAGGTCGCGCTGTTGTTTTTCATACCTAAATGCTCGCGGAGCATCTGCTTGGAAATCTTGCTGTTATGTACTTCAGCGAAAGCAAAGGCACTTGCAAGATTTCTATCGTTGAGAACACAGAGGCTTGCGCCCTCCCAATCCGCGAGACTTTCCGAGGCGCGCGCGAGCGCGTTGTCTTGCACGCTATCGGTGGAAAGCTGAAAGTCGTCATTTGATCGTACTGTCCAATCAGACCTAAAGAATGTGAACAATTTGGTTCGCTTCCTACCCCAGCTTTGCAGCGCCTCACGAAGATAGCTGGGCTGCATAGTGCCCAATTTGGTTGTCTCATAAAAATCGATGCTTGGCAGAATGGCATCACCGTGGATGTTTCGCTGTCTTCCGTCCTTATATAATCTTAGCAACTTGAGATTATTGAACAAATAGTTCTCAAGCTGAATACTAGAAAGCCCCACTTCTAGCTCTTTTCGAAGGGCGAATTGTCGGACAGACGTTTCAACAGAATTGGTGCGTTGGCCTGCCCAAGTTGATCGAAGCGGCTCGGCTGCCATCGCTTTGTCAATCAGCCTTTGGCTATCGAGGTTCGTACGAACGGTGCTGGAAAACTCTTCATCCAATTCCGAGATAAGCCGGAGACCTATAGGGATGAGCATCGGCGATTTCCCATGTTTGATTTGCAACTCGTTGCAATTTTACTGGCTACCTGCAAGCTTTACGACCTGCCCGGATGATTTGCCCGTGACGTACTGCGCCCACCTCGCCAGCAGTGCCCGGCGTTGTTCAAGAAAGTCTGTGCGGCGGTAGGCGTTCACTACCTTGTTGCCAGTCGCATGGGCCAAGATCAACTCGGCAACCTCGTGCGGCGCGTCGGTGACTTCGGCCAGCCATACGCGCAGGCTTGTTCTGAAGCCATGCGGGCGGGCGGTAAGTTCTTTACGTTCCATCAAGCGCCCCATTGTTGCATCGGAAATCACGCCCTTGCGCACACTTGGAAACAGATAGCCGTCGCGGGAGAACTTCCGTGCCTGCTCGATGATTTCCATAGCTTCAGGCGGGAGTGCGACTCGGAAGTCCGGGGTTGCGTCCTTTCGTCCTTTCATACTGTCGCCGGTGATGCTCCAGACGTCACCATCCAACTGGCCTTCATGCAGGTGGCGGACCGGGCCGGACCGAACGCCGGACAATATCAAAAACCGCAGTGCGAGATGCGTGATGCTGCCCTCGTCTAGGCTGGCATAGAAAGTCGGCACCTCTTGCCATGGCATCGAAGGAATGTGTTCAGGCTTGTGCCTTGGCCGACCCAATAATGCGCGGGCTTTGTCTGGCGCTTGAAGATCAACGGCCAGCCCCAAGGCGGCGGCGTGGTTGAGGCAAATGGCGATCCGGTTTAGCGCCTTTCGTGCCGTTTCAGCTTTTGTGTGCCAGATCGGGGCGAGCGCGTCCCGAAGGTCGATCTGATCAATTTCCGAGACAGGCACTTTGCCCAACTTGGGCAACACATGGAGTTCAAGCGGGCTGAACCACCGTCCTGCGATGCCGTCACCTTTCAGTTCCGCCTTGCGGCTTTCAAACGCGTCGTGAGCGATGTCTTTGAACAGGTGCAACTTCCGGGCTGCGTCCCGCTTCAGCCGCTCCCGGTCCTTGATCGGGTCGATGTCGTCGCGAACCTTTGCTCTTGCCTCGTCAGCCTTGCGACGGGCTTCGGCCAACGACACTGCCGGGAACGCTCCAAGCCCCATCTCTCGCCGTCTGCCGTGGATGACGACGCGAAGCACCCACTGTGCGCCACTGTCGCGCTTGACCAGCCAAAGGCCGCCTCCGTCGGCGTACTTGCCCGGAGCACAGGCGATTATGCTTTTCACGTTCAACCTGTTCAATGCACCCATAGCTCTGGCCCTTTTTCAATCCACCTTCTCGTCCACCTTTGAGTGTAAGACGTCATGATACCGGATGGCACGACAAAGTACTGCCTGATACAAGCAACATACTGTTTCCTAAGTACACATGGGACAAACTGAGAGGTGCTGAAATCTAGCGAAACTACAATTCCCTGCCGTCTCCGGGCACCATTTACACCCCTTCTCAGGATTGACGTGGCGACCTTCGCGGGGTTTTGTTCATTGTGATACAGTGGTGTCTCGCTCGCCCGCGCCGCGCGGGCAGACCGAAGGGCTGTTGCCTTGATCAGTCTGGATTGATCGGAGTGGTGCCGTTTGGAATATCTCCGGTGAGATGGCGATCTGTCGTAAAACTGTCATGGATGTGTTGGAAAACTGTCGCGACAAGCGACTAACACGATATCCGGGGCCAAGCGATGTGGCCCGAGAAATCCACTGGAGAGTGATATGAACGTCATGAAAATCACCGTGTCGGCACTGGCCCTCGCGGCCGTGTCGGCAACTGCTGCCGCTGCCCGCGACCAGATCCGCGTCACCGGTTCCTCGACCGTGTTCCCCTATTCTCAGGCCGTGGCCGAAGAATTTGCCAACCAGTCCGGCGCCCCAGCACCGATCGTTGAATCGGTCGGCACCGGCGGTGGCTTCCAAGCATTCTGCGGCGGCATTGGCGAAGGTCACCCGGACCTGACCGGCGCATCGCGCAAGATCAAGAAGTCGGAATATGACCTGTGCGCCACCAACGGCGTAACCGACATTTCGGAAGCTCTGATCGGCAACGACGGTCTGTCGATGTCCGTTTCGCGCGCTAATACTTTTGATTGGGACATGACGCTGGGCGAAATGTACACCGCTCTGGCTGCTCAGGTGCCGGTTGACGGCGAGTGGAAAGACAACCCGTACAAAAACTGGAACGAGATCAACGCTGCGTTCCCGGCTCAGCCGATCACCGTTTACGGCCCGCCGCCCACCTCGGGCACCCGCGACGCCTGGGTCGAAATCGCGATGCACAAGGGCTGCAAGCAGCTCGATTTCGTGAAATCAGGCGGCTTTGACGGCGCGTGGGTCAACGAGAACTGCTCGCGCATGCGCACCGATGGGCCGTTCATTGAAGCCGGCGAAAACGACAACCTGATCGTGCAGCAGCTGGAAGCCAACCCGAACGCACTGGGCATCTTCGGCTACTCGTTCCTGTATGAGAACGGCGACAAGCTGAAAGGCGTGAAGTTCGACGGCATCGAGCCAAACTTCGATACCATCGCCGCCTATGAATACGAAGTGTCGCGTCCGCTGTACTTCTACGTGAAAAACGCGCACCGCGGCGTCATTCCGAACCTGCAGGAATTCATCGAAGAATACATGTCGGATGAAGCCCTGAAAGCCGGTGGCTACTTGGCTGAGCGCGGCATGACCCCGCTGCCGGAAGCGATGATGAAAGAGTTCCAGACCAGCGTTCTTGGCGCTGTGAACATGGAAGCTCCTACCGAGTGATCTGATCAGACCCTGCGTGCCGCCCGTATTATTCGGGCGGCACGTTTTTCACTATCGGGCAATCAAACCCGCAGTACGGAGCGGCCATGACCTCGCTTGCATTTCTTATTCTTTTTGTGGTTGTTGTGTTCGGCTATGTGCTGAACCGCGCCGCTGCCAACCGTTTGCGCGACAAAGGTTTGCGTCTTCACTCGCTTGCAGGCTTCCACGGGCTGTATGCAGCGCTGATGGTGCTGGTGCCAACGCTTGTTTTCCTGCTGTTGTGGCAGATGTTTCAAGGCTCCGTCATCAACGACATGACGATGTCGGGGGTGCCCAGTGATGCGCTGGCCACACTGGGAGATGGCGGCAAGCAACTGGTGCTGGCCGAGATCAGCCAGATTGCATCCGGTCGGGTTTTCGGCACGCCGGAGGCCTGGAAGATCGAGGCCGCCGAGCGGATGGTTTCCTTGCGCTCTACCGCATCGACCCTGATGGTTGTGCTGACCCTTGTGCTGGCGGTTGCGCTGGCATTTTTCTCGTGGCGCCGTGTTGCCCCGGAATTCCGCGCCCGCCAGGGTGCGGAGGGTATCGTTGCCGGCCTGATGATTTTTTGTTCGACCGTCGCGATTTTCACGACCATCGGCATCATCGCGTCGCTGATGTTCGAGACCTATCATTTCTTTACAATGGTCCCATGGTATGAGTTTCTGTTCGGTACCAAATGGGAACCGCAGATCCCGCTGCGGGCAGACCAGATTGCCGCCGAAGGTGCCTTTGGCTGGTTGCCGGTGCTGCTTGGAACGCTGGTTATCTCGACACTCGCCATGTTCATCGCGGTACCGGTGGGGCTTTTGTCAGCAGTTTACCTGAACGAATTTGCCTCGCCCGGTTTTCGCAAGGTCGCGAAGCCGGTTCTTGAGATCCTCGCGGGTATTCCGACGGTGGTTTATGGCTTCTTTGCGGTGTTGACGATCGCGCCGGCACTTCGCGGTTTCGGCGAATGGTCAGGCCTGCCGATTGCACCCAACACGGCGATGGCTGCCGGCTTTGTGATGGGCATCATGTTGATCCCGTTCATCTCGTCCTTTGCCGATGACGCGCTGTCGGCCGTGCCGCGGTCTTTGCGCGACGGATCACTCGCACTGGGGGCCACGCGGGCCGAAACGGTGACAAAGGTGCTGTTCCCGGCTGCGATCCCCGGAATCGTCGGTGGTGTGCTTCTGGCTGTCAGCCGCGCCATCGGGGAAACGATGATCGTGGTGATGGCGGCGGGTCTGATCGCCAAGATGACGATAAACCCCTTCGACTCGGTCACCACGGTCACGGTGCAGATCGTTACCTTGCTGATCGGCGACAGTTCTTTCGACAACCCCAAAACCCTCGCGGCCTTCGCGCTCGGCATGATGCTGTTCATCGTGACGCTTGGGATCAACGTGCTAGCACTGCGCATCGTGCGCAAGTATCGCGAAATCTACGATTGAGGACGAACAGGACATGACCGATATCACCTCCTCTCCCGCCGGGTCGCCGTCAGGCAAGACCAACTGGGCGTCGCCCGAGATCAACGCACGCGTCAAGAAGCGCAACAGTTCCGAAGCGCGTCTGAAATACATTGGCCTGGCCGCGATCTGCTTTGCCTTTGCCATGCTGGCCATCCTGGTCGGGTCGTTGGTTTTGACAGGCCGACACGCGTTTACCCAGACCCACGTGACCCTTGACGTGACCTTCAGCCCTGAATTCATCAACCCCGACAACCTTGCACGGTCAAACTATCGTGGACTGATGGAAGCCTCGGTCGCGGCGTCCTTGCCGGGTCTGGCCGAGGATGAACGGCGCAAGGCGGTTGGCGTTCTGTCAAACGCGGCACAGTTCACCGCCCGCGACCGGATCGTAGATGAACCCACGTTGATGGGGCAAACCATCAAACTGAACGTCCCCACCTCGGACGCTTTTGACCAACTTGCCAAGGGTCTGATCGACCGGGATACGCCCGAACAGTTCCGCCGCCTGAAGGACGACGAAATTGCGATTTTCGACCGGATGCTGGCCGACAACCGTGTGACCAAGCCGCTGAACACAGCGCTGATCAACAACGCGGACTCGCGCTTTCCCGAACTTGCGGGCTTGCGCGGGGCGATTATCGGATCTTTCTGGGCGTTGCTGACCTGTTTTGTGCTGTCTTTCCCGATCGGGATCGGCGCCGCGATCTATCTGGAGGAATTCGCGCCCAAGAACAAGTTGAGCGATTTCATCGAGGTGAACATCAACAACCTTGCCGCCGTGCCATCGGTTGTGTTCGGCTTGCTTGGTCTGGCGGTGTTCATCGGCGCGTTCGGGATGGGCCGGTCCATTCCGTTGGTCGGCGGGATGGTGCTTGCCTTGATGACGCTGCCCACGATCATCATTGCAACGCGTGCGGCGCTGAAAGCAGTGCCTCCATCGATCCGCGAAGCAGCTTTGGGCGTGGGGGCTTCACGCCAGCAGGTGGTGTTCCAGCATGTTCTGCCGCTGGCCATGCCGGGCATTCTGACCGGGACCATCATCGGTCTGGCGCAAGCCCTTGGCGAAACCGCGCCGCTGCTTCTGATCGGCATGAATGCCTTTGTGACCTCGGCTCCGGCCACGCCTTTCGATCCGTCAACTGCGCTGCCGACCCAGATCTTCATCTGGGCCGACAGCCCCGAGCGCGGCTTTGCCAGCCGCACATCGGCGGCCATTCTTGTGCTGCTTGGCTTCCTGGTAATGATGAACGCTGTCGCCATCTATCTGCGCAACAAGTTTGAGCGGAATTGGTGAGGTAAGGAGATAACATGATGAACGACATGCGAATCGTGGAGAGAGACGTGGATACCCATCAAGCCAAGATCACGGCGCGCGGAGTGCAGGTGCACTATGGTGATACCCATGCGCTGAAGGATGTTGATGTCGATATCCTCGACAAGACGGTTACGGCCTTCATCGGCCCGTCGGGCTGTGGCAAGTCCACCTTCCTGCGTTGCCTGAACCGGATGAATGACACTGTGGCGTCGGCCCGTGTGTCGGGTGAAATCCTGATCGACGGCCAGAACATCTATGACCGTCAGGTGGACCCGGTGCAGCTGCGCGCCAAGGTGGGTATGGTGTTTCAAAAGCCGAACCCGTTCCCGAAGTCGATTTATGAGAACGTGGCTTACGGCCCGAAAATCCACGGCCTGACCCGCAACAAGGCAGAGATGGACGAAATCGTCGAGCGGTCGTTGCGCAAGGCTGCGCTGTGGAACGAGGCAAAGGACCGGCTTGACAGCCCCGGCACCGGCATGTCGGGCGGCCAGCAGCAGCGCCTGTGCATCGCGCGCGCCATTGCCACTTCGCCCGAGGTGCTGTTGATGGATGAACCTTGCTCGGCACTTGACCCGATCGCCACGGCACAGGTGGAGGAATTGATCGACGATCTGCGTTCGTCGTTCTCGGTCGTGATCGTGACCCACTCCATGCAGCAGGCCGCCCGTGTGTCGCAGCGCACCGCATTCTTCCACCTTGGCAACCTGGTGGAATACGGCGAGACCGGCACGATCTTCACCAACCCCAAGGATCCGCGCACGGAATCGTATATTTCCGGCCGCATCGGCTGACGGAGGACAACATGATAAACTCCGACCCACATATAGTGCAGTCCTTCGACCGCGATCTTGAAGCGGTGCAGGCCATGATCATGCGCATGGGCGGCCTTGTCGAGGCCGCCATCGTGAATGCCGCTGAAGCGCTGGACATGCGCGACACGGAGTTGGCAGATCAGGTGCGTCGGGGCGATGCCGCGATCGATGCGCTGGAAGAGCAGGTGAATGTGGAATGTGCGCGGCTGATCGCCTTGCGCTCGCCCACGGCCAGCGATCTGCGGACGGTCCTGACGGTCATGAAGATCGCGGCCAGTCTGGAGCGGTGTGGTGATTACGCCAAGAACCTCGCCAAACGAACCACGGTTCTGGCCCAGATGCCAACCGTTGGCAGCGCATCAGGGTCGATCTTGCGCATGGCAAAATCTGTGCAGCAACTCGTGTCGATGGCGCTTGACGCCTACATCGCGCGCGACGCCGATCTGGCCGCAGATGTGCGGATGCGCGACAATGACGTGGACCAGATGTATAACGCGCTGTTCCGCGAAATCCTGACGCACATGATGGAAGACCCACGCAACATCACCGTTTGCATGCATCTGCACTTCATTGCCAAGAACATCGAACGTGTGGGCGACCACGCGACCGGCATTGCGGAACAGGTGATCTATCTGGTAACCGGCAATCTGCCTGCCGAACAACGGCCAAAAGCCGATCTGACCGCCTTTGAAAAGGGCGTCTGACGGTATGGGCCAAGACCGCGGTTGCTGAAACAGCTCGCGGTCTTGGGCCTGCTTTACGGATTGCGCAGACGCGCGGCGGTCTGGCCTTAAACGATTGACATCATGGCAGTCTTGCGATGTCGCTCCGGCGTGTTGTGGCGATTGCATGTGATCAAGTCGCTGCAATTTCGAAAAAATTCCGGCAAACGCGTCCCGCTGCTACCAATGTTTCCGGTCGGCTGCATATTCAGGTCTAGATTTTTGTGTCGAGGGGGATTTGCGCTGCATTCAGCACGTGACCTTTCCGATGGGCGCTCTATCATCTGCCTTAAAGGGGAGGCTTGGATGCAAATTGCCACGCTCTACATTTCGACGGCACTGGTCTTTTTGATTGTCGACGCCATCATGCTCAGCTTGGTGATGAAGCCGCTGTTCACGCGCCATATCGGTGCCCTGATGGCAGAACCCATCCGCTATGCGCCTGCCGGGCTTTTTTATGCGGCCTATGTTGCCGGTCTGCTCTATCTGGTCAGTGTGCCCGCGCTGCGCGACGGGGCTCCCTTGTTGCTGCCTGCGGCCATCATTGGCGCTATGGCATACGGCACCTATGAATTCACCAGCTATGCGATCATGCGCGATTGGCACTGGACGATGGTGGCAACCGATACGATCTGGGGGGCTGTGCTGACCGCATTTTCTGCATGGGCTGGGGTGGCGATAACGCGTGCGCTGGTGGGCTGAGACCGGGCGGGGGGCTGTTGATGCCAGCCCTGCTGCGTTAGACAGAACGGGCAAACCTGTTCACAAGAGGCGTAAAATGATCCTGTATGGCATTTCCACCTGCGATACCTGCAAAAAGGCGATCAAGGCGTTGGAGGCCGCTGGCCGCCCGGTCACGTTCCGCGATGTCCGCAAAGAGCCTTTGAGCGAAGCAGAGATCGACACGATCGTCAGCGAATTCGGGGATCGGATCATCAACAAGACTTCGACGACCTATCGAGGCTTCAGCGATTTTCTGAAAGCGTCTGAGCCGGAGGCCCAAATCCGTAGCCAGCCGGCGGTTATGAAACGCCCTGTGATCCAGACGGAAACCAAATGGTATTTGGGCTGGGATCAGTCAACCATCGATGTGTTGATCGGCTGACGCCTGCGCCCTTATAGAAAAACGGCCCGCATTGCGGGCCGTTCTGGTGGTATCGCAAGATCAGAGCAGTCGCAGATCACTTGCAGATTCGCGGCCATCGCGGCCCGATTGCAGTTCGTATGCGATTTTCTGGTTGTCGTTCAGCCCCTGCAGACCGGCCCGTTCAACGGCAGAAATATGCACGAAGATATCCTTACCGCCGTCATCCGGGGCGATGAAGCCGAAACCCTTGGTTGCATTGAACCATTTCACTGTGCCGGTGGGCATTCCGTCTCTCCTCTCAACTCACCTTGCAGCGGAATTGCCGCAAGCCGTGCCGCCAGATTCTACGGCCATCGGTCTGCGAGGCGGTCAGAAAGTCTGTCATCACTTGAACCAAGGATGACTCACTTTCCTTTAAAATCAAGAGGAATCAGGCCCGTATTGGCAGCAGATTGCCCATGCCACCCTTCATTCGGGTGCCATGGGCTGATTTTTGCGCAAAATGCTGACTTATGGCGCTTTAGGGGTGCCGCAGATCGGGCGGTGTCGCCTCGGTTGCCAGTTCCGTTACCAAAGCCTCCAGCGCCATCGTGCGGGTCTGTGTTTCGCCCAGACGCCGGACCGAAACGGTGCGTTCCTCAACCTCTTTCATCCCGATGGCCAGAATCACCGGCACCTTGCCCACCGAATGCTCGCGCACCTTGTAGTTGATCTTTTCGTTGCGCGTGTCGGCTTCGGCCCGCACACCAGCCAGCGTCAATGCGGTGACAACCTCTTCAACAAACGGATCGGCATCCGACACGATCGAGGCCACCACCACCTGCCGCGGTGCCAGCCAGAACGGCAGTTTACCGGCAAAGTTTTCGATCAGGATGCCGATGAACCGTTCAAACGACCCCAGACAGGCGCGGTGCAGCATGATGGGCCGATGTTTGGCCCCGTCTTCGCCGATGTAGCTTGCGTCCAGCCGCTCGGGCAGGTTTGGGTCCACCTGAAGCGTGCCGCACTGCCAGTCGCGACCAATCGCATCGGTCAGAACGAATTCCAGCTTCGGCCCATAAAACGCGCCTTCACCGGGGTTCAGGTCATAGCTGTGCCCAGCAGCCTTGCAGGCATTGCCCAAAGCCTCCTCCGCTGCATCCCAACTTTCATCGGTTCCGATCCGCTTTTCCGGGCGGGTCGACAGCTTTATCCGCCAAGTATCAAAACCAAGTTCGGCGTAAATCCTTGACAAAAAGTCAATGAACTTCTTGGTTTCGGCTTCTATCTGATCTTCGCGGCAGAAGATATGCGCGTCATCTTGCGTGAATCCACGTACACGCATGATGCCATGCAGCGCGCCCGACGGTTCATATCGGTTGCAAGACCCGAATTCGGCCATCCGCAGTGGCAGGTCGCGATAGCTTTTCAACCCGACGTTGAAGATCTGCACATGGCAGGGGCAGTTCATCGGTTTCAGCGCATTCACCGTTTTTTCGCGGGCGTGATCCTCGTCCACTTCCACGATGAACATGTTTTCCTGATAGCTTTCCCAGTGCCCGCTGGCTTCCCACAGCTTGCGGTTGACCACCTGTGGCGTGTTCACCTCGACATAGCCATCGCGGCGCTGCTGGCGGCGCATGTAATCCTGCAGCTGTGTGTAGATCGTCCAGCCGTTGGGGTGCCAGAAAATCTGGCCCGGCGCTTCCTCCTGCATGTGGAACAGACCCATTTCGCGGCCAAGCTTGCGGTGGTCGCGTTTGGCGGCCTCCTCCAGCATGGTCATATGCGCTTTCAGGTCATCGCGGTTCTTGAATGCAACGCCGTAGATGCGCTGCAACATCGGCCGCGTGTTGTCGCCCAGCCAGTAGGCGCCTGCAACATGGGTCAGCTTGAACCCGTCGGCAGGCACTTGCCCCGTGTGTTGCAGATGCGGTCCCCGGCACAGATCCTGCCAAGGCCCGTGCCAATACATGCGGATGTCTTCGCCCGCCGGAATCCGGTCCAGAAGTTCGATTTTGAAAGGTTCACCACGATCTTCGTAGTATTTTCGGGCCCGTTCCCGATCCCATAGTTCGGTTTTGACAGGGTCGCGCGCATTGATGATCTGCTTCATCCGCGCCTCGATCTGGCCCAGATCATCCGGCGTGAACGGTTCTGCCCGGTCGAAATCGTAGAACCAGCCGTAATCGCGCACCGGACCGATGGTCACTTTCACATCCGGCCAGATGTCCTGAACCGCACGCGCCATGATGTGTGCGCAGTCGTGCCGGATCAGTTCCAGGGCCGCCGCATCATCCTTCAGCGTGTTGATCGCAAGCTTTGCATCCGCCGTGATCGGCCATGCCAGATCCCAGTGCTGGCCATCGACCTGTGCCGAAATTGCGGCCTTGGCGAGAGAGGGCGCAATCGACGCCGCCACTTCGGCAGGCGTAACCCCCGCGTCATAGCTGCGCACATTGCCATCGGGAAAGGTGAGTGAGATCTGTGCCATATCGGCCTCCTCGTCGTTCTGGCGCCTACGAAACGCCCGGTTGCGGGTTATATCGGGCGTGTTTTGCGCCCGACGCTTGGCAAAGTCAACACGCCCCGCGTAAAAGGTCCGGAACGGAGGATACCATGACCACGCCCCAGTTCCTGACCACCCCAGAGTCGCGCCGCCTCGCCTTTCATCAGACGGCGGGGGCAGGGCCGGGGGTGGTGTTCCTCGGCGGTTTCAAATCCGATATGACCGGCACCAAGGCGTTGTTTCTACAAGCCTGGGCCGAACAGCAGGGCCGCGCCTTTCTGCGGTTTGACTACTCCGGCCACGGTCAGTCCTCGGGTGACTTCCTTGACGGGGCCATCGGGGATTGGTTCGAGGATGCGCGCGCTGTTCTGACCCAGCTTACCGTTGGGCCGCAAATTCTGGTTGGCTCTTCCATGGGGGGATGGATCGCGCTTTTGCTTGCAAAGTCCCTGCCGCACCGCGTGGCCGGTCTGGTCGGCATCGCGGCGGCACCCGATTTCACCGAAGACAGCATGTGGGCGGGGTTTACGGACTCGCAACGGCACATCCTGATGTCCGAGGGACGCGTTGCGCTGCCGTCGGATTACGCTGATGGGCCATATATCATTACCCAACGACTGATCGAGGAGGGGCGGGGCCGCTTTGTGCTTCGCGATGATCTGCATTTACCGTTTGCAGTCAGACTGTTGCAGGGCACTGCTGATAAGGATGTGCCGCCTTCGGTGGCGCAACGTCTGTTGGACCATGCAACCAGCCCCGATATGCGGCTGACTTTGGTCAAGGATGCAGATCACCGCTTTTCGACGCCCGATTGTCTGGACATGATCCCCCAGGCGATCAGCGATATCCTGCGGCGGCTTGACTCGTGATGCGATCAGCTTTTGATTTTTCAATAATTTAAGCGTCATCTCCGCTAAAAATGCGCCTCGTGTTGCACTTTTCAAATATATGCCGGTACGAGCACCAAAATGGCTGAACCTCTTTTGTTCATTCCCGGTCTGATGCAGGATGCGCGTGCGTTTCTGCCACAGATCGTGGCGCTTGGTACGCGCCATTCCGCGCAGGTCTATCTGCCGGCGCAAGACAGTGTTGAAAGAATGAGCGAGGACGCCCTGCGCCATGCTCCGCCGCAGTTTGTGCTGATCGGGCATGGGCTGGGGGGGCATGTCGCGTTGGACATTCTGCGCCGCGCGCCGGACCGCGTGATGCGGATTGTGCTTCTGGCCACTGATCCGCTGGCCGAGTCGCCGCAAATGGCCGCGCTGCGCGAGGCGCGGATGGTGGCGGCACAGGCGGGCCGTCTGAAGGCAGCGATTGCCGAAGATGTGCCGGATGATGCGTTGGCACAGACGCCGGATCGCCAGGCGGTGCAGGCCTTGGTGCAGGACATGGCGCTGGGGCTGGGGGAGGGTGTTTATCTGCGTCAGTGTCGCGCTTTGCAACGCCGCCCTGACCAGCAGCGCACGCTTGCCCGCGCAAAAGTCCCGGCGCTGTTTCTGGCCGGTCCGGTTGATACGCTGGTGCCGTTGCGACGCAAGGAGTTCGCGCGCGATCTTATGCCGTCGTCCGCACTGAAACTGATCGATGGGACCGGGCACCTGCCGATGCTTGAGTCCCCCGATGCCGTCACCACGGCAATCGAGGGGTTCCTGGCGGGGCCGATGATCCTACGCTGAGGCGATGCTGATCACGTTTTTGGCTTTGGCCGCCTTGGGCGCGTCGGCATTCGCATCGATGAATGACAGGACCAGCGGCCGGATGTTCATGCGCCAGGACTTGCCGGCAAAGATGCCGTAATGCCCTGCGCCAGGCTCCAGATGCGAGGCTTTCTTGCTGTCGGGCAGGTTCGTCAGCAGGTCCAGCGCCGCAAGGCATTGACCGGGTGCAGAAATATCATCATTTGCGCCTTCGACGATCTTGACTGCCACATCGGTGATCGCGCCAAAATCGACTTGTCGGCCAGCGACAACGAATTCATTCTTCGCAATCTCACGGTTCTTGAAGATCCGCTCCACCGTCGAAAGATAAAACTCTGCTGTCATGTCCATCACGGCCAGATATTCATCGTAGAACCGATTGTGCGCGTCATGGTCGGACCCTTCGCCGCGCGCCACACGCATGATCTGTTCGCTGAATGCTTTTGAATGCCGCTCGCCGTTCATCGAGATGAAGCTTTGCAATTGCAGCAGGCCCGGATAAACCAAGCGACCCGCACCTTTGCATTTGAAGCCGACGCGTTGAATGGCAAATTGCTCCAGCTGGCCCATCGTGACGCGGCGGCCGAAATCGGTCACTTCGGTTGCGGCGGCATCCGGGTCCACCGGGCCGCCGATCAGGGTCAGGCTGCGCGGTTGTGCACTTGGATCTTCCGCCGCCAGATAGGCAGTGGCAGCAAGGGTCAGCGGCACAGGTTGGCATACCGCGATCACATGCAGGTCTGGCCCCAGTTCGCGCATGAACTCGGCCAGATAGAGCGTGTAATCCTCGATATCGAATTTTCCTGCGCTGACGGGAATATCGCGCGCATTGTGCCAGTCGGTGATGAACACATCACAATCTGGCAGCAGCGACAGCACGGTAGACCGCAGCAGCGTGGCGTAATGCCCTGACATCGGGGCGACCAGCAGCACCCGGCGCTTCATCGGTTCACGGCGGCGCACGAAAAACTGGATCAGGTTGCCAAAGGGCCGTTCCACCACCGTCGTCACATCGACCAGATGATCGGTGCCATCGGTCCCGACGATCGACCGGATGCCCCACGCCGGCTTGACCACCATGCGGCCAAACGTCCGCTCCGTCACTTCGCCCCAAGCTGCCATCAGGGGCAACATTGGGTTCAACGACAGGGCAAACGCCGGATACGAAGCCATTGCCCGTGCGGTCGCACCCATCCAGGCGTTGGTGTTTCGCGCCGTTTCCATCATGTCATAGGTGGTCATATATTTCATCGTCGTCTCCAATCCGGGCCAGGTGCCCCGGCAATTCGTCGCTTTCCCCCCCAGTCAGGCGACGTTATGCTGCACAGGGGCAGGTTAGGGGGGAAAGTTTAACATGACAACCGACGACAATGACGCGGGACCAAAGTTGGAGAGGATGCAGGCCAATCTGGCGCGGGTGGAGGAGTTGTCGCAGCGGCTGATCGCGGCCCTTGCGCATCGAAAACAGGCTGACAATGCGCTTTCCGGGCCGTCGAATGACGTCTATATGAAGGCTGCCGCCGCCTATGTGGCCGAAATGATGCAGAACCCGTCGAAAATTCTGGAACAGCAGATCAGCTACTGGGGCAAGAGCCTGAAACATTATGTTGATGCCCAGCAGGCGCTGCTGTCGGGCGAGCTGAAGGCCCCTGCCGATCCCACGCCCAAAGACCGACGATTCTCCAATCCGCTGTGGGAAACCCACCCGGCATTCAATTACATCAAGCAACAGTATCTGATGAATGCCGAAGCGATGACCAATGCCATCGGCGATCTGGACAAGCTGGAAGCCGCCGACCGCCGCCGCGTCGAATACTTCACCAAGCAGATCATCGATATGTTCTCTCCCACCAACTTTCTTGGCACCAACCCGGATGCGTTGGAAAAGGCTGTGGCCACCGATGGGATGAGTCTGGTGCAGGGTCTGGAAAATCTGGTGCGCGACATCGAGGCGAACAACGGTGATGTGCTGGTCACCCTTGCGGATCCGGGCGCGTTTCAGGTGGGGCGCAATATTGCCACCACCCCCGGCGCGGTTGTTTACCGGAACCGGATGCTGGAACTGATCCAATACACGCCCACCACTGAAAAGGTGCATGAAACGCCTTTGCTGATCTTTCCGCCGTGGATCAACAAATTCTACATCATGGATATGAAGCCCGCCAATTCGCTGATCAAATGGATCGTGGATCAGGGCTTTACGCTGTTTGTGGTGTCTTGGGTCAACCCGGATGCGTCTTACGCCGATGTCGGCATGGATGACTACATCCGCGATGGCTATTTGCGCGCCATGGCCGAGGTGCGGCGCATCACAGGAGAGGCGCAGATCAACGCGGTGGGCTATTGTATTGCGGGCACCACGCTGGGCCTGACGCTGGCGCATCTGGACCGCGCGGGGGATACATCGGTGAAATCCGCCAGCTTCTTCACCACCCTGGCCGATTTTTCCGATCCGGGCGAGGTGGGGGTTTTCCTTGAAGATGATTTCGTCGATGGCATCGAACGCCAGTCGGCCAGGGATGGCATCCTGTCGAAATTCTTCATGGGCCGCACTTTCAGCTTTTTGCGCTCCAACGACCTGATCTATCAGCCGGCCATCAAAAGCTACATGCTGGGCGAGGCGCCGCCTGCCTTCGATCTGCTTTACTGGAACGGCGACGGCACCAACCTGCCCGCCACCATGGCGGTGCAGTATTTGCGCGGTCTGTGTCAGGGCGATGGATTTGCCAAAGGCACCTTTCCGGTGTTCGGCGAGCCGGTCAGCCTCTCCGGCGTGAAGGTGCCGCTATGCGCCATCGCCTGCGAAACCGACCACATCGCGCATTGGCGCGGCAGCTTCAACAGCGTCAAGCAGATGGGGTCAAAGGACAAAACCTTTATCCTGTCAGAGTCCGGCCATATCGCGGGGATCATCAACCCGCCGTCGAAGGACAAATACGGCCACTATATCTCTGACGCGCCGATCACAGGTGCGCCCGAGGACTGGAAGGCCGGGTCGACCTTCACCAAAGGCAGCTGGTGGCCACGCTGGGGCGCGTGGCTCAAGGACAGATCGGGCAAGCTTGTTCCCGCCAGAATTCCCGGTGATTCGACAAATCCAGTGCTTTGCGATGCGCCGGGGACTTACGTAACGGCAAAGGTCGTCGCCGGAAGTGATTGACCACCAAGGGCTTAGCGCGACACAACTGGAAATAATGCTGCACCGCAGAATAAAGCTTGAAATGCTGCAGTGCAGCATCTATATTGGTGTCATGGAAAACAGGTCGGAGCCTCCGGCCAAGCAGGAGAATACCAATGACCAAGACCCCAGATTTCGCCAAAGTGATGCAGGACATGATGGCTTCCTTCCCGGTTGACTCGTCCGCAATGCAGAACGCATTCAAAACCCAGGCTGCCCTTGCCGAAAAAATGTCGAAAGTGGCTCTGGAAGCTGCTGAAAAGTCGACCGAAATCACCGCCAAATGGACCAAAGACACCATCGCCAAAATGGCTGATGTGTCCAAAGCCAAAACCGAGCCGACCGATTATTCCAAATCGGTAAGCGATTTCGCGTCGTCCGCCGCTGAAATGGCTGCTGAAAACATGGCCGCTTTCGCGGAAATCGCGAAGAAAGTGCAGATGGAAACCGTTGAGCTGATGTTGGCTGCTGGCAAGGACATGTCGGAAGACGCGACCGCTGCCGTGAAAAAAGCAACCAATGACGTGTCGGTTGCCGCCAAGAAAGCAACTTCGGCAGCCACCGCTGCAAAGTGATCCTGTCGGATCGGCACCCTTTTTGCTGATCTCCTCCCTGAGCGAAAAGAGTGCAAGGCGGACCCCTCCGGGTCCGCCTTTGCTTTGCTGGGTCGTTGGTGGCCTGTTCATCCCGCAGCATTTTCTGCCTGACGCCCGCCCACAGACCACAAGCAAAGCGATTGTGCCTGGTCGCCAACGCAGGGTGCTTGCCACCACGACCTTGCGAAAGTGACTGATCCTCGCGTCCTCAAGCTACTGATCCCGAACGGCTCTGTTGCTGATGGCAGGGCACCGGCAGTGAGTCCACACCGTCAGGCTTCCCTTTTGCCCCCGGCCTGCGTAAGCTTCTCTGCACAAGCAAAAGAACCTCAGGGGAGGGTGGCCATGGCCGAAACCGACAAGCCGCTGCTGATCAAACGCTATGCCAGTCGCCGCCTGTACAACACCGAGACGTCCGATTACGTGACGTTGGAAGATATCGCCGGCTTCATCCGTGCGGGCCGCGAGGTGCAGATCGTCGATCTCAAATCCGGTGATGACCTGACCCGCCAATACTTGTTGCAGATTGTGGCAGAGCATGAATCCAAAGGGCAAAACGTGCTGCCCATTGCGGTGCTGACCGATCTTGTGCGCAGCTACACCACCAACGTCCATTCCGTCGTGCCGCAATTTCTGGCCGCCAGCTTCGAGATGCTGCGCGAAGGACAGTCGAAGATGATGGGCAATCTGGGCGTGATGCCGAATCCGATGGCGGCCATGCCGGGGTTTGATCTGATGCGCAAGCAACAGGAAGCCTTCATGAAAACCATGATGACCGGCGTTCCCGGCTGGAGCGGGTCCGGGCCCGAGCCGGAAAAGGACGATGCGACCAGCGCCGAGGATCTGGCCCAGATCAAGAAGCAGCTTGCCGAGCTGCAAAAGAAACTTTCCAAGCTGTAACGCGCCATGGCAGATGCACAGACCCGTGTCACCCTGTGGGGGATCGAGGTCTTTCTGGCCGTCGCGGAAGAAGGCACGATCTCTGCCGCGGCCCGCCGTCTGGGGGTTTCTCCGCCAGCGGTCAGCCAGCAGCTTGCCGCTACCGAAGCGACGCTGGGGGCCACCCTGTTCGACCGCGCTGCCCGTCCGTTTGTGCTGACCCCGGCGGGCAGCTTGTTTCGCCGCCATGCGCAGGTGATCCTGAACACCGAGGCCGAAGCCCGCGCCGATCTGGCCCGCGCTGATCTGGCGCGGCTGACAACCCTGCGGCTGGGGATGATCGAGGATTTCGATGCCGAGGTCACGCCTGCGCTGCTGTCGGGGCTTGCGCAGGACATGACCGACTGCCGCTTTTTGCTGGAAACCGGCGCAAGCCATCGGTTGCTGGACAAGCTGGAGGCGCGCGCGCTGGATCTGGCGGTCGCTGCCGAGTTGGGGTCAGAGGGGGCCGATGCGGGCTGGCGCGAGGTGCATCCGATCCTGACCGAGCCTTTTGTCGCGGTACGTCCGATGGCAGCGGCAGAGGTGCCGCTGATCCTGTATTCCGCGCGTCATCTGATGGGGCGGCAAATCGCGGGTCATCTGGCGCGCGCCAACCTGCGCCCACAGGTCAGGTTCGAACTGGACAGCTACCACGCCATTCTGGCGCTTGTCGCGCAAGGCGCAGGCTGGACGATTCTGACGCCGCTGGCCCTTCACCACGCCGCACGGTTTCTGGGTGCGGTGGATGTGCAACCGCTGCCCGACGCGCCGCTGACCCGCAGCATTTCATTGTCTGCCCGCGCTGGGGTGATGGGCGAAGTGCCAGAGCGGGTCGCGCAGGATATGCGGCGTCTGATCGGCAACCGGATTGTCACGCCTGCTGTCGCGATGTGGCCCTTTCTGGGGCCACATCTGCACCTGTCGTGACCGGCGGCTTGCCCGGCTCGAAATCCGTCACCCCGATAAGAAGGTGATCACGCCGGATGGGCGATCCTTGCGGCATCGCGCAGCGCATCAGCGATATAGTCCAGCTCCGGCACTGTCAGCCGTGCTGGCAAACGCACATCACAAGCGCGCATCAGCATGGCGCGGGTCAGCGGCAGATCGGGGGCGTCACCCAGAAACTGCCAGTTCCAGAAGGCCCGTGCATTCCCCTCGGACAGACCAAAGATCTGCACCGCCACGCCGCGCGCCTTTGCCTCGGTCTGGAAACGCAGCGCCTGCGCATCGGTCCAGTCGCCCGCCAGCGTGAACTGGATCGAATCCGGTGCGCGCACCTCTTGTGGCAGGGCAGGGGGCACGTGCAGCAAGCCGCAGGCATTCAATGCCGCCGCCAGATGATCGTGGTTGCGACGCCCGTCGCGCACCCGCCGCGCGATTTCGGGCAGTTGCGGCCGGATCACAGCCGCCGACAGGTTTTGCAGGCGCAGGTTGTAAAGCGGCAGCTTGTTTTGCCAGGCGCAATAGCTGTTCTGAAAACCGGGGTGCTTTTTCCAGTTCTCCTCATACGCGCCGGACATGATCACCGCGCGTGCCGCGATTTCCGGGTCATCGGTCACCATGATCCCGCCTTCACCCGCGTTCACCATCTTGTAGGACTGGAAGCTGAAGCACCCGACCTTGCCAATGGTGCCGACATTGCGCCCGCCCCAGACCGTGCCCAACGAATGGGCCGCATCCTCGATTACCGGGATGCCCGATGCGTCACACAGGCCCATGATCGCATCCATATCAGAGGTATGGCCGCGCATGTGGCTGATCATCACTGCGCCTGCGCCCGGCAGTTTTGCCGCAAAATCCGCCAGATCAATGCGGTAGCTGTCGCCCACCTCAACCAGCACCGGCACGCAATCGGCATGGACCACGGCAGAGGGCACGGCGGCAAAGGTGAAGGCGGGGATCAGCACGCGCGCGCCGCGCGGCAGATCCAGCGCTTTGAGCGACAGGAACAAAGCAGCGGAACAGGAAGATACCGCAAGCGCGTAGCGGCTGCCCAGCAGATCGGCAAACTCCTGCTCCAGCAGGCTGACCGGGGAGTCGCTGGCGGCGGTATATCGGAACAGATCGCCCGAGCTCAGCAGCCGTTCAATCTCGGCGCGGGCGGCCTCAGGGATCGATTCTGCAGCATAGACATCGGGGGGAAGGGTCTGGCCGTCATGTGCCATGGCGTATTTCCTTAAACTCAGTTTAAGGGATTCTTAATCTCTGGAGGGAGTCAATGCCAGTGACAAATACATGACCGGCAAGCCCTTGCCTAAACGCCCAGCCTGTCGCGCATGGAAAACCATGTCATGGCGGCCACCAGCAGCGGCCAGCGCAAAGCTGCGCCACCCGGAAAGCGCGGCTGTGGCAGCCGTGCCATCAGATCAAAGCCAGAAGCCTGCCCCTGCACCGCCTGCGCCATCATCTTGCCCGCCAGCGTGGCCATCGCCACCCCGTGGCCAGAGTAGCCGGAGGCTGACAGCACATTCGGCGCGGGGCGAGCAAAGCAGGGCATCCGGTTCATGGTGATGGCCAGCGTGCCGCCCCAGGCATAATCCACCCGCACATCGCGCAACTGTGGATAGACTTCCAGCATCGGCTTCATCACGGTGCGCGCAACATCGGGAAAGCGGTATCCATAGCTTTCGCCGCCCCCGAACAGCAGACGGTTGTCATCAGACAGCCGCCAGTAATTGACCACGAATTTGGTATCGGCCACGGCAATCGGACGGGCCAGCACGCTGGCCGCGTGGTCGCCCAAGGGTTCGGTGGCCAGAATGAAATTGTTGATCGGCATGACCCGAGCCGCCACGTTTCGATCCAGCCCGCCCAGATAGCCGTTGCCCGCAAGGATGACGTGATCGCAACTGACCTGCCCGCTGGCGGTGCGCACCACCGGCTTGTCCCCATGGGCAATGTGATGCACCTCTGCCCGCTCATACAGCCGTGCGCCCGCATCTGCCGCCGCTTTCGCCAGACCCAGCGCAAAGTTCAACGGGTGCAGATGGCCCGCCCCATGATCCAGATCGCCGCCATGATAGGCGTCTGATCCGATGATTTCCCGCATCGCCGCGCGGTCCAGCGGCTCGATCTGGGTGTAGCCGTAATCCCGCGCCAGTTTTTCCGCATAGGCATGTGCGTGGCGCACTTCGGATGCCGACCGGCAGGCGTGCGCAATACCGGGGTGAAAAGTGACGGGCATCGCATGCCGGTCGATCAGCCCGCGGACCAGCGCCTTGGCATCTTCGGCCATATCCCACAACCGGCGCGCATCCTCGCGGCCCACCGATGCCTCCAGCCAATCCTGATCCTGCCGCTGGCCGCTGCCCACCTGCCCGCCGTTGCGGCCAGACGCACCAAAGCCCACCCGGTGCGCTTCCAGCAGCACCACATCAAAGCCCGCTTGCGCCAGATGCAAAGCCGCCGACAGCCCGGTATAGCCGCCGCCGATGATGCAGACATCGGCGCGGGTCTGGCCCTTGAGCGTCGGGAAGGGGGCCAGCGGCGTGGCGGTGGCCGCGTAATACGACGGGGGATACTCCCCCGCCCGATCATTGGCGTGCAAAAGGTTCATACGTTGAGCAGCAGGTGTTCGCGTTCCCACGGGCTGATGACCTGCAAGAACTCTTTGTATTCGTTGCGCTTCACGCTGTCATACACTTTGCAGAATCCATCCCCAAGCACCGCCTTGAGCGCCGCATCCTCATCCAGCATATCCAGCGCGTCGCCCATGTTCACCGGAATCTCGTCACTGTCGATATAGGCCGAGCCGATGAATTCTGGCCGCGGATTGCGCTTTTCCATCAGCCCCAGATAGCCGCAGGCCAGCGTGGCGGCGATGCCGAGGTAGGGGTTGCAATCCATTCCCGGCAGGCGGTTTTCCACCCGGCGACCGGCGGGGGTGGAGATCGGCACACGCAGCCCGGTGGTGCGGTTGTCGCGGCCCCATTCCAGATTGATCGGGGCCGCAAAATCGGGAACATAACGGCGATAGCTGTTCACATAAGGTGCCAGCAGCGCGATGCCCGCGCCCAGATGGTTTTGTAACCCGCCGATGAAATGCAGGAACGCTTCGGTTTCCAACCCCTTGGGCCCGGAAAAAATGTTCTTGCCGGACTTGGCATCCACGACCGAGGTGTGGATATGCATCGCCGACCCCGGCTCGCCCGCAATCGGTTTGGCCATGAAGGTGGCAAAGCAATCGTGGCGCAGCGCCGCTTCGCGGATCAGGCGTTTGAAGAAGAACACGTCATCGGCCAGCCGGACCGGATCGCCATGCGCCAGGTTCAGCTCGATCTGGCCCGCGCCGCCCTCTTGCAGGATGCCGTCGATCTCCAGCCCCTGCGCTTCGGCAAAGTCGTAGATGTCGTCGATCACCTTGCCGTATTCATCGACCGCACTCATCGAATAGGCCTGCTTGCCCGCCGCGCGGCGGCCCGACCGGCCCATGGGGGGCATCACCGGCATGTTGGGGTCGATGTTGCGCGCGGTCAGGAAAAATTCCATCTCGGGTGCCACCACGGCTTGCCAGCCCTGTTCGGCATACAGATCGACAATCCGGCGCAGCACATTGCGCGGGGCATAGGGCACCAGCACGCCGTTCTGGTCCTTGGCATCATGGATCACCTGCAAGGTCACGTCCGCCGTCCAGGGTGCTGCGGTGGCGGTGGTGAAATCCGGCTCCAGGATCATATCGGGTTCGGTGAAGGCGTCGAACGGGTTGTCGGCCCATTCGCCGGTGATCGTTTGCAGAAAGATCGAATTCGGCAGGAAATAGCTTTTCTGCGTCGCGAATTTGGCGGCAGGCATCGCCTTGCCGCGTGCGACGCCCGCAATATCGCCGATGATGCATTCCACCTCGTCCACGCGGCGGTCGCCGATGAAATCACGCGCGGCTTCGGGCAGTTTTTCGGTCCATTTGGACATGGGGTTGGTCCGTGTGTTTGCCCCCGGCTGTCAGGTCCGGGGCGCTTTGAAAAAGGCGGCGATACGGGCGGCGATCAAGGTGTCGTCCAAGGGTGTATCCAGTTTTGCCGCCGCTGTCTGCAAGACCGGGTCTGGCACCACACCCTTTGCGCGGGTTTTCATCAGGCCATCGACAAAATCGGCCTGAAACTCCGGATGCGCCTGAATGGTCAGCGCCCGGTCGTCATACAAAAGGGCGGCGTTTTCGCAAAAATCGTTGCTGGCGATGACAGTCGCCTTTTCGGGGCGGGTTACCACCTGATCCTGATGCCAGGCGTTCAGCGTCACCGTTTCGCCGCCAAAGTTGTAAGCCGTTGGCCCCACCGACCAGCCACCCGCGTATTTCTTTACCTTGCCGCCCATCGCCTGCGCAATGATCTGATGGCCAAAACAGATGCCCACAACCGGCACGCGGGCGGCAAAGGCTGCGCGGATGAAATCCTCCAGCGGCGGGATCCACGGATGATCCTCATAGGCGCCGTGCCGCGATCCGGTGATCAGCCAGCCGTCGCAATCCGTCACACCGTCAGGAAAAACCCCATTCACCACCTGAAAGGTGCGAAATGTGAAGCCATGACCATCCAGCAGGCGGGCAAACATATCGGGGTAGTCGCCCATGGTGGGCGCAAGGGCGTCGGGCGCCAGCCCGGTTTGCAGAATGCCGATCAGCATGACCTGTCCGAAGTTGAAGGTGACAAAGGTGTGCGCCGCGCCCCCCGGCTTGGTCAAGGGGGCACGGTTTGAACGGGGCGTCAGACCGTATCGAGATACAGTTCGACCCGCTCCTCCGGCGTCAGTTCCGCGATATAATGCATTTCTTGACGCTTTGTCAGAACGAAGTTGCGGATCAACTCCTTGGGCAAAAAGCGCGACAGGATATCGCTGTTTTCGAAGGCATCGATCGCCGATTCCCAGGTGGCGGGAATCTGCGGCAGATCCATCGCATAGGCATTTCCGGTGACGGGCGATGGCGGTTCCATCTCGTCCTCCATGCCGACCAGTGCAGCCCCAAGGATGGTGGCCAGCATCAGGTATGGGTTCACATCGCCGCCCGCGACCCGATGTTCGATCCGCCGTGCCGCCGGGCTGCCCGCCGGAATACGGATCGCCGCCGTGCGGTTCTCATACCCCCAGCAGATCGCGGTGGGGGCGTGTTTGTCGGGCACCAGCCGTTCATAGCTGTTTTCATGTGGCGCAAACACCAGCGTGGAATCGCTCATCGCCGCCAGACAGCCCGCGACCGCATGTTTCAGCGCAGCAGTGCCCTTTGGCCCGCCAGAGTCGAAAATATTGTCACCTGCTTCATCCAGCACGGAAAAATGGGTGTGCAGGCCAGAGCCGGAGTATTCCTTGTAGGGCTTGGCCATGAAGCTGGCGGCAAAGCCGTGCCGCCGCGCCAGACCCTTGACCAACATCTTGAACAACCACGCATCATCGGCGGCGCGCAGCGCGTCGTCGCAATGCATCAGGTTCACCTCGAACTGGCCAAGGCCGGTTTCCGAGGTGCTGGTATCGGCGGGAATATCCATCGCCTCGCAGGCATCATACAGATCGGTGAAAAACGTATCAAACGCATCCAATGCGCGGATCGACAGGGTTTCCGCCGCCTTCCTGCGCTTGCCCGACCGGGGTGAGGACGGCACTTGCAGGGTCTTGCCCGAATCGTCGATCAGGAAAAACTCCAGCTCCATCGCCACCACGGGCGTAAGGCCGCGTTTTTTGTATTTCTTCACCACCGCATTCAGCGCATGGCGCGGGTCGCCTTCATAGGGGGTGCCGTTTTCGCGGAACATCCAGATCGGCAGCAGCGCCGTCGGCGCCTCCAGCCAGGGCATCGGCATGAAGCCGCGTTCGGTGGGTTTCAGCACGCCATCCTGATCGCCCTGTTCAAAGACCATCGGGCTGTCGTCAATATCTTCGCCCCAGATATCCAGTGACAGGACCGAGAACGGAAAGCGGGTGCCGTCCTTTACCGCCTTGTCGGCATAGCGGGAGGGGATGCGCTTGCCACGGGCCTGACCGTTCAGGTCGGCGGCGGCCACGCGGATCGTGCGCACTTGCGGGTGTTTACGCAGGTAGTCCTTCATCATGATCGTTGGTCGGGGCGTCGCACCGGGCGCTGCCCTTGTTCCATCCTTGGTTTGTGATCTTTCCTCCCGTGCGGGGCACGGGTCCGGACGGGTGCCCGAATAATTTGATCAAATAGACGCTACTATCGGATCAGTTGGGGACGCAAGCGAATTTTACCTCCCATATTCGACGGCAGATGCCGGTTCAGCCGGGTGTTGATCGCGCTCATCAGCCAGATCAGCAGCAGAGTCAGCACGATGAAGTAACCCGCAACGATCGGATAGGGCACAAAGGGGTTGAAGGTCTTGTCGGCAAAGTAGCTGGCATAATACAGCGCATCGCCGCGCTGCTGGAACGCCGGGAACCCCGAAAAATAGACCAGTGTGGTCGAATGGAACAGGAAGATCGCCTCGTTGATGTAGGCGGGCCAAGCCAGCCGCAGCATTGTGGGCCACTGGATCCGGCGGAATTTGGCAAACCCGGTCAGGCCATAGGCCTCTGCCGCCTCCAGATCGCCCTTGGGGATCGACCGCAGCGCGCCGTGAAAGATCTCGGCCGAATAGGCGGCGGTGTTGAGGAACAACACGAACAGCGCGCCCGCCCATGCTTTCGTTGTCCACGAGGTTTGCACGGTGATGCCGAACACGTCGATCCCGGCGCGGGGCAGCATCTGCAGCGCCTCATAGGCCAGAAAGAACTGGATAAACAGGGGCGAGCCGCGGAACAGAAAGATGAACCACTCGGCCGGTTTGCGCACCCAAGCGATGTGCGAAGCCTTGGCGAAAGCGATGGCATTGGCCAGCACAAAGCCGAAGATCAGGGCGATGATACCGAAATAGACATTCCAGATCAGCCCCGACCCGATCAGCGTGAACTGCTGGCACAGGGTGAAATCGGTGCGCGGCAACAGGCGTTCGCCATAGCCGAGCGAGCGGAAGGCATAGGCCCCGATGGTGTCCCAACAGGTCATGCGCCCGCCTTTCGCAGCGCTTCGCCCGCCGCGGTGGCCTGCCCCTTGGACAGGCGGGCAGAGATGCGGTTCAGCACGATTTCCGACACGCGGGTGAACGCCAGATAGAACACCAGCAGAAACAGGAAGTAATAGAGCCGCCAATCGGGGTGCGGATAGTCATAGGCCTGCGTCTTGGCCCCGCCCATTTCCCGCGCCCAATACACGATATCCTGCACGCCCAGCAAGAACAGCAAGGGTGTCGCCTTGATCAGGATCAACCACAGGTTCGACAGGCCGGGCAGGGCATAGACCCACATCTGCGGCACCAGAACCCGGCGGAACACCTGCGCATGGCTCAGCCCATAGGCTTCGGCGGTTTCCAGTTGCGCGCGCGGCACCGCCTGCATCGCGCCGTAAAGCACATTCGCGGCAAAGGCCCCGAACACCAGCGCAAAGGTCATCACCGCCAGCATGAAGCCATAAAACTGGTGCACCGACTGCGCCGCCGAATTCAGCGGCACCTTGGCCTGCGGACACACCCGGAATTCCAACCCGTTGCGCACGGGCTCCGTCCAGTCGGGACACTGGATCAGGTGGTTGATGTATTCAATTCCCTGATCCAGCGCGATCACAAAGAACAGGAAAAACACGATATCGGGCACACCGCGCACCATGCCGGTATAGCCCTTGCCGATCAGGCGCGGCACGACATACTGGCTGCGCGATGCCATTGCGCCCGCAAAGCCGAACAGCATGGCAATAGGGGCCGTGACCGCCAGCAGCAGCAGCACGGTGCCAAAGGCCCAATACATGTTCATGTGCTTGCCCGACGTCAGGTAGCACGCGAACCATTGAACGCCTTCGAGCGACTTGGGATCAGCGCAAAAGTCAAACATGGGGATATGCCCCCGCCCGCAGCGCGCGCGGGGGCCTTTTCATCAGAACACGTCCGCGTCGTCGCCGAACCATTTCTTGATCATGGTGTTCAGCGTGCCGTCGGCTTTCATCGCGCTGATGGCAGCGTCGAACTTGTCGCGCAATTCGGTATCCGACTGGCGCAGCCCCATGCCGATGCCCGCGCCAAGGGTGACATCATCCGACACCATCACCAACGCGCCGTTCGACTCGGCCACGATCGGCACCAGATAATCCTTGTCGGCAAATACCGCATCGGCCTCGCCGTTGCGCACAGCGGCCACGGTTTCATCCGGGGTGGCAAATTCCAGCAAGGTCGCACCCGACGACGCGATATACCCCGATTGGATCGTGTTCACCTGCGCCGCAACCACGCCACCCTTGATGTCGGCATCCGCCGACAGCCCGACATAGGCCGAAGGTGCCGGCGGGGTATAGCTTTGCGTGAACGAGATCACCTTGGACCGCTCTTCGTTAATGTTCATGCCGGCGATGATCGTGTCATAGTTGCCGGACTGAAGGTTGGGGATGATCGAATCCCAGTCGGTCGTAACCCATTCGCAGGTCAGTTCGGCGCGCTTGCACAGCTCGTCGCCCAATTCACGCTCGAACCCGTCCACCTGACCGGAATCGTTGATGAAGTTGTAGGGCGGGTAAGCGCCCTCTGTTCCCATGCGCACGGTCTGTTGCGCGAATGCGCCCCCAGCCGTCAGCGCCAGAAGCGCGGTTGCCAGCATCAGCTTTTTCATCTGTGTCTCCCCATTGGTAAGCTGTTGTTATAGTTAAATGATACGTCAGGCCGTGGCGGAAAGGAAGCCACGCAGACGGTCGGTTTGCGGGTTTGTGAACAAGGTATCCGGCGGGCCTTCTTCTTCGATCTTTCCTTGATGCAGGAAAATGACGTGGTCGGAACAATCGGCGGCCAGTTTCATGTCATGCGTGACCAGAATCATCGTGCGCCCCTCGTCTGCCAAAGCCTTGATGACCTTGATCACCTCTTGCTCCAGCTCCGGGTCCAGCGCGCTGGTGGGTTCGTCGAACAACAAGGCGCGCGGCTCCATGCACAGCGCCCGTGCGATGGCCGCGCGTTGCTGCTGGCCACCCGACAACATCGCGGGCCAGGCATCGGCCTTGTCCTCGATCCCGACCTTGGTCAGATACTGGCGCGCCTTGGCCTCCACCTCTGCCGGGTCGCGTTTGAGCACCGTCACCGGCGCTTCCATCACGTTTTGCAGGATGGTCATGTGTGACCACAGGTTGAACTGCTGGAACACCATCGACAGGTTGGTGCGGATGCGCGTCACCTGCGCGCGATCAGCGGGGTGGCGGGCAAGCCCTGTGCCTTTCCAGCGCACAGCCTCGCCCTCGAACCGGATCTCACCCTGCTGGCTGTCCTCCAGCAGGTTGCAGCAGCGAAGCAACGTGGATTTTCCCGACCCCGAAGATCCGATCAAGCTGATCACATGACCCCGCGGCGCGGTCAGATCAACGCCTTTAAGAACCTCCAGCGACCCATAGGCCTTGTGCAGACCATGGATCGCAATCACCGGAGTGTCGGTGGTTGGCGTGATGCTGGGCGTTATCTGGGCAGCGGCGGTCACAATGCCTCGTGGTCTTGTTCTGGTCGATCAAATAGGACGCAAGATTCGTGCCATTGCAACGCCCTTTGTGACAAACGCGGCGGCATATGCCACAAGTTTGGTCACAAACTGCCATCAATTCGGGCAGGCGCGGGCGGGATGGGCAGTGAGAGATAGGCGTCTGCCGGAATGCGCACCAGCCCGCGCAAGCACAGCGTGTGCTTTTGTGCCTCGCTCAGGGCAAGGATCGCATCCTCCACCGCAGTGAACAGCGTGTCGGCAAGAACGGGCTGTGCGGTGATCAGTGGCAGGCCGGGGGTCGGCGTGGTGGTCGCGAACACCCGCAGCCCACCCGCAAACGCTTCATGCCGGGTCAGAAGATCCCATGTCACCGCATCAATCGCGGCAAAATCGGCCCGGCCTTCGGCCACCGCCAATGCGCTTGCACGGTGGCCGCCCGTCAGCACCGCAGCGGGCAGGGCAAGGCCAAGCTGTTGGAAATGCTGCCAGACCGCAGCCCAGCCCGATTGCGACAGCGCGTCGTTCACGGCCAGCCGTGCGGTGCAAAACGCGGCTTCGGTGGCACGCGGATCATCAGCACGCGCAATCAGGACCGAGCGGTAATAGCCCGGCACACACCCCTCTACACCGTAATTCGGGGTGCCAACCAAGCTGACCCGGCCCTGCAAGCTGGACCGGAACGGCAAACCGCAGGTTTGCGACACCAGCAGATCGGGGGATTCCCACGCCGACCAATAAGCGTTCGCGCCGCGCGTCAGCGCGTCGGGGGCTGCAACCCCGCGCGCGCGCAGGCGGTCGCGGATTAGGCACCAAAGAGCATCGTTGGCCGGGGCGGCGTCGCCCGTGTCATACATGCCCAGCGAGGCGATCATTCGCGCGCCGCCCGTTGTCGCGCCAAGGCCGACTCCACATCTGTCAGCCCCAGCAGGTTCGCCACCAGCCGCAACAAGCGATCCTCCTCGGCGTCGCGCGCGCCATCCGACAAAGCGATGGACCAAAGGGCTTGCACCAGATCGGCGCGATCTTCCTGTGCGGTCGCGGCCTTGATCGCGCGGGTGAAGCGCACGGTATCGGGGGCCTCTTGCTCCAGCACCTCGGCTTGGGTGCGCATACCTGCGGCGGCAAAGGGGGCAAGCCCATGCAAGGAGGCCAGAACCCGGTCGATCTGCGCAACCTCGGCGTCGGCATAGTGGCCATCGGACCGCGCCACACGCACCATCAGCGCAGCAAGGGCAAGCCGCGCATCCGGTTCGGGCAAGCGCGCGGGGGCAGGGGCCATCAGGCCAGAGAGGAGACGTTCAAACATGGCCGATACATAGAACCTGCCGGCGGGCCCGGCAAGACGGTCAGCTTGCGCAATAGGCCTGCGATCTGGTCCAGCCCGCAATGTCCGACCGCTTGGATGCCGACCGGAACGGTCCCCAATCGCGCCCGATGCCTTTGTTGCCACCCCCGGCGACCACACCATCGCGCCCGACCTGTTTCGACATGATCTTTATGGCACAGGCCAGATTGGCCTCACCGTTTTTCAGCGCCTCGACGCTGGTGGCCGTGCAGCCATAAGCGCGCGCGGTTGCGGGCGCGATCTGCATCAGCCCGATATAGCGCCCGCCACCCCCCGAAGCCTTGGGGTTCCATGTGCTTTCATGCTTGGCCGTTGCCGACAGCAAGCCGGCCCAGAATGCCCGACGCTCGGTCATCGACGCGTCGTCATAGCCGGGGCACCAGCCTTGGATATCGGCGGGAATCTTGGCCGCCAACACCGCATCCTGCGCCGCGATCATGTTCATCGAGGTTTGCGTCCATGTCGCCGCCTCTGGCCGGTGGTCCCATCGCATCGCCGGTTGCATGCCGCCATCACCATCGGTCTTTCCAGTGGCACCCGCCACACAGCCAGCCAGAACGAACGCCGATACAGCAACAAGCGACAGGGAAAAACGCATTAGAACGACCATTGGCAGCACCGCACCAGTGTGCACGGCCCTGTCGCGATAAGCTGCAGGGGCCGAGTCGGGCAACCCCAGCCCCTTCCAATCGGCGTCAATCCGCCCGTTCGCCCCCTTGCCCCAAAGGCCGCCGCCGCCTAAACACAGGTCAAAAGAAGGAGTGCGCCATGCTGGACCTGACCTATACCGCGCCGACGCCAAAGGTGATTGCCGGGGCAAAGCACGATTGGGAACTTGTCATCGGGATGGAAATCCATGCGCAGGTGTCGTCCAACGCCAAGCTGTTTTCGGGCGCCTCCACCACGTTCGGGGCGGAACCCAATTCCAACGTGGCTTTTGTCGATGCCGCCATGCCCGGCATGCTGCCGGTGATCAACGATTTCTGTGTGGAACAGGCGGTGCGCACCGGCCTTGGCCTGAAAGCGCAGATCAACCTGTTTTCCGCCTTTGACCGCAAGAATTACTTCTACCCCGATCTGCCGCAGGGCTATCAGATCAGCCAGCTTTACCATCCCATCGTGGGCGAGGGGGAAGTGCTGGTCGAACTGTCGCCCGGCGTCGCGCGTCTGGTGCGGATCGAGCGGATCCATCTTGAGCAAGACGCGGGCAAGTCGATTCACGACATGGACCCGGCGATGTCTTTCGTGGATCTCAACCGCACCGGGGTTGCGCTGATGGAAATCGTCAGCCGCCCCGACATCCGCGGGCCAGAGGAGGCGGCGGCCTATGTCGCCAAACTGCGCCAGATCCTGCGCTATCTGGGCACCTGCGATGGCAACATGCAAAACGGCAATCTGCGGGCGGATGTGAACGTGTCGGTCTGCCGCCCCGGCCAGTATGAGAAATATCAGGCCACGCAGGATTTTTCGCATCTGGGAACGCGGTGCGAGATCAAGAACATGAACTCGATGCGGTTCATCCAACTGGCCATTGATTACGAGGCGCGGCGCCAGATCGCGATTCTGGAAGATGGCGGCAAGGTGGATCAGGAAACCCGGCTCTATGACCCGGACAAGAACGAAACCCGCAGCATGCGGTCAAAGGAAGAAGCGTTCGATTACCGCTACTTCCCCGACCCCGACCTGCTGCCGCTGGAAATCGAACAGGCTTGGGTCGATGACATCGCCGCCCGCATGCCCGAATTGCCCGACGCCAAGAAAGCCCGCTTCATGGGCGATTTCGGCCTGACCGACTATGACGCCAACGTGCTGACCGCCGATCTGGACTCCGCCGGGTTTTTTGAGGCCGTGGCGCAGGGCCGTGACGGCAAGACCGCCGCCAACTGGGTGATTAACGAGCTGTTCGGCCGGTTGAACAAGCAGGGCCTGTCGATTGCCGACAGCCCGGTTTCCGCCGCGCAACTCGGCGGCATGCTTGATCTGCTGGCAAAGGGTGAGATCACCGGCAAGATGGCCAAGGACTTGTTCGAAATCCTGTGGCTTGAGGGCGGCGACCCGGCAGAGCAGGCGGCCAAACACGGCATGAAGGCGGTCACCGATACCGGCGAGATCGAGGCCGCGCTGGATGCGCTGATCGCGGCCAACCCGGAACAGGTGGAAAAGGCCAAGCTGAATGCCAAGCTGGCGGGCTGGTTCACCGGACAGGTGCTCAAAGCCACCGGCGGCAAGGCCAACCCCGCTGTCGTCAATGCCATGGTGGCGCAGAAACTGGGTCTGTGAGCCTGTGGGGCCGCCTGCGCGCGGCCCTTGGCCGCGACCATGCCGCGCTTCTGGGGCGCGCGCGCGGCGATGTCCGCATGGGGCTGGCGCTGAACCCGCCTGCCTGTCTTGCGCCGCTGAACCGGGCGATTTCCGCTCTGGAGCGTCTGCCGAATTCGCCTGAGGTGGCGCTGCTTGCCGGACAGGCGCTTCGTGCCAAGGCGACGGTTCTGTCGGGCAAGGATGCGCGCGATCTGCGCGCGCGGTCGGTGGCAAAACTGACCGCGATGGTCGAGACCCCCCGCCTTTCGCCAACCGAGCGTGCCGCATTGTGGTCGGCGCTTGCGCAAGCGTGGTTGCCCTTGGCCGAGGATCTCCATGATCCTGATCTGACCCACCGCCTGCTGATGCGCGCGCAGGAGGCGCAGAACGAGGCGCTGATGCTGCCATCAGCCGCCCGGCACTTGGCCATGGCGGAAATTGCTTTGGCCTTGTGCCAATCCCCGCTGTGCCCTGCGCCACGGCGCATGGCACAAACTGTGCAGGACCATCTTGTCGCGGCACGCGGCGCTGCCCAGGATGCTGATGAGTCGCACAGGCTTGATACGCTGGAATCCGCCGTGCTGCATCTGTTCCCCGGCTTGCAGTCAGACCCGCCACGCTAGGGGTTGCGCTGAAAGCCGTCGGCCCCCACCACATAACGCGGTTGTGGCTGTCGTGCCCGGTTGGCATCAAAAAACGCTTTCATCACTTGGTCTTGGTGGGCGGAACTTGCTATGGTGGTCGCTGAAAAGTCGGGGAGCCATCATGACGCGTTTTGAATTCAAGGTTGTGCCAGCACCAAGGCGGGGTGAAAAACTGCGCGGCGTGAAAACGACCGAAGACCGATTTGCCCTGACCCTGACCCAGTTGATGAACAGCCTTGGCGCCGAAGGCTGGGATTATGTCCGGGCCGATACGCTGCCTTGCGATGAACGGGCGGGCCTGACCGGCACCAAGACCACTTACCAGAACATGCTGGTGTTCCGCCGCCCCGTCGCGGAGGCCGAGACAGAAGCTGCAACGCCTGCGTTCAATTCACTGCGTATCCTGCCGGAGGCTGATGGCCCGAGCCTTAAACTGGGCGCTGCCCATGTGCCAGCGGGGCCGGCCCCGGCGATCGGTCCGGCAAAGGCCGATATCGCGGCGGAATGATCAACCTGCCGCAGCGATGGCCTGCGGCAGAACCTCTTCCAGCACATCCAGCGCAGCATCGGTCCCAAGGCTGATGCGGATGCAGCGGTCCAGCGGTGCCACCCCCGGCATGCGGATGAACACGCCCCGTGCCACCGTCTCGCGCAAAATGGCGCGGGCATGGTCGCCATCGCGCCCGCAATCGACAGTCACGAAATTGGTGGCCGACGGCAGGGCGGTCAGCCCGTTTGCCGCCGCGATCCCCGCCACCCGCGCGCGCGCCGCGATCACACGACGGCGCACATCCGCCAGCCAGTCCTGATCCGCCAGCGCCGCCAAAGCGCCGATCTGTGCCACCCTGCCCATGCCGAAATGATCACGCACCTTGTCGAACGCCTGCGCCAGATCCGGCGCGGCGATGGCATAGCCCACCCGCGCACCTGCCATGCCATAGCCTTTGGAAAAGGTCCGCAACCGGATGACCTGCGGATGATCGGGCGCAATGTCGGGGATCGTGCCAGCGGGGGCCAGATCGGCGTAAGCCTCGTCCAGCACCAACAGCGCGTGATCGGGCAGGTTGGCGACCAGATCCTCGATCACCGGAGCCGGATGGTGACTGCCCATCGGGTTGTCGGGGTTGGCCAGATAGATCAGCCGCGCGCCAGTCTGGCGGGCCGCCTCCAGAAGCGCCTGCGGGTCTTCATGATCGCCGCGATAGGGCACGCGGGTGAGCGCGCCGCCAAACCCGGCCACATGGAAGGCAAAGGTCGGATAGGCCCCGAGCGAGGTGACAACCGGCGTGCCGGGGTCCACCGTCAGGCGGCACAAGAGGCCCAGCAGCCCGTCGATCCCGCCGCCAACCACAATGTTTTGCGGCGACACGCCGTGGTGACGGGCCAGCGCCTGCTTCAGATCGTGGCTTTCGGGGTCGGCATACATCCAGACCCCGTCCGCCGCCGCCCGCATCGCGGCGAGCGCCAGGGGTGATGGCCCGAACAGGCTTTCATTCGCCCCCAGCCTTGCCCGAAAGGGCTGTCCCTGCTGGCGTTCCAGCGCTTCGGGGCCGGTAAACGGCACGGTTGATGGCAGACTGCGGGCGAGGGGGGTAAGAAAGCGGGTCATGACGCGCAAAAGGTGGCGGAAAACCCGGCCCGCAGCAAGACCCGGCGCGCGCCTGATCCGGATTCCCTTTCCCAAGGATGGTTTGGTAGGGCCGGAGGGACTCGAACCCCCAACCAAGGCGTTATGAGCGCCCGGCTCTAACCATTGAGCTACAGCCCCAAACCAGCCCCTTGCGTAGCAGATCGGGCGCGCGGGTCAAGGTTGGGCGGGGCAGGTTCAGGTTGGTTTGTTGCGTGCGCAGCGCGAAACGCGTAAGGGAGGCGAAATGCGGATTCCCTGAATGGAGACGGGCGATGACCAAGGGCCACAACGGGTTGACCTATGCCGATGCGGGCGTGGACATTGATGCCGGAAACGCGCTGATCGAGCGGATCAAGCCTGCCGCCAAGCGCACGATGCGGTCGGGCACGATGGGCGGGCTTGGCGGTTTTGGCGCGCTGTTTGACCTCAAGGGCGCGGGATATAGCGACCCCATTCTGGTGGCCGCCACCGATGGCGTGGGCACCAAGTTGCGCATCGCGATAGATACCGGCAACGTCGATACGATCGGCGTCGATCTGGTGGCGATGTGCGTCAACGATCTGGTGTGCCAAGGCGCGGAGCCGCTGTTTTTCCTTGATTATTTCGCAACCGGCAAGCTGGATCTTGATCAGGCCACCCGCATCATCACCGGCATTGCGGCGGGCTGTGAAGCCTCGGGCTGTGCGCTGATCGGCGGCGAGACGGCGGAGATGCCGGGCATGTATCACGGTGGCGATTTCGACCTCGCCGGCTTTGCGGTGGGCGCGATGGAGCGTGGCTCTGACCTGCCCGCAGGCGTGGGTGAGGGTGATGTGCTGCTGGGGCTGGCCTCCAATGGGGTTCATTCCAACGGCTACAGCTTTGTGCGCAAGGTGGTGGAATTGTCAGGTCTCGGCTGGGATGCGGATTGTCCGTTCGGGGATGGCACTTTGGGGGCTGCGTTGCTGGCCCCGACGCGGCTTTATGTGAAGCAGTCGCTGGCGGCGGTGCGGGCAGGCGGCGTGCATGCGCTGGCCCATATCACCGGGGGCGGTTTGACCGAAAACCCCCCGCGCGTGATCCCCGAAGGGCTTGCCTGCCAGATCGATCTGGATGCGTGGGATCTGCCGCCGGTGTTTGCTTGGCTGGCGCGCACGGCGGAGATGTCGGAAGCGGAACTTCTGAAAACCTTCAACTGCGGCATCGGGATGATGCTGATGGTCGCTGAAGACCGGGCCGAGGCTTTGGCCGATCTCTTGCGCGCCCAAGGTGAAACCGTGGTGCGCATGGGGCAGGTGGTGCCGGGCGATGACGTGATCTATACCGGATCGCTGCTGTGACACGGGTTGCCATCCTGATTTCCGGGGGTGGCTCCAACATGCTGCGGCTGGTCGAGGCGATGCAATCAGACGGCTTTGCGCTGCCGGTGTTGGTGGCCGCGAACGACCCGCAGGCAGGTGGATTGCCCAAAGCTGCCGCGAAGGGTGTGGCGACTGCGGCAGTGGATCACCGCGCCTTTGGCCGTGACCGGGCCGCGTTCGAGGCCGAGTTGCTGCACCCCATTCTTGCAGTCAAACCGGATATTTTGTGCCTTGCCGGCTTCATGCGGGTGCTGACCCCCGATTTCGTGCGCCAGTTCGAAGGGCGCATGCTGAACATCCATCCGTCGTTGCTGCCAAAATATCCGGGTCTGCACACCCACCAACGCGCTTTGGATGCGGGCGACGCCAAGGCAGGCTGCACGGTGCATCAGGTGACAGCGGAACTGGACGCAGGCCCGGTGCTGGGGCAGGCGGTGGTGCCGGTTTTGCCAGGGGATACGGCGGACACACTGGCGTCGCGGGTTCTGGTGCAGGAACATCGGCTCTATCCGCAGGTGCTGCGCCGATTCGTGGCAGGCAACCGTGCAGCCCTGATGCTGAACGCGCCTGTTTAGGCCAGCGCAAGCCGGGCGCTGCTGCGGTTCATCACCGGCCGCGCAATGCCCGATCCGGTGCCGTTTACGGCGCACAGGGATGGAAACAGCCGACGGATTTCATCGCGGGCTATGGGGTCAAACGCAGAAAGGGCCTTGCCACCGGCAAACAGGCTTTCGGTTGCGGCGCCTTCCGCGAAAATCACTTCATGATGTTCGCACAAGAGATGAACATAAGTCACCATCGGTCTGCGCACGCGGCGGATGGTGCGCCCGTTGACCAGATGGGCGGCTGCGGCAAAGGTCTCGCGTTCACCTGTCGCCAATTCGCTTTGCCAATTTGCCACCAACATGCGGTGTTGTGGCGAAACGAGCAGTTTGCGCCGGTTGCCCGCCGCCCCGGCCTCGAACCGGATCGGGGCCATCCGGCCCAACCCATAAACTTTGCGTTGCCCGGTCCAGACCACGGGGCTGTACCCGTTGTCCATGGTCTGCAACCGATCGCCGGGGCGGATCAATTCCACCGGCACGTCACCACGATGGGTCTTGATCAATGTGCCTTCGACAAAACAGGGGATGGCCGGCGGGGTCGATGGGTAAGATTCAAACGGCAACCGAACATTGCGCGGCGGAAACGCCCCCGGCCCGAACTGGATTGTGCCGTTCAGGATCGGTTCGATCTGAAATACGATCCGCGCCGGATTGGTAAAAATCTGGTGCCCGTTCGAGGATGCGCGCCCCTGAAACTGATCGTGCTGCGGATTCAGGTTGCGATAGATCGGCGGGTCGGGTGGATCATCGTCCGGCCAGACGTAGATATCGACAAACTGGCCGTTTCCAAAGGTGGCTTGCCCGTTGCCAACTTGCCGCACAACCACCCGATAATAGGTGTTGGGACCACCAAGGGCGGTCACACCCGACAGAGTGACAGCCATCTTGTTGCCATTGCCCGAGGAGGACACCGATGTATAGGTGGCGATCTGGTCGCCGCGCAGAAAAACTTCGACTTCGGGCATTTTTGCCCCGCTTTTTATGCTCGATTTAAGATGTTGATTACCATCTTTCGAATCAGCTGTCTTGGGGAAAACTGTGAAAATGGCGTGTCGGGGGCTTTTCAACCCGAAACCTGCCGCCTATAGCGGAAGAACATCAGTTGCGGGATGCCCCCGCGGCCACTTGAAAGACGCGAGACATGCGCACCATCACCACGACCGAAGACCTCGCCGCCTTTTGCGAGGCTGCCAAATCCCAGCCCTATGTGACAATCGACACCGAGTTCCTGCGCGAGCGGACCTATTGGTCAAAGCTGTGTCTGATCCAGATGGCGTTGCCCGGCAAGACCGGCGATGCGGTGCTGGTCGATCCGATCGAGGGCGAAGACATGAGCATGGAGCCGCTTTATGACCTGTTCCGCCACAAGGCGACGGTCAAGGTGTTCCACGCGGCAAGACAGGATCTGGAGATCTTTTTCGTTGAGGGCAATGTGTTTCCCGAGCCCTTGTTCGACACCCAGATCGCCGCGATGGTCTGCGGCTTTGGCGAGCAGGTGGGGTATGAAACGCTGGTGCGCAAGATCGCCAAGGAAAATCTGGACAAGACCAGCCGCTTTACCGACTGGTCGCGCCGCCCGCTGACCGATGCACAAAAGGAATATGCGCTGGCCGATGTCACCCACCTGCGGGTGATCTACGAATGGCTGGCGGCACAACTGGCCAAGAACGGCCGGTCGCATTGGGTGGGCGAGGAGCTGTCGGTGCTGGTCAACCCCGACACCTATACCACCACCCCGGATGAGGCGTGGCTGCGGGTCAAGACCCGCACCACGTCGGGGCGGTTTCTGGCAGTGGTCAAGGAACTTGCGCGGTTTCGCGAGGATTACGCGCAAAAGCACAACGTGCCGCGCAGCCGGGTGATGAAGGATGATGCGCTGTTGGAACTGGCCTCTACCCGGCCCACCTCTGTGGACGAACTGGGCCGCTCGCGCCTGCTGATGCGCGAAGGCCGCAAGCCCGAAATTGCCGACGGGATTCTGGCGGCGGTAAAGGCCGGCATGGCGATGAAGCCGGACGACATGCCAAAGGTCGCGGATGAGCGCGAGCAGATCCAGGTCAACCCAGCGCTGGCCGACCTGCTGCGCGTGCTGCTGAAAGCCAAGTCGGAAAGTCTGGGTGTTGCGCCAAAGCTGATCGCCTCGTCGGCGGATCTGGATGCCATCGCCGCCGGCGGACGCGAAGTGGAGGCTTTGGGCGGCTGGCGCAAAGAGGCGTTCGGGGATGATGCCCTGCGCCTGTGCCGGGGCGAAATCGCTCTGTCAGCCAAGGGCAATGAAGTGCGCGTTGTCCGGTTGTAACCTTATCTGCGGGTTGTGCGGGCAGACCGCTCACCCTGCACGGTGATGCGGGAAATATCCTCCAGACGCCGCGGGCCCACGGTCATCGCGGCCGTCACCTCGCGCGAACGCACATTGCCAACATCGGTCTGCGTCACCGGCGGCAGGATACGGAAATCCAGCGTCAGGTGCGTGGGATCATCGCCTTTGACCTCGACCAGTTCGGCCTGCCACCAGCCTTGGCTTTCCATCACCCCGGTTGCACGCACGATCGCGCCGCCCGAGTAGGGTTCGATGCTCAACGTGACCACATCAGCCACCAAAAGCCGGGTTTCGCGTTTTTCTGCCAGCGGGGCCAGGGTTTCCACCCGCTCTGACCGGCCAAACCAGTTGAACGGGTTGAGCCGCGAGTCGCGCACGCCCCCGCAAGACGTCAGAACCAGAACGGCAGCAAGGGCAGCGGTCACAGGAATCTTTATCGGTGGGCGTTTCATCGGTCCATCCATCTTCGCTTTGATATTGGGTAGCCGATCAGCCCGCTTTTGAAAAGGCCGCGCTTTCATTTCTGGCCATGGGGCTGGACCTATGCGGGGGTCGGCATTACCTGATGTGGCAAAGGAGCACCGCCCATGGCCACCCCCGCCTTTGAAGACATTGCCGAAACCTTTGAATTTCTCGACGATTGGGAAGACCGCTATCGCCATGTCATCGAACTGGGCAAGGCGATGCCGCCCTTGCCCGACGAATTCAAGGTGCCCGCGCTGAAGGTGGACGGCTGCGCCAGTCAGGTCTGGCTGCGCCCGGTGGTGGCAGATGGTCGGTTCGATTTTCAGGGCGAAAGCGATGCGATGATCGTGCGCGGGCTGATCGCCATTCTGCATGCGCTGTATTCTGGCGTGCCGGTGGATCAGGTGACCGCAGTCGATGCGCCCGCCGAGTTGGGCCGTCTGGGCCTGAACGACCACTTGTCGGCCCAACGGTCCAACGGGGTGCGGGCGATGGTGGACCGCATCCGGTCGGTCGCCGCGGCCGCCTAAAGCGGCGCGCAGGCCACGCGCAGCCAGTCCAGCACATCACCTGCCACGCGCGGTCCGATCTTGGCCAGCACCTGCGCGTGATAAGTATCCAGCCACGCGCGTTCCCCCGGTGCCAGCATCGCGGTCACGATCAACCTGCGGTCCAGCGGCACAAAGGTCAGGGTCTCGAAGCTGTATTGCGCGCGCCCGTCGCCAAGGTCGTCGGCCACCTGCACCACGATCAGATTCTCCAGCCGGATGCCAAACGCGCCCTCGCGGTAATACCCCGGCTCGTTCGACAGGATCATCCCCGGCTCCAGCGGCACCTCGGATATCCGGCTGATGCGCTGCGGTCCTTCATGCACCGACAGGAACGCGCCCACACCATGCCCGGTGCCATGGTCAAAATCCTGCCCGTCCAGCCAAAGCGGGAACCGCGCCAGCGGGTCCAGATCGCGCCCCGAAAGCCCTTTCGGGAACCGCGCGCGCGACAGGGCGATCATACCCTGCAACACGCGGGTGTAGCAGGCCCGCGCCTCGTCTCCCGGATCTCCCATCGCAACGGTGCGGGTAATATCGGTGGTCCCGTCCCGGTATTGCGCGCCCGAATCCACCAGCAAAAGCTCGTCGTTGTGCACCTTGCGGTTGGTCTCGCGCGTTACCCGGTAATGTATGATCGCGCCATTTGGCCCTGCACCACAGATCGTGTCGAAACTGATGTCATGCAGCGCGTTGGTGGCGCGGCGAAAGCCTTCCAGTGCGCAGACCACATCGATTTCTGTCAGACTGTCCGCAGGCTGCCGGTCCAGCCATGCCAGAAACTCCACCATCGCGGCCCCATCGCGCAAATGGGCTTTGCGCATGCCGTCGATTTCGGCATCGGTCTTGCACGCCTTGGGCAGGCGGCAGGGGTCATCGCCCCACGCCACGTCAATGCCTGCCTCGGTCAGCGCGTCACTGACCGCCAGCGGTGCCGTGCCCCGGTCCACCCGCACCGTGCCGGACAGGGTGCGCAGCGCTGGCACAAAGGCGGCGGTCGGGCGGCACGATACCTGTGGGCCCAGATGAGCGCGGGTGGTGTCGTCCAGCTTGGCCGGATCGGTGAACAGCGTCACGCGGCCATCATCGTGCAAAATCGCAAAACCCTGCAAGACCGGGTTCTTGGGCACATCTGCCCCCCGGATGTTCAAAAGCCAGCAAATCGAGTCCGGCAGTGTGATCACCGCCGCCCGCTGTCCCGCCGCGCGCAACCCGTCGGCCAGCCGCGCCCGTTTGCCGTCGCTGCTCTCGCCCGCCCACGCATCCGGGTGCACAAAGGCCAGCCCGCAGGGCGCGGGCGGCTGATCCGGCCAAACCGCATCCACCAGATTGCGCGTGGCGCGCAGGCCAACCCCGGCAGGCTCCAACACCTTGCGCAGCGTGGCCACCTCGTCTGCGGTGTGAAGCCAAGGATCAAAGCCGACCGCGTCCGCGCTCAGATGATCCGTGATCCAAGCGCCCGCCTTCACCTCGGGCCATGGCACCGGCGTAAAGGCCGAAAGATCCACCTGTGCCTTCACCTGCACCCGGTAACGCCCGTCGATGAACACACCCGCCACATCGCGCAGGATCACGGCAAAGCCCGCCGAGCCGGTGAATCCGGTCAGCCACTGCAACCGCTCATCACGCATCGCCACATACTCGCCCTGATGGGCATCGGCGCGCGGCACGATGAAGCCGGCCAACCCTTCGCGCGCCATCACCTGCCGCAGTGCCGCCAGCCGTGGCGGCCCCTGTTCCGGCGTCGCAGCACTGTCAAAGCTCTGGAACATGCATTGCACCTTTCTGAAATACTCCGGCGGAAGCCGAAAGCGGGGGGGGCGCCACCCCTTTCACCGCACCGATCAGCCGTAGCCTACCCGGATTTGCGACGTCCCATCGCGCGGGCGCGCTTGCGTGGATCGGTGTCGAACAACCCGGCCAGTTGTTCGGTCATCGCGCCCGCCAGCTGTTCCACATCCGTGATCGTCACCGCGCGCTGATAATAGCGGGTCACGTCATGGCCGATGCCGATGGCGATCAGTTCCACGGCTTTTTTCCGCTCCACCATGGCGATCACATCACGCAGGTGCTTTTCCAGAAAATTCGCCGGGTTGACCGACAGGCTGCTGTCATCCACCGGCGCGCCGTCGGAAATCACCATCATGATCTTGCGTGCCTCTGGTCTTGCCATCGCACGCCGGTGCGCCCATTCCAGCGCCTCGCCGTCGATGTTTTCCTTGAGCAAGCCTTCTTTCATCATCAGGCCCAGATTGGGCCGCGCCCGCCGCCAGGGTGCATCGGCGCCTTTGTAGATGATGTGGCGCAGATCGTTCAGCCGCCCCGGCTGTTGCGGCCGGCCCTGCGCCAGCCAACGCTCGCGGCTTTGCCCGCCCTTCCACGCGCGGGTGGTGAAGCCCAAAATCTCCACCTTCACCGAACAGCGCTCCAGCGTGCGCGCCAGCACATCGGCACAGATCGCCGCAATGCTGATGGGCCGCCCGCGCATCGAACCGGAATTGTCGAGCAGCAGCGTCACGCAGGTATCGCGGAACTCGGTGTCTTTTTCCTGCTTGAACGACAGGGGCGTGGTGGGGTTCGCCACGACCCGCGCCAGACGGCCCGCATCCAGCGTGCCCTCCTCCAGATCGAAGTCCCAGCTGCGGTTCTGCTGCGCTTGCAAGCGGCGCTGCAATTTGTTCGCCAATCGGCTTACGGCGCCCTTCAGGGGCTCCAACTGCTGGTCAAGATAGGCCCGCAAGCGTTCCAGCTCGGCCGGCTCGGCCAGATCCTCGGCGCGGATTTCCTCGTCGAAGTCGGTTGTATAGACGATGTAGTTCGGGTCGGCCGACGAATGGGGGGCAGGGGGGGGCGGCTCTATCGGGGCCTCGCCCTCGGGCAACTCCGCCTCGTCGCCCTGGTCCATGTCGGCGCTGTCTTCCATGCTGACCTGCGCCTGCGACTGGTCCTGCTGGTCTTCCTGACTGCGCTCGGGGCTGGCCTCGGAGTCGTCCTGTTCGGACGGATCCTCGCCTTCGCTTTCCGGGCTGTCCTCGTCTTCTTGTGCCTCGTCATCGGCGCCATCGTCATCGGGTGCGTCGGGGTCGTCGCCCAATTGATCGCCATATCCAAGGTCGGAAATGACCTTGCGGGCCAGCCGCGCAAACGCCGCCTGATCGGCCAGCACATGATCGATATCGTCCAGTGTGCCGCTGGCCTGTTCCTCGATGAAGCCACGCCACAGGTTCATCACATTGGCCGCGCCCGCGGGCAGATCGCGCCCGGTGGCCAGATGCCGCACCATATAGCCCGCCGCCACCGCCAGGGGCGCATCCTGGCTGTTGGTGATCTGGGCATAGCCCTTGCGGTCGGCGTCATGCCCGATCTTTGCGTCGATGTTTCCGGCCGTGCCCGGCATGTCGCGCGCACCAACCGCTTCGCAGCGCGCGGTTTCCATCGCGTCATAGATGTCGCGCGCAAGCTGGCCCGACGGCGCATAGCGGTTCGACACAGCTTCGTCATGAAACTTGCGGCGCATCGCAAAGGCATCTGCCGTGCCGCGTGCCAGCAAAACCTCGTCACGGGTCATCCGCCGGCTGACCTGCGGCAGGCGCACGCCGTCGCGGTTCATGCCGGGCGGATCGACCGAATAGGTGACGGTCATCTCCGGGTCATCGGCCATGACCTTGGTGGCCTCGGCCAGCGCCTTCTTGAACGGATCGGCTGGGTTGTCGGTGGGTTTGCTCATCTCACGCCCCGGTAGGGCGGGGTTCACCCCGCCGATGTGGCAAAAGGCGGGGAGACCCCCGCCCTGCCGCCTTACTTCATCGCCATCGACGCGGCGGATTCCGGCAGTTCCTCGGCAAAGCAGCGCTGATAGAATTCGGCCACCGTCTGGCGCTCCAGCTCGTCGCATTTGTTGAGGAAGGTCAGCCGGAACGCATAGCCCACGTTGCGGAAGATTTCGGCGTTTTGCGCCCAGTTCAACACGGTGCGCGGACTCATCAAGGTGGACAGATCGCCGTTCATGAACGCGGTGCGGGTCAGATCGGCCACGGTAACCATCTGGCTGATGGTCTTGCGGCCTTTTTCGGTATTGTAATGCGGGCTTTTGGCCAGAACGATGGCGGTTTCGGCATCGTGGGACAGATAGTTCAGCGTGGCCACAAGGCTCCAACGGTCCATCTGCGCCTGGTTGATCTGCTGGGTGCCATGATAAAGGCCCGTGGTGTCGCCCAAGCCCACCGTGTTGGCGGTGGCAAACAGGCGGAAATACGGGTTTGGCGTGATGATCTCGTTCTGGTCCAGCAAGGTCAGCTTGCCATCGGTTTCCAGCACGCGCTGGATCACGAACATCACATCCGCCCGGCCCGCATCGTATTCGTCGAACACGATGGCCACGGTGTTGCGCAAGGCCCAGGGCAGGATGCCTTCGTGGAACTCGGTCACCTGCTTGCCATCGCGCAGCTTGATCGCATCCTTGCCGATCAGGTCGATCCGGCTGATGTGGCTGTCAAGGTTCACCCGCACGCAAGGCCAGTTCAGCCGCGCCGCCACCTGTTCGATATGGGTGGATTTTCCGGTGCCATGATAGCCCTGGATCATCACGCGGCGGTTGTAGGCAAATCCCGCCAGAATCGCGAGGGTGGTGTCAGGATCGAACTTGTAGGTCGTGTCGATTTCCGGCACGCGGTCTGTCCGGTCAGCGAAGCCCTTGACCTTCATATCTGTGTCGATGCCGAACACATCCCGCACGGAAATTTCTTCGGTTGGTTTCATCGCGTGATCCAGCATCGTGCTTCGCCCTGTTCCGGTCGTTTGGTCATTGATTGTGGAGTTGTGGAACATAACGCGGGGGGGTTCAAGGGGAAGGGCGCCAGTTCCCGTTTGCGTGAGGCCGAAACCTTTTTGCTGTGGGCGACGTATTGCCAACATAGGGTTAGCAAAAGGATGGAGGCGACAATGAACAGACGTGCAATCATGTTGGGAGGTGTGGCCCTGATGGTCATGGGGCGGCAAGGCTGGTCCGCCGAGGGAAACTTCGAATACACGCTGACCGATGCCGAATGGCGGGCGAAGCTGAGCGATCTGTCCTACCGCGTGCTACGCAAAGAAGCGACCGAGCGCGCCTTTACCAGCCCGCTGGACAAAGAGACACGTTCGGGCACCTATCACTGTGCCGGGTGTGACCTGCCGGCGTTTTCGTCGCAGCACAAATACGACAGCGGCACCGGCTGGCCCAGCTTCTGGCAACCCCTGCCCGATGCGGTGCGCACCAAGGAAGACCGCAGCCTGTTCGGTTCCCGCACCGAGGTGCATTGCCGCCGCTGTGGGGGTCATTTCGGCCATGTGTTCAGCGATGGACCGCAACCGACCGGCAAGCGCTATTGCTTGAATGGCGCATCCTTGACCTTCAGGGCCGCGTAAACGACGCCCCATCACGATTTTTCTGCGAAAAATCTTCCGCAGACATCAAAACAGCGGGCATTGCCCGCTGTTTTGATGTTTCGCAAGAAATGTGTGCCGCGCTATTCGCGGAAATAGCGACTGTCCTTGAGTTGGTCCCAGGCCCAGACCACCTCTTGCAGCCGGTCTTCGTCGGACCTGTCGCCACCGTTCATATCAGGATGAAGGTCCTTTACCAACGACTTGTATTGCTTGCGGATTTCGGTCTTGGTCCAATGGTCGCGCGCGTCCAGGATCTCGATGGCCTTGCGTTCTGTGGGGGGCAACTTGCGGGTCGATGTGCCAATGACCTGCTTGCCGGGATTTTGGGTGGCCTTTTCCCCCAGCAATGACATCGGGTCATCCACCCCAAGGCGCGCCCAGGCCCTGCCATCATCCTTGCGGCTGAACGGTTTTGTCGGGCGTTCCCACAGCCGGTCCTTGTCCAGAAACTTCTGGAAATCGTCATCCGACGTGCCTTGGAAAAAGTTCCACTTCAGATTGTATTCGCGGATATGGTCTTTGCAGAACCAGAAGAATTCATCCAGCAGATCGGGGCTTTTGGGCGCGCGATACGCCCCTTGTTCGGCACAGCCCGGAAAATCGCAAGGCCGGTTCGACGTGTCGAACGCCCCCGACATGCCCCGCCTTGTGGTTTTTTTGCGCTTCTTGTCCGCTGAAACGCGGATGTCGAATTCAAAGGGCGGTTTCGTGACCATCATCTGCCTTTCCTACGTCCCTTCGTCTTTCCGACTCGGGCGGCACAGTTTAGGGGTTTAAGCGGCAGATTGAAGGGGGCGCAGATAAAAATGACCGTGAAGACTGAAATGGAACAGCGGCTGCGGGCAGCGTTTTCGCCGCAACAGATTGAAATCGTGAACGAAAGCCACAAACATGCCGGACATTCGGGCGATGATGGCACGGGTGAGAGCCATTTTCGCATCCTGTTGAGGTCAGACGCCTTGACCCCGCTCAGCCGTGTGGCGCGGCACCGGGCGGTTCACGCCGCCTTGGGCGATCTGAACACGCGCGTGCACGCCATCGCGCTGGATCTGGGCTGAGCGGCGCGGCTCAGCTTTCGCCGACCAACCCCGCCGCCTCGATCCCCGCCACCGCAACGGCGGCGTCATTGTCCGACGTGTCGCCGGTGACGCCCACGGCGCCAAGGATGGTGCCCTTGGCATCGCGCACCAGCACCCCGCCCTTGACCGGAACGAAATCGCCGCCATAAATGCCATTCATTGCCTGCACGAAATAGGCTTGGGCATCGGCCCGCGCCTGAATGGCACTGCCGGGCAGGCCCAGCATCAGGCACCCATTGGCCTTGCCATGCGCAAGCGCATAGCGGCCAGGTGCCGCGCCATCCTCGCGCTCGAACGCGATCGTGTGCCCGCCGGCATCCAGCACCACGACAGACAGGGGTTTCATTCCCGCCTCGCGCCCCTTGGTGAGCGCGGTCTTGATGATGGTGCGGGCGTGTTCAAGGGTGATGGTCATGCTGCTTCTGCCTTTTTCTCCAACCGACGCGCGTGCAACACCGGCTCGGTGTAGCCCGAGGGCTGTTCGCGCCCCTTGAACACCAGATCACAGGCCGCGCGGAACGCAACCCCCGTATAGCGCGGCGCCATCGGCTGATAGAGCGGGTCATCGGCGTTCTGGCGATCCACCACGGCCGCCATCTTGCGCAGCGCCGCCAGCACCTGATCCTCTGCAATCACCCCGTGGTGCAGCCAGTTGGCGAGTGCCTGTGACGAGATGCGGCAGGTCGCGCGGTCTTCCATCAGGCCCACATCGTGGATGTCTGGCACCTTGGAACAGCCGACCCCCTGATCGATCCAGCGCACCACATAACCAAGGATGCCTTGCGCGTTGTTTTCCACCTCCTGCCGGATATCCTCCTCCGACCAGTTCGCGCCTTTGGCCAGCGGGATCGTCAGCAGCGCGTCCAGCGTGCCGCGCGGGCCGCCGCGCGCGATCTCGGCCTGCCGCGCCAGCACGTCAACCCGGTGGTAATGGGTGGCGTGCAGCGTGGCGGCGGTGGGCGAGGGCACCCAGGCGCAATTGGCCCCCGCCATTGGATGCGCGATCTTTTGGGCCAGCATGTCGCCCATCAGATCAGGCGCGGCCCACATGCCCTTGCCGATCTGCGCCCGCCCCTGCAACCCGCAGGCCAGACCAATATCGACGTTGCGATCCTCGTAGGCGGCAATCCAGGCGGATGCCTTCATGTCGCCTTTACGCACCATCGGCCCGGCTTCCATGCTGGTGTGGATCTCGTCGCCGGTGCGGTCCAGGAAACCTGTGTTGATAAACGCCACCCGGTCCTTGGCGGCGCGGATGCACTCTTTCAGGTTGGCGCTGGTGCGGCGTTCCTCATCCATGATGCCCAGCTTGACCGTGTGACGCGGCAGGCCCAGCACCTGTTCCACCTTGTCAAAGATCTCGCAGGCAAAGGCCACCTCGTCAGGGCCATGCATCTTTGGCTTGACCACATAGACCGAGCCCATGATCGAATTGCGCGCGCCATCGGTTTTCTTCAGATCATGCATCGCGCACAGCGTGGTCAGAAACGCATCCATGATGCCTTCGCCGATTTCGCGGTTGTCCTCGGTCAGGATCGCGGGGTTCGTCATCAGGTGGCCAACATTGCGCACCAACAAAAGCGCCCGCGATTTCAGCGTAAGGCTGCCGCCATCCGGCGCGGTCAGGGTCAGGTCGGGGTTCAGGCGGCGCAGCGAGTCCTTGCCGTTCTTGACAATCGCCTCGGTCAGATCGCCCTTCATCAGCCCCAGCCAGTTGCCATAGGCCAGCACCTTGTCGGCGGCATCGACAGCGGCGACCGAGTCTTCGCAATCCATGATGGCCGACAGAGCCGACTCCAGCCGGATATCAGACACATGCGCCAGATCGTCCCGGCCGGTCGGTGTGCTGGCATCCACCTGCACGGCGATGTGCAGGCCGTTGTTTTTCAGCATGATCGTGGTCGGCGCCGTGGCATCGCCCACAAAGCCCACAAAGCGCGACGGATCGGCAAGGCCTGTCGCATCTTCGGCCCCGGCCACCCAGAGTTGGCCGTCATCTACACGAAAGCCCCGCGCTTCCGACCACGAGCCTGCTGCCAACGGCACAGCGTCATCCAGAAACGCCCGGCCCCAGGCGATCACGCGCGCACCGCGCGCCGGGTCATAGCCCTTGCCGGTCGGCAGATCGCCCAAGGCATCGGTGCCATACAGCGCATCATACAGGCTGCCCCAACGCGCGTTTGCCGCGTTCAGCGCATATCGGGCGTTCATCACGGGCACCACCAGTTGCGGGCCGGGCACATGGGCGATTTCCGGGTCGGTCTGCGTGGTTTCAATCGTGAAATCCGGGCCTTCTGGCACCAGATAGCCGATTTGGGTCAGAAAGTCGCGATACGCAGCGGCCTCAAAGTGTTGGCCACGCCGCGCCTTGTGCCAATCATCAATCTGATGCTGCAAGGCGGCGCGCTTTTGCAGCAGCGCCATGTTCTTTGGCATCAGGTCCGCAACGGCCCCGGCAAAGCCGTGCCAAAAACTGCTGCTGTCGATCCCGGTTCCGGGCAGCGCGTGTTTTTCAACGAAATCCACAAGGCGGGCGTCAACCTTCAGCCCGGTAATGGCGATGCGGTCTGTCATGGTGTCCTCGCAACTGGTTTTCGGTGCCCGATGGGATACCGTTGTATGCTGTTGGGTCATAAATAGTCAGAAACCCCGGCCGAGGCAACAAAAGCGGTCATGTTATTTTACCAAAAATCGATTGGCTGCTTTCGCATTTGCCAGAGAATGAAAACAAAGCCAGTCGGTCAGGCGTCTCTTGGCGGTGCAACGCAGTCATGATATTTCGGCGCGTGGTAAAGCGTGGCTTGGATCCTGGCCGCATTTTTGATGCCCTTTCCGTTTGAAAGCCTTTCTATCCTGTGGAGGATGCCCATGATCCCGGACCTGCAACCCGGCCGTAAGCCGGTGCGCGCCCCGAGCGCGCCGACCGCACAAATCGGGCGACGGCAGACTGTTGCCGCACAGCCTGACGCCGTGGCGGTGGCGCTGTGAGCGCGCGTAGCATCACCCTGTCGCGGTTGATCGATGCCCCCGTGGCAAGGGTCTGGCGCTGCTGGACCGATCCGGCCCTGTTGCCGCAATGGTTCGGCCCCGCAGGCTTTACCTGCCGCACGCATGAGATTGACCTGCGCGAGGGCGGGCAGTGGCTGTTCGACATGACCGGGCCGGATGGCAAGGTCTGGCCCAATCGCCACCGCTATACCCGGATGGAGGCCCCGGAACGGCTGGAGTTCCTGCTGGAATCAGGTGCCGAGGATGAGGCCGCGAACGAGGTGGTGATGACCCTCACCGCCGAGGGCAATGCCACCCGCATCCGGTATGAGATGACCTTTCCCAGCATGGCGGCGCGGGCGATGGCGGTGGGCTTTGGCGTGGTGGAACTGGGCCACCAGACCCTTGCCAAGCTGGCCACGCTGGCACAATCACGCTAACCCGGCTTTCGCCTGGCCTCTGACCGGCAGCGGTCCGAGCAAAAGCGCACCTCGTCCCAAGCCTTTTCCCACTTTTTGCGCCAGGCAAAGGGGCGGTTGCAATGGGCGCAGGGTTTGCTGGGCAGATCGCCCTTTTTCACCATCTTCGCCATGGCTTACAACCCAAGGCTCAACTGCGCCGAGGGCGCTTGTGCCCGCTTGCGCGGGGCGCGGTCATTCACGAAACGCGGATCGGCGCGGCTGGCGTGGCGTTCGATGATCTCCACGATTTCCTTGCGCGGTGCGGTTTTGCGCAAGCCAAAGATCGCATCCCGCGCGGCGCGTTGTGCGGCCACCACATCGACCACGGGTTCGGGATAGCGGTGGCCCAGCAGCCCCCGCGCCCCGTCCCACCGCCACGGCGTTTGCAAGAACGCATCCGGCACCTCTGCCAGTTCGGGCAGCCAGCGGCGGGTGAAGGCGCCGGTCGGGTCTTGGTCTATTCCTTGTTTGATCGGGTTGTAGATGCGGGGCGTGTTTATGCCGGTGGTGCCCGATTGCATCTGCACCTGCGGCCAGTGAATGCCCGGTTCGTAATCGGTGAACCTGCGGGCAAGCACCGGCCCGGTGCTGCGCCAGTCGAGCCAAAGATGGTATGACGCAACAGATGTCACCATCGCCCGCATCCGGAAATTCAGCCAGCCTGTCGCCGCCAGATAGCGCATGCAGGCATCGACAAAGGGCAGACCGGTTTCCCCCGCAGTCCACGCCGCCAGGCGGACGGCATCGGGGTCGCGTGGGCGCAGATCCTCGGCGGCGCGGTGCAGGCAGCGCACCTCGATCTGCGGCTCATCCTCCAGCTTTTGCATGAAGTGATCGCGCCAGGCCAGACGGCTTTGAAAACTGGACAACGCCCCCGGCCAGCGCCCGCCGGGCCGTTCGGCCAGCCGCGCGCTGGTGGCCTGCGCCACCTCACGCCCCGACAGTGCCCCCAGGGCCAGATAGGGCGAGAGCCTTGAGCAGGCGCGCTCACCGCTCAAGGGGGATGACATGGCGGCACGGTAAGGCTCGCCGCGTTTGACAAGGAAACTTTCCAGCGCCAGCAGGCCATGCTGCCGCCCCCCCGGCTGGCGATGGGCGCAGCGATCTTCGGCCAGACGCAGCGCGCGGGCGGTGGGGATCACACCCGGCTCCACGCCCGGAACCGGGGTCAGCCCCACAGGCGCGGGCAACATCGGGGCTGCGGTGAAAGCGTCGCGACGCCGCGCCCAGCCGCTGCGCCCCGGCAGTCTTCGCACCACGCCCGATTGCGGCAGTTCGCTCCACTCGATCCCCGTTGCCCGCGCCCATGCCGCAACCCGTCGGTCGCGGGCAAAGGTCCACAGATTGCCGGTTTCTTCGTGGCTGATGATGCGGTTGATCCGGTGCTGGCGGCACAGCCGCTCGATCACCTCCACCGCGTCCCCCACCCGCACCACCAGCCGCGCACCCGCCGTGCCCAGATCAAGGCGCAGGTCTGCGAGCGTTTCGGCCGTGAACTCCCACTGGCGGGCCGAGGTGTCGGGCAGCGTCCAATACTCCGGCTCCACGATATACAACGGCAAAACCGGGCCCAGACCCGCCGCCAGCGTCAGGGCGGGGTGGTCGTCAAGGCGCAGATCGCGTTTGAACCAGACAAGAACATTCATAGAACACAGAAATAGCGGATGGCAGGGATTCGTAAAGGCCCGATCCGGCGGTCAACGGAAATTTTCCCGTATGACCGGGATGTTCGGGCTTGCGCGTGGCGGCACAGGGCCTAGCTTGGGCGTGGCAGGAGGACCACCACCATGACCGACGCCCGCGCCATTCAGCTTGCCGACTATCAGCCATTTTCCCATCTGGTGGATCAGGTCACGCTTACCTTCCGCCTGTCGCCGCAGGCGACGCGGGTGCAGGCGCGGATGGAGCTGCGGCCAAATCCGGTGCGCGCGGGGCGGCTGGATCTGCGGTTGGATGGCGAAGGGCTGCGGCTTTTGGCGGTGTCGGTTGACGGCCGCGCGCTGATCGCCCAGCCTGATGATACCGGCCTGACCATCCCGGCGGCGGATCTGCCCGACGCGCCTTTTGTGCTGGAGACCGAGGTCGAGATCGCACCAGAGGCCAACACCGCGCTGGAGGGTCTGTATATGTCGCGCGGGATGTATTGCACCCAGTGTGAGGCGGAAGGGTTTCGCAAGATCACCTTTTATCCCGACCGCCCCGATGTGATGGCCCGGTTCCGCGTGCGGGTCGAGGGCGATGCGCCCGTGCTGTTGTCCAACGGAAATCTGGCCGGGCAGGGGCCGGGCTGGGCCGAATGGGATGACCCATGGCCCAAACCCGCCTATCTGTTCGCCTTGGTCGCGGGCGATCTGCGCGCGCATTCCGCCGTCTTTCGCACGATGTCGGGGCGCGATGTCGCGCTCAACATCTGGGTGCGACCGGGGGACGAGGGGCGCTGCGCCTATGCGATGGACAGTCTGATCCGGTCGATGGCCTGGGATGAGCAGGTCTATGGCCGCGAATATGACTTGGACATTTTCAACATAGTGGCAGTCGATGATTTCAACATGGGCGCGATGGAGAACAAGGGATTGAACATTTTCAACTCCAAGTTCGTTCTGGCCTCTCCCGAGACCGCCACCGACGATGACTTCGCCCGGATCGAGGCGATCATCGCACATGAGTATTTCCACAACTGGACCGGCAACCGTATCACCTGCCGCGACTGGTTCCAGCTTTGCCTCAAGGAAGGGCTGACCGTTTACCGTGACCAGCAGTTTTCCGGCGACATGCGCAGTCCTGCGGTGAAGCGGATCGAGGATGTGCTGAGCCTGCGCGCCCGCCAGTTCCGCGAGGATCAGG
>JBKBQB010000014.1:0-74652 GCA_046292785.1 Paracoccaceae bacterium
CGGCCGGGACATGCCCGCGATGCTGGCGCAGATGGCGCAACACGATCACGCCAGCCAATTGGGTTGGGGCAGCAGCCTCAAGGACCATTGGACCGGCGATATCGCCGGCTTCGACACGGAAAACGCCCATGACAGGCATCGTCCGGCAGGCGAAGCTATCGACAGTGGCGACTACCCGGTGGTGGTGATGACCGAAATGGTCGAAATCCGCGCCGCGATCCGCTATCACGACAGCGCACGACATCTGGCGCTGTGGGCAAGCCGCGCGCGCAAGGCCCGGCCAGATGTGCAGCTGTTCTTGTATGAAACATGGCACCAGACGGACGACCCGGAGGGTTGGCTGGAACGGATCGACCGTGACAGTGCGCGCTACTGGCAGGGTGATCTTCTGGCCGGCGCGATGGCTCGGGACGGGGTGGGCACGATCCACATCATTCCCGGTGGCCCGGTGATGGCGGCAACCGTGCGCGCAATAGAGGCCGGAGCGGTGCCGGGGATGACCCAGAGAGACGATCTGTTCGCTTTGAACGCGGCCGGGGCGGCAGACAATATCCATTTCAACGATATCGGTGCCTATCTGATGGCCCTCACACATTATGCCGTTATCTATCAACGCAGTCCACAGGGTTTGCCCCACGCACTGACCCGTGCCGATGGCAGCCCGGTCACAGCCCTTGCCGCAGACATGGCGCACGCTCTGCAACAGATAGTCTGGGGCGTTGTCTCGGGCTATAGTCTGACGGGTGTGTCAAACAACGGATAGGGTGATGTCGTGAAACTTCTTGCGCTGTTGACGGATATTCTGTTCGTGGGCCACAGCCTTGTCGGACCTGACCTGCCGCCGCTGGTTGAAGGCGGGTTGCGGCTGATGGATCAGCCGGTGACGGTCTCGGCGCAGATCATCAACGGTGCACCCTTACGCTTCAATCTGGACAACTCGACCGCTGCGGAAGGTGTCGATGCGCGGGTAGAATTGGCAAAGGGCAACACAAAAGTTCTGATCCTGACCGAAGCCATTCCGCTTTTGGAACATCTGCGCTGGAATGACACGCCGGGCACCATCGCCGCCTTCGCCGATCTGGCAAAGGCGGGCAACCCCGAAGCGCGGGTGTTTGTTTACGAAACATGGCACAGCCGAAACCCCGGTCAGGCTGTCGAGGGCGTTCCCAACGCTGCGTTGCCATGGCGAGAGCGGCTGACTGCGGATTTGCCGCTGTGGGAAGGTGCGTTGCGCGACTCCGGTGCCGATGTCGACCTGATCCCGGCAGGTCAGGCGATGGCACGGCTATCGGATGCAGTCAGGGCCGGGAAAGTGCCGGGAATCGCAACGATGGACGCATTTTTCACCGATGACATCCACTTGTCGGACAAGGGTCTGTATTTCATCGCTTTGGTGCATGTCGCGGCCATTTCCGGCGCATCACCCGAAGGCCTGCCCGCCAAAATGACCCGCAGTTGGAAAAGCCGCGATGCGGTGATATCCGATGAGCTGGCGATTGTTCTTCAGCGGCTGGCTTGGGAAACGGTCAGCGGCTACGCGCCCGCCCGAGACGCCCCCCCTGTCGTGCCTGCGACGACAGCTCCGGTGGCGAACAGCGGGCCGGACTTTTCGGCCGCACCAAGCGCATCTGCCCCGCTTTCGCAACAGGATGCCATGGCAACCTCAACACCGCCGTCAACGGTGGAAACAGCAACGCTGACGGCCATTACCAACCCCAATCTGGCACTGGGCCTGCACGGTATCTCCGACTGGTCGGTGCAGCAGCCGTTTCTTGATGTGATGAAAACAGCCCGCGAGTGGACCGGGCATCTGCCCGGCCAATATGGTGGTTGGGACCATGACCGGCTGGCGGCGGCGGGGGTGCTGGGGCCAACCGGCTGGCCCACTGCAATCCCGCCCGAGATCACCGGGATCTCGACGCTGGTTTTGGTGGACCTGCCGGCGGATGCGGGTGGTGTGGCGGGCCGCTATCTGGTGACATACGCGGGCACTGGCGATCTGCGGATTGACGGGCGGGCGCAAAACGTGATGTTGGGCGATGGCACAGCACAGTTCGATTTTACGCCCGGAGATGGCGGCGTCTTTGTTCATCTGGATGCGCTCGATGCCACCGATCCCATCCGTGATATCGTCATCGTGCGGGAAGACCGGGCGCCGCTGTTGGCCGATGGGCAGATCTTCAACCCTGACTGGTTGGCGCGGTTGCGCGGGGTCAAGACGATCCGCCTGATGGACTGGATGCGCACCAACGACAGCAAGGTATCGCGGCTGGAGGACAGACCGAAACCGCAGGACTATACATGGACCCGAAGCGGTGCGCCTGTCGAGGTGATGGTGGCGCTTGCCAATGAGCTGGAGGCAAACCCTTGGTTCACCATGCCGCATCTGGCAAGTGACGAATTGGTCAGGTTCTATGCCACCGCGGCACGCGACGGGCTGAACGCGGGTCTGGTGGCACATGTCGAGTTTTCCAATGAAGTCTGGAACTGGCAATTCGATCAGGCCGCATGGGCCGAAGAACAAGGGCGGGCGCGCTGGAAAGGCGAGTCCAAGTGGGTACAATACTATGCCTTGCGCGCGGGTGAGGTGGCGACAATTTGGGCCGAGGTCTTTGGCGCTGACGCCGACGCGCGGCTGGTCCGAATTCTTGCCACCCAAACGGGCTGGCTTGGGCTGGAGGATCAGATCCTGGCAGCACCGGATGTGCTGGCCGAGGGCAAGGCGGCACCCGCCACACTGTTCGACGCCTATGCGATCACGGGCTATTTCAGCGCGTTGTTGGGCAGCGATGAAAAGGCAGCCACTGTGCGTGGCTGGATTGCCGAGTCAGAGGCCAGTGCACAGGCGCTGGCGCAAGCGCAGGGACTTCAGGGACCGGATGCTGCCGCCTATGTCGATGCGCATCGTTTCGACACCGCGGTGACACTTGCCATTTCCGAACTGGAAAGCGGGGCCATCACCGGCAATCCCGAAGACAGCGTTACGGATTTTCTGACCCGCATTTTGCCACATCAGGCAAAGGCGGCTGCGGCCCATGGCTTGCGCCTGATGATGTATGAAGGTGGCAGCCATGTCGTGGGCACCGGCGCGCAGGTTGACGACGACACGATCACAGCGTTCTTTGTGCATTTGAACTACACGTCAGACATGGCACGGCTGTATGAGCAGGTGCTGACGGGTTGGGCTGCCGCGACACCGGAGCCGTTCAACGCCTTTGTTGATGTGGCAAGCCCCGGCAAATGGGGGAGCTGGGGGGCGTTGCGACACCTGGGCGATGATAATCCCCGCTGGCAGGTTCTGGCCAAAGGGTGTCTTGATTGCTGAGCGTGATCGTCCCGGCCTCGAACGAGGCTGGCTATATTGCGGAGTGTTTGCAGCATCTGTGCGCATCGGATGCTGACAGCGTAGAGGTGATCGTGGCGCCCAACGGCTGCCACGACGCCACCGCAGACGTGGCGCGCAAGACACTGGCCGCGCATCTGCCGCCGGGCTGGACCAGTCGGGTGCTGGATCTGGCGCAAGGCTCGAAACCCGGCGCGCTGAATGCGGGGGATGCGGTCGCAACGCATCAGATGCGCGTCTATCTGGACGCGGATGTGCATGTTTCCTCGGGTCTGCTGTCTGCCCTGATCCACGCATTGACGACTGACGCGCCGCGCTATGCCAGCGGAACCGCCGTCATCCCCCGCGCGCAAAGTTGGGTAACCCGCACCTATGCCCGGTTCTGGCAAACCCTGCCCTTCAACCAGTCCACAGCCCCCGGTTATGGCCTGTTTGCTGTCAACGCGGCGGGGCGGGCGCGCTGGGGCGATTTTCCGGCCATAATTTCGGACGATACGTTTGTGCGTCTGCACTTCCACCCTGCCGAGCGGGCGCAGGTCGCGCAGACCTATCTCTGGCCGATGATCGAAGGCTTTCCCGCGCTGGTCCGGGTGCGCCGACGGCAGGATGCCGGGGTGCGCGAGTTGGACGCGCGCTTTCCGGGGCTGCGCGCGCGCGAGAGCAAGCCGGCGCTTTCGCGCGCGGCGCTGCTGCGGCTGGCGCTGGCCGATCCGTTGGGGTTTGCCTGCTACGGCTTCGTGTCGCTGGCCGTGCGACTGAAAACCGGCGGTGAGGGGTTTACGCGCGGGCGGTAACATGTCCGGGCGAGTGGCGCACCGCTACAGATCAAAGGTTGCAAAGACCGGCACATGATCCGACGGTTGCACCCAGCCGCGCGCAGGGCGCAGGATGCGGCTGGAATGGCCGGCATTGGCGATATCGGGTGACGCCCAGATGTGATCCAGCCTGCGGCCCTTGTCCGCTGCATCCCAGTCGGCGGCGCGATAGGACCACCAGCTGTACAAAAGCCCCTCGGGAATATCCTTGCGGGTGATGTCCTGCCAGCCGCCGGCCTCCATCACCTGATTGAGGTGTTCAACCTCGACCGGTGTGTGGCTTACGATCTTGAGCAGGGCCTTGTGGCTCCAGACATCATCTTCGCGCGGGGCGATGTTCAGATCCCCCACCAGAATGGCGCGGTCGGGTTTGTCCCAGCGACACCATTCGCGCATGTCGGTGAGAAAATCGAGTTTCTGGCCGAATTTCGGATTCAGTTCACGGTCGGGGATGTCGCCCCCTGCGGGGACATAGCAATTGTGGATGGTGACACCGTTTTCCAGCTGCGCCGCCACATGGCGGGCATGGCCCATGGCGGCAAAGTCGCGGCTGCCCGCATCCATGATCGGCAGTTTCGACAGGATCGCCACGCCGTTGTAGCCCTTTTCCCCGCGCGCCACCATGAAGCGGTAGCCAAGCGCCTGAAACTGCTCCACCGGGATCTTTTCCACCGGGCTCTTGCATTCCTGCAGGCACAGGATATCGGGGGATTCCTCGGCCATCAGGCGGGCCACCAGACCTTCGCGCAGGCGCACCGAATTGATGTTCCAGGTGGCGAGGGTGAAGGTCATGGCGCGTCTCCTTGTGTCCGCGCGCAGGTTAGGCGGCACAGGGGCGCATCTCAACCCTTGTCGTGGCCGGGATCTTGCGCAAAGCTGCGCAAAACGGGGTGCGCGCATGCTGCTGACACGGAACCGCAATTACCGGCTGGTGTTTTCCGCCTCGGTCGTCTCGAACCTTGGTGACGGGGTGCTGGCGCTGGCGCTGCCCTGGCTGGCCACGGTGCTGACGCGCGACCCGATGCTGGTGGCGCTGGTCGCCATGGCGCAGCGGTTGCCCTGGCTGCTGTTTGCGCTGCCCGCCGGGGTGTGGACCGACCGGGCCGACCATCGCGGGTTGATCTGGCGGGCCGATGCGCTGCGGGCGGGGATGGCGGCGGGCATCCTGATGCTGGCGCTGTCGGCCACCCCGGATCAGGCGCTGCTGATCTGGCCGCTGGCGCTGCTGGCGTTTCTGCTCGGTGCGGTGGAGGTGATCCGGGACAATGCGGCGCAGACGATTCTGCCATCGGTGGTGGCAAGCGCCGATCTGGAGCGGGCGAATGGCCAGATGTGGAGCGCGGAGAAGGTCACCGGCGAGTTCATCGGCCCGCCGCTGGCCGGGGTGCTGATCGGGCTGGGGCTGGCGGTGCCGTTCGGCTTTGATGTGCTGACCTTTGCGCTGTCGGCGGTGCTGATCTGGCTGATCGCGATGCCGCCGCGTGCCTTGCCGGTGCCGCAGGCGTTCTGGCCCGCATTGCGCGAGGGGATTGTCTGGATCAGGGCGCAGCCGGTGATCCTGACGCTGGCGCTGATGCTGGGGGCGGTGAATTTCCTGCATGTGGGGGCCTTCACCATGCTGGTGCTGTATTCGCAGGAGGTGCTGGGGCTGGGGGCGGCGGGCCACGGGCTGCTCTTGACCGTGGGGGCGGCGGGCGGGGTGATCGGCGGGCTGATCGCGCCTTGGGTTGCCATGCGGCTGGGGATGAAGGCGAGTCTGCTGCTGGCGCTGGTGGGGTTTGGGGCGAATTATGCCATTCTGGCGGTTCTGCCCAACATCGGCTCTGCCGGGGGGGCGATGTTTGTCGGAGCGGTGGCGTCGATGCTGTGGAATGTGGTCACCGTCTCCTATCGCCAGCGGATCATTCCGGCGGGCATTCTGGGGCGGGTGAACAGCATCTACCGCTTTTTCGGCTGGGGCTCGATGCCGTTCGGCGCGCTGGCGGGCGGGCTGATCGTGACGATGGCAGAGGGCGGTCTGGGCCGCGATGTCGCGCTGCGGCTGCCGTTTGTGGTGGCGGCGGTAGGGATGGCGCTGGTGGCCATGGTGGCCGTGATCCGCATACCGCGCCGGGTGTGAACGCGGGCCTGCGCGACGGAAAGGACCCGGACCTTTCGGTCCGGGCCAAGGTCCAACAGGGAGGTGTTCTTGAAACCGCAACCGTTGGGGTTTGGTTCCCGCCGGATGCAGGGTCATTGGTGCGATTCAGGGATCTGAATGGCCGCGGGACAAAAAAAGGCCGGGCACGAGGCCCGGCCAGGTCCAACAGGGAGGTGCCGTGCCATAACCCCGACACGACAAGGGGAACCTGTGTAATCAATCTCAACCCTAAAGGTATAATAAGGGTGAATGCGGCGACAATAGGACGTTAGGCCACCAGACGATAACCGCCGCTTTCTGTGACCAAAATGCGCGCATTTGAGGGATCGGGTTCGATTTTCTGCCGCAGACGGTAGATATGCGTTTCCAGCGTATGGGTGGTCACCCCTGCATTATAGCCCCAGACCTCGTGCAGCAGCACATCGCGGGCCACAACCCCGGATTGCGCGCGATACAGGAATTTCAGGATATTGGTTTCTTTTTCCGTCAGCCGGATCTTCTTTTCCTTTTCATCCAGCAGCATTTTTTGGGCCGGTTTGAAGGTATAGGGGCCAAGCTGGAAAACCGCATCTTCAGATTGTTCATGCTGGCGCAATTGCGCGCGGATGCGGGCCAGAAGAACCGGAAATTTGAAAGGTTTGGTTACGTAATCATTGGCGCCCGCGTCCAATCCAAGGATCGTATCCGAATCACTGTCGTGCCCTGTCAGCATCAGGATCGGGCATTTCACGCCTTGCTTGCGCATCCGGCGGCACAGCTCGCGACCATCCGTGTCGGGCAAACCGACATCGAGGATGACAAGGTCGTAGAGCGCTGCCTTGGCCTTCTCCATGCCTTCGGCGCCGGTGCTGGCTTCGAACACATCGAAATCTTCGGTCATGACCAATTGCTCGCTCAGCGCCTCGCGCAGATCGTCGTCATCATCCACCAGCAAGATCTTGCGCAATTGTGCCATTGGGGGCTCCCTTGTTTTCTTCGGATATCACATGAGCGTGCGCGAGATCGCCCACAAGAATTGTAACCTTTGGCTCACGCGGACGTGTCGGCTGCGGGGGATATGTTTCAATTCCGTAATTCCCCGGCTAGAGATAAGCACAGGAGAGCGCCATGACCCTTGCCCCGACCATCATTGAACAGCTGACCCGCGCGCGCGGTGATCTGCGCATGGGGGTGCCCGTTGTGCTGTCCGGAAACGGTCGCGCCGCGCTGGTGGTGGCGGTGGAGGCGCTGACGGCGGAGCGGCTTGGCGCTATGCGTGCGCTGGGCGTGGCGGAACTGGCGCTGACGGCGCGGCGGGCGGAGACGCTGAAGGCGCGGGCCTATGACGGCGATCTGGCGCGGATCATGGTCCCGGCGGATGCTGGCATGGATTGGCTGCGCGCCTTGGCCGACCCGGCGGATGACCTGCGGATGCCGATGAAAGGGCCTTTGCGATCGCTGCGGGAGGGGGCAGCCGATCTGCACCGGGCGGCAATTGCCTTGGCCAAATCGGCGCATCTGTTGCCTGCGGCATTGCTGGTGCCGGTGGCGAACGGGCTGGCGCTGGCGGCAAGGCTGGGCCTGACCTTTCTGCCGACAGAGGCGGTGGCCCCTGCCCTGCTGGAACTGTCGCCACTGCACGAAGTGACCTCGGCCCGTTTGCCGATGCTGGCATCACAGGCCGGGCGGGTGCATATCTTCCGCCCCGAGGATGGCGGTGAAGAGCATTATGCCATCGAGGTTGGTCAGCCCGACCGCAAGGCCCCGGTGTTGGCACGGCTACATTCAGCCTGTTTCACCGGCGATGTGCTCGGCAGTCTGAAATGCGATTGCGGGCCTCAGTTGCGCGCGGCTTTGGCGCAGATGGGGGCCGAAGGTGCGGGGGTGCTTCTGTATCTGAACCAGGAAGGGCGCGGCATTGGCCTTGCCAACAAGATGCGGGCTTATTCCTTGCAGGATCAGGGGTTTGATACGGTAGAAGCCAACCATCGGCTGGGATTCGAGGATGACGAGCGCGATTTCCGCATCGGCGCGGAAATTTTGCGACGCATGGGGTTTTCTGCCGTGCGGTTGTTGACCAATAATCCCAAGAAGCTGGCGATGCTGGAGGCTTGCGGGGTAAAAGTGGTGGAACGGGTGCCGTTGCAGGTGGGCAAAACCGCGCAGAACGCGGGGTATCTAGCAACCAAGGCGGCGAAATCGGGTCATTTGCTGTGACTCCGGTCGATCTGGTGGTCACCCGACAAGGCGCGCGATTCATGGGGCGGCGCTTTTCCTGTTCCATCGGACGCGGCGGAATAGTGCCCGCGCGTATCAAACGCGAAGGCGATGGCGCCACTCCTGCAGGGGTGCACCGGATTGTGGGCATGCTGTATCATCCGGCCCGGATGACCGCCCCCGCCGATTGGGCGCTGCCCACCAGCCCAGCAGACCGCTGGTCTGATGACAGCCGCGATCCAGACTACAATCTGATGGTGCGCCTGCCACACGGCTATAGTCATGAGCGGTTGCAGCAGCCCGATCCGCTTTATGATCTGATCCTGATCACCGACTGGAACTGGCCGCAGGCCGAACCGGGGCGTGGGTCGGCGATTTTCATTCACACATGGCGCAGGCCACGGTTCCCCACCGCAGGCTGCGTTGCCTTTGCGCGGACAGATCTGGTTTGGATAGCAGCCCGCATCCGGCATCAGACACGGCTGATCATTCGGGATTGACCCCTTCCCAAACCGCTTTGGACCGCATAATCTTGCCCGGAAAACGGGGGAGGATAACCATGGCCAAGGCATTGGCACCCGCATCTTCGGATGACGAGATTTTCGCATTGCGACTGGATCGATCTACCCCTGATCTGTGGCCCATGCTGGAGGCGCTGTATGGCCGGCATCCCGCCTTTGATGCATTTTGCACCAAATTGCTGAAGACACTGAAGACATCATGGGCTGCGCGGCCCGATGACCTCAAAAGGCTCGATCTGCGGCGAGATCTGGAGCCGGACTGGTTTCAACGACCGGATATGGCGGGCTATGTGTTCTACATCGACCGTTTCGCAGGCAATCTGCGCGGGGTGCTGGACAAGCTGGATTATCTGACCGATCTGGGCGTCACATACGTGCATTTCATGCCCTGCCTCAAACCGCGGCCCGGTGACAGTGACGGCGGCTATTCGGTGGTCGACTACCGCCAGATCAATCCAGACTATGGCACAATGGCCGATTTCGAGGAGGTAAGCCGCGCATTGCGGGCGCGCGGCATGTCGCTGTGCATCGATCTTGTGCTGAACCACACTGCCAAGGAACACGCTTGGGCCAGAAAGGCGGCCAAAGGCGATGCGCAGTATCAGGACTACTACCTGATGTTCGACACGCCCGAGATGCCGGAGCGCTATTCCGAAACGCTGGTCGAGGTATTTCCCGAACACGCACCGGGCAATTTCACCCATTACCCCGATTTCGGCAAATGGGTCTGGACCACGTTCAACGAACACCAGTGGGATCTGAACTGGGCCAACCCGCAGGTGTTTCTGGAAATCGTCGGGATCATGCTGAACCTTGCCAATCGCGGTGTGGATGTGCTGCGGCTGGATGCGGTGGCCTTCATGTGGAAACGGCTGGGCACGCGGTGCCAGTCTGAGCCAGAGGTGCATATGCTGCTGCAGGCCCTGCGGGCCTGTTCGCGCATCGCCGCCCCGGCCCTGATCCATCTGGAAGAAGCGATCGTCTCGCCCGCAGAGATGCTGCCCTATCTGGGACGCGGCCAACATGATGGCAAAGAAGGCAATCTGGCCTATCACAACAGCCTGATGGTGCAATTCTGGAGCGCGCTCGCCACGCGGGATACCCGGTTGATGGGCCATGTGCTTTCCACGCATTTCCCCGAAACCCTGCGCAATGCGACCTATGCCACCTATATCCGATGCCATGACGATATCGGCTGGGCGGTCACGGACGAGGATGCAAGCGCCGTCGGCATGTCCGGGCCTGCGCATCGGGCGTTTCTGTCAGACTTTTACGAGGGCAGCTTTCCGGGGTCATTTGCACAAGGCGCGCTGTTTCAGGTGAATCCGGAAACTGGCGACAAGCGGATTTCCGGCAGCTTTGCTTCGCTCGCCGGGCTGGAGCGGGCGCAGGCGGTGGGGGAAGCGGCGGGCGTGGATCTGGCGGTGCAGCGCATTTTGCTTGGGCATGCGCTGATCGCCAGCTTTGGCGGCATCCCGCTGATTTACATGGGGGATGAGCTGGCGCTGACCAACGATCATGGCTATTTGCAGGTCGCGGCGCACGCGCATGACAGCCGCTGGATCCATCGGCCGCAGATGGATTGGCAGGCGGTGGACCGGCGCCATGCTGATGACACGCCCGAAGCACAGGTGTTTTGGGGCACTCGGCATATTCTGGCGCGCAGGCGGGCAGTGGCGGCGTTTCATGCCGGCAATGGCACGCGGGTGGTGTTTCCACAGGCGCGGGGCATGTTTGCCTTTCAGCGACTCGCCCCCACTGGCGTGGTGCTGTGCCTGTTCAATTTTACCGAACAATGGCAGCATGTTCCCGAAAACTGGGCGCGGGAACAAGGCATCAGCCTGATGCATGACGCGCTGTCGGATCACCCGGTTGAAACGCATCACGGCGCGGTGGCGTTGCCACCCTATGCGCGGGTCTGGCTGACCTGATCAGCCGTAATCGCGCGCGCCGAAAATCGCGCTGCCAACGCGGATATGCGTGGCGCCATGGGCAATGGCGACCTCGAAATCGCTGCTCATGCCCATCGACAGGCCGGAAAGGCCGTTGCGCGCCGCCATCTGCGCCAGCATGGCAAAGTGCGGCGCGGCATCCTCGCCCTCGGGCGGAATGCACATCAGACCCTGAACCGGCAAATCCATCGTGCGGCATTGGGTGATGAAGGCATCGGTATCCATCGGCAGGATGCCCGCCTTTTGCGGCTCGGCCCCGGTGTTGACCTGCACGAACAGATCCGGGCTTTGCCCCCGCGTCTGCGCGAGTTTTGCCAGTTTCTCGGCCAAGGATGGGCGGTCGACGGTATGGATGGCGTCGAACATTTCCACGGCCACCTTGGCCTTGTTGGTTTGCAAGGGGCCGATCATGTGAAGCTGCACCGCACCAAAGCGCGTGCGCAAGTCGGGCCATTTGGCGCTGGCTTCCTGCACATAGTTTTCCCCGAAAACGCGGTGCCCCTGTTCCAGAACATCAACCACGCGCGGCAAAGGCTGCACTTTTGACACGGCGATCAGTTGAACCGAACCGGGCGCGCGACCTGCGGCAGCTTCGGCCTTGGCCACACGAGACTGGATGACGGCAAGAGACATTGGACCCCCGAAGATTTGCTGGATTCGCCAGAGCACAAAAGAAAAGAGCGGGCACAAGGCCCGCTCTTTCCGTCACATTGATCGTATAGGATCAGAACGAGAACTTGATGCCGAGGTCAGCGCGAACTTTCGAGCCGGGGATATTGTTATCAACAATGCCGCCCGACAGGGTCGCGCCGCCACCGAGTGCGTAGTCAGCACCGATACCGTAAGCGGTAACCTTCTGAACAGTCGTAGCAGGGGTTGCCGGAACGGTTACGAACAGCCCAGTTGCTTCTGTGCGCTTGACGTAGCCTTTGACGGTCAGAGCGTCGACCTTGTGCGAAACGCCGATACCATAGTGCTTCACGTCATTGATCGCACCTGAGCCGTCGCCGTAAAACGCGCTGACGGTGGTAGTGCCGAATGTGGCGGTACCGCCAACGATCAGGTGCTTGGACGAAGCGGTCGGGCCTTGCGGATCAGCAACTTCGTAACCCAGCGACACCGAGTAGCCGTCCATCGCATACTTCACACCGACCGAGTAAGCCTGTACGCGGTCTGCGATAGCAGGGCTTGGGGTCAGGGCGCTTGATTTTCCACCAACGGTGTTATCTGCACCGTCATTCATGCCCAAAGCGAACGTCAAGCCGCCTGTCGAATAGGTGTACAAAGCACCCGGATTTTGCGCAGATGCATACACTGCGCCATCACCGGTGATAAACAGAGTATCGTTGTCGGTTGAAGAACGCTTGCCGTCACCAACGAGGTCTTGGAAGCCAATTTCTGGCAGATCGCCAATGACTTCTTCAGCAGCACCAACCACATCGCCCATGGTCAGCTTGCCGAAAGCTCCCGAGATGAAAAGGGTGCCGGCAGAACCATTTGCAGCGTCGCCAGCGTCATGAACGCCGAACGAACCGCCGAAAGCCAAACCGTTGTCCGTTTCGCCCGACATCGAGATCGAAGCGCGGATACGGCTGGAGAATTGCAGTTTGTTGTTAGCCGAGTCACCGTTGTAGACAACACCCATACGTGCGTTGCCCGACAGTTTCACTTCAGCAGCGGCGACGCTGGCGGACAGTGCCAGAACGGTCGTCGCGAGAAGAACCTTTTTCATGTTTTTCCCTCTTTCCTCAAGGTAAGCCCGCCGCAGGGGAATCCGCAGTCGGAATGATGGTCTTTTCACCTTTGACCCGCCCGATTGCAACGATGACCGTTATTGCCGCCCAAAACCAAGGATGCGTGGTGCAGCAATGTCACAGATCAGTGGCCGGGGGCCGGGGCCTGCGCCTATACAAGGAAGGCCGACAAACGGCGGCTGTGAAAAGCCTTGGCACGCCCCAAGCCCTACGTTAGACAAAGATCAAAGAAATTGCGGGGGTGCGGATGTCTTTTCACCGTCTGGCACGGGTTGTCATTTTGACCGGACTTGTCGGCGGGCTTTCAGCCTGCGGCGGTGGATTTGCAAGCGGCGACAGTGGCCTGTTCCGCCGCAATGCGCCCGGAATTCCCAGTGAACGGCAACTGGACCAAAAAGCGCGCGCCGATGCCCAGCGCGAGGCTTTGGCCCGCGCCTCCGGGCAGGAAGAGCGCGGATCGACGATCTGGGATCTGTTCGGCAACCGCGATGACCCGAACACCACGGTTGAGGTGAACAAATACCTTTGGCAGGCCAGCCTTGAGATTCTGAACTTCTTGCCGATCGAGTCTGTGGACCCGTTCACCGGCGTTATCGCCACCGGCTATGGCACGCCCCCCGGCGGCGGCCGCGCTTACCGCGCGACTGTTTATGTGCAGGATCCGGCGCTTGATGCGCGGTCTTTGCGGGTGGCCTTGCAAACACGGGGTGGCGGGGCCGTGGCGGCAGAAACCGCGCGGTCGATCGAAGATGCGATCCTGACCCGCGCGCGCCAGTTGCGGATCCGCGACAGCAAGCTGTAACGCAGACAAATCGCCAATGGTTTTGGCGGGGCGCTTCGGTGCCCCGTTTTGTTTTGGGCGATCACGACGGCGTGATCATTGCGCCCGCGTGAAACTTTTGACCTGTCCCGACCCGTTCCCCTGATATCGGCGGCCACTGAGGTTGCCATCACCCGGAGGAAAATCCCATGAAACTGCCTGTCGCTCTTGTCCTGTTTGCCCTTGCCACGCCCGCGCTTGCCGAAAACCCGATGGTGGGCGGTGCCGCGATGTTCGAAACCAAGAACATCGTTGAAAACGCCGTGAATTCAGCAGACCACACCACATTGGTCGCCGCGGTGCAGGCGGCCGATCTGGTCGATGCGCTGCAGGGCCCCGGCCCGTTCACCGTATTCGCCCCTGTCAACGCTGCGTTTGCCGCGCTGCCCGCTGGCACCGTTGACACACTGCTGAAGCCGGAAAACAAACCGATGCTGACCAAGATCCTGACCGCACATGTCGTGGCGGGCGATTTGTCGGGCGCCGAGATCATGCGCCGGGCCAAGGCGTCGAAAGACCGCTATTTCCATATGCAGACCCTGTCGGGCGATGCGCTGTCGGCCACGGTGCGGGGCAGCAATCTGTATATTGTCGATGAATCGGGCAACGCGTCGCAGGTCACCATTGGCGACGTCAAGCAATCCAACGGCGTGATCCACGTCGTCAACAAGGTGCTGTTGCCCAAGTGATTTGCCGGGCGTCTTTGTGTGAGTGTGTGAACACGTGATCGACGGGCGGCGGGTCGGAATGGTCCGCCGCCGGTTTCCGTCTGACCGCAAGCGTCGCCTGCCCACTGGACCTTTTGCCCCGCATCGGTGTAACTCCGCGCATACCCGGAGGTCCAGACATGTCGCGTTACGAACCCGCCCAGATCGAACCGAAATGGCAAGCTGCCTGGGATCAGGCCCAAGCCTTTTTGGCCCGGCGCGATCCGGCAAAGCCGAAATACTATGTTCTGGAGATGTTTCCCTATCCATCAGGGCGCATCCACATGGGGCATGTGCGCAATTACACGATGGGCGACGTGGTGGCGCGGTATAAATCCGCCTGTGGTTTTTCTGTTCTGCATCCCATGGGTTGGGACGCGTTCGGCATGCCCGCCGAAAACGCGGCGATGGAGCGAGGCGGCCACCCGAAGGAATGGACCTATTCCAACATCGCCGACATGCGCGGTCAGATGATGCCACTGGGACTGTCCATCGACTGGACCCGCGAATTTGCCACCTGCGACCCAGAATATTACGGTCAGCAGCAGGCGATGTTTATCGATATGATGGAGGCCGGGCTTGTCTACCGCAAGAATGCGGTGGTGAACTGGGACCCGGTTGACATGACCGTGCTGGCCAATGAGCAGGTGATCGACGGCAAGGGCTGGCGCTCCGGGGCTGCGGTGGAACGGCGCGATTTGACGCAGTGGTTTTTCAAGATCTCCGATTATTCCGAGGAGCTGTTGGGTGCGCTGGATGGTTTGACCCATTGGCCGGAAAAAGTGCGGCTGATGCAGGCAAACTGGATCGGCCGCTCGCGCGGCTTGCAGCTGGGATTCGAAACTGTGGGCGCACCTGCGGGATTTGAGCGGCTGGAAATGTATTCCACCCGGCCCGATACGCTGATGGGCGCGTCTTTCGCTGCGGTATCGGCCGATCATCCCTTGGCCAAAGCTTTGGAATCCAATCCGAAAATAGCGGCTTTCGTTGCCGAATGCCGCCGGGGTGGCACATCGGCAGAAGAAATCGAGACGGCAGAAAAGATCGGCTATGACACCGGCATCCGGGTGCGCCATCCGCTTGATCCAACCCGCGAATTGCCGGTCTGGATCGCCAACTTTGTCCTGATGGACTACGGCACCGGCGCGATTTTCGGCGTGCCAGCACACGACCAGCGCGACTTCGACTTTGCCAAAAAATACGACCTGCCGATCATCCCCGTGTTCGTGCCCGAAGAGCGCGGCGCAGCGAGCGGTGACGTGATGGCCGAGGCATATGTTCCGATGAAGTCGGAACGCGTGCGCTATATCCAAGGCTTTACCGGAGCCGAGGTGCAAACCGGCGATGATGCTATCGCCGCTGCGATTTCGCACGCCGAAGCAAAGGGTTACGGCACCGGCGTCACCAAGTTCCGCCTGCGGGATTGGGGTGTGTCGCGCCAGCGCTATTGGGGATGCCCGATTCCGGTGGTGCATTGCGCCACCTGCGGCGTGGTGCCCGAGGCCAAGGAAAACCTGCCGGTGCGCCTGCCCGATGATGTGTCTTTTGACATCCCCGGAAACCCATTGGACCGTCACCCGACCTGGCGCAACTGCACCTGTCCGAAATGTGGGGCGGCGGCACGGCGCGAGACCGACACGATGGATACCTTCGTCGATTCATCCTGGTACTACGCCCGCTTCACCGCACCGCGCGCAGCTACGCCCACATCGGGGCCCGATGCCGACTACTGGATGAACGTCGACCAGTATATTGGCGGAATCGAGCATGCGATCCTGCACCTGCTGTATTCACGCTTCTTTGCCCGCGCCATGGTGAAAACCGGCCACCTGCCGGAAAGCGCCATCGAACCTTTCACGGCACTGTTCACCCAAGGTATGGTCACGCACGAAATTTATCAGACCACCGACGCGAATGGCCGACCGATTTATCACCTGCCCGAAGACGTGCTGCACGGCGATACCGGGGTGACGCTGCCAGACGGCACGGCGGTGGAGGTGATTCCCTCGGCCAAGATGTCGAAATCCAAAAAGAATGTCGTTGATCCGATGAACATCATCGCGTCCTTCGGAGCCGACACTGCGCGTTGGTTTGTAATGTCAGACAGCCCGCCGGAGCGGGATGTGGAATGGACCTCTTCGGGTGCCGAAGCCGCCTTCAAGCATCTGAGCCGGGTCTGGACGCTGAGTTCGCGCATCGGGGACATGCCTGTAGACCATGTCGGGACCGGCGATGATGATCTGCGTCGCGCCACCGCCAAAGCCATTGACGAAGTGACACGATCCATCGACGGTTTTGCCTTCAACAAGGCGATTGCGGTGCTTTATGGTTTTACCAATACGCTGGCCAAGGCCAACGCCGGCACCGGCGTGATGAAAGAAGCGATCCGCTCGCTCGCGCAATTGATGCAACCAATGGTTCCGCATATCGCCGAATCGATCTGGTCCTATCAGGGCGGGCAGGGTTTGTGCTGTCAGGCCCCATGGCCATCAGCCGACCCGGCACTTTTGGTGGATGATACTGTCACCTTGCCGATCCAGATCAATGGCAAACGTCGGGCAGAAATCAGCGTGCCCAAGGATATGCCGGGATCAGAGGTTGAAAAGATCGCATTGGCGAATGAGGATGTGATCAAGTTTCTTGCCGGTCAGCCGGTGAAGAAAATCATCGTCGTGCCAGGGCGTATCATAAATGTCGTTGCCTGACCGCAGATTTGTGCTTTTCGCGCCACTGGCCCTTATGGCCTGTGGTTTTTCTCCTGCCTATGGCCCCGGTGGGGCTGCGCAGGGTTTGCAGGGACGTATCCGGGTCGCCGACCCCGGCGACAAGCTGGGTTTTGATCTGGTAGAGCGGCTGGAGGAACGTCTGGGCCGGCCAGAAGCCCCACGGTTTGATTTGGCCTACACTGTTGTGACCAAACCGGAAAATTTGGGGATCACACCAGAAAATGCCATCACCCGGTATCATCTGACCGGGCATATCGACTGGACCCTGACCGCGCGCGAAACCGGGCAGCGCGCGACCGGCGGACGGGTGCAGGGTTTTGCCGCTTATTCCGCCACCGGCAGCACCGTGGCGGGTTTGACGGCCGAACAGGACGCTGCCTTTCGTCTGATGCGGATGCTGGCAGATCAGATCGTGACGAGGCTGATTGCAACATCGGGCTCTTGGGCATGATCCTCAAGGGGATCGAAGCCACCCGTTATTTTGCCAAGCCCGACCCATCCAAAGCCGGGTTGCTGATTGCAGGGGCCGACCCGATGCGGGTGGCGCTGAGACGACAAGAGGTGATCGCAGCTTTGATCGGTCCCGAAGGGGAAGGCGAAATGCGTCTGACCCGGATTCAGGCGGCAGAGTTGCGCAAGGATGGTGCGGCCCTTCTGGATGCGGTGAAAGCGGTGGGATTTTTCCCCGGCCCGCGCGTGGTCTTTGCCGAAGACGCGACCGATGCATTGGCCCCGACCATTGCCGTTGCGCTGCGAGAATGGAAACCCGGTGACGCGTCAGTTGTTGTCACAGCCGGAAATCTGACGGCCAAATCAGCGCTCAGAGCGCTTTTTGAAAAGCACACAAACGCCTTTTGTGCAGTTTTGTATGATGATCCCCCCACGCGAGAGGAGATCGAAGACGCGCTGAAAAAGGCCGGACTGACCAGCATTGATCGCGATGCAATGGCCGATCTGGCCACTCTGGCCCGCGCGTTGGACCCCGGCGACTTTCGACAGACATTGGAAAAAATCGCTCTTTACAAATTCGGGGATCCGACACCGCTGACATCGCTTGATGTTGCGTCCATGGCCCCCGCGACGCTGGAAGCCGAGGTGGATGACCTGCTCCATGCCGTCGCCGAAGGCAAGGCTGTGGCTGTCGGTCTGCTGGTGCGACGACTGGAGGGGCAAGGTATATTGCCCGTTACCATTTGCATTCAGGCCCTACGGCATTTCAAAGCTTTGCACATGGCCGCATCTGATCCATCGGGCGTTGCGAATGGCCTGCAACGCGCGCGTGTTTTTGGCCCCAGACGTGACCAAATGCAAAGACAGGCACAGGCCTTGGGCTTGCGAAATCTGGAACGCGCGGTGTCAGAGTTGCTGGAAACTGATCTTACGTTGCGCTCTGCCTTGCGTGCACCGGGCATGGCGCTGATGGAACGCGCACTGATCCGATTGGCGATGATCCAGCGTTAGGGTATGGCTTGACCATATCAGAACGCGCTTGAAGTGCAGGATCGCTCACATGTCAGAGTTTGAAACCACGCTGGCCCCGCTTTCCCGGATTGCCCGGAAAAACAAGACCATCGAGGCCTATGTTTATTGGCAAAAGGACGGCGCTTGGTCCGATGCGGCGGGCGAAAGTCTGGACAGTGAGGAGATCACCTTTTACGCCGAGGGCCTGTTGATGGAAGGCTTCGGGCTGGCTTGGGACCATATTTCAGACCCCGGCCTGGGTGAACACATCCGTCTGTACTTCTGGCAGGGCGTCAAACCAGCGTTGCCCGAGCTGTCGCCGGGGGCGTCCCGGCTGGCGCGGGGTACAAGCGCAGTTTAAAGCTGCGCACCCACATTCATGACCCAATAGATATTTCCAGACCCGCTTGCCACCGCCAGACCGATTTCCTTGACCTCGGGTTTCAGAATGGCGGCCCAATGTGGTGGCGATTTTCGCCACATGCCCGCCGCCTGTGCGACACTCGGAGTGCGGGTAAAGGCAATATTTTCAGCAATGTGGCGAAAGCGATAGCCATTTGCCTTTGCCCGATCGCCAAGTTTTGGCCCCCCCGCGCGTTGATGTGCGAAAAAGTTGCGACCCGCCATGTCACATGCATGGCTTTGTGCCGCCGAGGTCAGCTTGGAAGACTGCCGAAGCGGGCTTAGACCATTGGCTTGGCGTTGCTGATTGATCCACTGGATCATTCCAGCTTCCAATGACGCCGCCCCCGATGGCTTTGCGCAGGCTGCGGCCAAAGTCGGCGTAAATACTGCAATCAGCGCTGCAAGAATAAAAAAACGCATCATAAATTCTCCAGGTCCAAGCTTCAGTCATGCTACGCGACGAAAACGTGCGTCAAAGCAAAATATTCCGCACAAGACAGAAAATTTCAAACCATGGCCGCATGGCGACCCGCCCATCGACCCGTGGCCCAGCACGCTGTCAGAAGGTAGCCGCCGGTTGGGGCTTCCCAATCCAGCATTTCTCCGCACGCGAAGACACCGGGCAAGGCGCGCAATTCCAGTCCGTCTGTCAAACTGAGGCGCGTGATGCCACCAGCAGTGGAGATGGCCTCATCGATCAGGCGAGGCCCGGTCAAGGGAAGCGGCAGCGCGGTCAACGCCTCCTCCAAGGGAAGATCGCGGCCGAATTCCATCACCAATGCAACAGCGGTTGGCGACAACCCCAGCTTGCGCAATCGATTGGCATGACTGTCGGTCCGTTTCAGTCTGGCGATACGGGCGGTCAGGGCCAAGGGGCCAAGATCTGGCAACAGATTGAGGCGTAATGCTGCCCCATCCCGCAGCGCACGGCTCAGCGCATAGATCGCACCGCCTTCTATGCCCCGAGCAGAAAGGACAAATTCCCCCCGTATCGCATGATCCCCTGCCGTCAGAAGCGCGGATTTGACTGGTTGACCGAAATGCGGGGTCATATGCGGCGACCATGCCACCCCGAACCCAACGTTGGCAGGGCGGAAAGGCGCAACCGTTGCGCCCCGCGCGGCCAGCCATGGCGCCCACGCCCCATCTGATCCCAACCGCGACCAACTGGCGCCGCCCAGCGCCAGAACGGTCACCGCGGGGCGCAAGAGTTGCGGGCCTGCCGGGGTTGCGAAACGAAAGGCCTCATCCTCCCACCCCTGCCAGTGCCAGCCGGTGCGCAGATCAACGCCCTGCCCCGCCAATCGGTGCAACCAGGCCCGAAGCAACGGCGAGGCTTTCATCACCTTGGGAAAAACCCGGCCCGAAGTGCCGGTGAACACTTCCTGCCCCAGATCGCGACACCATTGCGCAACCTGTGCCGGTCCGAACTCGGCCAGCATCGGGCGCAGCCAGTCGGCATCATAAACTTCGGCAAATGGAGCTAAGGGTTCGTCCTTGGTCACATTCAGCCCGGATTTTCCCGCCATCAGGAACTTGCGTGCCGGGGTGGGCTTTGCTTCGGCCACCACCACCCTGCGGCCGGCCCGCGCCAGTTCCTCGGCCGCCATCAACCCGGCGGGGCCCGCCCCTATGACCAACACATCTGTCATGTGGAGAAAGCCTGTCTGAAATGAACCCCGCGCTGAGGAAAGGGCATTTCGATGTATTCAGCCTTGAGCGCGTTCCAGATCGCGAACAGCACATGCGACCTGTACTTGTTCCGGCCGTCATCGGTTCCGTTCACCCAGTATTCCACCACGAAGATCACGATTTCGCTCGCCATTACAGGAAGTTCTCCGGTGGCGGGCCGCAGTTCCTGCTTTGCCTTGATGTGGCTGGCTGACTGGCGTTTTGACCAACTCTCCAACCAGAAAAAGAGAGCCCCCGCAATCAGACCCTTGATAAGAGACAGGGCAGAAAGCCGGATGCTGCCCAGCTCCACACGAGTTTGCGCCAAGGCCACTGTGATTTCGCCAAGCAACCCAAGCGCCGACTTAGGCGCCAACATCTTTGTCAGTGCCGCCGACAAACGCCCCGCAACCACCCGTGCCAACAGATAGGCAATCGCCAGCAGGGCAAACTGTGACCACCCAGCCGGATATCCCAGCCAGCCCAGTACGACCTGTCCGGCCTGATCCAACAAATCCAGAGCCTGCATGATCACCTCGGATTGCCCGCCCATTCTTCACCCCCGCAACCTGGGCCTCAGCAATTTCCCTTTGGCTTGGAACATGGCCAATGACAAGTGATCCTGCGGCTGTCTGCCTGCTGCGGCATGGCAATCTCTGCACTGTGTCTTTCCTGTTCAAGAATATCCCAAGCGGCGCATCGGTTTCGCCAATGGGTCAAGCGCCCGATGCATCGAGGCCACGCATCTGGAGCTTGGGGCAGAGCGGACGCTCAAATAAAAAAAAGACCCCGCCATGCGGACATGGCGGGGCAAGGTGCACCGCAGGCGGACCACGGTGCAGGCGTTCACATCGGTTCAAACGGGTGTAGGGCGGGGTTCACCCCGCCTTTGCGACAGGCCGGCCTTAGTTCGGGCGGGCCTGATCTGCCTCCATCTCGGCGCGGATCTGTTGGCGCAGGATGTCAATGGGGATCATCTTGCCATCGCGCTTGAAATGCCAATAGGTCCAGCCGTTGCAGCTTGGCGCGCGTTCATAGGCGGCCCCGACCTGATGGATCGAACCTTTCACGTCGTTGCCCACCAGCGTGCCATCTGCACGCACCTTGGCCATATAACGGTTGCCGATTGAATACAGCTCCTCGCCGGGGCGCAGCATGCCGCGTTCCACCACCTGCCCGAACGGCACGCGCGGCTCGGTCCGTTTCGATCCGGTAATTTCCAGGGCCGAGGCATCAAACTTGCGCACACGGGCAAGCCGCGCCTGCGCCACCGTGCGATACGCTTCTTCGCGCTCGATCCCGATGAAATCGCGGCCAAGCATCTTGGCCACAGCGCCGGTGGTTCCGGTGCCAAAAAACGGGTCCAAGACCACATCGCCGGGGTTGGTGGTGCCGATCAGGATGCGGTGCAGCAGGCTTTCGGGCTTTTGCGTCGGATGCGCCTTGTCGCCATTGGCATCCTTCAGCCGCTCATGTCCGGTGCAGATCGGCAGCACCCAGTCGGACCGCATCTGGATGCCATCATTCAGCGCCTTCAGCGCCTCATAGTTGAAGGTGTATTTCGCATTCTCGTCGCGCGAGGCCCAGATCAGGGTTTCATGCGCATTGGTCAGCCGCTTGCCCTTGAAATTCGGCATCGGGTTGGATTTGCGCCAAACCACATCATTCAGCAGCCAGAAGCCCTGATTTTGCAGCTCGGCCCCAAGGCGGAACACGTTGTGATAGCTGCCGATCACCCAGATCGCGCCATTGGGTTTAAGCAGGCGCTTGGCGGCCTTCAGCCAGGCCCGTGTGAACTCATCATAGACGGCAAAGCTGCTGAACTGATCCCAATGGTCATCGACCGCATCGACCTTGGAATTATCGGGCCGGTGCAGATCGCCCTTGAGTTGCAGATTGTAGGGCGGGTCCGCAAAGATCAGGTCCACCGATCCCGCTGGCAGGCTGTTCATCACGTCGATGCAGTCACCTGCAAGGATCTGGTTCAGGGGCAGATCTGCCGCAATGGCTGCCCCCGTGGCTTTGGTTTTTGACGTCATCTTCTGCCTCTGTCCCCGGCGTCATTTGGCGCGCCGTCTCTGTGGATAAGAATGAGTCAGAGTTGATTCGCCGTCAAATTCTTTATTGAATCAAGGGGTTATCTATTTCTCTTGATACAAGATATTGTGGACTGGCCGGAACGAACGTCTATGAACGGGGGTCACCCCAAGATTTAGAAGGGCGCTCAGATGCGCTTTTGTCGGGTAGCCCGCGTTCATCTCCCAGCCATAACCGGGGTATTGTTGCGCCAAATCCACCATCAGGCGATCACGTGTGACTTTCGCGCAAATCGAGGCGGCGGCGATCGACAGGGATTTGGCATCGCCCTTCACAATTGCCAGCCCCCGGCAGGGCAGATCGCGCGGAACCATATTGCCGTCAATCAGCGCGAAATCGGCCCCCAGCGCCGTCACCGCCCGCTCCATTGCCAGATGGCTGGCGCGCAGGATGTTCAGCGTGTCGATCTCCTCCACACTGGCATGGGCAACCGCGACCTGCGCCACCACACAAAGCTCGGCAAACAGGCTTTCGCGCCGCGCCGCCGTCAGGGTCTTGGAATCGCCAAGCCCCATCGGAATGCGTGCCGGATCCAGCCGGACAGCGGCGGCAGTGACCGGACCGCACAACGGCCCCCGGCCCACCTCGTCTACCCCGACAACAAAGGCCGCTCCTTGGGAAAGAGCGGCAAGTTCGTGGTTGAAATCAGGGGCGGGTCTTTTCATGCCCCGGCATAACCCGCGGGCACCGCGGAAAAAAGGGGGGTGCTGCATGCGCCCCCCCAGCGGGCTTAATATGCGTGGCGCGGGCGACCATGCCCCCGGCCCTGATCGCGGCCATGGCCGCGCCCGTGATCGCGGTATCCCCGATCGTGCCCCCGACCCTTTTCAACGCGACCACCCTCCACACGGAACCCCGCGTTGCGCAGGCAGTGTTCGGAATACACCCGGTCGGTCCGGCCAAAGACGCGGGCCTCGTTTGCGCAGTGACGCGGCAGGCGATAGTCAAACCCCTCGCGGCGAAGGCAGCGTTCAGGATAAACGGTCACTTCGCGCCGCGCGCCAGAAATCTCGATGGCGCAGACCGAGGGCACGCGCGGATTGCGCACCTGAACCGGGGGCTGTGGCACCGGAGCAGGCCTTGCCCGGCCTTTGTCTATAGAATGAACGATCGCCCCGATTGCGATGGCAGCGACGACTGCCTTGGCCAGATTGTCACTTTGACGATCGGCGCGGGCCGGAACAGCGCTTGCGGCCATCAGCGCCAGAACCGTGATGGCGGCAATCAAGGCGCCTGCTGCACGCCGCAGCGGTCGCAAGGTGGTGCGAGGCATGAACGGGGCAATGGCCGTCGGGGAAATTTGGGTGGGTGCGGGAAACATCGGCGCCTCCTGTCATCTGGAAATGAAATCTGCCCAGTGCGACCATCGCACCAGATTCGATGTTCAAACCGTGCCGGCCCTCGCCGCAGACAGGCAATAACGGGGGCTTGATATGCGATAACAGCCGCTGCCTGCCCCGGTTGATATTGAATATCGCGCCGATCAGGCGCAACTCTGGGTCGCTGACACTCGTCCCGAGCAGGAGCCGGACATGAAAACCCCATTGCTTATCTTCGCCGCAGCCGCGGCACTGGCCTTGGCCACTCCGGCGTCGGCGGATTGCTACGCAGATTACAAGGCCAAGCAGGATGATCCCTTGCGCCTGCATTACGGAGTCGCGCAAGTCAGTGATGGCAACTGTTCGCCCGGTGCGGCTCAGAACGAACTGAAACCACGGCTTGCGTCGGCGGGCTGGACGTTGTTGAACGTGTTGGCAACTTTCGGCCCCGAGGGCCTTGGCGAAAGGCAAGCGAGTGCAGGAGAGTTCTACCTCCGTTACTGAGAGTCTGAAGGCGGGCAACCGGGTTGTCAGCTTCGGCATCGCGGCCATCGTCCTGATCCTGTTCGGGGCGGCCCTGTTTTTGTTCCTCAGCCTGCCTGACGCCAATGCCTTCAACACGCGGGTTGAACGGTTGTTTGTGGAAAACGACAACCTGACCACCGGGGCCGAGATCAAGCTGCTGGAGATCCTCGCGCAAAGCGGCACCTCGTTTTCCGAAGTGCTGCAAAGCTATCGCATGGTGATCTTCGTGCTGCTGGTGTTCTCCACCGCGCTTCTGATCGCCGCCTTGGTGTTTCTGGTGATGATCATCGCGCTGAACCGCCGGATTTCCGCGATCCAGCGGTCGGGGATACAGGTGGCCAGCCTGATGATCAGCCGCGAAGGCCGGGCAGTCTATATCAACGACATGGAATTCGCCCTGACCGAGGCGGCGCTGGAAACCCTGGCCGTATTGGCCGAGGCGCGGATGGACGATGAGGTGCTGACCGGGGCGCAGATCGAATCGGTGATCTCGGGCCGCAACGAAGTGGATTGCGACGAGGCGGCCGGGGCCACCCGCGTCAAACGCCTGCGCGACACGCTGGGCAACCAGCTGGTCAGCGAGTTGTTGGTCAAGACCATCGCCCGGCGCGGCTATGTTCTGGCGGTGGGCAAGGACGTGATCCGCATGGTCTGACTGTCACCCGCCCGTCACAGGGCTTGCATAGAGGGGTGGGGGGCCATAGATAGCCCCCTTCTTTCTTCTGCTGCCCGAAAGGGGGATGCGATGATCCAGACACCCTTCTACCTGATCGACCGCAGCAAACTTGCGCGGAACATGGCCATCATGGACGAGCTGCGCGCGGCGTCGGGGGCAAAGACCCTGCTGGCGCTGAAGTGCTTTGCGACATGGGGCGTGTTCGACCAGATGCGCGAACATATGGACGGCACCACATCCTCCAGCCTTTATGAGCTGAAACTGGGCCGCGAGCGGTTTGGCAAAGAGACCCATGCCTATTCGGTGGCCTGGGCCGATCATGAGATTGCCGAAGCCGTTGGCTATGCCGACAAGATTATCTTCAACTCCATCGGTCAGTTGGAGCGGTTCGACAACCAGTCCGCCAGCATCAACCGCGGCCTGCGCCTGAACCCGCGCTTTTCCACAAGCGGTTTCGATCTGGCAGATCCGGCACGCCCGTTCAGCCGTCTGGGCGAATGGGATGCGACGAAAATCGAGCGGGTGATGGACCGGATTTCCGGCTTCATGATTCATTACAATTGCGAGAATGACGATTTTGACTTGTTCGACCAGCAGTTGACCCGGATCGAGGATGAATTTGGCCCTCTGCTCAGCCGCCTGCACTGGGTGAGCCTTGGCGGCGGTATCCATTTCACCGGCGAAGGCTACCCGGTGGCGAAACTCGCCGCACGGCTGAAGACGTTTTCCGAACGCTTCGGGGTGCAGGTCTATCTGGAACCGGGCGAGGCCGCGATCACCGGGGCGGCAAGCCTTGAGGTGACGGTGCTGGATGTGCTGAACAACGGCAAGGATCTGGCCGTGGTCGACTCCTCGGTCGAGGCGCATATGCTGGATCTGCTGATCTATCGCATCTCGGGCAAGATCGAGACGGATGGCGATCACCCGGTGCAGATCTGCGGCAAATCCTGCCTTGCGGGCGATGTGTTCGGCGAATTCAACTTCCCCGCGCCGTTGCAGGTGGGCGACCGGCTGAGCATCGCGGATGCAGCGGGCTATACGATGGTCAAGAAGAACTGGTTCAACGGGGTGAAGATGCCGGGCATCGTCATCAAGGAACTGGACGGGTCGATGACCATCGCACGTGAATTCGGCTATGCCGATTTTGAAGGCAACCTTGGCTGATCAAGGTTGCCCCCTTCCCTCTGTCCTTAAAGGAGACGGTTCGAAGTGAAACGGAATGTTCTGATCATCGGCGCAGGTGGTGTGGCGCAAGTCGTGGCGCACAAGGCGGCACAGCATAATGATCGCCTTGGCGATCTGCACATCGCCAGCCGCACCGTGGCCAAGGCGCAAGCGATCATCGACAGCGTGCACGAAAAGTCCGCGATGAAGGTGCCGGGCGTGTTCAAGGCGCACGCGATTGACGCGATGGATACCGCAGCCGTGGTCGCGCTGATCAAGGCAACCGCCTGCCAGATCGTGATCAACGTCGGCTCGCCCTTTGTGAACATGACGGTATTGGAGGCCTGTATTCAGGCGGGCGTGGCCTATATGGACACCGCCATCCATGAAGACCCCGCCGAAATCTGCGAAGCACCACCGTGGTATGGTAACTACGAATGGAAACGGCGCGAGGCTTGCAAAGCCGCCGGCGTGACCGCGATCCTTGGCGTCGGGTTCGATCCCGGCGTGGTCAACGCCTATGCCCGTGTGGCCGAGGGCATGATGGATACGATCACATCCATCGACATCGTTGACATCAACGCCGGGTCGCATGGCAAGTGGTTTTCCACCAACTTCGACCCCGAGATCAACTTCCGCGAATTCACCGGCACGGTGTATTCCTGGCAGAACGGGGCTTGGCAATCGAACACGATGTTCGAGGTTGGCAAGACCTTCGACATGCCGGTGGTTGGCGAACAAAAGACCTATATGACCGGCCATGACGAGGTTCATTCACTGGCGACCCGCTATCCGCAGGCCGATGTGCGGTTCTGGATGGGCTTTGGTGACCATTATATCAACGTGTTCACCGTGTTGAAAAACCTTGGCCTTTTGTCGGAAAAGCCCGTCACCACCGCCGAAGGGCTGGAGGTGATCCCGCTGAAAGTGGTCAAGGCGGTGCTGCCCGATCCGGCCAGCCTTGCGCCCGATTACACCGGCAAGACCTGCATCGGGGATTTTGTCAAAGGCACCAAGAATGGCAAACCCGTTGAGGTGCTGATCTACAACGTGGCCGACCACAAGGACGCCTATACCGAGGTGGGCGCGCAGGGCATCAGCTATACCGCAGGGGTGCCACCCGTTGCCGCCGCGCTGCTGATTGCCGATGGGGTTTGGGATGTGGGCACGATGGCCAATGTCGAAGACATGGACCCTGCCCCGTTCATCAACCTGCTGAATCAGATCGGTCTGCCCACGCGGATCAAGGATACCTCTGGCGACCGCGCTTTGACCCTTTGACCAAGACCCGCCGGAAACGGCGGGTTTTTCTTTTCCCGCAGCTTGGTCAACCCGCCCCGAAGGCCAAGTCCCGCGTCACATTTTCCGACCTGTGTGGGCTGGACAAGTTCCGCAAATGTTCGCACCCTTGGATTTGACCGATTCCGGATGCCAAGCATGTGCAACCTCTATTCCCAGACCAGAAGCCAAGACGCGATGCGCCACGTGTTTGACGCCCTGGCTAAGGGCGAGGGGTTTGATGATCTGACCGGCAACCTGCCACCAATGGCGGGAATCTGGCCCGATTACCCGGCGCCGGTTTTTCGCCACGGGGCACATGGCGGCTGGCAATTGTCGATGGCCCGTTGGGGCATGCCGACGCCGCCGCAGTTTCTGGCGAGCAAGCGCACTGATCCGGGCGTGACCAACATCCGCAACCTGAACTCGCCACATTGGCGGCGTTGGCTGGGGCCTGCGCATCGCTGTCTGATCCCCTTCACCCGCTTTGCCGAGCCAGACAGCCGCCCCGGTGCGGCCAAAGGCAAGCCGGTGTGGTTCGCGCTTGGGCCAGATCAGCCGCTGGCGTTCTTCGCGGGCCTCCGCACTGACTGGACCTCGGTGCGCAAACTCAAGGAGGGGGAGGTGACGGTGGATGCCTTCGGCTTCCTCACCTGCGCGCCCAACCGCGAGGTGGAACGGATTCACCCCAAGGCCATGCCGGTCATTCTGGTGCGCCCCGAGGAATGGCACCAATGGCTGACCGCGCCGATCGAACAGGCGCTGCATCTGCAACGCCCCTTGCCGGATGGGGAGTTGGACATCGTGGTGGAGGATGCGCATGACGATCCTGCATGATCTTGCCCCCCGCCCCGCCCCTGCCGACCCGTTCACCCTGAGCAAGGCCCGGGTGCATGAGGCCGAGGGGCCGGGGCGGCGCGCCTTTGCGCTGTTCCAGACCCTGCGCCATCCGGGTGCGGTGCTCTGGGTGCTGCCCGCGCACGAACCACAGCGCCCGATGCTGCGTGGCCTGCCTGTGGGTTTGTCGGAACGGTTGTTGCTGCTGACCCCAAAATCCGAGACCGACCTGTTGTGGTGTGTGGAGGAGGCGTTGCGCGCCGCCCCCGTCGCATTGGTGATTGCCGAGCCGCAGCAGGCCCTGTCGCTGACCGCAGGCCGCCGGTTGCAACTGGCGGCAGAGGCGGGGCGGACCGCCGGGCTTATGCTGATCCGCGAAGCGCAGGGCAGCAGTGCCACCGAAACGCGCTGGCATTGCGCGCCCGTGGCAACACCTGCGACACATTCGGCAGCAGACTCGACTCTGCATCATTGGAGCCTTAATAAGAACAAAAGAGGAACAATCGGGAACTGGGTGTTGAACTGGCATGGTGCGTCGGCTGCTTTCGATCTGGTTCCCGAGGTTGGCGAGCGATGCCAGCCTGCGGAACCGGCCCGTTGAAGGGCCGTTCGCGCTGACCCATCGGTCGGGCAATGCCGATCACCTGCATTGCCTGAACCCCGCGGCGGAACGGCGGGGTGTTCATCGCGGCATGCCGCTGGCCGATGCCCGCGCGATCTGCCCCGATCTGTCCACCCGCCCCGCCGATCTGGCGCGCGAGGCGGCGGCGCTGGCCAGCCTGCGCCGCTGGGCCAGCCGCTATGCGCCGATGGTCGCCAGTGACGGCACCGATGGGCTGGTGGCCGACATCACCGGCGTCGCGCACCTGTTTGGCGGCGAGGCAGAGCTGCGCGCCGACCTGCACGCCCGGCTGGACCGCGCCGGGCTGTCGGTCAGCAGTGCGATTGCCGGCACACGCGGGGCCGCGCATGCGCTGGCCCGCCATGGCGGCGGGATCATTGCTGATGGCGATCTGGCGCAGGGCATTGGCCACCTGCCGGTCTCGGCCCTGCGCATCGACAATGCCACGGCAGAGGCCTTGGCCCGCGTCGGCCTGTCGCAGATGCGCGACCTGATCGCCCAGCCCCGTGCCCCCCTCGCCCGCCGCTTTGGTCAAGCGCTGGTGCTGCGCCTGGACCAGCTGTTGGGCCACCAACCGGAGCCGGTGGCCGCCGCACCGGAGCCGCCGCATTTCGGGGTGCGGATGACCCTGCCCGAACCCATCGGCCTGCAATCGGATGTGATGGCTGGCCTGTCGCGCCTGCTCGACCGGCTCTGTGCCACACTGGCGCTGCACCACCACGGCGCGCGCCGCCTGCGGCTGGAACTGCGGCGAGTGGATCATGGCACGGCACAAGTAGAGATCGGCCTTGCGCGTGCCATGCGCGACCCCATCCGCATGGCCGCCCTGTTCGCCAAGGGCGTGGATGAGGTGGACGCAGGTTTTGGCATCGACGCGATGCGCCTCTCGGCCCCGATCTCTGAGCCGCTGCCGCCCGAACAGATCGGCCGCGGCCCCGCCCTGCGGCACGATGATGCGCTGGCCGATCTGGTCTCGCGCCTGGGCAACCGCATCGGGTTTGACCGCGTGCTGCGGATGCAACCCGCCGACAGCAAGATCCCCGAGCGCAGCTTCCAGTTGACCGCCGCCGCGTGGTCTGAACCAACAGCCGCCCTACCCTCATACGGCCCCGCCCGCCCGCTCACCCTGTTCCCCCCCGAACCCGTCAGCCACGCCTCCGGCCACCCGCCCGCGCAGTTCCGCTGGCGGCGGATGCGCTTCACCACCCTGCGCGCCCAAGGTCCGGAACGGATCGCGCCGGAATGGTGGTTCGATGACCCCGCATGGCGCACGGGCCTGCGCGACTACTGGCGGATCGAGACCCGCGAAGGCCCTCGCCTGTGGCTGTTCCACACCCCGCAAACCCCCGGCTGGTGCGTGCAGGGAGAATTTATCTGATGCTCCCTCATTTCGGCAAAAATACTCTGAAGGCCCATGAAGGCGAAGCCTCCTTGCATTCTAGGAAAAACTCGCTTGGCAATGCACCTACGGCCTATGCTGAACTGTGCGTGACCTCGAACTTCACCTTCCTGACCGGAGCCTCGCACCCTGAAGAACTGGTGACACGCGCCGCCGAACTGGGCCTGACCGCCATCGCCATCACCGACCGCAATTCGGTGGCGGGCGTGGTGCGGGCGTTCTCGGCACTCAAGGAATTGTCCCGGCTGCGTGATGAGGCGCGGGAGGGCGCACAAGACGGCCCTGTCATCCGCTCACAGCAGGTCACCGATCATTCCAGCCGCCAGACCGTGCCGCACCTCACCCCCTCCCCGGTCCTGCCAGCGGTTCCCCTGCCCCGGCTGATCCCCGGTGCGCGGCTGATGCTCACTGACTCATGCGTCGAGTGGCTGGCCCTGCCGACCGATATAACCGCATGGTCACGGCTGACACGGCTGCTCTCCCTCGGCAAGCGCCGCGCGCCCAAGGGGGAGTGTTACCTGCAACGCGCTGATTTGCTCGATTGGGGCGCGGGGCTGATCCTGATCGCCCTGCCGCCCGATCTGATGGAAGCCGATGCCCGACAGGTTGCCGCCACCCGTGCCGACATGGCCTGCATATCAGCGGCCTTTCCCGGCCAGTGCTTTCTGGGCGCCGCGCCGCATTATGATGGCCGTGACCAGCCACGTCTGGACCGGCTGGCCACGCTTGCCCAAACTGCCGCCCTGCCCATGATTGCCATCGGCAATGTGCTGATGCACCGCGCCGCCCGCCGCCCGCTGGCCGATGTGCTGACCTGCCTGCGCATCGGCTGCACCATCGACACTATCGGCCAGCACCGCCTGACCAATGGCGAGCATCGGCTGAAGTCGGGGGCCGAGATGGCGCGGCTGTTCCACCGCTATCCCGCAGCGATCCGCCGCACGGTCGAGATCGCCAATGCCTGCGCCTTCCGGCTGGATGAGCTGCGCTATCAATACCCCGACGAGGCGCAAAATGGCGAACCCGCGCAGGCAAGGCTGGAGCGGTTGACCCGCAACGGGCTGATCTGGCGCTATCCGGATGGGGCATCGCCCAAGATCATCGCCCGCGTGGAAAAGGAACTCGCCCTGATCCGCGATGTCGAATACGCGCCCTATTTCCTGACCGTGCATGACATCGTGGCCTTTGCCCGGTCGCGCGGGATCCTATGCCAAGGGCGCGGATCAGCGGCCAATTCGGTGGTGTGTTACTTGTTGGGCATCACCGAGGTGCCACCCGAATCCATCACCCTGATCTTTGAGCGGTTCATCAGCAAGGAACGCGGCGAGCCGCCGGATATCGACGTGGATTTCGAGCATGAACGCCGCGAAGAGGTGATCCAGTGGATTTACGCGCGCTATGGCCGCGAACGGGCGGGCCTGACTGCCACGGTGATCCATTTCCGCAGCCGCGCCGCCATCCGCGAGGTGGGCAAGGTGATGGGGCTGTCGCAGGACGTGGTCGCCCGTCTGTCGGGCCAGATCTGGGGCTGGTCGTCCACCGCCCCCGGACAGGACCGGATGCGCGATGCGGGGCTGGACCCGACCGACCGGCGCATGGTGCTGACCACGCAACTGATCGCGGAAATCATCGGCTTTCCGCGGCACCTCAGCCAGCATGTCGGCGGTTTTGTGATCACCCAAGGCCGGCTGGATGAGCTGTGCCCGATCGAGAATGCCGCGATGGACGATCGCACCATCATCGAATGGGACAAGGATGACATCGACGCGCTGGGGCTGTTGAAGGTGGATATTCTGGCGCTCGGCATGCTCACCTGCATCCGCAAGGCGTTCGGCCTGCTGGCCGATCATCGCGGCCTTGGCCTGACGCTGGCCAATACCCCGGCGGAAGACCCGGCGATCTATGACATGCTGTGCCGCGCCGATGCCATCGGGGTGTTTCAGGTCGAAAGCCGGGCGCAGCTGAACTTCCTGCCCCGGATGCGCCCGCGCGAATTCTACGATCTGGTCTGCGAGGTGGCCATCGTGCGCCCCGGCCCGATTCAGGGTGGCATGGTGCATCCGTTCATCAACCGCCGTCAGGGCCGCGAGGCGGTCGAAGACCTTGGCCCCGCCATGATGGAGGTGCTGGGCCGCACTTACGGCGTGCCGCTGTTTCAGGAACAGGCGATGCAGATCGCCGTGGTGGCGGCGGGCTTTACCCCAGCGGAGGCGGACCGCTTGCGCCGCAGCCTTGCCACCTTCAAGCGCATGGGCACCATCGGGTCGTTCCGCGACCGCTTTGTGTCGGGCATGCTGGAACGCGGCTATGACGCGGATTTCGCGGCCCGCTGCTTTGCGCAGATCGAAGGCTTCGGCAGCTATGGCTTCCCCGAAAGCCACGCCGCCAGCTTTGCCCGGCTGGTCTATATCTCGGCCTGGCTGAAATGCCATCATCAGGCGGTGTTCACTTGCGCGCTGCTCAACTCTCAGCCGATGGGATTTTATGCGCCCGCCCAACTGGTGAGCGATGCGCGCGATCACGGGGTGGAGGTGCGGCCGGTTTCGGTCAACCATTCAGAATGGGACTGCACGCTGGAGCATCGCGCTGATGGCGTGCTGGCCTTGCGACTCGGCTTTCGCCAGATCAAGGGGCTGCGTGAGGAGGATGCCGCGTGGATCCTTGCCGCGCGTGGCAACGGCTATCCCGATGTCGAAAGCCTGTGGCGTCGCGCCGGGGTGCCACCTGCCACGCTGGAGCGGTTGGCCGAAGGCGACGCCTTTGCCGCTCTCGGCCTGACCCGCCGCGATGCGCTCTGGGCCGCCAAGGCGTTGCGCGCGCCTGCGCCCCTGCCGCTGTTCGGCCCGGATGGCGAAGGGGGCGTCGAGCCTGCGGTTTCCCTGCCGCGCATGACCCTTGGGCAAGAGGTGATCGAGGATTACCTGTCGCTGCGCCTGTCCCTGCGCGCCCATCCGATGGAACTCTTGCGCCCCCGCCTGCCCGAAAGCCTGCCGCATGACCGGCTGCCGGAGTCCAAGGGCCGTGTCATCGTCACCGGCCTTGTCATCACCCGCCAACGCCCCGGCACCGCCTCCGGCGTGATTTTCCTGACGCTGGAGGATGAGACCGGCACCGCCAACGTGGTGATCTGGAAAAAGGTCTATGAGACCTTTCGCAAGGCGGTGATCGCCGGTCGCCTTGTCCGCGTGCGCGGCCGGATCGAACGCGACGGTCCGGTGGTCCACCTGATCGCCGAACATGTCGAAGACGTCTCGCCTCTTCTGACCACCCTCGGCCGCCCGGTCATGATTCCATCCAACGACGGCCGGGCGGATGAGACCAAGCGGCCGGTCATGGGCCGGAGCCAGTCCAGCGCGCGCCACCCGCGCGAACAAGCCAGGAAGCTGTTTCCAAGCCGGGATTTTCATTGACCGAATACGGGTAGGAATTTGACCGGAGACAACGCCCGCAAAACAACCTGAGCAGCGGCACACGCCCCGAATGAACTGGATAACCAGCACTAACATGTGAAGTGGTGAGCCGGACAGGATTCGAACCTGTGACCCGCTGATTAAAAGTCAGCTGCTCTACCAACTGAGCTACCGGCCCACAACACCGGCGCTGATTACGGTCAGCAGCGGGTGGGGTCAAGGGCAAAAGATGCAGGCTCTGGCAAATATGCTGGATCGGGCGTATATGCCCACGAATGGACCAACTGACCCCGCCAAATGGCCTGCCCTTCCTGAAAATGCACGGCGCAGGCAACGACTTTGTGGTGATCGACTCGCGCGGGCGCGATGGTGCGGTAACAACACCTGCGCTGGCCCTTGCGCTTGGCGACCGCAATCGGGGTGTGGGCTTTGACCAACTGGCCGAGATCCGCGATGGCACGGATACTGTTGATTTCACGTTGGATTTCTGGAACAGCGATGGCACGCGCGCAGGCGCTTGCGGCAATGCCACGCGCTGCGTGTCAGACTATGTGATGCGCGGGCTGAGGCGGGATGCGGTGTCGTTGATCACCGCACGCGGCCCCTTGTCAGCCGTGCGTCGCGCCGATGGTCTGGTATCGGTCAACATGGGCGTGCCACAGCTGGATTGGCAGTCGGTGCCGATGGTGCGACAAATTGATCTGATGCACCTGCCGCTGCCTGGCGACCCGGTCGCCGTGGGCATGGGCAACCCGCATTGCGTGCTGTTTGTCGATGATGCCGAAGCAATGGATCTGGCCGCCCTTGGCCCGCGCTATGAACACGACCCGTTGTTTCCTGATCGCACGAATGTGGAATTTGCCTCGGTCGTCGGTTCCGATCACCTGCGGATGCGGGTGTGGGAACGCGGCACCGGCATCACACTGGCCTGCGGGTCCGGGGCTTGTGCCACGGCTGTTGCCGCCCATCTGCGCGGGCTGACCGGGCGGCAGGTGGTGCTGGATCTGGATGGCGGCGTGCTGGAGGTGGACTGGCGTGACGATGGCGTCTGGCTGACCGGCCCTGTCGCGCATGTGTTCGACGGATGGCTCACGCCCGAATTTCTGGCCGCCCACCCATGACCGCGCCCGTTTTCGCCACACATGGTTGCCGCTTGAACGCTTACGAATCCGAGGCGATGCGAGAACTGGCCCAAGCCGCTGGCCTGCAAGGCGCGGTGATCGTCAACACCTGCGCTGTCACGGCCGAGGCGGTGCGCAAGGCCAAGCAGGAAATACGGCGCCTGTCGCGCGAAAACCCCGGCGCACCGGTGATCGTGACGGGGTGTGCCGCGCAGACCGAGCCAGAAACCTTTGCCGCCATGGCCGAGGTGACCCGCGTCATCGGCAACCATGAAAAGATGCAGGCTGAAACATGGGCCGGCTTGGCCCGCTCTGATCTTCTTGGCCCCGATTTCGTCGGCCAGACCGAGCGCGTGCAGGTTGACGACATCATGTCGGTGCGCGAAACCGCCGGCCATCTGATCGATGGCTTCGGTCGCCATCGCGCCTATGTGCAGGTGCAAAACGGGTGTGATCATCGCTGCACCTTCTGCATCATCCCTTACGGGCGCGGCAATTCGCGATCAGTTCCTGCCGGGGTGGTTATAGACCAGATCAAACGGCTGGTGGACAAGGGCTTCAACGAAGTTGTGCTGACCGGCGTCGACCTCACCTCCTGGGGTGCCGACCTGCCCGCAACGCCGCGCCTTGGTGATCTGGTGATGCGTATCCTGCGGCTGGTGCCCGATCTGCCACGCCTGCGGATTTCGTCGATCGACAGTATCGAGGCCGATGACAACCTGATGCTGGCCATCGCAACCGAACCGCGCCTGATGCCCCACCTGCACCTGTCGTTGCAGGCGGGCGATGACATGATCCTGAAACGGATGAAACGCCGCCATCTGCGCGATGATGCGATCCGGTTTTGTGAAGACGCCCGCCGTCTGCGGCCCGATTTGGTGTTTGGCGCCGATATCATCGCTGGCTTCCCGACAGAGACAGAGGCGATGTTCGACAACAGCCTGAAGCTGGTTGACGACTGCGGCCTGACGTTTCTGCATGTGTTCCCTTTCAGCCCACGCAAAGGCACCCCTGCCGCCCGGATGCCGCAGCTCAAAGGCCCCGAGATAAAGGACCGCGCCGCCAGGCTGCGCGCCAAGGGGCAAGAGGCGTTGCAAAACCATCTGCAAAGTCAGATCGGGCAAAGCCATCACATTCTGATGGAAGGCCCGCGCATGGGGCGGACCGGCCAATTCACCGAAGTTGATTTCGCCACGGATCAGCCAGAAGGTCAGATTATCCGCGCGCAGATCAAAAGCAAGACCGCCACACGCCTGACCGCATGATCGCGAAGCCCCTGCCCGGTGATGACGCGGGGGGTGATATGGATATCCCGGCACTGCAAAAGGCAGATCCCGATATGATCCAGGATGGCATCTTCAACTTACCCGGACCCGGCCAATGTCGGCTTCGGCCACACCGCCCCGGAAATAGCGCTGCGGCACCGGCCGATCCGGTTTGACTGGCTACACAACATCGCCAAGGCCATCACCATCCCGCGCTATGGCCGGGGTTTGTCCCTTTGAGCCCCGCAGCGCCTTGCGCCAAGCAAATCAACGCGGAGGCGGATTGAGCGCCTTGTTGTAGGGCTTCCAGTCGGCAATGTCGGGATAGTGGAATTTGCGCCATGCCCGCACGCGCGGGTTCATCATCCGCCGCCACCAAAGCGGGTTCATCGCGACGAACACCATCAGCGGATAGCCCAGTGGCAGTTGAGGGGCCTGTTCAGCGCCATAGGTTTGCAACAGCGGAAATCGGCGGTCGGGTTTGAAATGATGGTCGGAATGCCGTTGAAGATTGATCAGCAACCAGTTGGACGCAGTATGCGAGGCGTTCCAGCTGTGGTGCGGCTTGACGTGTTCATACTTACCATCGCCCAAATGCCGGCGGGTCAATCCATAATGCTCGACGTAATTCACCGCCTCCAACTGCCAGATTGCGACAGCGGCCTGATAGATGAACAGTCCAAACCCTGGCAAACCGCCCAGCGCAAGCGCCAAACCAAGCATGCCGGCTTGCAGAGCCGCATAGCGCCAGAACGGGTTTGTCTGATGCCACCACGGCAAACCTCGTCGCGCCAGCATCGCAACCTCGGCCCGCCAAGCCGATACCGGGCTTTGGCGCAAGACGCGCGGGAAAAACCTGTGAAATCCTTCATTGTAGCGGGCAGTGACAGGATCACGGCAGGTGCCGACGTAGATGTGATGCACACGAAGATGCTCGGACCGGAAATGTGAATACAGCACGGACGCAAGCAATATATCAGCCAGCCACCGCTCGACCTTGTGTTTCTGGTGCATCAGTTCGTGACTGTAATTGATCCCTACGGTGCCACTGATGATGCCGATGCCAAAGAACAAAACGCCCAGTTCCAGACCGGATAGATGGCCGGTATGGGTGACATACCAGATCGTGCCAAACTGGATGGCCAATTGGATCGGGGCCCATATCAGGGTGAGCAGTCGATACCAGAACAGACTGCCTTCGGGTGTTTCGGTATCGGCGTTGCGGTCGTTCAGCCCGGTCAGCGCATCAAGCGAGGAATAGATCACGATGGAATAGGCGGGAACCAAAGCGGTATACCATCCGCCAAAGGTGGCTCCGACCATGGCAAGCGGCACCAAACCCAGAGTCAGCCAGAACGGCATGGCCTGAGCAAATCCGATTTTCTGGCGCGCGCGGTCTGTCATGGGAAACCAGTTTGCTATTGGCGCATTCTGCGCTTCTGGTGAAGGGGTTTCAACGAGACAGGGTGTCCCGCAGCTGATCATAGGCTTTGCGCATCACCGTTGGCAGATCGGCCCGACTGAAATCGTTGTGTGAAGCAAACTGCCCCCGCGTCGGCGTCACATCCTCCGGCATTTCTGCAGCGTGCAGTGTAAGATATAGATGAAAGTGGGTGAATGTATGGCGTATTTCTCCAATAGCACGCCAGTTCGCCACAAAAGGCGCTGTGCCCCCGTTGCCATCCCAGTCATCGCCGGGAAAACCCAGCATGCCGCCCAGTAACCCTTTGTCTGGACGCCGTTCCAACAAGACTGATCCGCCTTTGGTGGCCAGCCAAAGCGCGCCGCGGCGAACAGGTTTTTCGGCTTTTGGCAGTCTGCGCGGCAGTTCGCCCTGACATCCTTCGCGGCGCGCTTGGCAAACGTTGGCCCAGGGACACAGGGCACAGGCGGGATTGCGGGGTGTGCAGATTGTGGCCCCAAGGTCCATGACTGCCTGTGCATAATCTCCGGGGCGCTGGTCTGGGGTCAAAGAGGCGGCGCGCGACGTCAGTTCCGGTTTTGCCACTGGCAGCGGTGTCTGCACCGAAAACAGCCGGGCCATAACCCGTTCGACATTGCCATCCACGACCGTTGCCGGTTCGTCATGGGCAATCGCAGCCACCGCACTTGCGGTATAGGGACCGATCCCGGGCAGGCCAAGAAGCGCATCGCGGTTGTCCGGAAAGACCCCTCCGTGGTCTGAAACAACGGCGCGGGCGGCTTTCAACAGGTTCCGGGCGCGGGCGTAATATCCAAGCCCGGCCCACTCTGCCATCACATCTTCATCCCGCGCACCTGCAAGATCGACCACGGTCGGCCAACGCAACATGAAGCGGCGGAAGTAGTCTTTTACCGCCGCAACCGTCGTTTGTTGCAGCATAACTTCAGACAGCCAGATGCCATACGGATCTGGCTTCACGCCCCTTGCCCGGTCGCTCGGGGATACCCGCCAAGGCATGACCCGCGCATTGCGATCATACCAGTTCAGCAAAAGGGTGCTCAGGTCCGCGTCACGCAATCTTTATACCCTTTGCCACGTCTTGCCTCTGGCGGAGCCGCCTTGGCAAGTTAAGATAGGGGCAGTGTCACAGGATACCAGATGGCCCGCAATGCGTCCCCCTATCAAAAGCCGTCTCGCCGGATGCGCGGGTTCGAACCGGCATTCGGCCTGATGAAAGAACCCGTCCGCACGGCTGGCGAGTCGCGCGGGTTCGCCATCAGTCGACTGCTGACCCATTGGACAGACGTAGTGGGAGAAGATCTTGCGAAATGCACCCGCCCGGTAAAGATTGGATATGGACGCGAAGGGTTTGGCGGCACACTAACGCTTTTGACAACAGGTCCTATGGCACCAATGATCGAAATGCAAAAGGAAGTGATCCGATCAAAGGTCAACGCAATCTATGGTTACAACGCGATTTCGCGGGTCTTGCTGACACAAACGGCCCCTATTGGTTTTGCCGAAGGTCAGGCAGAATTTGTCCCCGCACAAAAGAAACCGCTCGCTGTTGACCCGGCCATCAAGGCCGAAGCGACCAAGACCGCCCCCCAAATACACGACCCCGAACTGCGCGCCGCGCTTGAAGCGTTGGCCGAAAACATCCTAAAACGACGCAAGACGACAGAAGGCGAAAAATGATGTCAAACAAAACTTCTCTGGCCGCTATGGCCCTCGTTGTTGCAGGTGGATTAGGCCTGTGGTCGATGACCTCCGGCAATGTGGCGCAGACGCTTGGACCAGTTTCAACCGCCATGGCCCAGGACGCGGCTTCAGCCCCGGTTTCGGAAGCGCAGGCGATAGAAATCAAGGACATGACGCTTGGCCCGGTCGATGCCAAAGTCACCTTGATTGAATACGCTTCCTACACTTGCCCGCATTGCGCGAGCTTTCATGCGAATGTCTTCAAGGACTTGAAGAAAGACTACATCGACACCGGCAAAATCCATTTTGTCTATCGCGAGGTTTATTTCGACCGCTACGGACTGTGGGCGTCGATGGTGGCGCGGTGTGGCGGCGAGATGAAGTATTTTGGGGTTCAGGACATTCTGTTCAAGGATGTGCAAAGCTGGGCAGGATCGGATGACCCGAATGTGGTTGTTGGCAATCTCAAGAAAATCGGCCGGACAGCCGGCATGGACGATGCGCAGCTTGATGCCTGCATGCAGGACGGCGCGACCGCGCAGGCCATGGTGGATCGTTTCGAAACCTCGATGAAAGAGCATGACGTGCAAGGCACGCCGACGCTGATCATCAACGGTGCCAAGCACGCCAACATGTCTTATGCCGACCTCAAAGTCATTCTAGACTCCGAGCTTGCAAAGTAATGACGGCGCCTCTCGTCGGCCTCAAGGTTGTGGAACTGGCCAGAATTCTGGCCGGGCCATGGGCGGGGCAGACCTTGGCAGACCTTGGGGCCGAGGTGACAAAGGTCGAGTCGCCCGAAGGCGATGATACCCGTCGTTGGGGACCTCCGTTCATAGAACGCGAAGGTGACTGTTCGGCAGCCTATTTCCACGCGGCAAACCGGGGTAAAAAATCGGTGGTTTGCGACTTTCGCACGCCCGAAGGCCAAGAACTGGTGCGCCGTTTGGTCGCTGAAGCCGATGTGCTGATCGAGAATTTCAAGGTCGGAGGTCTGACGAAATACGGGCTGGATTTTGAAACCCTGCGCGATGTGAACCCGCGTCTGATTTATTGTTCCATCACCGGCTTTGGTCAAGATGGCCCTTATGCCCATCGTGCAGGATATGACTTTATCATTCAGGGTATGGCCGGATTGATGAGCGTAACCGGAGAGGCAGAGGGACAGCCCCAAAAGGTCGGGGTCGCCGTCACCGATATTTTCACCGGGATCTACGCCGCCACCGCCATTCTGGCGGCCCTGCACCAAAGACAGAGCACAGGGATCGGCCAACACATCGATATGGCCCTGATGGATGTGGCGGCAGCGACCATGGCCAACCAGTCAATGAACTATCTGACAACAGGGATCGCGCCCCGGAAAATGGGCAACGCCCATCCAAACCTTGCACCTTATGCGGTGTTCGATTGCGCCGATGGCTGGCTCATTCTGGCGACCGGCAATGATGGTCAATACCAGCGCTTGTGCGGACTCCTTGGGCTGACCGACATGGCCATGTCAGCGGAGTTTCTGACCAATGCTGACCGCGTCCGGAACCGCAAAGCGCTGACCGCGCGGCTGACCGCAGCAACACGCAGATGGACCAAAGGCGATCTTTTGGCGGCCTGTGAACGTGCCGGAGTGCCTGCGGGGCCGATCAATGATCTGGGTGAGGTCTTTGACGATCCGCAAATCGTGGCCCGAGGGATGCAGATTTCGCCAGATGGCGTGCCGGGGGTCCGATCACCCTTCCGGTTTTCCGGGGCTGATCTGGTGCTTGACCGCCCCGCCCCCAAATTGGGCGAGCATCAGGCAGAAAGCGGCTAAGAAACCCGTGACGATCGCTGCAGGGCGGCGATTTTGGCATCAAGACCTGTCCAATCCTCAACGTCCAGCCGCACGACCAGCGCAAGAACCTTGGGCCGGAAACTGACCGGCAGCCGCACCTGATCCTTCTCTGTGGTCACCAGTTGGGCGTTCAGACTGGTTGCCTCCCCTTCCAACCGATGCAGCAGGGTATCGGACAGCGGCTGATGATCATCCAGCGAAACGGCACGCACGATATCGGCCCCCTGCTTGCGCAGGGTGGCAAAGAACTTTTCGGGATGGCCAATCCCGGCAAAGGCCAAAACGCGCTGACCCCGCCAATCCATTCCCATTTGAAGCGGTCTCAACACACCTCGCAGATGGTGCAGGCCGATCTTGTCGCCCCAGTCGCGAAGAAACTGATCCTGCGCCTCCGGCTCACCAATTGACAGCAAGGCATCAGCCCTTGCCAGACCCGGAGCGACGGCTTCGCGCAGCGGGCCTGCGGGCAAGCAAAGACCGTTGCCGAAACCGCGCGCGGCATCCACTACGACGAGGGACAGATCCTTTTGCACGGAAGGGTTTTGAAAGCCGTCATCCAGCAGAATGATCTGCGCTCCGGCTGCTTCAGCTGCGCGCACACCTGCGGCTCGGTCCTTGGCCACCCATGTTGGCGCAAATGACGCCAGAAGCAGGGGTTCATCCCCGACCTGCGCCGCAGTGTGTTGCTGCAAATCTACCAGAACCGGCCCGTGAAGTGACCCGCCATACCCGCGCGACACCACATGCGCTTCGGCAACACGCCCCAAAAGCGCAATGGTCGCCGGCGTTTTTCCGGTGCCTCCCACGTTCAGGTTGCCAATACAAACCACCGGAACAGAAGCGCGGTAGCCTTGATTTGCAACCCGGCGGGCGGTTGCGGCCCCAAAAAGGAAGCCCAACGGCTGCAAGAGACGCGCCGCCAGTCCGGGTGTTGCCGGAGCGTTGTGCCAGAATGCGGGCGGACGCATCAGGCTTTGTCCATTGCGATTTGGCGCACCAGCGTCACCACACGATCGGTCACCTCGGCTCCGTCTGAGGCCACCATCCATGCTGCCTGGGCAAGACGTGCCGCCCGGTCAGGTGAAAGCAGGTCAGACAAAGCTTCGCCCAGATCAGATGCGCTTCCCACCGCACGGGCGGCGCGGGCGGCACCAAGACGCCCAAACGTCGTCCCAAAGATACCCGGCCGCGGCCCATACAAGATTGCAGAGCCCAGCGCCGCGGGTTCCATCGGATTTCGCACACATCCCTGCCCTGCCAGACTGCCACCCATGAATGTTATTGGCGCAAGGCGGTACCAAAGCCCCAGTTCAGACATCCCGTCTGCGACAAAAACCTCGACATCTGGCTCCGGCTCCTGATCTGCAACCCGCTCTGCGACAATCCAGCCCTCATCATCCGCCAATCGCCGTGCCAGCGCCCCGGCGCGCGACGGAAATTCGGGTGCAATGATCAACAAAAGACGATGGGCCAGGCTTTGCGCTGCGCGATGTGCTTCGATGATCGCGGATTCCTCGGCTTCGGGAAGACCGACGGCCAACCAGACGGGACGCGTGGCCAGCAGCTTTGCCAATGCAGCACGTTCAGCTTCCAGACAGGGCAAAGCTGCACTGTCTTCTTCCAGTCGACCGACCGCGCTGACCGAAGACAACGCCGCACCACCTTTGCGAAACGCGCGGGCCGATGGTTCATCGATGGTCAGAACATGCGAAAATCCCTGCAATGCAGAGCGCATGAGACCAGGAAACCAACCATCGCGTTCCTTGAGCAAATAGGGTGCGCGGCCATCCACCATGAGCAAAGGCAGCCCGCGTTCCCCCGCCTCGTGCAAGAGCCCCGGACGCAATTCGCCATCCGAAAAAATCAGGATCTGCGGTTTCCAGTAATCGAGAAACGCGCGCACCTCGACCTGTTGGTCAATTGGGGGTGGCGATTGAATCGGCCCCGACGCTGCAAGCGGGCCCGCCGAACAGGTCAAAAGAACGGTACACCGGGCTTGATCAGTCAGCCTGGCCGCCAGTTCCAGCATGCCCTTGGCCGTTTCAGCCGTTGGCGCATGTAGCCACAGCACACGCCCAGGCGGACGCTCAGGCCAGACGTTCCCGGTGTTTGGCTCGCGCCGGGGACGCAGGTTGTAAAGCGTCAGGCCAAGGGAGTGAACCATTGAGGCACTGCGTTACGAGTTCAGTTCTTCTGTGGGGGAACTCGCCTGTTCCTCGTCGCGCAGACGGTGAATGTGAGCGATGAAATAGCGCATGTGGGCATTGTCCACTGTCCGCTGCGCTTCTGCTTTCCACGCTTTATGGGCCGAGGCGTAATCGGGAAACATTCCGACAATGTGGATATCATCGACGTTCGAGAATGTTGACTTGGATGGGTCAACCAGTTCCCCACCAAACACAAGGTGTAGCCGCTGCGTCATTTGTCTGCTCCGTCATCTGTGGTTTGCCTCCGCCCCAGGTTGGCAGGGTAAGGAGACCAAGGGCAAGTTCAACCCCGCATCCGAAGGCAAGGTGTTTTCGATTTCGAAAGATTCGCTTTGTAGGGTCTGCATAAGCACCAGAACGGTGCGTGTAAATCAGGCGGGTGACCCCATGCGACGGAATGCCGTGTTCTGGATAGGCTTTGTCTGCGTCTGGGTGGCAGGCTTTCATCCCTACGGCCAAAGGTTTGGCTTTGCCTCAACACCGCGTGGAGGGGCCAATCCCTGCGACACGGCCGCCGAACGCGCAGCCACATCCACCGGCGTGCCGCTTGACCTGCTCAGGGCCATCGCACGGGTGGAAACCGGCAGGTCCATTGCAGGACAGTTTGAACCATGGCCCTGGACAGTCAATCAGGCGGGGTCTGGATCATTTTTCGATACTGCGACCGAAGCTGTTTCGCACGCTTCACAAGCAATGGCTAAGGGCGAGAGCAACATCGACATCGGTTGTTTTCAGGTCAATATCCGCTGGCATGGGAAGGAGTTTCCATCGCTGGAGGCTATGTTCGACCCCAATGGAAACGCTGTTTACGCCGCGCGCTTTCTGGTTGGTTTGCACAAGGAATTCGGTTCTTGGGAAGGCGCCGTCGGGGCATACCATTCGCGCAACTCCGGTGCTGCGACCGTCTATCTTTCTAAGGTTGCCGCGATAATGGAACGGTCAGCGGCACCCGCGGTATTGGTGCAAACCGCAAAACGCGACAATCGCTACCCACTGCTGCAACCGGGACGGTCTGGGCGCAATGGGTCTTTGCTCGCAACGACGCTTGATCGTCCCGCTGTCCCTTTCATCCGGTAATGCCATCATGAACAATCGGGACAGACTCGCCCTTTTCTTCCGCCCGACCATTCTTCTTGCATTGGCCCTCATGGCGATCATCGTCATGATGGTCCTGCCGGTTCCCGCCTGGATGCTCGATATCGGCTTGGCGCTATCCTTTGCGCTCGCCATCTTGATGCTGACGGTAACGCTGTTCATTGAGCGTCCGCTGGATTTTTCGGCCTTTCCAACGATTTTGCTGTCATCGCTGATGCTGCGATTGTCGCTGAACGTGTCGTCGACCAAGCTGATCATCGGTGAGGGGCATACCGGAACGAGTGCTGCCGGCGCGGTGATTGAAGGGTTTGCCAACTTCATCATGGGCGGCAATGTCCTTTTGGGACTGGTTATCTTTTGCGTCTTGTTGATTGTGAACTTCATGGTCATCACCAAGGGCGCAGGCCGAATGGCCGAGGTGGGAGCCCGTTTTGCGTTGGACGGCATGCCCGGAAGGCAACTTGCAATCGACGCCGACATGGCGGCAGGGGCAATTGACCACGCCGAAGCCAAGGACCGCCGCGAACGCGAACTGGCAGAAACCAACTTTTTCGGCTCTCTGGACGGCGCTTCGAAATTTGTCAAAGGCGATGCAGTTGCGGGTCTTTTGATCACCATGCTGAACATTGTCATGGGACTGGTGATGGGGGTTTTCCTGCACGACATGCCCATCGGCCGAGCCTTTGAAACCTATGCGATCCTGACGGTGGGTGACGGCCTCGTCAGCCAGATCCCGGCTGTGATCATCTCTGTTGCGGCAGCACTTTTACTGGCTCGCGGCGGTGCAAAAGGCGCGGCAGACGTTTCTTTCTTTGCGCAGTTGGGCCGCTATCCAGGCGCACTTGGAACCGTGTCCGTTCTGATGGCCCTGTTTGCGCTGGTGCCGGGCATGCCGTTCTTGCCGTTCATCCTTGGAGCCGGCGCTTTGGCGGGGACTGCGATGCTGGTTCATCGCCGGAACTCGCAAGCATCGACAGAACCGCCCTTGGCGGTGGAACCGCAGCGCAAGCGGGGCTTGGGTGATGTGCTTGATTTTGACGAGCTTCATCTTGAATTTGCACCTGACCTAATTGCGATGGTGCTTGACCCGGCCACGGGACTTGATGGCCGGATCGGAAACATGCGCAACCATATTGCAGCCAGCTACGGCCTGATCCTGCCTGAAATAAGACTGACCGACGAACCCACACTGCCGCCCGGCAGCTACCGCATCCGAATTCAGGGGGTTGAGCGTGTGACCAATCGTCTGATGCCCGACCGCTGCCTTGTTCTGCTGAACGAAGGCATGCCCGCCCCCGATGGCATAGATGTCAGCGAGCCTGTCTATGGCACCCCGGCCCGCTGGATCCTTCCGGATATGCAGGAAGATGCGGTGATCGCCGGAATGACCGTCGTTTCGCCACCCGAAGTTCTGGCGACGCATCTGCTGGAGGTTATCCGGGCCAATCTTGCGCGCCTTTTGTCGTTGCGCGGTCTGCGGAGGCTTCTGGATGAGTTTCTCAATCTCTCTGATCCTGCGCGTGCCGAGTCCAACCGCAAACTGCTGGATGACATGATCCCCGAGAAGGTGCCGGTCGATCTGTTGCTTTCCGTGCTCCGCCTCTTGCTGGAGGAAAGAGTATCGATCCGCAATCTTCCCTTGATCCTTGAGTCCATTGCCGAAGCGCGGGGTCTGCCCTCGGCAGAAGCCGTCTGCGAGCATGTGCGCCAAAAGATTGGCTTTCAACTGGTGTCAGAGTTGAAACGGCCCGATGGCACAATTCCTTTGATCCAGATTGCCCCGGAATGGGAAAAAGTCTTTGCATCCTATCAAATTGATGGTGAACGCGGGCATCGTGATGTTGCTTTGCCGCCGGAACAATTCTCTCGGCTTTCAGGCCTCATTGCGGAAAAACTGAACCGGGCGATCGAAGCGGGAATCGCTCCGGCCCTCGTCACAACAACACTCCGGAGGCGCTTTGTCCGAACGGTGCTTGCAGCCAAGGGGCTGAGCGCACCCGTGCTTTCCTATGAGGAAATCGGGCTGGAAGCACGGCCCGCCATCGTTGGTATGGTCCCGCAATGAATGAGCTTATTTCGATTCTTCTCGCATTTCATTCCCTTGTCGCAGACCAGGCAGAGGCCGCAGCCTTGGTCTTTTTGCGCGTTGGCGCCGTCATGGCCAGTCTACCCGCCTTTGGCGAAATTACGATCCCGGCGCGAATCCGGCTGGTGCTGGCCATCGTCTTTTCTGCCGCCATTTTTCCGGCCGTGCAGCCGCTGTTGCAGGAGATCCCTCTTGAGACCGGTTTCGCACCAGAAATCGCCATTGGTTTGACATTGGGCATCATGGTGCGGCTGTTCGTTCTGTCGTTGATGACCGCCGGGTCGATTGCGGCAAACGCAACCTCGCTGTCACAACTTTTCCCTGCTGGTGCAGAGGCGCAGCCCGCGCTTGCCAAGCTGCTCGTGGTTACAGGTCTGGCGCTTGCCGTCACTACTGGTCTTCACCTGAGAGTGGTCGACTACCTACTGGTCGGCTATGATCTGCTGCCTGGCGGCCAATGGCCATCTGTGGCTCTGGTTGCGCAATGGGCAACCGCCCAGGTCGGGCGCGCATTTGCCATGGCGTTCATGATCGCCATGCCTTTTGTGATCGCCTCTCTCGTCTACAACGTGGCGCTTGGTGTCATCAACCGTGCGATGCCTCAGTTGATGGTCATGTTTGTGGGTGCTCCTGCGCTCAGTCTGGGCGGACTTGTCTTGTTTGCCTTGGTGGCTCCCTTGGCTTTGGCGGTCTGGCTTCAGAGCCTGAATCACTTTCTGACCGCGCCCGCTGCGCCGATACCGTAACCCCCATGTCAAAGTCCGACGAACAGAGCCCGGGCGACAAAGAGCACGCCCCAAGCGAAAAAAAGCTCACAGATGCGCGCCGTCAGGGCGATATCGCAAAATCCACTGAACTTCTGGCAGCCGCGGCTTATGCCGGGCTGATCTTGGCCGGTCTGGCAGGGGCACAGGCGGTGCAAAGGGCGGCAAGTGCGGGCGGCGTTCTGATCGATCAGGCGCCGTCGATAGCCCGCCTTGCGATCGGGTCGGCCCAGACCGTTGTCGGCGGGATCATTCAGACCGCCATTTTTCCTTTGATCCTGCTGCTGGCTCTGCCTGCTGTGCTGGTGGTGCTCGCGCTGCTGGCACAGCGGGCAATCGTTTTTGCACCAGACAAGCTGAAGCCAAAACTGTCACGCATTTCACCCATTGCGACAGCGAAGAAAAAATTCGGGCCCGAGGGTTTGTTCGAGTTTGCCAAAAGTTTTGTAAAACTGATCCTTGTATCGACAGTGCTGGGATGGTTTTTCTTGGGCCATATCGACGGCATTTTGGCAACGGCTGCACTCGACCCGCGGCAGGGCCTTCGTCACCTGATCGATTTGCTTGGTCAGTTTCTTGTCATCGTCATTCTGGTGACGGCGGTGATCGGACTTGGCGACCTCATCTGGCAACACCACGCACTTTTGCAGCGGAACCGCATGTCACGAAAGGAGATGACGGATGAAATGAAGGAAAGCGAAGGAGATCCGCACACCAAATCACAAAGACGCCAACGCGGCCAAGACATCGCCATGAACCAGATGCTGGCCGATGTGGCCAAGGCGAATGTGGTGATCGTCAATCCAACGCACTATGCCGTTGCGCTTCGTTGGAACAAGGGGGCAAGAACAGCGCCTGTTGTCGTGGCAAAGGGCGTTGATGAAATTGCCTTTCGCATACGGGAAATGGCCACGGAAAACGGAATCCCCATTCATTCGGACCCACCCGTCGCGCGTTCGCTTTTTGCAACAATAGAGATCGGCATGCCGGTTGCGCGCGATCACTATCGCGCCGTAGCAGCGGCCATTCGCTTCGCAGACGCCATGCGAAAGCGCGCAAAGGAAAGACAACGATGACCAAGTCTAACCAGTTGCAACACCTGAAGGCGATTGCGCACCTTATTCGGGAACGCGATCTGTCACGCCTGCGGCTGACATCTTTGCAGAAAAGCAAGATCGAGGGTTTGCTTGGTGCCCTTGACAATACCCAATGCGCGGCCGACCTCAATCCGATTGCTGCCGCCCAGGTCGCGGATCGCTTTGGCCTATGGACCACGAACCGCCGCATCGCGCTCAACCAACAATTGGCCCGCACGATGGCAGATTGGCTTGCCGTCAAGGCTGACGCCCAGCGATCCTTCGCCCGCGCTGAAGTGCTTGACAAGTTGACGTCAAAATATTGAAAGGCCGGTCATACGCTCAGTTTTCTTGCGTATAGCACAGCTTTTGTGGTGCCGCTTCAGATGATCGCTCTGCGCACGCGCGCCGAAACCCATTCCGACACAACGACAGTGCCCAAAATCACGATCAGGATCATCGTGACCTGTGGCCACGCCAGCGTGTTGAGCGAAGCCTGCAATTTCAGCCCCAACCCCCCCGCACCCACCAGCCCCAGAATGGCACTTTCACGGATATTGATATCCCAGCGGAACACAGTGATACCCCAGAAGGCTGGCATGATCTGGGGCACGATGCCATAGTTCAGCACTTGTGCCGGACTTGCCCCGGCGGCGGTGACAGCTTCGATCTGGCGCGTATCGGTTTCCTCGATCGCTTCGTACAGAAGCTTGCCGATGAACCCGATAGAGCGCAGCCCGATCGCGATGATCCCCGCCAGCAGGCCCGGACCCAAAATCGCCACCAGCAAAAGCGCCCAGATCAGCGAGTTGATCGAACGCGAGGCCACAATGATGAACAATGCCACAGGCCGCAGGATCAACACGGAAGGCGAGGTATTGCGTGCGGCCAGAAACGCCACCGGCACGGCGAGGATCACGCCCAGCAGCGTGCCCAGTGTGGCCATGTTCAGCGTATCCCACAGTGGCGCCAGCAACTTTGGCAAATAGGACAGGCGCGGCGGGAACATCCGGTCGCCAATGTCGGCGGCTTGACGCGGCGCATCCCAGATGAACAGCCAGATCGTGTTGGCGGTCATCACCTGCCAGCAATAGACGAACAGCGCCACAAGGCAAAGCCAGCCAAACCACATCAACAGGCGGGTGCGCGGGCTGCGGAAAGCCCAAGTATCGGGGAAATGCGTCATTGCAGGAACTTCCGCAGATAGGAGGAGGAGTATTCCGCCACCATCACGATGGCGATGATGACCAGCAGGATTGCACCCGCGCTGTCATATTCATAGCGGTCGATGGCGGTGTTCAGCGTGGCCCCGATGCCCCCTGCCCCGACGATGCCGATCACCGCACTTTCACGAAAATTGATGTCAAGCCGATAGAGCGACAGCCCGATCAGCCGCGGCATCACTTGCGGCTGCACCGCATAATGCACCAGTTGCAGCCAGCTTGCCCCCGTGGCGCGGATCGCTTCGGCCTGCGCCTCGTCAATATCCTCGATATCCTCGGCCAACAGCTTGGAGATAAAACCGATTGTCGCGAAAGACAGCGTCAGGAACCCGGCAAAGGGACCAAAGCCGAACATGGCGACCAGAAAGATCGCAACGATGATTTCCTGCAAGGATCGGCTAATCGCGATGATGCTGCGGCAAATGTAGTAGATCCACGGCGGCGCAAGATTGCGTGCGGCCCCGATACCGATGGGCACCGAGATGGCGACACCCACAACGGTGGACGTCAGTGTCATCGTAAGACTCTCAATCAACCCATTCGAGATGTCACGCCAACGTGAGGTGAAATCCGGCTGCAAAAAGCCGTTGATGAAGCGCAGGCCCCGTTCGCCGCCTTCCATGATCCGGGTCCAGTTCAGCTCGACGCTGCCCATGCCGATCACCAGATAGGCGATGACGGCAACGGTCAGGGCGATGCGCCAGCGGCGGTCGGTGATGATCTGCGGCGGGCGCCGCCACGTGGTGGGGTAACGGGTCATGCGCCTATCATCGCCAGACGGGCCACGGCCTCGGCTTCGGCCGCAACGTCATCCTCGCCGTCCTTGCGCATCGCAGTCCAGTCCTCAGCACCGTAGATCGTGGTCAAGACGGCTTCGGTCAACTTCTCGGGAGGGCCGTCGAACACGACGCGACCGGCACGCAACCCGATGATCCGCTGCATGAATTGTTGCGCCAGCGGCACATCGTGAATATTGACGATGGCGGGTAGACCCCGTTCGGCGCATATCTCGATCAGCAGGCGCATGATCTGGCGGCTGGTCTTGGGGTCAAGGCTGGCGGTGGGTTCATCGACCAACAACAGTTCAGGTTCCTGGCTCAGCGCGCGGGCGATGCCGACGCGCTGCCGCTGCCCACCCGACAATGCATCGGCCCGCTTGTCGGCATGTTCCATCAGACCCACACGATCCAGCAAACGATAGGCGCGTTCGATATCTGCGGGCGGAAAGCGGCGGGTGAAGCTTTGCCAGAATGAAACATAGCCCAGACGGCCAGACAACACGTTCTCCATCACCGTCAAACGTTCAACCAGCGCATATTCCTGAAAGATCATACCAATCCTTCGCCGCTCACGCCGCAAGGCGCGCGGGCCAAGGCGTGTAAGTTCTGTTCCCGACAATTCGATCTTGCCGCTGGTCGGTTCGACAAGCCGGTTGATGCAGCGGATCAGCGTGGATTTGCCGGCGCCCGACGGCCCGATCAACCCAACAACCTGCCCCTTTGGAACCATCAGGTTGACCTCGGCCAGCGCCTTGTCGCCCGTCTTGTAGGTTTTGGTCAGGTTGGATAGGCTCAGCATCGGTTTTCCTTACGACAAATACGAATGCGGGCGGAAACTTCCGCCCGCATTAGGGTATGGTCAGTCGATCACTGGCAGGTGTATTGCACACCCATCGCGGCGTCGATTTCACGCACCACAGTCCAGTTGTCCTTGAAGGTGATCGGGATAAACTGCTCTTCGCCGGATTTGTTGAATTCTGCGGCCAGCGACGATCCTTCCCATGGGAAGTTGAAGAAGGCTTCTTCGATCTTGGCTTGCAGTTCCGGCACCAGATTATGCGCGACGCCATAGCCTGTAGTCGGGAAAGTTTCCGATTTGTAAATGCTGACAACCTGATCGGCCTTGATCGCATCCCGCTCGATCATCCGGGTCATCACCGAGTTCGCAATCGCACCGGCGTCATAATCCTTGTTGGCGACGCCGAGGATCGTGTTGTCGTGCTTGCCCGAAAACGCCGGAGTGAAGTCGGTGCCTGCAACCATGCCATAGTTGGCCGCCAGCAGGGCAGATGGGGCTTTGTATCCCGAGTTCGAGGTTTCGGCGCTAAACGCGAGCGTGCGGCCCTTGATGTCCTCGATCTTTTCGATTCCCGAGCCGGGGTAGGTGATGATTTCCATTTCGTAGCCATAGCTGCCATCCTTTGCCGCCATCATGGCAAAGGGACGGAACCCGGCGCAGGCAATCGCCAACGGGTTCGACCCGGTGTTGAAACCCGAGATGTGCAGACGGCCAGCACGCATCGCCTCGATCTGGGCGGCATTGCTATCGATCGGGAAGAACTGCACCTTCTTGCCGGTGGCGGCTTCCATATGCTTCAGAAAATCGGTCCAGACGTCGGCATAAACCGCAGGGTCTTCAACCGGAGTGTAGGCAAAAATCAAGGTGTCAGGGTCGATCAACTGTGCCGGATCGGTGGGGATATCGGCAACCATGTCGCCATCGGCATCGATATAGCGGGCGTCAAGAGCGAACTCCGCCGAGGCAGGCAAAGCAATGGCGCAGGTCAGCGCGGTTGCAGTCAAAACGGTGCGAATGGTCATGGCGATCTCCTTTTCAATTGGAGATCGGCTAACAGGCACGTGTTACAGTTAGGCATCTTTCACATGACATTTTTGTGACACTCAGAATGGTTCCGCAAGTGCCAGTTTGCGAAAACAAAGATTTTACCCGATCAGCACGTTCTTTTCTTGTGCCAAACGCGCGATGCGCGCGCGTGTGATCCCCGGCAGTCCTTACGGGGGCTTCACCCTGATCCGCGCAGGTTGTTCAATCTCCCGGCATCTGAAAGCAAAATGCCCCGCAAACGCGGGGCATTGATTGTTGGCTTTCCGAGGATTTCGGATAACCTTATACTCATTGGGTCGCTGTCATGATTTGGCAGCCTCTTCGGGTGATTCATCCTCGGCCTCTGCCTTCACAGGTTCGGTCGCAGGCCGGGAACCCAGTGAAAACCGCTTCCACTTGCGTGATTTGGGGCTGCCGGGTTTGCTCAGAAAATCGGTCAGATCAAAGGGTGTCTTTTGTGGGGAATATCCCATGATAGGCTCCTGTCAGGCTGGATTCGGTATGAAAACCGGCCGGGACAGAGCCTGCCATGATACGGCACAAAGACCTTATGCAGCTGACATCAAGATGGGGATGGAACACCCATTAAACCAGTGCCGCGACCCGAAAATCGCCCAAGCCAAGGGGATTGCCCGAAACTTCGCTCGCCGCCCCGGTGATTCAGGGGCAACAAATCAGAAATCCAGGTTTTCCACATTCAGCGCGTTTTGCTGAATGAACTCGCGGCGCGGCTCCACCACATCGCCCATCAGCTTGGTGAAAATGTCGTCGGCCTCCGCCAGATCATCCACCTTCACCTGCAACAGCGTGCGCGCCTCGGGGTCCAGCGTGGTTTCCCACAACTGTTCGGGGTTCATCTCGCCCAGACCCTTGTAGCGTTGCAGGGTCAGGCCCTTTTCGCCCTCGGCCAGAATCGATTTCAGCAGATCGGTGGGCCCGTAGACCAATTGCTCGCGGTCCTTGCGCACCAGCTTTGCCGGATCACGGAACGCATCGCGGCTGTCGCGCGACACTGACGACAGCCGCCGCGCCTCGCCCGAACGCAGCACCGCGCCATCAAGCGTGCGCAGCTCTTCCACACCGCGCAAAACGCGCGACAGGCGGATGCCGTGATCCTGCGTGATCCGGCCGGCCCAACCCTTTTCATATTCCGCCGCGATCAGGTTCAACCGGAGCGCGACCGTATCGGCCACCGCCTGCAAATCGGCATCGGCCTGACCGGGATCGAACGCGCCGGCAAGTGCCGCCTGTTCCAGCAGGTTGCGCGGGTAATTGGTCGGGAAAGACTCCAGCACCCGGCGGAACTGCCGCGCACCATTGATGACCCGGCGCAGGTCTTCGCCCGCCAACTCTTCGCCATTGCCCAGACGCAGAACCGCGCCATCCAGCCCCATGTCGATCAGGTAATCCTCAAGGCCTGCCTGATCCTTGATGTAAACTTCAGACTTGCCACGCGCGACCTTATACAGCGGCGGCTGCGCGATATACAAATACCCGCCCTCGATCAGCTCCGGCATCTGCCGGAAAAAGAAGGTCAGAATCAGCGTGCGGATATGCGCGCCATCCACATCGGCGTCGGTCATGATCACGACCTTGTGGTAGCGCAGTTTCTTGATGTCAAACTCGTCGCGGCCAATGCCGGTGCCCAGTGCCGTGATCAGCGTGCCAATTTCCTGACTGGCCAGCATCCGGTCGAACCGGGCGCGTTCCACGTTCAGGATCTTGCCCTTCAGTGGCAGCACCGCCTGATTGGCGCGGCTCCGCCCCTGCTTGGCCGACCCACCCGCCGAATCCCCCTCGACGAGGAAGATTTCAGACTTGGCCGGATCACGTTCCTGACAATCGGCCAGCTTGCCGGGCAGAGACGCCACATCCAGCGCCGTCTTGCGCCGCGTCAACTCGCGCGCCTTGCGCGCCGCTTCGCGCGCCTGCGCCGCCTCGATGATCTTGCCGACGATCACCTTGGCCTGCGCCGGGTTTTCCTCGAACCATTCTGACAGCTTTTCGTTCACCAGATTCTCGACCGCGGGCCGCACCTCGGAAGACACCAGCTTGTCTTTGGTCTGGCTGGAGAATTTCGGGTCCGGCACCTTGACCGACAACACGCAGGTCAGCCCTTCGCGGGCATCATCGCCGGTGAAGTCGATCTTTTCCTTCTTTGCGATCCCCTTGGATTGCGCATAGGCATTGATCGTCCGCGTCAGCGCGCCGCGAAAGCCCGCCATATGCGTCCCGCCATCGCGCTGCGGGATGTTGTTGGTGAACGGCAGCACCATCTCGTTGTAGCTGTCATTCCACCACATCGCGACCTCAACGGTCATGCCGTTGCGTTCCCCGATCATATGGATCGGCTCCGCCATGATGCTGGATTTGGAACGGTCGAGGTATTTCACATACTCCCGCACCCCGCCCTCATAGAACAGCTCCACATGCAACGGCTCCGCAGGCCGCTCGTCCTCCACAATGATCCGCACGCCGGAGTTCAGGAAGGCCAATTCCCGCAGCCGGGTTTCCAGCATCTTGAAACTGTAGTCGAGGTTAGAAAACGTGCCATCCGGCACCCCCGGCTTGGCGCTTGCCAGAAAGCGCACCTCGGTCCCCCGCATCCCCGGCGCGGGGCCAATGGCGCGCACATGCTCCACACAATCGCCATGTTCAAACCGCGCCCGATACTCGGTCTCGTCGCGCCAGACCGTCAACTCCAGCCATTCCGACAGCGCATTGACCACCGACACCCCAACGCCGTGCAATCCGCCAGACACCTTATAAGCGTTGCCGCCCTCATCCGTGTTGTTGAACTTCCCACCGGCATGCAGCTGGGTCATGATGACCTCGGCCGCCGAGACACCCTCTTCCTGATGGATATCCACCGGAATCCCGCGCCCGTTGTCGCGCACCGATACGCTGGAATCCGCGTGGATCTTCACCGTCACCGCAGTGGCATGCCCGGCCAGCGCCTCGTCGATGCCGTTGTCCACCACCTCATAAACCATGTGGTGCAGACCCGATCCGTCGTCGGTGTCGCCAATATACATGCCGGGGCGTTTGCGAACCGCCTCCAACCCCTTGAGAACCTTGATGGAATCGGCGCCGTATTCGGCGGGTTTGCGGGCAGCTTCGGCCATGCGTCTAGAACCCCAAATTATGTGTGCGACTTATACCGCCGGGGGCCGGGAATGTCACCCCTATGACACAAGATTTGGGGGTCAGGTGAAGGGAATCACGCAACCCACCGCAATCAGCAAAATCCCCGACACATTGTTCAGCCGTCGCAGCGCGCCCGGACTGCGCAGCAATTGCCGCGCCCGGTCCAGAAACAGCGCCAACCCCAGATTGCCCAGCATCGGGATCACCGCGGAAACCAGCAGTATCGCCGCAACATCCCACACGGTCACACGGGACAAATCAAAGAACCCCGGTAAAAACCCCATGTAGAACAAAATCGCCTTGGGGTTGCCGATCACCGCCGCCACCCCCACCGAAAACCCGGCCCAGACACCGGGCCGCGTCATCCGACTGTCCGCCCCCGGTACCGACGCCGGTTTGCGCAGCAACAAGACCCCCATCACGATGAACACTGCCGCCGCGACCCAGCGCAGCACCTCCAGCAGATCGCCGTACAGTGACAGCACCCACGCCAGCCCCAGCACAGCACACAGCGGCCACACCAGATCGCCCAGCGCCACCCCCACCGCCAGCGGCCAAGCCCCGGCCATCCCGCCCGACAGCGCCCGCGCGGTCAGCGCCACCCATACCGGGCCGGGAATCACCCACAACCCCACCATGGCCAGCGCATAAAGCGCCAATTGATGCAGCGTCACCGTCACGCCCGCACCTCAGATACGCCACCCGCTTCGGTCACCGCCAGGCTTTGCGCCCGCGCGCCCAACCCCTCAAACAACCCCGGCTCCGTCCCCGTCATCAGCGCCTGCGCCCCCAATGCACAGATCTCGTCATACAGGGCCGCCCGCCGCGCCGCATCCAGATGCGCCGCCACCTCGTCAAGCAGCACCACCGGCGCGCGGCCCAGATCGGCGGCAAGCGCCCGCGCATTCGCCAGGATGAGCGAGATCAGCAAAGCCTTCTGCTCGCCGGTCGAACATTGCGCGGCCTGAACCCCTTTCGCCGCATAGACCGCCGCCAGATCCACCCGGTGCGGACCCTGCAGGGTCCGGCCCACGGCCATGTCACGCGCCCGTCCCTCGGCCAGCACCACTGCCAGATCGCCATACGCCCCATCGGGATGCACCAACGTCAGATCGGCGCGCGGAAACGCCGTCTCCGCCACCTCCTGCGCCAGCGCCAGCCGCGCCAGCGCAGCTGCGCGGCCCGCATCAATCTGCGCTGCCGCCTCTGCCATCCTCGTCTCGATCACCCCATACCAATGCGGGTCACGCACCTGATCCTTCAGCAGCCTGTTGCGCTCGCGCATGGCCTTGTCATAGACCAGCACGGCATCTCCATGTTCCGGGGTGAAACTCAGGGTAATCCGGTCCAAAAACCGCCGCCGCCCTTCGGCGGCCTCGATCCACAGCCGGTCCATCGCGGGAACCAGCCAAAGAATGCGCAGCACGCGCCCCAACTTCGCCTGCGTCGTGGCTTTACCGTCGATCCGCACCACCCGCGTGTCGGAGCCTTCGGCAAATGTCACCACCTCATGTGGTGACTCCAGCCCGTCCACCTCTGCCGAAACTTTCCAGCCCACGGTATCAGGCCGCCGCGCCAGTTCATCGGCCCCGGCCCGCCGCAAGCCGCGACCGGGCGACAGAAGCGAAACCGCTTCCAGAATATTGGTTTTCCCCGCACCATTCGGCCCATGCAAAGCAACTGGCCGGCCGTCAAAGACAAGCCGCGTCAAGCCATGGCTGCGGAATTGCGACAGCACCAGCGATCTGATCGCAAGGCCAGCCACTCCCCGCCCTTTCATCTGTTCAAAAATATCCCACGGGGGTCCGGGGGTGTGAAACCCCCGGTCCGACGCAAATTACACGCGCATCGGCATCACGACATAGATCGCGCTGGTGTCGTTCCCCTCACGCATCAAAGTCGGATCGCCCGAAGAGTTGAACAGGAAGACCGCATTCTCACGGTCCACCTGGCTCGCAATTTCCAGCAGATATTTGGCATTGAAACCAATCTCCAACCGTTCGTCGCTATAGGCCACCGCCAATTCTTCCTCGGCTGCCCCCGAATCCGGCGCATTGACAGACAGGATCAGACGATCCTCGTCCAACGACAGTTTCACCGCGCGTGACCGCTCGCTCGACACCGTGGCCACCCGGTCCACCGCCTTGGCAAATTCAGACGCATCCACCTCCAGCCGCCGCGTGTTTCCGGTCGGGATCACACGGGTATAGTCGGGGAATGTGCCATCGATGACCTTGGAAGTCAGAGTGATGGCAGGCGTGGCAAAGCGGATTTTTGTCTCGGACACCGAAACCGCGATCACCGCATCATCATCGTCCAGCAGCTTGCGCAATTCATTGACAGTTTTGCGCGGCACGATCACGCCGGGCATACCTGTTGCCCCGTCAGGCAGGGCAGTATCTATCCGCGCCAGGCGGTGGCCATCGGTTGCAACTGCACGCAGCACTTGTCCCTCTTCGCCGGTGGCGACATGAAGATAAACGCCGTTAAGGTAGTAACGTGTTTCCTCGGTCGAGATCGCAAATTTCGCCTTGTCGAACAGCCGCCGCAAATCTGCCGCCCTGGCCGAGAAATTGGATGAGTATTCCGAAGACGCCATCACCGGAAAATCTTCTTTCGGCAACGTGGCAAGGCTGAACGACGATCGCCCCGCCATGATAGACAACCGACCGGAGGCTGGATCTTCGGTCAAGTTGACCAACGCACCATCCGGCAGCTTGCGCACAATTTCATGCAACATCACCGCCGACACCGTGGTGGCACCCGCGCGCTCTGCCATTGCAGGTGCACGGTCAACCACTTCGATATCCAGATCCGTGGCGCGCAGTGACACTTGCGCGCCCTCCGCTTCGATCAGCACATTGGCAAGGATAGGAATCGTATTGCGCCGCTCCACCACAGACTGAGCCTGCGCCAAGGCCTTGAGCAACGTGGCGCGTTCAATCGAAAACTTCATCTTCCATCCCCCTGTCGGGCCGCCTGAAGGGACGCCGACAATACCCGTTTTTAGCGGGTTCACAAGTGTTTGACGCGACATTGTGGGGCTTTGCCGCCAAGGTCAAGGCCCAGCCGCACCTTGGTGGCGGGTCAGTTTGAAATCACAAACTTTCACGCGCGAAGCAGGGTTTGGGCCTGTCTCCGTTTGGTGCCGGCAGGTCGCTCACATAAGGCGGCTCTCTGTTCGGAGGCCACGCTTGATTTTCAGCCCAAGCGCAACCCCGCCGAACGCTACAAGCTGCATGAATGAATTTTTTTCGGCACGATAAAATGACATTTTTTCAACGAAATCAACAATATAACCCGACGCTCAGATCATCGCACTCCTGCGCCAGACCGAAGAGGGAGTGCCGGTTGCTCAATTGTGACGTGAACATGGCTACGGGCAACGCTTCAGCTTGGCGTCCGCCATCCTATAGCCGAAAGCGGCAAAGGCGGAGGGATGCACCACGCGGTCCAGAGAATCCGACCATCGGATTGAATACAGCACCTGCAGAGCCAGATCGTGCAGAAGGTCGGCCAAGCACCTGACGATAGGCACATAGCCCAGTCTGCCCGCGCTGCCTTCGATCACTGAACGGCCTAGTGCGGCGCAGTGGGGCCTCGCCCCCGAGGACAGAACAGCGGCACGCATGAAAAGATCACCTTCCGCAATCCGCCGATCGACCTAAAGGGTCAGCCCGAGCGCCGCTTTGGCAACGGCGTCGTGGCACCCACCGCCTGCGGTCAATGTCACGAACAACGGTGCACACCACGCAAGGCCGATCGTTCAAGTCGGCAGACTTCAGCACCGCAACCCACAGAACCACAGGTTTGGTTATGCAATCTGACCGAGAAAATTCTGCAGTCGTTCATTCTGTGGATTGCCAAAGAACGCCTCAGGTGCGCTTTCTTCGACGATCACACCTTTGTCCATAAAGATCACCCGGTCAGCGACTGCGCGGGCGAATTCCATTTCATGCGTGACGCACAGCATGGTCATGCCTTCGCGCGCAAGGTCGATCATGGTGTCCAGAACCTCTTTCACCATCTCGGGATCCAGCGCGCTGGTGGGCTCATCAAACAGCATGATGCGCGGTTTCATGCACAGGGCCCTTGCAATTGCCACGCGTTGTTGCTGACCGCCAGAAAGCTGGGCAGGGTATTTGTCGGCCTGTTCGGGTATCTTTACCCGTTCAAGATACTGGCGGGCTGTCGCCTCGGCCTCGCTGCGCGGGATCTTGCGGCTTTTCATCGGGGCCAGCATGCAATTTTCCAGCACCGTCATATGCGGAAACAGGTTGAACGACTGAAAAACCATCCCGACTTCCTTGCGGATGCGGGCGACATTGTCGCCGCCGGTCAGCGTGACGCCATCCACGACAATCTCGCCCGACTGGATCGCTTCCAACTGGTTGATGGTGCGGATCAGCGTGGATTTCCCCGAACCCGAGGGGCCGCAGATCACGATCCGCTCTCCGGGGGTCACGGTCAGGTCTATATCTACCAGCGCATGAAAATCACCATAGTATTTGTTGACGGCGCGCATTGTTATGGCGTGCTGGCTCATTGCAGGCTCCCCTATCGGCAAAGCGCCCGGCCGCGTGGGCCGGGCGCGTTTTTGTCATTCGGCGGTTTTGACAAACTCGGGCAGCGGTTCGCCCAGCCATTTTTCATGGATGGCATCCAGCGTGCCGTCGGTGCGTGCGTTAACCACAAACGCGTTGATCTCCTCCAGCAGCGTCGCTGACTCGGGGGCAACGGCAATGCCCTGCACCTGGCTGGACAGATCGAATTTCTTGTCAAACCGCCCGCCAGCCACGCCTGCGATCTGCGAGAACACCACGTTCGACAGGCCAATGGTCTGCACCTGCCCCGACATCAGCGCCTGCACCGCGCTTGCATCATCATCAAAACGCTGGATACGGGTGCCTTCGGGTGCCACGGCAGTCACGCCGGTATCCTGGGTCGAGGCCCGGGCGACCGAGATCGACTTGTCGGCCAGATCTTCCGGCCCTGCGACAGCCACATCGGTGGCTCCGTAAACGGCAATCGCAATACCGGCATAAGGGGTGGAGAAATCAACCCGCTCGGCCCGCTCGGCAGTGATGCCAAGCGAGGCCACCAGCACATCAACCTGCCCGGACAGCAGGTAAGGGATGCGGTTGGGGCCGGTCACCGGCACGATCTGGGCCGTGACACCCAGATGTTCGGCCAAGGCGACGGCGACGTTGGCATCATAGCCATCGGGGTTGCCGGACGCATCCAGTACGCCAAAAGGCGGAAAATCGACCAGCATGCCAATGCGGATGGTGCCCGCACTGCGGATTGCATCCAGATCAGCTGCGATGGCCGGGGCAGCAAACCCGGCGATCAGGGTAGATGCGGCAAGGGCCGCGAACAGACGGCGATTGAGTTTCATGGTAGTCTCCTCCTCTGGAATTCAGCGTGTGATGGCCCGGCGCATCCGGGCCTCCATCCGGCGGGCCAGCAACGACAGCGGCCAGCACAGAATGAAATACATTGCGGCGACGGAGCCAAAGACCAGAAACGGCTGGAACGTCGCGTTGTTGACGATCTGCCCCGCGCGGGTCAGTTCGGTAAAGCCGATGATCGACGCAAGCGAGGTGCCCTTGATCAACTGTACCAGAAACCCCACCGTCGGCGCGGTTGCGACCCGCATCGCCTGCGGCAGGATCACATGGCGCATCCGGTCCGGGTAGGACAGGGCAAGCGCGGTTGCTGCCTCTGACTGGCCCTGCGGCACCGCCTCGATCGCGCCGCGCCAGATCTCGCCCAGAAAGGCACTGGCATGCAGGGTCAGCGCGACCGCAGCCGCCAGCAGCGGGTTGATCGGCAGGCCCAGAACGGCCAGACCGAAATAGACCAGAAACAGCTGCATCAGCAGCGGCGTACCCTGAAACACCTGAATGAAACCCATCGCCAACCGCCGCAGCAATGTGTTGCGCGAAGTGCGTGACAACGCCAGCACCAGCCCACCAATGGCCCCGCCCGTGAAGGCGACCGCCGAAAGGATCAACGTCCAGCGGACCGCCATGACGATGAAGATCAGATCGACCGATGAAAATTCGCGGATCATGTCAGCGCCCCGCCGGATAGTTGAAGAACGCCCGGCGCAACGAGCCGAAAAGAGCCGAAAATCCAAGCGCGAGCAGGAAATACAGGATCGTCAGCACCAGATAAATCTCGAAGCTGGCAAAGGTCCGCGCATTCAAATCGGCCCCCGCCGACGCCAGATCATTGGCCGAGATGACCGAGACCACGCTGGAGGTCAGCATCAGATAGATGAACTGGCTGGTCAGCGACGGGTAGATGTTGCGCAATGCGGGTTTCAGCACCACATGACGAAAGATCTGCGTGGGCGTCAGGGCCAGTGCTCGGCCGGCCTCGATCTGCCCCTGAGGGATGGATTCGATGCCCGCACGGATGATTTCGGTCCCGTAAGCGCCAACATTGATCACCAGCGCCACAAGCGCCGCCGTATTCGGCGACATGCTGATGCCCACGGCGGGCAGGCCAAAGAAGATGAAGAAGATCTGGATCAGGAATGGCGTATTGCGGATCACTTCGACGTAGACATCTACAATCCAACGCAAGGGACGGATGCCCGAAGTCTTTGCAACCGCGCCAAGCACTGAAACGACCAGCCCGATCACCATTGCCGTAAAAGACAGCTGTACTGTCAACCATGCCCCATAAATCAGGGCATCCAGGTTGTCCAATACGGGTCGGAAGTTGAACTGATACATCTGCCCTCCCCGGCGGATATGTCGATATCACTGTTTAGAACGATCTAAATCAAGTTTACCGTGCGTGTCAATCCGTTGTTGACCACGGCTTATGCCTGAGAACTCTGGCGGACAGCGATATAAGGAGATTGGATGAAGCGCTCGACCATCGCCTCCGGATCCGCCAGGCGTCGCGCTAACAACCGTGCGGCCCCCGCTCCGATCAGTGCCGGACACATGGCCACGCTGGTCAGCGGCGGAAAAGTCAATTCGGCCAGCGGCAGATCGTCAAGGCCAACGACGGCAATATCCTGTCCGGGCCGCTGGCCGGCGCGCCGCAAGCCTCGCATCAAACCAGCGGCAAGCACGTCGTTGAAGCACAGAACCGCCGTGGGTCGGGTCTGCAGTGCCAGAACTGCTGCAGCGGCGGCAGAGGCATCTTCCCACGTCAGATCCGTCTCTATGATACCAGCGTTCATAGCCTGCGTTTCGGCCAATGCCGTCGCAAATCCCTGCAATCGTTCTTCTCGTGCCGATGTGCGGGCCCGGACTGACAAAAACGCGACGCGCTTATGCCCGTTGCCAACCAGATGGCGTAGCGCCAAACACACGCCCTCGACGTAATCAGCCCCCGCATAATCGGTTTGTGCGTCGCCGACCTCACGCAAAGCCTGAACAACGGGCATACGCCACCGCTGCATGCGGTTGGGAAGCGCGACATCCGTTCCTTCGGCGGGGCACAGGATCACGCCGTCAACACCATGCCCACGGAACCTCTGGAGTATCTCATCCTGCCGCTGCACTTCGTCCTCACTGTTTGCCAGCAGAACAACCCGGTCATGTTGTCCCATGACCTGCTCGACGCCTGACAGAAACTCGGTAAAAAACGGGTTTACCAGATTGGGCACGATCAAACCGACCGTTCGGCTGCTGTTATTGCGAAGACGCGCGGCACCGATATCCCGGATGTAGTCCAGATCGGCCATGACCTGCTCAATCCGCGCCCGGGTCTTATCAGCCACCAGAGGCGACCCCCGCACCACTAAAGAGACAGTCGCGCGTGAGACACCCGCTATGCTGGCAATATCATCAAGGGTCGGTCGTTTGTCGTTCACGGAGGTCCTGCTGCGATGGCCAAGGATCAACACTTACAGGATGCCCATCATTCCATAAAGCGCTGAAGGCGATTTTCTTAGGGGCGGCGACCCTGCAGTTTCACACGTATTTCGCCCCCCAGCGCCCTCAAGACAACACGACCGATGTGATCCTCGAACCGGGCGTTCATCCCGAACAGCAACGCCGATCCCTCCTGTTTTCTGTTGCGCAAGAACGACTGTGTCACTCCAAACAGGTCCTGCCACGCCATGTTCGCGCGGCCGATGCCGATATCCCTTCCTCTTGGAACAAATGCCGAATGGCCATACAGAGGTGGTTCGGTTGATCTGCACAGTTGCCGGGCGTTTTCTAAGTGGGTTTCCGCCTTGGTTACGCCGCCACCGGTTCGGGCATCGGCTGGTTGAAGTAGGCTCGGACGGGCCTGACCGCAATTGGCGAAGTGTGCGCTTGAACACCCTTTTACGTGCAAATGCCTACACAAAATCACAATAGCCCAACTCTAGGCTAGACTTTCAGAATGTTTGTTCTGCAAACTGCACGCAAACAAGGTGAGGGGTCTTATGAAATCGGTCATGCTCGACGAGACGGTTCTTGTCGAACGGCTGGGTTCTGGTGACCGGGTTGCCTTCGAAGGGGTCTATCGCAAGCACAACGCCGCGATGGTCCGCATGTGCAAGGGGATCGTGCGCAACCGGGCGACGGCGGAAGAGGTTGTCCAAGACACCTGGGTTGCGGTTCTGAAGGGCATTTCAGGATTTGAGGGGCGGTCGTCGCTGGCTGGCTGGATCTTTGCGATTCTTGTGAACAAGGCCCGGTCGCGGGCCACCCGCGATGGCCGCACCGTTTCATTCGACGGCGAGGGCGAAGAGGACGGTCTTGCCGCGGCCTTCGATGGGCGCGGTCGCTGGAAAGACATGCCCGAATTATGGGAAAATCTGACGCCCGAGCGCATCGTCGAAGGGCGCAGCATCCTGGCCCATGTGACGGCCGCGATCGAAACCCTGCCACCGGCGCAACGGTCCGTGCTGATCCTGCGCGCAGAGCAGGATCTGGACCCGGCCGAGGTCTGCACGATCCTTGCCATCACCGAAGGCAACATGCGGGTGCTTCTGCACCGTGCGCGGCTTTCGGTGCGCAAGGCGCTGGATACCGCCATCGCGGGCAAGAGGTTGTGACTTTGCCCCAAAGACATATTTTCAGCAGGTATGTAACAATTCCGGGCCCGGACTGTCCTTTCGGTGTGAGGCTCGAAAAAGGAACAATCGGATGCTGAGTTGCAAGGAAGTTGCCGAGCGCGCAAGCGCCCTGATCGATGGGGAACTTGGTGTGTTCGAGGCACTTCAGATGCGTCTGCATCTGGCCATGTGCAAAGGCTGCGGGGCGTTCACCCAACAGATGCGCACAACCCGTGACCTGACGCAGGTCGCGGTGCCGCCGGACGATCAGCCGGACGCTGATGACGCGCGCATCTCGGCCATCCTTTCTCAGCTTCACCCACAGAAGCAATCGGGCGGCTGACGCCCTCGGGAAGGACCAAAGACATGCAGAATATCAAAGCCGGCCTTGTGGCCGGGTTCGTAGCGACTGTCGTTCTGTCGGCCATGATGGTGGCCAAGACGATGATGGGCATCATGCCCGAACTCGATGTGATCGCCATGCTCAGCGCCATGATGGGCGCTCCGGCGCTGATGGGGTGGATCGGGCATTTCATGATCGGCACGATTGCGTGGGGTGGTGGTTTTGCCCTGCTTTACGGGGTGATTCCCGGCGCAGGTGCCGTGACGAAGGCTATCCTGTTCGGTATCGCGGCGTGGTTGGGCATGATGGTCGTGGTCATGCCGATGGCGGGCGCCGGTCTGTTCGGGATGGCCATGGGCATCATGGCACCGATGATGACACTGGTGCTGCACATCATCTTTGGCGCGGTTCTGGGCGCGGTCTATCAGGCGCAAGCCAAACCCGCCTTTGCCTGATCGTTTCAACCGGGTGCGATGATAGACATCGCACCCGGTTCACTTGTACCAATTTACGATAGGAACCTTCCACAATGAAAAGCGAAAAGGTCACGTTTACCGGGCACTCCGGCGATACCCTTGCGGCGCGGCTGGATTTGCCCGGCGGGCCGGTGCGGGCGGCAGCGATACTCGCGCATTGCTTTACCTGTTCCAAGGATATCGCGGCGGCCCGACGGATCTCGGGGCGGCTTGCCGCGCTGGGGATCGCCGTCCTGCGGTTCGATTTCACCGGGCTTGGCCATTCGGGGGGCGAATTTGCCAATACGCATTTCAGCTCCAACGTGGCCGACCTGCTGCTGGCTGCCGCGTTCATGGAAAGCCGCGGACTGCCCGCGCAACTCTTGATCGGGCATTCGCTGGGCGGGGCGGCGGTGCTGAAGGCAGCACCCGATCTGCCGGGCCTGCGGGCTGTCGTGTCGATCAGCGCGCCGTTTGATCCGGGCCATGTCGCCGAGAATTTTGGTGGCAAGCTGGATGAAATCCGCACGAATGGCAGCGCCATGGTCGATCTGGCGGGGCGGCCCTTCGAGATCCGCAGGGATTTTCTGGATGACATCTCCTCGGCCTCGCTCACGGATGCCCTGCCCCACTTGGGCGCCGCCCTTCTGGTGCTGCACGCACCGCTTGATGCAACGGTCGGCATCGACAATGCAGGCCGGATTTTCGGGGCGGCAAAGCATCCCAAAAGCTTTGTCTCGCTCGACGGGGCCGACCACCTGCTGACCCGCGAGGAGGATGCCGAATATGTGGCCGAGGTCATCGCCTCGTGGTCGCGGCGTTATCTGGAGCTTGCACCGGAGCCGATCGCCCCGGACGCCCCCGAAGGCGTGGTCCGCGTGTCCGAAGCCGAGGCGTCGGGCTTTCGGCAAGATATTGTGGTGGCGGGCCGCCATCAGATGATCGCGGATGAACCGCTTGCGATGGGCGGCACCGATCTGGGGCCAAGCCCCTATCAGTTGCTGGCGGCGGGCCTTGGGGCCTGCACCGCGATGACCATCCGGCTTTATGCCCGGCGCAAGGGCATCCCCTTGGCGCATGTGTCTTGCGACGTCAGCCACGACCGCTGTCACACCGAGGATTGCGAGGAGTGCGACAAGGGCGAGGCCAAGGTCGATGTGTTTCACCGCGTGATCCGCCTGTCAGGCGATCTGACCGACGACCAGCGCGCCGCCCTGCTGGCGATTGCCGACAAATGCCCGGTGCACAAGACGCTGCACGGGCAGGCCATTATCCGCACCGATCTGGAACCGCAAAAGGAAACCGCATGACCCCAACTGATGTCCTGTCCTTGTCGGCCATGCCGCCCGCAAACCCCAGCTATCCGCGTGGACCCTACCGATTTGTGAACCGCGAATATCTGATCATCACCTACGAGTCGGACCCGGATGCCATCCGCGCCATGGTGCCCGAACCGCTGGAACCCGATGGGTCCGGGCAGGTCCACTACGAATGGATCGCCATGCCCGACAGCACCGGCTTTGGCGCTTATCACGAATCCGGCGTGGTGATCCCCTGCCTGTGGAAGGGTGAGCCGGTCAACTACACCGCAATGATGTTCCTGAACGCCGAACCGCCGATCACGGCGGGTCGCGAGATCTGGGGCTTTCCCAAACGCTGGGGCGAGCCCCGGCTGGAGGTGCGCACCGACACGCTGACCGGCACGCTGGCCTACGCGGGCGAACGGGTTGCGATGGGGACCATGACCTACAAGTATGAGGACCGCATGGCCCCCGACCCGGCAAAACGCGGGGCGCATCTGCGCAAGACCTCTGTCAACCTCAAGATCATTCCCTGCGTGTCCGGGGTGACGCGCATCGCCGAACTGGTGGCCTACACCCTGACCGACATCACCATGCACTTTCACTATTCCGGCCCGGCACGCCTGCATCTGATCCCGCATATCAACGCGCCGGTGGCCGACCTTCCCGTGCGCCGCGTGGTGGAGGGGCGGCATTTCAAGGCCGACCTGACGCTGCCCTATGGCCGCGTGATCCACGATTACATGAACCCGACTGGAGCCTAGACATGAGCCTGAAGAAAACAGCCGTTGTCACCGGATCGTCCAGTGGGATCGGGCTTGGCATCGCGCGCGGGCTTGCCGCCACGGGCATGAACCTGGTCCTGAACGGGATCGAGCCCGAGGATCAGGTGGACCCGATCCGCCGCGCCATCGAGGCCGATTTCGGCGTCAAGGCGCGCTATGACCGCGCCAACCTGATGGACCCTGCCGGGGTCGTCAGTTTGATGGCGGGGGCGGAAGAACGCTATGGCAGCGTCGATGTGCTGGTGAACAATGCCGGTATCCAGTTCGTGTCGCCCGTCGAGGATTTCCCCGATGACAAATGGCAGGCCATCATCAACCTGAACCTGTCGGCCGCGTTCTACGCGATCAAGGCCGCCGTTCCGGGCATGAAGGCCAAGGGCTGGGGGCGGATCATCAACATCGCCTCGGCGCATGCGCTTGTCGCCTCGCCGTTCAAATCGGCCTATGTCGCGGCCAAGCATGGCCTGCTGGGCCTGACCAGGACCGTCGCGCTCGAGGTGGCCGAACAGGGCATTACCGTCAACGCGATCTGCCCCGGCTATGTCTGGACGCCGCTGGTGGAAAAGCAGATCCCCGAAACCGCAAAGGCGCGCAACATGACCGAGGAACAGGTCGTCCGCGAGGTGCTGCTGGCCGCACAACCGACCCGGAAATTCGCCACCGTCGAGGAAATCGCCGCGCTGGCGGTGTTCCTGACCACGGATGGGGCAGCGTCCATCACCGGCACCGCCTTGCCGGTTGATGGCGGCTGGACGGCACAGTGATGGCACAGATCACCGATCCCCCCCGCAAATCGACTGTCGCCCCGAAACGCGTCAATCTGGCGCTTCAGGGCGGCGGCTCGCATGGCGCCTTCACCTGGGGCGTGCTGGATCATCTGCTGGAAGATGGACGGTTGGAAATTGCGGCCATCTCGGGCACATCGGCGGGTGCGATGAACGCCGTGGCGCTGGCCGACGGGTTTACCGCAGGCGGGCCGGACGGCGCGCGCGAAAAGCTGCACCAGTTCTGGTTTGCGATCAGCGAGGCCGCGCAGAAATCCCCGATCAAACGCGCCCCGATCGACGTGATGATGGGATACTGGAGCCTGGAACGCTCGCCCGGCTATCAGATGATGGACATGATGTCGCGGATGTTCTCCCCCTACCAACTTAACCCGCTGGACATGAACCCGCTGCGCGATCTGGTCGAGGCGTGCATTGATTTCGACTGTGTGCGTCACTGCATGGGCATCCGGCTGTTCATCTCGGCCACCAATGTGGAAACCGGGCGCGTCAAGGTGTTCGACAGCCACAGCCTGACGGTTGATATGGTCATGGCCTCGGCCTGCCTGCCGCATATGTTCAAGGCGGTGATGATCGACAACGTGCCCTATTGGGATGGCGGCTTCATGGGCAATCCGGCGTTGTTCCCGTTCCACACGACAAGCGATACCGCCGACACCGTGATCATCCAGATCAACCCCATCGAGCGCAAGGGCGTGCCGCGCAGCGCGCATGACATCCAGAACCGGCTGAACGAGATCACCTTCAACAGCAGCCTGCTCAAGGAACTGCGGTCCATCGACTTTGTCGCGCGGCTGATCGAGCACGGCAAGCTGGACCCTGCCCACTATCGTCGGGCCAACATCCACATCATCGAAAACCAGCGCGCGCTTTTGCCTTTGGGGGCGTCGTCAAAGATGAATGCCGAATGGGCCTTCCTGACCCATCTGCGCGATCTGGGGCGCGAAACCGCCGCCGCCTGGCTGGACCGGCATTTCGCCGATGTGGGCACGCGCGGCACGGTCGATCTGCGCGCAATGTTCCAGGGCATCGGCCCCGAGCATCAGGGCTAGGGGGTGGCGGAACCACGCCACAGCCCCGAAGCGGGCGGCATTGACAGCAAAATGCAGGGCCGCGCCAGTGCCGTTTGTAACAAGCAGGGCAACCCCGCACCCACGCTCCGACCGATCACCACAACATCCAGCCTTAGCCAAAGTGCCTTTGGCACAAAGGGAATTGTCCACCGGACCAAAATCGTGATGCGGCAATGCCGCCCGCACTTTCGTGATTGGGCGCTTGTAACGGTATGCCCCCGTCGATGGACTTCTTTGTACACGTCTTGGAGGACATCATGAAAAAAATCATTCTTGCGACCGCACTTTTCCTGGGGGCGACAACCACCCAAGCGCAGGACATGCCGATGCCATTCGGCTCGGACGCCGATGCCGAATATGCCAAGCTCATCTGGGATGTGATGACCGCATCCAAGCTGGCTGGGCCGGGCATGGTCCGCACGCTTCCCTATGAAGGCACCGATCCGCACGGCATGATGCTGGAGACTTTCTACACCACGGCCACGATCAACGGCCATACCGGCGATCTTGTGGTCAAGCGCAACTTCGGCCCGATGGGCGTAACCGCAGACGAGGCTTTGACCGACCCAGACAAACATCTTGGAGCCTACACCGTCATGTTCCGCCGCGAGGCAGGGTTTGACGCCGACAACAAGGACTGGTTCTGGGTCAAATATCTGCCTGATGGATCGCTGGACAAGATGCCCGACGGCGCCGGCATGGCAGGCCAGATCGCAAAGGGAATGAATGAGGGTTGCATCGCTTGCCATCAGGGCGGTGGCGAAGACCTTCTCTTCACCACTGACCACCTGACATACTGATTTAAGACAGCCAGCCCGCGCCGGGGTCTCATGTCACCTGAATTGCCCTTTGCCCTGCTGGCAAGCGTGGTTCCGGGGGCCTCGGCGCAGCGGGCCGGACTTTGCACCGTCAAGGCGGTGGCAGAGGTATCCTCGCCCCAGACGTGCTGTCGCAAACCGCCGGGAGTCCGAGCCAGACTGGAAAGGCAACGGCACAGGGAGGGCGCGTGATGGCACCCGGAAACGGCGCAGGGATCGACGGGATGCTCGACGGGATCGGGCGCAGGCTGGCGCACAGGCTCACCGCCCCGTCCGCGGGCTACACGCCCTTTACACCGTCAGATTTCGAAACCCTGTGCCGCGTGCTGCGCCCCGGCGACGTGCTTTTGATCGAGGGGCGCGAACGGGTGTCGAACGCCATCAAGTATCTGACCCAATCTACCTGGTCCCATGCCGCGATGTATGTCGGAAACCGCTTTGCGGGCCAGGGCGCCGATGCAGAACCGCACCGCCTGATCGAGGTCAATCTGGGCGAAGGCTGTGTGTCGGCCCCTCTGGGCAAATACGCGCGTTACAACACCCGCATCTGTCGGCCGGTGGGTCTGACGCCCGAGGAACGCCGTGCCGTGACCGATTACATGGCCGCACGGATCGGCTTGAAATACGACATGCGCAACATCTTTGATCTCTTGCGCTATTTCCTGCCCAACCCACCGGTTCCCGTGCGCTGGCGCCGGCGGATGCTGGCCATCGGGTCAGGCGATCCGACACGGGCCATCTGTTCATCGCTGATCGCGCAGGCCTTCCAGTCGGTGCGCTATCCGATCCTGCCGGATGTGCGGGCTGTGAAAGCGCGCCGGGGGTCGACCTATGCGCGGAGCGAAATTCTGCATATCCGCCACTATTCCCTGTTCACGCCGCGCGATTTCGATCTGTCGCCCTGGTTCCAGATCAGCAAGCCACACCTTGCCGATGGCTTCGATCCGCATCTCCTGGAATGGGCCGAAGGCCCACTGCCGATTTGAAACACCCGACACGAAAGGGGCTTTTGACAAGCGGTTCACGGTAAAAAAGCGGGCCGGAGCCCGCCAGTGTCTGCGGGCTGCCGAACACATCCGCCAGCCCGCTGCACAAAACACATCAATCCCAGGCAAGGATGACTTTAAGCGCGCCGGGGCGTTCACCCAAGGCACCGTTGCTGCCGCCTTGCGCGAACAGGCCGTAGATCGCAGCGACCTGAGTGGTAGTAAGGTTGTTCAGATCAGCGTTCGGGACCATCTGCACGATTTGCTGCTTCAGATAGAACGGGATCTGTTCTTTGGAAACCATGGCAAATGCCGAGGTTCCAAGAGTGGACAGAATGGCTGCGGCGATGATGAAGCGTTTCATGACGATTTCCTTTCAGGAATGGGTTTGTCTTGGGTTTCACCGGGGGCGATGTTGCCTTCCGATGACTTCACCGTGCCTGACCAATCGTTCTGTGTGAAATCACCTTGGGCTCGCGCCGGATCACGCAGAAATTCCCGAAAAAGCGTGTAACGGCCCTATCTTACCAAATCGCCCGCAACTGTGCCAATGTGGATGGGTCCAGGTGGCATGTTACATTTCGGTGACGCACGACTGAGTGAGCCGACCGTGTTCACGAACAGGAATGGCGGATATTCAACATTTTGTGTTGCGCAAATGAGAGCGGCAAACAGGGTTGCATGACTGCGCAAGAGCCCTTCCAGATCATCCCATCTTGCCGAATCAACACCCTCATTCCAGACCAACCCGCCGCCTTTCAAGGAAATCGGATGTCACATTTCCCGTCGATCCCGAACCTCGAACTTCTCGGCCTGTTCAAGAAATTTCCCGCGCGCGGTATTTTACCGCTGCTGGAATATCACGATGCGATCCTGCGCAACGACAGCGAGCTGACCGTGGCCGAGCGCGAACTGATTGCGGCCTATGTGTCGTCGCTGAACGACTGCCACTATTGCTTTTGCGCCCACCGCGATCACGCCAAGGCCTGGGGCATCCCGGCCGAGGTGTTCGGCACTGTGCAGATCGATCTGGATCATCCCGGCATCGCCGCCCGTATGCGCCCGGTGCTGGCCTTTGTGCGGCGGCTGACGGTGGACCCGGCCGGCACGGGCGAGGCGGATGCGCAGGCCGTCTATGACGCCGGCTTCACCGAAGAGGGGCTGTTCGACATCATCTCGGTCACAGCACTTTACAATTTCATGAACCGGATTCTGGAAGGCGCCGGGATCAAGCGGCATGTGCGGGTGACAGACATGACCGACGAGATGCGCCGCAACTATCGCTATACCCATCTGTGGAAGGTCATTTCCAAAGGCGCGGATCAGTCCGAAAAATGAATCAATGCTGCAACCGCTGCCGCCGCGACCGGGGCGAGATCCTGCGCGCTTTGGCCTGACCTTGCGCGCAGCATGATCCCGCGGGCCGTTGCTGCGGCAAGCCCGGCGGCGGCGTCTGGTGAAACGGGCGCATCGGCGCGCCATGTGGTTTGGCGCAGCCGGTCGGCCAATCGGGTTTCCAGGCCGGAATAGCGGCGATCAAGTTCGTCGCGGAAGGCCGAATTGGTGCCTGCGGCATCCGCCAGCACGCAAGAAATCAGGCAACCCGGCGTTTCCGGGTCTGCGGTGGCCAGCCTGACAACCTCGGCGAAAAAGTCGGTCATATCATCGTGCAATGACCCGTTCGGCCCAAGGGCTGCAATAAGCGGGCCCATGCGGGACCGGGCATAGTGGGCGATTGTCGCAAGAAACAATCCCTCCTTGCCGCCATAGGATTGATAAAGGCTTGCGCGCGGCATGGTCATGGCGCGGCACAGCTGATCCACCGATGCGCCGTCATACCCCGCTTGCCAGAACACGCGCGTCGCCGCTTCAAGCGCCGACTGGTCGTCGAAGCCTTTCGGTCGGCCGCGCGCTTTGGCCGTCGAAATTTCCGGCACCTGATATCACCCGTTTTTGAACATTCCGTTCTGTAATTAGCTGTTCCCGACCCGGCTTTCAATTTATAGAACGGTCATTCTTTATAGATGGAGACCAGCATGGCGAGAATTCCCCTGCTTGACATGACCCCCGAGACGCTCGAGTCCGCAACCGGCGAGGCGCAGGCCCTGCTGTCAGGTGCCAAGGCAAAGCTGGGCTTTTTGCCCAACATGTATGGCTATATGGCGAAGCTGCCGCCGGTTCTGGCGGGATATCTGTCAACCTATGATGCGTTCCGCACGCAGGCGGGCTTTACACCGGCCGAGCAGGAAACCGTGTTCCTGACCATCAGCCGGGTGAACGGCTGCACCTATTGCACCGCCGCCCATTCGATGATTGCCGACAAGATGTCGGGCGTGCCCGCCGACAGCCTGGCCGCCTTGCGCGCGGGCGAGGATCTTCCGGATGCCAAGCTGCAAGCTGTTGCCACTTTTACCGAGGCGATGGTGCTGTCACGCGGCAATCCGGGCAAGCCGGCGGTGGATGCCTTCCTTGCTGCGGGGTATGGCGAACAGCAGGTTCTGGGTGTCGTGCTTGCCATCGCCTGCAAGACGTTTTCCAACACCGTCAACCACCTGGGTGGCACGCCGGTCGATGCGGTCTTTGCGCCCTACAGCGTAGACTGATCGGCGCGCGCCTGCCCCTAGCGCGGGGGTGGGCGCTTCCCCCCTTTGAAAAGCGGCGCCGCGACACGGGACCCGATCCACTTCGGTCAGTTTCCCAGCATCCAGACCCCATCAGGATGAAAGGCATGAAAGGCAAAGGCAAAAGGGATGTCGTGCACGACATCGCGGCCCCGGCCGTCGCGCACACGGATGTTGCCCACCTCGCGCCCGGCCCCAAGCCGTTGGCTGTCAAGTGCCGAAGCCTGCCCTTCGGCCCATGTCAGGATCAGGCCTGCCTCGCGCACCTCGCCCAGGCGCGAAAGCCGCGTCAAGGGCCAGGCCAGGTTGCCGACCCGGACAACACGTTCCAACGGGCCGATGCCATGCGGTGGATCTTCGCCCTGATACAGAAACGGCCGCGAGGTGTCATAGCCGACATAAGGGTTGCTGCCATAGCTGCGCGACCAGTCGGGTTCGTCCATCACAAGACCATCCGCATGGGCTGCACGAAACGCCGACCAGCTTTCCATGACCGCGGGAAGCTGCGTCAACTCACGCCCCCGATGGGTGCCCACAATGCCCTGCCCCAGCGCCTGCTGCCACCAGCTTTCGGTTTGGCGATCATACATGATCATGTCCGAATGGCGCAAAAGGCCAGACACACCGAAGGTCAGCGCAACACCATCGAGCCTGGGGTCGAATACCATGCCGGTGTTGCACAGCGGGCAGAACGTGACCAGCACGGGCACGCCCCCGATGCTGTCATTCACGATTTCATGCCACATCAGATAGCGGATCGGATAGGCCCGCGCCGTCTGCCCCGGCAGGGCGACGGTCATCACCGGCTCGCGGTCCGCCAGCCGGGACTCCGCAGCAGCGGCCCTGAAACGGGGGGTCGACAGGGCGGGAATACCATCCTTTGGCGGCCCACCCGAAATCACCTCGGCCAGGTCGATCCCAAGGCGCGAAAAATCGGTCGTTGGCCATACGCCGGCAAACGGGTTGGCCTCCTGCGCAACCAGATAGCCCGGCCAGAGCAGGGCGACAGACGCCATAAACAGACGCCGCCGCATCAGGCGAACCGCCGCGCCGCAGAGGGCGCTGTCTTC
>JBKBQB010000015.1:0-6866 GCA_046292785.1 Paracoccaceae bacterium
CTTGTTGTAAGCGGGCCAGTTCAGGGTCTTGTAGGTCGGTGTGTTCGGTCTGCTCATGCCACCCAGCTATCACGCTGGATTCACAAGATGAATCCCTCACAGGATTTGTGCAACAGAGCCCCTCGACATAAGAGATGGGGATCCGCCATTGGCCTCCAGCTTTGAAGCTTCCTTACAAAACGGCACGAAGACAACACCGACCAAATATGTGGAGCAACCTCGCCCGCGCCCAAGCGCAGAGACGAGCGCAACTTATGAATGGCTCGAGCAAACCCGTGTGGCGTCCAGGCAGACCTTTGTAAAAAGATCGGTGGCGCCGCCAGGAATTGAGGTGGAATTGAAGCTGAATGGCTTTCGCAACATGCTGGCCGAAGAAATCGGGCGTGGCGCGACCAACGGTGTGGTCGACATGGAACGTCTGCGCCCAGCAACTGGCGCGCCCTCGGCCTCCACGCCCGAAAACGCACGCGCGGCTTTGGGCGAACTGCCGGGCATCGCAGTGTCATCCGGCGCTGATGTTCGCGCAGACCTCACGGCAGATGGCGACACTTGCCCCAACACAGCCGATCTGGAAATCGGCGGTGAAGCTCTTTCTATGGATGCAGCATTTGAACTCGCTCGGGTGCGCGCATCGATGTTGACGGAGTTTGATACTCCGGAGCCAGAGCGCGTGCTAAATGCCGTCGACATGCATCTTTTTTTCAGCTTCGGGGCTGAGGCACGCCTGATACTGACCAGCATTCTGCCAAGAGAGCGCATGGATACGACCCGGATGGGCTTGTCCTTTTTGGTTGATGGAGATCCTGTGCCAGACAATCCCTTTGAGGGGATGCAAAGCTGTGAGTCCGCCGCTGCTCTTTGGGCGTTGCTGGCCGCACCGACGGACAAACCGCTCTCACATGTCAACGGCGCAGCGATCAGCAGAGCATTTCTGTCACTCCCTGCTCATCTACGCGTGTTGCTTGGCCCCGATACAGCGATGCGTTTGCTCAAGGCAGGAGATTCCGCCAACTCCGAAGTTGTCGGGCAATCATTTGGGCGCGCGGCACAGCCGAAGGATCCCACTGTCAAACTCCTTCAATCAACTCAGGCCCTTAAAAAGGGAGACCCCACCGCCGCCGAATCTTTTTTGCCAACCGATGCCACGGGGCAAACAGCGTTAGCCACCCTATTCACACTGGTCGAAGCGCGCTTTCAAATGCGTAAACCTCTGGAAGGACGAGATATTGCTGCGCTTGAGGCGATCGCGTTTGAACATGGCAACGGCGCGCTCCGGCCTCAGATTGACCGTGCGATGAGCCATGGGGCAGCCTTGGGGGGCGATTTCGCCTCCGCGTTTGTATGGGCCCAAGATACACCAGCGCTGGAAGGGGATGTCTGGATGCTGCTTTCCGAAATCGGCGCCGAATCCCAATTGCTGCTGTTCGCCGTTGGTACAGAACCAACCCGGCGTGCCAGTGTGCCGCTGGCGACCCGCAGCAAGATTGCGGAACGGTTGCTGAACGCGGGCCTTCCCAATGCGGCGTCGGACTGGCTCTCTCGTGATGAGGCCGATCCGACTCTTGCTTCCAGAATTGCATTGGCAAAGGGAGACGCACGTGCTGCGCTGCGGCTGATGGCGGCGCAATTGCCACAGGCCGACCCGACTTTCATGGCGACAGCTTATACGGCTCTGGGTGATTATCAAACCGCGGCGCTCATCCAGCGACAGGCAGGCGACATCGACGGCGCTACCCGTTCCCAACGCTGGGCACGAAACTGGACCGCATTTTCGACGTCGTCGAGCGATCCGGGCTCAGATACCCTATCGGATGCCTGGGGCACGGTCGCCGCATCGTTGATAAAGCCTGACGAACAAACGGCGTCAGCTCCGTTGCAGGCAAGCATGCAACGTTTGGAACAAAGTGCAGCAACCCGACAAGCCATTGCTGCATTGCTGTCGGCGACTCCTTTGCTTGCGGACAACGAGCAGCGGTGACTTGAAGTCGCGACTTTCTGGGATCCCGGCCAAGAATGCTCAATAGCGATTTAGGGTGCCGATCTGCGAGACGCACCACTGCATGACGGAGTCTTCTGTTGAGGTCAGCGCCGTAGCAAAATCCCCCGCGAAAAGATCGAAGGCAGCCCTGTATTGATCAGAAACGCAGATCAGCACGCACACCTCTAGTGCCAAGGCTTGACCGATGACCGGGCGAAATCCACGGCCCTCCGCCTCTTGCTTACCAAATTTATTCAACAACAAGAGTTGCGGCGGTGAAGATACGAGTGTGGCTGCCACCTGACCGACCGCTCCCTCCAATCCGGCAGGGTCCAGTCGGCATCCGCCCGAATGGCGGCCAAGGTTCTGGCTGATGTTGATCCTGCTGCCATCGCTCAGCATTTGCAAATCCATCTGACAGGGTTGATCCGGCCCGATCTCGCTGTTGATCTGGACCACACCGCCAACGGATATAGCCGCAGAAGCCATACGCTGCGCTACACGGGTCAGAAGCCGGTCACCCTCCCCGCGCTCCGAAACAGTCACGAATCCCAGCATTGATGGTCGAACTCCGCCTCTTGAAAGCCGATGGTTCCGGTTACATGATATCGTCCGTCAGAAAAAGCGCGTCAATCTGAGCAGGTGAAATCATGCAAGACCCGAAAACACCGGGCGTTGTTCTGGCAGGCGGGCAATCACGGCGCATGGGCGGGGGCGACAAGGCTCTGCTGGTATTGGGCAAAAAACGCCTGCTTGAACACGTCCTCGCACGTATGGCGCCCCAAGTTGAACGACTGGCAATCAATGCCAATGGCGATGTCTCGCGCTTTTCAGCCTTTGATTATTCCGTGCTGCCTGATCCGATACCCGGATTTCCCGGACCATTGGCAGGGGTGCTTGCAGCGATGGATTGGGCCCATTCGCTCGGCGCGCGCTCGGTTGCGACTGTTGCCGCGGATACGCCGTTTTTCCCCGCCGATCTGGTTGAACGCCTCGGCAAGGCGCAAAATCCTGATGGCATAGCTATTGCCGCGACCGGGACCGGAACAGCCCTTGACTGGCATCCCACGTTTGGCCTTTGGCCGGTAGATCTGCGCCATGCCTTGCGCCGCGACGTGCTTGCCGGACAGCGCAAAGTGATCGCTTGGGCACTACAGAACAAGGCGGTTGCGGTGCTGTTCGACCAAAAAGACGAGGCGTTTTTCAACATCAACACACCCGAGGACCTTCTTGTAGCACAGCAGCGTCATGATGTTTGATCGCGTCGCAGTTCTTGACTGGTCGGCTGCAAAAGGACCACGGCGCGGAAAGGATTCCATCTGGCTGGGCGAAGCCACAATCAGTGGATGCACCGCCTGTAATATTCCCACCCGGTCCATCGCTGAAAAGACCTTGTTCCAGATGATCAGCAATGCGTTGGCACATAGTCATCGCTTGTTGCTTGGCGTGGATATTTCCTTTGGTGCGCCGCAAGGGTTTATCAAGCATGTGACGGGTCAACCCGAAGCACTGGCATGGTGGAGTTGGCTGGCCGAACGGGTCTGCGAAACGCCGACGAATACAAGCAACTATCGGCATGTCGCGGCTGGCATGAATGGCCTTTTTTCCAGCGATGGTCCATTCTGGGGAAATGGCGAGAAGGCCCAGATCGATGGCTTGCCGCGTCTAAAGCCCTTGCATCAGTTTGATTTCCCCGAGCATCGCGCCACTGATCTTGCGGCACGCGGACCGGGATCTTTACCAAAGCCTGTGTGGCAACTGGCAGGCGCAGGTGCCGTTGGGGCGCAGGTTTTGACGGGTCTGCCTGTTTTGGAGCGGCTACGACAGCATTTCGCCGGTCAGGTGGCGATTTGGCCATTTCAGACCCCATCAACCCCGATTGTGTTGGCCGAAGTGTATCCTTCGCTGCTGGCCAACCCCGTGCGCCGCCTCGTTGCTACAACCGGAATGGTGCCGGATGAGGCTCAGGTCAGGTTGCTGGCGATGGCCCTGCTGAACCTTTCAGAACGTCATTTGGAACGCATGTTCACAATCGACCAGCCCGTGCCAGAAGAGGGCTGGATCCTTGGCGCAGGCCACGGCAGTCTATTGCTGGGGTCGCTGGGGTGAAGCCTTTCGGATCAAAAACACCTGCACAGCGCCAACCTGTTCCGACGACAGCAATATGTCGCCCGACTGATCGCAGAAATGCGGAATGTCGATAACCGAGGCGGCGTCGGTGGCCAGCACGCGCAAAACCTGCCCCGGTTCCATTCCCAACAGCCGCTTGCGCGCTTTTAGCACCGGCAAAGGGCACAAAAGCCCCCCCGCATCCAGTTCGAAATCCCAGGCCAAGCGTGTCAATCCCATCCCATCCGCGAAAGATACCCCTCAATCAGCGGCACGTCGCTTGGGTTGTTCAATTCCCAGAACACTGCACCGGGCGCAGACACCTCCACCATCTTGATCGGATGGCCGTTTTCCAGAAAGCGCAACTGCTCCAAACCTTCCAGCCCCTCCAGCGGCCCCGGCTCCCATGCCTGATAGGCCGCCAGAGCGGCGGGGCGATAGGCATAGACGCCGACATGATGGAACACCGGCACTTTGCCGTTGACGATGCCGCGCCCATTTGTGAAAGGAATCACCTCTTTGGAGAAGTAAAGCGCCCGACCGACGCGGTCGGCAACCACGGTGGTCGCCCCCACGCGCCCGGCGCGGCGGTCCATCAACAGGTTTTCCACGGTCTCGGGATCACATCGCAGGAATGGCGTGGCCATTTGGCAATCCGGGTCCGTCCGCATGGCCTCTATCAGGGCAGTCACGAAATGAGCCGGGGTCAACGGTGCATCTCCTTGCAGGTTCACCACGATATCCGCCGTGATCCCGGCAACGGCCACCGCTTCGGCCACGCGTTCGGTGCCGTTGCGGCAAGTATCCGAGGTCATGATCACATCGGCCCCGATCCGGCGTGCTTCGTCTGCGATGCGGGCGTCATCCGTGGCGACATAAATCGGGATCTGCCCGCAGGATGCCGCCCGCCCCGCCATGACCGAGCGTTCAATAAGGCTGCGCGCTACTCCCTTGGCCCCGGTCAGCGCCACCAATGGCTTGCCGGGGTAACGCGTGCTGGCATAGCGGGCGGGAATGATGATGCAGGCGTCCATGGTCACAAACCCTTTGCCAGACGATCAAAGGCACACAGCGTGCCGATCAGCGCCTTCATATCGTGCAGGTGGATCATGTTCGGCCCGTCACTCGGCGCAGTGTCGGGGTCTTCGTGCGTTTCAATGAACAACGCCGACACCCCCACGGCACAGGCCGCCCGCGCCAGAACTGGCGCAAACTGCCGCTGCCCGCCGGAGCTGCCGCCCAAGCCACCGGGCTGCTGCACCGAATGGGTGGCATCGAACACCACCGGCCAGCCGGTTTCAGCCATCGTTGGCAGCCCCCGGAAGTCGGTTACAAGCGTATTGTAGCCAAATGACGTGCCACGTTCGCACAAGAGGATCCGCCGGTTGCCGGTGCTTTCCACTTTGGCCGCCACGTTTTTCATGTCCCAAGGCGCGAGAAACTGGCCTTTTTTGATGTTGATCGCCAATCCGGTCTCGCCCGCCGCCAAGAGCAGATCGGTCTGACGGCACAGAAACGCCGGGATTTGCAGCACATCCACCGCTTCCGCTGCAATCGCGCAATGCGCCGGTTCGTGCACATCTGTCAGCACCGGCACACCGTATTCGGCGCGGATATCGGACAGGATGCGCAACCCCATCTCCATCCCCAATCCCCGGTTGGTGCCAAGCGAGGAGCGGTTGGCCTTGTCATAGCTGGCTTTGAAGATGAATTTTGTTCCCGTGGGCGCACAGGCCTCCAGCAATCCCTCGCAGATCATCCGGGCGTGGGCCGAACTTTCCAGCTGGCAAGGGCCCGAGATCAGCGCGATCGGTGCTGTGCCGCCAATCGAAATGTCACCCACAGTTACAGTTTGCTGATCCATCATTTCCTCACACGACGCCTATGCGCAAAAGATCGTGCAGATGCACGATCCCGACCGGCCGCCCGTCTTCACAGACAAACAGCGCAGAAATCTTCGATTTGTTCACAATCGCCAGGGCCTCGGCGGCAAGCGTCTGCGGAGCCACGGTTTTCGGGTCCCGTGTTGCCACATCCCCCGCGGTCCGGTCCAGTAGCCCGACGATATTGCGCCGCAAATCGCCATCGGTCACCGCGCCTGCCAACTGCCCTTGTGCATCAACCACCCCGGTCAGGCCAAAGCCGCCCGCAGTCATAGCCTGCACCACATTCTGCATCGGTGCATCCAGCGGCACCAGCGGCACCGCGCCGTGCATCACCTGCCGCACCATGGTCAGCTGCGCGCCCAGCTTGCCGCCGGGGTGATAGGTGCGGAACTGGTCGGCCTCGAACCGGCGCGCCTCCATCAGCGCCACCGCCAAAGCATCGCCCAGGCCCATCATCAGCGTGGTTGATGTGGTGGGGGCCATGCCGATCGCACAGGCCTCGGGCAGATCGGGGATGGTCAGCCGATAATCTGCCGCCCGCATCAGCGTGCTGCCTGAATCGCGCGAAAACCCGATCAGCGGAATGTCGAACCGCGCACAATGCGCGATCAGGTCGCGCAATTCCGTGGTTTCACCGCTGTTTGACAAAAGGATGCACAGATCGTCCGGCGTCACCATGCCCAGATCGCCATGGCTCGCCTCGGCCGGGTGCACGAACAAAGACGGAGTGCCGGTCGAGGCCAGTGTGGCGGCGATCTTGCGCGCCACATGGCCCGATTTGCCGATACCCGACAGCACCGCCCGGCCCTTTAGGTCCAGCAAAGCCGCCACTGCACCTGCAAAATCACCGGGCAGCGCGCCCGCCAGTGTCAGCAGCGCCTCACCTTCCACCC
>JBKBQB010000015.1:6876-73517 GCA_046292785.1 Paracoccaceae bacterium
AGGCGCGTCGGCGGTCAGTGCAAGCGGTGTAATATCTGCCATGCGCTTGGGCCTTTCTCGGATTGCACCTCTAGTGCCATGCAAGCCCCCGCCTGTCCAGAACCGCCCCTAGGCCTTGGCAAACCACCGAGCCCCGATCTGCGCCGCAACCACCGCCAATGCAATCCGAACCACATGATGCGTGGTCACATATATGGCACTGATATTCAGGCTCAGCGCGATCAGGCTCATTTCTGCCAGTCCGCCGGGCGCGAACGCCAGAAACACCGCTGGCACAGATTCCCCAACCAGAGCATGCAGTGCCAGTGCAAAGGCATAAGCCAGCGCCATGACCGCTGCTCCGTTCAATACCGCAAGGCCACCCGCACGCCGCAGCATGCCCCCGCTCACGCCGGCAAAGCGCGCACCGAGGCCGGTGCCCAGCACAATCTGCGTGACCGAGATCAGCCATCCCGGTGGCACGCCTTCCACCAGGCCCAGCACGTGGGCAAGCGCCGACAGGATCAGCGGCCCGGTGATGATCCAGGCAGGAATCCTGCAAAGTCGCGCCAGCCAGACCCCAAGGCCACCACACCCCACCAGCACCAGCACATCGCGAAAAGTAAGATCCACATCCGCCCCGGCCATCTGGACCCCGGCCGCCGATCCAACCGCGTGACCTGTGACCCCGGCAAAGATCAGCGGCACCGCGATGATGGTCAGGATCAGCCGCAGGAATTGCAGAACGGTCAGCAGCCGCACATCTGCTCCGGCTTCCTCGCCCAGCTGCACGCTTTCAATCAGACCGCCGGGCAACGAACTGAAATAGGCATCCACCCGCGGCAAGCCGCCCCGGCGAAAAATCAAGTATCCAACCGCATGCGCCACCGGCACAAACAGCAGAAGACCCAGCAGGGAACCCCCCCAGCCCAAAGCCTCGCGCGCGACCTGCGGCGTGAACGCCCCCCCGATCGCCACCCCGATCACCGGCACAAACGACATGCGCAGCCGCATCGGCATGGTCACCACCCGGCCAAAGGGCCGCCAGCCCATGGCTGCTGTCATGCCGACCGCCAGCAGCGACCCCAGCAGATAGCCCAGCGGCACACCCAGTGCCGCCGCCGCCACACCGCCCAGCGCGCCCAGCGCCAATGTCACCGCAAGCGCCGGATAATCCACCGCGAAAGCGCTTCTCACCAATGTGGCGGCCTGACGTTGGCGGCAAGTGCATCCCCCGCCCCGTCCTCGCGTTCGGCCTCTCGTGCCACCAGCAAACCGACCAGCCGGGTCAGCCGGTCAATGTCGTTTCGGTGCGCGTTGACCACATCCGACAGATCATCCACCGCACGCTGCAGGTGTGCCACCCGCTCTTCCACGCTTTCAATCCGGTCCATCATCCCCCCGTGCCGCTTGCCGCCATCCCCCCCATCCGTTACAGGATGGCCGGCAAAGATCGAAGGGCCAACAGCCATGTCCGACGCGAAAATCCGCCGTCCCCGCGCCGAAACCCCCAAGGGCTTTCGCGATTACTTCGGGGCCGAAGTCACAACCCGCAAAGCCATGCTGGACAAGATCGCCGAGGTCTATCACCGCTACGGCTTTGATCCGCTGGAAACCAGCGCGGTAGAAACCGTTGAGTCGCTTGGCAAATTCTTGCCAGACGTAGACCGCCCGAATGAAGGCGTGTTCGCGTGGCAAGAGGATGAGGCCGACTGGCTGGCCCTGCGCTATGACCTGACAGCGCCCTTGGCACGGGTGGCCGCACAATACCGCAATGACCTGCCCTCCCCCTACCGCCGCTATGCGATGGGCCCGGTCTGGCGCAACGAAAAGCCGGGGCCAGGGCGATTCCGCCAGTTCTATCAGTGCGATGCCGATACGGTGGGCGCGCCTTCGGTCGCCGCCGACGCCGAAATCTGCGCCATGCTGGCCGACGCGCTGGAGGCTGCGGGGATCGAGCGCGGCGACTATGTGGTCAAGGTGAACAACCGCAAGGTCTTGAACGGCGTAATGGAAGTGGCGGGCCTGTCGGGCGACGACAAGGAAGCCGAACGCGGCATCGTCTTGCGCGCCATCGACAAGATTGATCGTCTTGGCGCCGAGGGCGTGCGGGCGCTGCTGGGCGAGGGCCGCAAGGATGAGAGTGGCGATTTCACCAAGGGAGCGGGGCTAGAGCCCAACCAAGTTTCCAAGATTATGGAATTTGTGAACGCAAACGATGCTATCCGCGAGCGGATTAACAAGGAGGTTAAGTCGCTCAAGGAAAAGGGCGATCTTGACATGGCAAACTACATCGACTCTCCAATCTACTGGAATTTTGCTGTCTCTGATTACATCGCCACGCTTGTCGAGACTTCTTCTATTGGCTGGGAAGGTGCTAAGGAACTTGCCGAGATTTCGGAACTGCTCAAGTCCCAAGGCTATTCTTCAGACCGAATTATTATCGATCTTAGCGTCGTCCGTGGCCTCGGCTACTACACCGGCCCGGTCTATGAGGCCGAACTCACTTTCCAGATCACCGACGAAAAGGGCCGCCCCCGCAACTTCGGCTCCGTCGCAGGCGGTGGCCGCTATGATGACCTCGTGAAACGCTTCACCGGCCAATCCGTCCCCGCCACCGGCGTCTCCATCGGCGTTGACCGTCTGCTCGCCGCCCTGCACGCCAAGGGCCGCATCACCGCCGACACCACCGGCCCCGTCGTCGTCACCGTGATGGACCGCGACCGCATGGCCGATTACATGGCCATGGTCGGCGATCTGCGCAATGCGGGCATCCGCGCAGAGGTCTACCTCGGCAATCCGAAAAACTTCGGCAACCAGTTGAAATACGCCGACAAACGCAACTCGCCCGTCGCCATCATCCAGGGTGGGAACGAGGCCGAAGCGGGCACTGTCATCCTCAAAGACCTGATTCTGGGTGCGAAAATCGCGCAAAGCGCCACGCTGGAGGAATGGAAAGACCGCCCCGCGCAGGTCGAAATCCCCCGCGCTGACCTGGTCGGCGCCGTGCGCCGCATGTTGGACCAGAACTGATGCGCACCGGGCCCGAACGCGCAACATCTGACCGCCTCGCCGCATGGTTCACCGATCAGGGTGCCGCGCTGGTCGAGGCTGACATCCTCTTGCCCGCCGAAACCCTGCTGGATCTGTATGGTGAAGATATCCGCGCCCGCGCTTACATGACCATTGACCCAGTGCATGGCGAAATGATGCTGCGCCCTGACTTCACCGTGCCGGTGGTGCAGCAGCACATGGCGGGCGGCGCGGACCCCGCCACCTATGCCTATTCCGGCCCGGTATTCCGTAAGCAGACCCTTACCGGCGACCGCCCCACCGAATACCATCAGGCCGGGATTGAAATCTTCCGCCGCGACCAACCAGAGCACTCGGATGCCCGCGTATTTGCACTGATAGATCGGGTCCTCCGCGAGAATGGCTTGACCCTGCGCCCTGTCACCGGCGATATCGGCATCCTGATGGCTGCGGTGCGCGGCCTCGCCACCACCGACCGCCGCAAACAGGCGCTGCTGCGCCACATCTGGCGGCCCCAGCGTTTCCGCGCGCTGCTTGACCGCTTTTCCGGCCGCGCCCCGGTGCCTGCGGCCCGCAAGCACCTGCTGGACCGTCTGGCCAAAGGCTCCCCGGCCGACCTGATCGCGCAATCCGGCAGTTTCACCGGCCTGCGCTCCGAGGCAGAGATCACGGCGCGCGCGCAGGCCCTGACAGAAGACGCGCAGACCGCGCCCCTGCACGCGCCCGAGGCGGCGCTGCTCTACGATCTTCTCTCGTTGCAAGCCCCCGCGCGCGCGGCACTTGGTCATCTGCGCGGCATCGCCCCCATGCTGCCTGCCATCACCCCGGCAGTGGACCAATTTGCGGCCCGGCTCGACGCGCTGTCAGCTCTTGGCGTCGATACCGATACGCTGCACTTCGAGGCAAGCCATGGCCGGACCAGCCTGGAATATTACGATGGCTTCGTATTCAGTTTCCATGCTGACGATCCGGCCCTGCCGCCTGTGGCCAGCGGCGGGCGCTACGATGCGCTGACCGCCGTGCTCGGTCAGGGCACATCAATTCCCGCTGTCGGCGGCGTGGTCCGTGCCGGGTTGATGGCCCGGCTGATGGAGGTCAAGCCATGATCAAGATTGGCGTGCCGTCCAAGGGGCGGCTGATGGAGAAAACCTTTGACTGGTTCGGTGCGCGTGGGGTCACCTTGCGCCTGTCCGGTGCGGAGCGGGAGTATTCGGGGGCGGTCGATGGCATCGACGGCGTGGAACTGGTGCTGCTGTCGGCGGGCGAGATCCCGCGCGAACTGGCCGCCGGGCGCATCCACCTTGGCGTCACCGGGTCCGACCTTGTGCGCGAAAAGCTGGCCAACTGGCGCTCACAGGTGGTCGAAATGGCTCCGCTTGGTTTTGGCCATGCCGACCTGATTCTCGCGGTCCCTGTCTCATGGATCGACGTCGACACGCTGGATGATCTGGACGCCGCCGCCGCCGCCTTCCGCCGCACGCACGGGTTCCGCCTGCGCATCGCGACCAAATACCACCGCCTTGTGCGCGAGTTCCTGACCAGCCATGGGGTTGCCGATTACCAACTGGTCGACTCCCAGGGCGCGACCGAAGGCACGGTCAAGAACCTGACCGCCGAGGCGATTGCCGATATCACCTCTTCGGGCGAAACGCTGCGCGCCAATCACCTGAAAATCCTGTCCGACGCGCTGATCCATTCCAGTCAGGCGGTGTTGTTCCTGTCCCGCCACGCCGATTGGACCGTGCAGTGTCGCGAAACACTGGCAGAGTTGGGCAAAAAGCTGGATGTCACAGTCCCAAAAACCTGACCTTTTCGGGACTTTGAAAGCCCTGCGCATTGGATTAAGCTATCGGGCAACCCAAGGAGGGTGCCGATGACTGTTTCCCGCATCCTGATTTGCCTGGCTGCACTGCTGCCGCTGCCCGCGTCAGCGCAAGACCTTGCATCGGCCGATGCGATACGCACGGCTATAGTCGGCAACACCGTGCGGGGCGCGATGGTCGCTTCAGGCGCGTTCAGCGAATATTACGCCCCCGGTGGTGCGATCCATGGCCCTGACTACAGCGGCGAATGGTCGATCGCGGACAACCGAATGTGCTTTGGGTATGATGGCAACCCGGCCAGCTGTTGGGCTGTGCGGCTGAGCGGACGCAGCGTGATCTGGGTTGGGTCCGGCGGCGATGAGGGCACCGGCATCATCGTGCCCGGCAACCCCAACAACTACTAAAGCAGCGCAGCCAGCCGCGCGCCTTGATCAATCGCGCGCTTGGCATCCAGTTCCGCCGCCACATCGGCGCCGCCGATGACATGCGGCGTGATCCCCGCCGCAATCAGCGCATCAGCCAGCCCGCGTTCGGGAATCTGGCCTGCGCACAAGATCACGTCATCAACCGGAAGCATCTGCTCCGCTCCGTCACGCTCGATCACCAGCCCCTCGGCGGTGATGGCCTTGTAGCTGACACCGCCCAACATCTTCACGCCCTTGGCCGCCAGCGCCGCACGGTGAATCCAGCCGGTGGTTTTGCCCAGACCCCGCCCCGGCTTTTCCGCTTTGCGCTGCAAAAGCCAGACCTCACGCGCTGGGGCCTCGGGCTCTGGCGTGGCCAATCCGCCTCCAACGTCCGCCGGGTCGCCCACGCCCCATTCGCGCCGCCACAGCGCGAAATCCTCGGTCGGGCTTTCCCCGGAATGCACCAGGTATTCCGCCACATCAAACCCGATGCCCCCGGCCCCGATCACCGCGACGCGACGACCCACATCTTCCCCGCCCAGGGTCTTCAGATACGAAAGCGCCCGCTCCTGCCCCGGAATCCCCGGATCACGCGGTGCGACCCCTGTTGCAATCACCACCTCGTCAAACCCGGTCAATGCTTCTGGCACCACCTCCTCGCCCAACCGCAATACCACCGAAGACCGCTCCAGCACGGTGTCAAACCAGGCGATCAGCCCCCGGAACTCTTCTTTACCCGGCACCGAAGCCGCCAGATGCAACTGTCCGCCCACGCGGGCAGCGCGGTCGAACAAGGTCACTGCGTGCCCGCGCTCTGCCGCCACAAGCGCCGCCATCATTCCAGCCGGACCAGCCCCCACCACCGCGATCCGCTTGGCTTGATTTGTGGGCGCATAGACCAATTCCGTTTCATGACATGCCCGCGGGTTCACAAGGCAGCTGGTCAGCTTGCCGCTGAAGGTATGGTCAAGACAGGCTTGGTTGCACGCGATACAAGGTGCGATCTCTGCTGCCCGTCCCGCCGCTGCCTTGGCCACGAAATCTGCATCGGCAAGAAAGGGCCGTGCCATCGACACCATGTCGGCCTGCCCTGCCGCCAGCACGGCCTCGCCCACCTCCGGCGTGTTGATCCGATTGGAGGTGATGACCGGAATCCCCACCTCGGGCCGCAACCGTGCCGTCAGCCAGGTGAAGGCTGCGCGCGGCACAGAGGTGGCAATCGTCGGCACACGCGCCTCGTGCCAGCCTATACCAGTATTCAGCATCGTGGCACCTGCCGCCTCTATCGCGCGGGCCAGTTGCACCACCTCTTCCCAACTTGATCCATCGGGGATCAGGTCGATCAGGCTGATCCGGTAGATCAGGATGAAATCGGGCCCCACTGCCGCGCGCACGCGGCGCACCACCTCCACCGGCAGGCGCATGCGGCCTTCATAGCTGCCTCCCCAGTCATCATCGCGCTTATTGGTATGCCGCACCAGAAACTGGTTGAGGAAATAACCCTCTGATCCCATCACCTCTACGCCGTCATAGCCCGCTTCGCGCGCGCGCACGGCTGCGGTGACGATGTCGGCGATCTGTTTTTCAATCCCGTCGGGATCCAGCGCGGTTGGCACAAACGGCGAAATCGGGGATTTGATCGCGGAGGGGGCCACACATTCCTTGCTATAGGCATATCGCCCGGCATGCAGGATCTGCATGGCGATCAAGCCACCCGCATCGTGCACCGCATCCGTGACCCGACGGTGGTTTGCGATATCGGCCTGGGTAAACAGGCCCGCAGCACCGGGGAACACCCCGCCTTCGCGATTGGGGGCCATGCCGCCGGTAACGATCAACCCGACCCCGCCCGTCGCACGTGCCGCATAAAACGCTGCGACCCGGCCCCAATCGCCGGTTTCCTCCAACCCTGTGTGCATGGACCCCATCAGAACCCGATTTCGCAAACGGATGTGGCCCAGATCCAAGGGGGCAAGCAGATGGGGATAGGTGGTCATAGCGTCCTCCGGCAATCTTGCCGCAGAATGGGCGGCGGCGGCCTCGTTGTCATCCGCAACGCCGCGTCACGCCAGCGATCAGCTGCCCGTCAGACCATTCACCGCACCCGTCGCCTGTCGCATCAGATCATCAAGCCAGATCCGCAATGAGTCGATCAACGAAACATAAGACGCAAGGGCATCTGCCGCCCCCGGTATCTGGGCGGCAATTTGCGGGGCCATCACATAAACCGCAATCGCAACCACCGCCAGAAACATCATCAGGACAAAGCCTGATCGAAATCCGGCGCCCACACCTGCTTGCCTCGCCTCAGTCGCGGCTTCGCGTCTTGCGACCGCATCGTTGGGCCTCAGGCTGGAGTTTATTTCTTCGATGTCAGGCAGCAGATCACGGCGTGTTGCGGCGCGCCGCGATGTGGACGGTTCACCTTGAATTGAAGCGATGCGCTTTTCCGTCTCGGTGCGGTCAGCCGCAGCAGCAGATCCGACCGCTGGTGAAACCGGAGGCGGCAACCCCAGATCGCCCTGCATCTCGAGCCCGCCTGCTTCGGCCCGGCGTGCAGCCATTTCAAGTTCGGCCTCTTCGCGAAGGATGGCCAGAACACCTGTGTCCAGAGACCGCTGCACCCGTGCAGGTCCGGCGGGTTGTGCAGGCGCGGTGTCTTCCTCGTCGTAATCCTCGTCGGTCTGGTCAACCGCCACCGGCACGGCGGTGACATTTTCGGGTTCCGGCTCACGGTACAACGCGTCACTTGGGTCTTCGGCGGAAGCCTCGCGGATCTGGAACCATGAATGTCCGCAATTAGAGCATTGCACGTCGCGCCCGGCTTCGGGAATGGCGTCTTGATGAACCTCATACTGGGCATCGCAATTCGGACAGATCAGGCGCATCGGGCATACCCTTTCCCGGTTTTCCCGGATTTTCAGGCGACACTAGCAACGATATCGCGCAAGGCCAAGAGTTTGTGGCTGTTTTCGCAACAGCATGGCAGCGTCGGTGTCCGGCTGAGATTGTATACTTCAACACTTTGCGCAATTCTGCGCCGATGCCAGAAAGGACGGAACAGTGATCGCGTTCGAGAATGTCGGTTTCAACTACGGCGGGGGCGAATTGCTTTCCGATGTCACCCTGCGCCTTGCGCCGGGGTCTTTCCACTTTCTGACCGGGCCATCGGGCGCGGGCAAATCCACCTTCCTCAAGCTCGCTTATGCCGAACTGCGCCCCACCGCCGGGCGCGTGTCGATCTTTGAGCGGGACGCTCGGGCGATGTCACGCGACGACGTGGCGCTCAGTCGCCGCCGCATCGGCGTGGTCCATCAGGATTGCCAGTTCCTTGACCATCTGCCGCTGGCGACCAATGTCACACTGCCGCTCACTGTCGCCAACCGAAAGGGGGACACGCAGGATCTGACCGCGCTGCTGGATTGGGTGGGGCTTGGCAAGCTGGCCGACGCCCTGCCTCCGCAACTGTCGGGAGGTGAACGACAGCGCGCGGCGTTGGCCCGCGCCATCATCATGTCTCCCGATGTCATCCTGGCCGATGAGCCCACCGGCAACCTTGACTGGGACATGTCGCTGCGCCTCCTGACCCTGCTGGTTGAACTCAGCCGGATGGGAAAAACAATCCTTGTCGCCACACACGACATGAACCTGATCCGTCAGGCGAAATCGCAATTGGCGGCACGCGTGCTGCGCATCCAGAACCGCCGGGTGCAGCTTGCGGGGGCCGATCTGTGAAATTGACCCTTCCTGCCCTTCTTGCGCCCGACCGACAGGCCGACCGAGTCGTGCCGCCTTCGGGCTTCACCGCGCAGTTGACGTTGTTCACCGCCGGCGCCATGGCATTTCTGGCAGTGTTTGCGCTGGCCCTGTCACTCGCCTCAGGGCGGTTGGCCGACCGCTGGGCGCAGGCGTTGGCGGGCACGGCCACCATCCGCATCTCTGCCCCGCCCGAACAACTGGATACTCAGGTCGCAGCTGTCCTCGCGCTTCTTTCCACCACGCCCGGTATCGCGTCGGCCCGTGCGCTTGACACCGCTGAACAGCGCGCCTTGTTGGAGCCGTGGTTCGGCCCCGACCTGCCGGTGGACGCCCTGCCGCTGCCGCGGCTGATCGAATTGACAGAAAGCACACCGGGGTATGACGGTCAGGGCTTGCGCCTGCGCCTGTCTGCCGAAGCGCCGGGTGCGGTGCTGGATGACCACACCCGCTGGCGCCGCCCCATGGCCCAAGCGGCGGAGCGCTTGCGCCTTTTGGGGGCGTTATCGTTGATCCTGATTGCAGGATCGACGGCTGCCATGATCACGCTGGCCGCCAATGCCGCGCTATCGGCCAATCTGCCCGTTATCCGGGTGCTGCGGCTGGTTGGAGCCAAGGACGCCTATATCGTCCGCGCTTTTGTGCGCCGGTTTACCCTTCGCGCGCTGACCGGGGCGGCCATCGGAACGATCATCGCGATGATCGGTGTCGCCCTCCTGCCCCGCGCAGATGAGGCCGGGGCTTTTCTCACCGGCCTTGGGTTCCGGGGCTTTGGCTGGCTGCTTCCGCTGATCCTTCCGCCGCTTACAGCCATCTTGGCCTTTGCCGCCACCCGATATGCCGCCATCCGCACCCTGAAAGGCTTGACCTGATGCTGGCCGTCCGCTGGATCCTGTCGCTGGTGTTCAATATCCAGATGTATCTCGCAATGGCGATCATGGCGGTATTCTTTGCCCCTTGGGCACTGCTTTCGCGCAACGGCGCCTTTGCCGCATGCCACACCTATTGCCGCTGGGTGATGCTGTCTGCCCGGCTGATGCTTGGACTGAAGGTCGAGGTGCGCGGCACCCCACCAACCGATGAAGTGGTTGTCGCCGCCAAGCACCAAAGCTTTTTCGACATCATCGTGATCTTCAGCGCCTTGCCTCGGCCCAAATTCATCATGAAACGTGAGCTGATCTATGCGCCGATCCTTGGTCAGTTCGCACTGCGCATAGGGTGCATCCCGGTTGATCGCGGCAAGCGCGGCACTGCCATTTCCAAGATGAAAGCGGATGTCGCCAAAGGAACCGCCTTTCCCGGCCAACTGGTGATATACCCGCAAGGCACCCGTGTGGTGCCGGGCGTGGCCAAACCTTACAAGGTCGGCTCCGGCCTGATCTACAACCAGCTGGACCAGCCCTGCGTGCCGGTGGCCACCAATATCGGGGTATTCTGGCCAAAGCGCAGCGTGCTGCGCAAGCCCGGCACTTGCGTTGTGCATTTCCTGCCACGCATAGAACCGGGCCTGAGGGTGGCGGAGTTCATGAAGCGGCTTGAGGCGGATATTGAAGGCACTTCGAACGCCCTCCTCGCCGAGGCAGGGTTCACAACGGACATCACATGACCAGGTCATCAATCTCACCTGCGGCCAGACCGACGGCGAAGCGTATGATGCAGCTCTGCCCGCCCGAACCTTCGCCACCCCGCAGGACCACGCCGGTCCGGCATCACGCCAGTTTCAGCGCCACGATCCCGCCAAGGATCAGCAAAATGCCCAACACACGCACGACACTGACAGGCTCACCGAACAGCACTACCGCCAGAATCGCGGTCCCAAGTGTGCCAATGCCCACCCAGACCGCATAAGCGGTGCCGACAGGCAAATCCTTCATTGCCATCGACAACAGCCAGAAACTGGCCAGTGCGCCCACGATGGTCAGACCCGTCGGAACGGGCCGGGTGAATCCATTTGAATACTTAAGCCCTATGGCCCAGCCGGTTTCCAGCAAACCGGCAATCGCCACCAGAACCCACGGGCTCAAGCTGCCAGCCCCTTCGACCCCATCTCGATGAACTTCGACCGGCGATCCTTGATCAACGCGTCGGGCTTCTTGCCTGACAACTCTTTCAACATTGCCTCAATTCCCTTTCCCACCGCGTCGATCGTCTCGCGCCGCCCGCGCTGCGCGCCGCCCAAAGGTTCCTTGATGATGCGGTCAATCACGCCCAGCTTTTGCAGATCCTGCGCCGTCAGCCGCAGGGCCTCGGCGGCCTCGCGCATCTTCTCGGCATCCTTCCACAGGATGCTGGCACAGCCCTCGGGCGAGATGACCGAGTAAACCGAATGTTCCAGCATCGCCACACGGTTCGCGGTGGCAAAGGCCACCGCCCCGCCAGAGCCACCCTCACCGATCACCACCGAGATTAGCGGCACCCCGATTTCGAGGCATTTCTGCGTGCTGCGTGCAATCGCCTCGGCCTGCCCGCGCTCTTCCGCGCCCTTGCCGGGATAGGCGCCGGGGGTATCCACCAGTGTGATCACCGGCAGACGGAACCGATCCGCCATCTCCATCAGCCGGATCGCCTTGCGGTAGCCCTCGGGCCGCGCCATGCCGAAGTTCCGCTCGATCCGGGACTTGGTGTCATTGCCCTTTTCGTGACCGATCAGCATCACCGGCTGATCATTGAACCGCGCCAGCCCGCCCATCACCGCATGATCATCGGCAAAGTTCCGGTCACCAGCCAGCGGGGTATATTCGCTGAACAATGCTTCGATGTAATCCTTACAATGCGGCCGCTCCGGGTGCCTGGCCACCAGGCATTTGCGCCACGGCGTCAGATCCTTGTAGAGATCGCGCAGCATCCCTTCGGCTTTTTTGTCAAGCGCCTCGGCTTCTTTCGCAATATCCATTTCAGGATTGCCGCGACCCATCGCCCGCAATTCTTCGGCTTTGCCTTCGATCTCGGCGAGGGGTTTTTCGAACTCAAGGTAATTCATCGCGAACTCCGGACTGGACTGCCGATATATGCCCCGCAGGCCCCGGTTTTGCAACCAAGCCGCTTTGCTTTGTGCCGCTGTGATCTTGCACGACTGGCGCGGCAGCAGCCACCGCATGTTCCGCCGACAACCCCGACCTCCTCCGGCCTCACTTGCCTTCTTTCACAGGGCAACAAGGTTGGTTGACGTGGCTTTGATGATGCAGCTCATGCTGGGCGAGATGAAGTGCAACATGCTGCGACGCTGAACGCAAGAAACAGCAGCGCCCCGAACCGCTGGTTCGGGGCGTGCATCCTCCCCTTTACGCTGCGCGGGGGCCTCCTTTCCCCTGATGCGCAGCCCGGGTATTCTTTCCAAACCGCAAGAAATTCAGGCGTTGTTTATGAACCATTGACCATTGTGCGACATCTTGTCAACGATTCCGATCTGACGTTGCGTCAACCCGCAATCATTTCCGCCTGACGCACCACAACTTCGGCCTGTTTGATGCTGGCGATGTCCACCAAACGGCCCTTGTAGACCGTTGCGCCTTCGCCGCGCGCCTTCGCAGCCTCCATCGCCGCCAGAATCTCGCGCGCCTCGGTCACGGCTGCCTCGGATGGGGTAAAGACCTCATTCGCCAGCGCCACCTGTTTGGGGTGGATCGCCCATTTGCCGACCATGCCCAGCGTGGCCGACCGCCACGCCTGCGCGCGAAAGCCTTCATCGTCGGAGAAATCACCAAACGGCCCGTCCACCGGCAAGATGCCATGCGTCCGGCAGGCCGCCACGATCGCCGCCTGCGCCCAGTGCCACGGGTCCGACCAGTGCTTCACCCCCTCGCGCAGCATGTAATAATTCTCCTGCGTCCCGCCGATCCCGGTGGTCTGCATCCCCATGCTGGCGGCGAAATCCGCCGCGCCAAGGCTCATCGCCTGCAACCGGGGGCTGCTGGCGGCAATCTCCTCCACATGCGCGATCCCGGCAGCACTTTCGATGATCACCTCGAAACTGATGGGCTTTGCCCGTCCCCTGGCGCGCTCGACCGCCGTCACCAGTGCATCCACGGCGTAAACATCCGCAGCAGACCCCACCTTGGGAATCATGATCTGGTCCAGCCGGTCGCCCGCCTGTTCCAGCAGGTCCACCACATCGCGATACCAGAACGGCGTATCCAGCCCGTTGATCCGCACCGACAGGGTTTTTGTCCCCCAGTCCACCGTGTTGATCGCGTTGATGATATTCGCGCGGGCCTGATCCTTGTCGCCGGGCGCAACCGAATCCTCCAGATCCAGATTGATCACATCCGCCGCCGACGCCGCCATCTTTTCAAACAGCGCCGGGCGCGAGCCGGGGCCGAACAACTGGCAGCGGTTCGGGCGCGCAGGGGGGGTGGGTTGGATACGAAAGCTCATCAGACGCCTCGGCAAGTTAATTTCACGACTTAGCATCGCAGCGATATATTATTGCGCGCGCCTTCGCAATCCCCCCTTTTGCAGATGCAGCATCAGACCCGCCGCTTGCACTGGCGGTCCAGCCAAGCGATGAAAGCTGAAAGGCTTAAAGAGTGCCCCCATGATCACCGTCACCGCCGATACCTTCCCGCTGGCCCGCACCTTCACAATCTCGCGCGGGTCCAAAACCACCGCTCAGGTCGTTACCGCCACGATCACCCGTAACGGCCATCGGGGGCGCGGCGAAGCTGTGCCCTATGGCCGCTATGGCGAAACCGTCGCTGGTGTGATGGCTCAAATCACCGCCGCGCCGGCATGGATCACCCGCGAAACCCTTGCCCGCGATGTGGCGCCGGGGGCAGCCCGCAACGCGCTCGATTGTGCGCTTTGGGATCTGGAAGCGAAAGCGCAGGGCAAACGGGTGTGGGATCTGCTGAACCTGCCTGCCCCGCGCGCCGTGATCACCGCCTATACCCTGTCGCTCGACACGCCAGAGGCGATGCGCGCGCAGGCCGCGCAGAACGCACACCGTCCGTTTCTGAAAATCAAACTCGGCACCCCGGATGATATGCCAAGGCTGGAGGCGGTGCGCGCAGGCGCGCCCAGATCCACCCTGATCATCGACGCAAACGAAGGTTGGACGCCCGAGATCTATGCCGACCTTGCCCCCCGCCTCGTCGCCCTTGGGGTCGCGCTGGTCGAACAACCCCTGCCCGCCGGGGCCGATGACATGCTGGAGGAAATCGCAAGGCCATTGCCGGTCTGCGCCGACGAATCCTGCCATGACCGCGAAAGCCTTTCCGCGCTGCGCGGCAGATACGATGTGGTGAACATAAAGCTCGACAAGACCGGTGGCCTGACCGAAGCGCTCGCCCTGAAAGCACAGGCGCAGGCCATGGGATTTGGCATCATGGTCGGTTGCATGGTCGGCTCCAGCCTTGCCATGGCCCCCGCCACGATCCTTGCCCAAGGCGCAGCCTTCACAGATCTTGACGGACCGCTTCTGCTGGCCCAAGACCGTGATAACCCGCTGTTGTTCGACGAACACGGCATCCACCCGCCGCATCCGGCCCTTTGGGGATAGCACCATGACCCGCACCGTCTATGTCAACGGCCAGTATCTGCCCGAGCACGAAGCCACCGTATCGATTTTCGATCGGGGGTTCCTGATGGCCGATGGCGTTTATGAAGTGACATCGGTGCTGGATGGCAAGCTCATCGACTTTGACGGCCATATCAAACGCCTGCACCGCTCACTCACCGAACTCGACATGGCCGCACCCTGTTCGGATGAAGACCTCATCGCCATGCACCGCGAACTGGTGAAGCTAAACAACATCGACCAGGGCATGATCTATCTGCAAGTGACGCGCGGCAATCCGGGTGATCGCAGCTTTGTGTTCCCCCCCGCCAACCTGCCGCCCACCATCGTCGCCTTCACGCAAGACATTCCCAACCTCGCAGACGCGCCCGCCGCGAAAACCGGCTTCCGCGTCATTTCGATACCCGATCTGCGCTGGGACCGGCGCGACATCAAGACGGTGCAACTGCTATACCCGTCCATGGGCAAGATGGCCGCGAAAAAGGCCGGGGTCGATGACAGCTGGTTTGTCGAAGATGGCGCTGTGACCGAAGGCACGTCGAACAACGCCTATATCGTCAAGGGCAACCGCATCATCACCCGCCAGCTTTCCACCGACATCCTGCACGGCATCACCCGCGTGGCCGTGTTGCGCTTTGCCGCCGAAGCACAGTTTGAGGTGGAAGAGCGCCCCTTCACCATCGAAGAAGCACAAAACGCGGATGAGGCATTTTCCACTGCTGCAAGCATCTTTGTCATGCCCGTGGTGGAAATCGACGGCAAACCCGTGGGATCAGGCAAACCCGGCCCGGTCGCCACCCGCCTGCGCGAATTGTATCTGGATGAGATGCGCAAGGCCGCCGTTTGAGCCGGGCATGGATGCGGGAGCACATGCCCCCGCATCAAATCTGTAGATCAGTTCTGGTTCAGCAGCACATCGGTTGCGGACAATTCAGACGGTAGCACGCCCTGCAAAATAGCGGCCGTTTGGCCATAGACGCTGACAATCGTTCCGGTGCCATCAGGCGTCAGGGTAAAGCCCAGCGTCGGCACCACGCTGGAGCCAGACGCTGCAAAACCGATGATTTCCAACTGATCCTCGCCCGGCACAAAATCGAGGATTGTCACCGTGCCATCCGCCGGCCGCGACTCGTAGATCTCTGTCGCGATGCTATCTGCGCCAGATCCGCCGATCACGGTGTCGCCCTGAGCGGCATCAATTGAATCATCTCCCTGTCCGCCGTTCAGAACATCACTCCCCAACCCGCCATTCAGATAGTCATCGCCATCGCTACCGAACAGCGTGTCATCCCCCGAACCGCCACTCAGCGTGTCATTGCCCGCCCCGCCCAAGATCGAGTCGTTGCCATCAAAGCCGATCAGATCATCATCGCCATCGCCACCAAGAAGCGTGTCGGCCCCGTCACCCCCGAACAGTGTGTCGTTGCCCGTGCCGCCACTCACCAGATCATCGCCCGCACCGGCCCGGATCTCATCGTCGCCAGCCCCCCCGTAAAGCGAGTCATCGCCGCTGCCCGAGGTGATGACATCGCGCCCGACCCCACCCTCGACCGAGATCGCGCCCGTCAGGTCACCCCCGGCCAGCGTGTCATCGCCAGTGCCCAGATTGGCAACCCCGCCACCCGAACCGGCTTGAAACTCCAGCAGGTCATCGCCGTCGCCACCCTCCAGCGTGTCGATGCCAGACTCCGAGATCAGCACATCATCATTGGCGCCGCCATACATCAGGTCGTTGCCCGCCCCGCCGCGCAAGGTGTCGATCCCGAACCCGCCGAGCAAGGTATCGTCGCCCTCGCCCCCGAACAGCAGGTCATCCCCAAGATCACCGCTCAGCCGGTCTGGTCCAAGGCCGCCAAACAGCGTGTCGCTGCCACCGCCACCAAGCAGGGTATCGGTTCCATCGCCGCCCGTCGCAGAGTCATTTCCGGCACCACCCGACAGGAAATCCGAGCCCGGGCCGCCATCGAGTGTGTCGTTCCCGCCGCCGCCGAACAGTCGGTCCGTCCCGATGCGCCCGGCCAGAACGTCAGAACCGGCCCCCCCAACCAAAACATCATCATCCGCGCCACCATCCAGAGAGTCGCCACCCTGATTGCCGTACAAGGAGTCGTCGCCATCGGATCCGATCAGAGTGTCACGTCCCTGAAACCCATTCAGCAGATCGTCGCCGCCCAACCCGTCGATCAGGTCAGCGCCACGGGTGCCGTTGATCGTGTCGTCGCCATCGGTTGCAGCGTCATTTGGCTCTGGATCGTCGGGTTCGTCAGAGCCGCCACCCCCCGTAAACAAACCCGCCAACAGGACAAAAGGAAGAAGGAAAAGCAATTCCATGATCTGACACCACCCAAGCGTCTTCGGCAACATGCCGGAAACTTCACTTTCCGATAGTGATTGGGAATTCACATAAGGGTCAATCTTGCGCCTTGATTGTGCCGTATTTTGTTAAAGCTGGCACGTTTTTCGCCCGCCTCGCGGCGATTGTGGCACGAATGGAAACTATCGTGCTCAGCCCTTGGTTGAATGTGTCACGTTCTGCGCAAATGCCTCTGCAAACCGGGCCTTCTGAGCCGAATCAGCTTCGGTCTGATTCAGTGTAACCCATTGATCATAGGGCATGCCATAGACAATCTCTCGTGCGGTGGCCTTGTCCATCTCGATGCCTTTTGCGTTTGCCGCTTCCTGATACCAGCGGCTCAGGCAGTTGCGGCAGAATCCGGCCATGGTCATCAAGTCGATGTTCTGCACATCCGGCCGCTTTTCAATCAGATGGTGCATCAGCGCGCGGAACGCGGCGGCTTCCAACTCGGTGCGTGTGGTGTCGTCCATGAATATGATCTCCTGCTGCCCCGATTGTGGCGCACAAGCCGGGGCCTGTCACCCCGCAACCGCCCTCAGCGCCGTCGAAAGCATCGGGGCAAGCCGCGCGGCCCATTCCGCCTGCGCGACCTCTGTCGCGATCAGATCATTGCGCACTTCGATCAAGGTGTTGTGCCGACCCGGCTGCAAGGCATGACGGTCAATCGCATCGCCCGGCAGATGGCCATCGTATGGTTCATTGTCGCCCACGCACCATTCCGGCACCGTTTGCAATTGCGCGATCACCGTCCGCGACAGGCGCTCATCCGCGGGGCTGTGCAGCACGCCGATGTGCCAGGGCCGGGGCGGGCGCCCCTTCAGGGCTGGCGTAAAAGAATGGATCGCCAGAATGGCCTTGTCGCCCGCCAGCGTCGCATAGGCCGCGTGATAGGGCCGATAAAGCCGCGTCAGCCGTTCCTCCACCTCCGGAAGGCCCACATGCCGGTTTGCCGGAATGATGGTGCCGTCATACAGCTTCATCACCAGCGTCGGGTCATTCTCGCCCCGGTTCGGGTCGATCACCAGACGGCTGAAATCGGAGCAGATCACAGGGCTGTCCAGTGCTTCGCCTAAGGCAATCGCCAGACCGCGCGCCCCCACGTCATAGGCGATATGCCGCGCCATATTCTCGGGCGCTATGCCCAGACTGCCGCCCAGCCAATCCGGCACGCGGTTGGTGGCGTGGTCACAGGTCACCAACCAAGGGCCGCGACGGGCTGCGCCAAAGATCTCAAAGGCCTCATGCCTGTTTTCCGGGCGCATTTCCGTCATGTTTTCTTTACCCCGCCGTGCTTTTAAGCCTTTAGGCCATTTAGCGCTAACGCGCCAGTTGCCCCGCGCGTCCGATTGCTCTATTCCCACCCGTGGCCCACCACGAAGTGAAAACCGAAGAAGGAACAAGGCATGAGACGCCTTCGGAATGTTAAGATCGTGGCCACTCTGGGCCCCGCATCCAATGATTATGAAATGATCCGCGCGTTGTTCGAGGCCGGGGCCGATGTGTTCCGCCTGAACATGAGCCATGGCACGCACGATGATATTCGCGCCCGTCACGCCATCATCCGGCAGGTCGAATCCGACACCGGGCGGCCCATCGCCATTCTGGCCGACCTTCAGGGGCCGAAACTGCGCGTCGGCACCTTTGCCGAGGAGTCATACGATCTTGCCGATGGCGACAAGTTCCGCCTTGATCTCGACCCCACGCCCGGCAACGAAACCCGTGTCCAGCTTCCGCACCCCGAGATTTTTGCGGCGCTCGAACCCGGTTCGTCGCTGTTGGTCAACGATGGCAAGATCCGTCTGATCGTTGATGATTGCGGCAAGGACTATGCCAATTGCACCATCACCGTCGGCGGGGCCATTTCCAACCGCAAGGGCGTGAACGTGCCCGATGTGCTGCTGCCGCTGGCGGCCCTGTCGCAAAAGGATCTCAAGGATCTGGAATTCGCTTGCGACCTTGGCGTTGACTGGCTGGCCCTTTCCTTCGTGCAGCGCCCTGAAGATGTGCTGGAAGCAAAGGAACTGGCCAAGGGTCGCGCCGCGATCTTGTCGAAAATCGAAAAGCCCGCTGCGGTCAAAGCCTATGATGCGATCCTTGCTGTTTCTGACGGCATCATGGTCGCCCGTGGTGACCTTGGCGTGGAGCTGCCGGTCTATTCGGTCCCGCCAATCCAGAAACGCTTGGTGCGCAAAGCCCGCGCTGCCGCGAAGCCGGTGATCGTCGCCACCCAGATGCTGGAATCGATGATCGAATCGCCCATGCCGACGCGGGCAGAGGTGTCTGACGTCGCGACAGCCATCTATGAGGGCGCGGACGCCGTCATGCTGTCAGCCGAATCCGCCGCCGGGAAATTCCCGATCGAAGCGGTCACCACCATGGACAACGTGGCAAAATCCGTCGAAAGCGACCCGACATACCGTCAGGTGATCGAGGCCAGCCGCACCGTTGTCCGCTCTTCCGTAGCCGATGGCATCGTTGCCGCAGCGCGCGAAATTGCGGAATCTACCGACATCAAAGCCATTGCCGTATTTTCGCAGTCAGGCACAACCGTGAGTCTTGTCGCGCGCGAACGGCCGCGTGTTCCGATCATCGCGCTGACGCCACTGATGGATACTGCCCGCAGGCTCTGCCTGACCTGGGGCACCCACTGTGTGATCACCGAAGAGCAGGACCGCTTCAAGGGCGCCGTGATCTCGGCCGTTCGCGCGGCACGCCAGCATGGCTTTGCGATGGAAACCGACCAGATCGTGCTGACTGCTGGTGTTCCGTTCAATGTTCAGGGCACCACCAACATCCTGCGCGTGGCGCCGTGTGATGAGCGGTTGATTTACAAGGCCGATCCTGAATAATCATCTCTCGTTTTGAAGGTGAGGGGTTAGGATGGATTCGGATCTGATGTTCGTCATAGGGGCCACGTTATTGGTTCTGAGTATCCCCGCGATTTTCTCGGCCTTCGCTGACAGCCGCCCACCCAGGGCGGCTGCCATCATTTTGTTGATCGGCGGCATACTGGTTGCCGTCGCTTTAAGTCAAAAGCCCGGCGGTATTGCGCTGGCACAGATCCCGGACATATTTTTCCGCGTCGTCGGTAGGTTCGTCAACTGACGCCTTTGCCGTATGATCAGCGCGGGTGACTCTTTTGCCTTGCGCCCGAAGCTTTCCAATCCTATAGGGACCGCTCTGGAAAGCCTGCGGGGCCGGCCAACTTAGGCATGCCGAGTCTTGCATATGACGATTGGAGATCGAAATGCCCAAGATGAAGACCAAATCCGCTGCGAAGAAGCGCTTCAGCTTCACCGCGTCCGGTCGGGCAAAAGCTGGCGTCGCCGGCAAGCGTCACGGCATGATCAAGCGCACGACCAAGTTCATTCGCGATGCTTCCGGCACGATGTTGCTGTCCCCTGCGGACACCAAGATCGTCAAGAAGTACATGCCCTACGACCGTTGAGGAGAGACACCCATGTCCCGCGTTAAATCTGGTGTCGTCACCCACGCACGTCACCGCAAGGTCATCAAGAAAGCCGCCGGCTACTATGCCGCCCGCTCGACCAACTTCCGCACCGCCACGCAGGCCGTCGACAAGGCCCAGCAATATGCGACCCGTGACCGCAAGGTTCGCAAGCGCCAGTTCCGCGCCCTGTGGATCCAGCGGATCAACGCCGCCGTGCGTCTGTTCGATATGGAAATGACCTATTCGCGGCTGATCAACGGGCTGTCGAAAGCCGGCATCGAAGTGGACCGCAAGGTTCTTGCAGATCTGGCCGTGCACGAGCCCGAGGCGTTCAACGCTATCGCAGCCCAGGCAAAATCGGCTCTGGCTGCCTGAACAAAGCCTTTGCCATTTCTAAAGCCCCGCTTTTCAGCGGGGCTTTTTTTTGGCCACACCGATTACCTGTTTCTTGTTTCCAACAACTTTCCCCTCTTTTTCGCGCTGTCACAACCTGTTGAAAACGGGAACCCGCTGACTTCGCGTGCGTTTTATCTGCGTAACGTCGCTGAAAAGGAGATATTTATGCGGATACATTTGATCGCTGTTCTTGGATTGCTCGCAACCCCGGCTTTTGCCCAAGACCAATGGATGAAAGTCGATGATCGCACCCCGGTTGAATCAATGGGGATCAATGCTGATCTGGTCGACGATTTAGACGTCGTTAATGCGCAGGGCATCAAAATCGGAGAAATCGACGAAGTTTTGGGAACCAGCCGTGACAAAGTCGAAGCCTTTGTCATCGATTTCAAAAGTTCGGCAAAGGAATACGGCAAAGAGGATCGTATCGTTCCGGTCAATGCCTTCACATTTGATGGCAGCGACATCATTCTGACAGACACCGTCGATGTCTCGACACTCCCCGTCTGGGACTTCTGATCATCCACCCTGAATGACCGACAAAAAAAGTCGGGCGAAGCCAGCTGTTCAAACAGCTGGCTTCACAAATGGGGGAATTTGCTGTAAAGCCCCCCAATCTGCGACGTGAGGCCCGCCCCCGGCCGCATGCAAAGGATTGGGGGGCGGCGGCAATGGGGCCGCCATGCAAAGGGAAGACACGGCAGGGGCCGTGGGTGCTTCCATATAGGGAACGATAGATGTTCAACGTGACTCGTAAATCCATCCAGTGGGGCCAGGAAACCCTGACACTGGAATCCGGCAAGGTTGCCCGTCAGGCCGACGGTTCGGTGATCGCCACCATGGGCGACACCTCTGTCATGGCCAACGTGACCTTTGCCAAGAAGGCAAAGCCGGGGCAGGACTTTTTCCCGCTGACCGTGCACTACCAGGAACGCTACTATGCCGCGGGCAAGATCCCCGGTGGCTTCTTCAAGCGCGAAGCGCGTCCTTCCGAAAAGGAAACGCTGACCTCGCGTCTGATCGACCGTCCGATCCGCCCGCTGTTTGCCGATGGATTCAACCACGAAGTTCTGGTGATCGTGACCGTTCTCAGCCACGATCTGGTGAACGAGCCCGACATCCTCGCCATGGTCGCCGTCTCTGCCGCGCTGACCGTATCCGGCGTGCCTTTCATGGGCCCGATCGGTGCCGCGCGTGTGGGCTTTACGAACGGTGAATACGTTCTGAATCCCGATGTCGAAGACATGCAGAACCTGCGCAACAAGCCGGATCAACGCCTTGATCTGGTGATCGCCGGCACAAAAGACGCCGTGATGATGGTCGAATCCGAGGCTTATGAGTTGACCGAGGCCGAAATGTTGGGCGCGGTGAAATTTGGCCATGATGCGATGCAGCCGGTGATCGACCTGATCATCGACTTCGCGGAAGAGGCCGCGAAAGAACCGTTCGACTTCCAGCCCGCCGATTATTCGGCGCTCTATGCCAAGGTGAAAACCGCTGGCGAAGCCCAGATGCGCGCTGCCTTCGCGATCAAGGACAAGCAGGAACGCACAAATGCGATCTCGGCCGCCGTTTCGGCGATCAAGGGCGCGTTGACCGAAGAAGACTTGGCCAACGAAAACCTGGGCGCTTCAATCAAGAAGTTGGAAAGCTCGATCTTGCGCGGCGACATCATCAACGGTGGCGCACGGATTGACGGGCGCGATACAAAGACGGTCCGCCCGATTGTCTGCGAAACCGGCATCCTGCCGCGCACCCACGGCTCTGCCCTGTTCACACGCGGTGAGACCCAAGGGTTGCTTGTGACCACTCTGGGCACCGGCGAAGACGAGCAGATGATCGACGCACTGACCGGCAACAGCCGTTCCAACTTCCTGCTGCACTACAACTTCCCGCCCTATTCGGTTGGTGAAGTCGGCCGTTTCGGCCCGCCCGGACGCCGCGAGATCGGCCATGGCAAACTGGCATGGCGTGCGTTGCAGGCGGTTCTGCCCGCTCCGACCGACTTCCCCTACACCATCCGCATCGTGTCCGAGATCACCGAGTCGAACGGATCAAGCTCGATGGCAACGGTCTGCGGCGGATCGCTTTCGATGATGGATGCAGGCGTGCCGCTGAAAGCCCCGGTCGCCGGTGTGGCAATGGGTCTGATTCTGGAAGATGACGGAAAATATGCCATCCTGACCGACATTCTTGGCGACGAGGATCACCTCGGCGACATGGATTTCAAGGTGGCAGGCACCGCGAACGGCATCACCAGCCTGCAGATGGACATCAAGATCGCAGGCATTACGCCGTCGATCATGGAGCAGGCGCTTGCGCAGGCGAAAGATGGCCGGCTGCACATTCTGGACGAGATGAGCAAAGCCCTGACCCAGGCGCAGGCGTTCAGCCAGTATGCGCCGAAGATCGAGACGATGCAGATCCCCACCGACAAGATCCGCGAAGTGATCGGGTCGGGCGGCAAGGTGATCCGCGAGATCGTGGAAACCTCGGGCGCCAAGGTCGATATCAACGACGAGGGCATCATCAAGATCGCGTCAAGCGATGCTGCCGCCATCAAACGCGCCTATGACATGATCTGGTCGATCGTGGCAGAGCCGGAAGAAGGCCGCGTCTACACCGGCAAGGTTGTCAAACTGGTCGATTTCGGCGCGTTCGTGAACTTCTTTGGCAAGCGTGACGGTCTGGTGCATGTGTCCCAGATCGCCAACAAGCGCCTGAACCACCCGAATGAGATCCTGAAAGAAGGTCAGGAAGTGAAAGTCAAACTTCTGGGCTTTGACGACCGTGGCAAGGTGCGCCTTGGCATGAAGATGGTTGATCAGGAAACTGGCGAAGAAGTTGTCGAGAAAAAAGAAGAGTCGTCCGAAGCGTAATCGCCCCGGCAATGACACGCAGAAAGCCCCGGCACGTGCCGGGGCTTTTTTGTTTTCCCCGTCGAATGCGATCAAACGGATACACATGAGCGTGAGTTTCGCCACAGTGGCTTCCATATGGGAGTATCTGTGTCAAATGTAGCAAAACACTTGCGGGAATGACCTTTATGACGTTCGACTTGACACGCCGACTGTTCTTGTCCTCCTCGGCAGCGCTACTTGCCAGTCCGGCAATTTCGCAGACAAAGCCCAGCCAGAAGAGTTATGTCGTGCCGCCTGAACACCAGCCGGTCATCGTGCGGTTGCGCGATACGTTTGAACCGGGAACACTGTTGGTCGATCCGAATACCTTCTCGCTTTATTGGCTGACAGAGCCGCGCAAGGCATTTCGGTTCATCGTGGGCGTGGGTCGTGGCGATCTGTATGAGGCAGGCAATTTCACCATCGGTGCGAAGAAAGAGTGGCCAAGCTGGACGCCAACCAAAAGCATGATCGAACGTAATCCCGGCGCATATGCCAAGTATGCAGGTGGTATGCCCGGTGGCCCCGGCAACCCGCTGGGTGCGCGGGCGCTGTATTTGTTCGACGAACGGCGTGGTGATACATTCCTTCGGATCCACGGCACGCCAGAGCCGTGGACGGTTGGCTCTGCTGTGTCAAATGGTTGCGTGCGACTGGTGAATGATCACATCCAGCAACTTTACGAGATGGTCCCGATCGGGGCGAAGGTTGTGCTGTATTCGAAACGATCTGCGGCGTGACGCACAGGTTGGCCTTAATCTGAAGCAGGGCGCTGACACGTCGTGCGGCATTCACTCTGGGTGAGTCTCGACTTACCGATTTGGCTGGTCAGAACCGCTGCATCCTTACTGTGCTACGCAACAGCCTTGTGACTTGAGGTGGTGATTTTTCCAGGCTATGTATGTAATGTTATTACATATGGAGCCATCATGCCCGATCGCCTTCCCGTCACTGTGTTGTCCGGCTTTCTGGGGGCCGGAAAGACCACCCTGCTGAACCACGTGTTGAACAACCGGCAGGGCCGACGTGTGGCCGTGATTGTCAATGACATGAGCGAGGTGAACATTGATGCCGACCTGATCCGCGCCGACCTTGGTTATGGCGGCGCTTCCCTGTCACGCACTGAAGAAAAGCTGGTGGAAATGACCAACGGCTGTATCTGTTGCACCCTGCGCGATGATCTGCTGACCGAGGTGCGGCGTTTGGCGGACGAAGGGCGGTTCGATTACCTGCTGATCGAATCCACCGGCATTGCCGAACCGCTGCCGGTCGCTGCCACCTTTTATTTCCGGGACGAGGCAGGCGACAGCCTGTCGGATGTGGCGCGCCTGGATACGATGGTCACGGTGGTGGATGCCATCAATCTGTTGCGCGATTTTTCCAGCCATGATTTCCTTGCCGACCGGGGTGAGGTGGTGGGGGAAGGCGACACGCGCACGCTGGCCAACCTGCTGACCGACCAGATCGAATTTGCCAATGTTGTTATCCTCAACAAATGCGGTGATGCAGGGGTGGATCGGGTGGATGCCGCGCGCAAGATCATCCGCGCGCTGAACCCCGATGCGCGGTTGATCGAGACGGATCATTCCCGCGTGGATGCGGATGCGATATTTGGAACACGTCTGTTCGATTTCGACCGCGCACAAGAACATCCGCTTTGGGCGAAAGAGCTGTATGGCTTTGCGCATCACACGCCCGAGACCGAGGAATACGGCATCAACTCATTCGTCTACCGTGCCCGCCGTCCCTTTGATCCGGAACGGGTGCATGCGGTGTTGAATGGCGATCTGCCGGGGGTGATCCGGGCCAAAGGGCATTTCTGGTTGGCAACTCGCCCGAACTGGGTGGCTGAGTTCTCATTGGCAGGTGCTGTGTCCTCCGTCACGCCCTTGGGTGGATGGTGGGCATCAGTCCCGCGCGAACGCTGGCCGACGCATCCAGACGCACTGGCCGAGGCGGCACGGCACTGGCAGGAGCCATGGGGTGACCGGCGGCAGGAGATCGTGTTCATTGGGGCAGGGATGAACCGGGACGCGCTGACTGAGGCGCTGGATGCGGCGCTGGTGGACACAGCAGGCTATGTGCCACACCTCTGGGCCGATCTGCACGACCCGTTTCCGGTTTGGCGACGGCAACAGGCAGCCTGATGCGCAACCTTGCCTCTCCACGCGCCAAATGGCGGTCTGGCGATGCCATGGCGGCGCATGACGGGTTGCCGGCGCCTTTGCGGGCCTGGGCGGCACAAGCGGCCCTGCCTTGGAGCGCCACATCCCTGCGCAGGCTGTGGTCGCGCGCCTTGCGCGAGACAGGCTGTGCCGAAGCAGCACTCGCCCGGCTTTCCGCAGCCGAACGAGCCGCTTTGCAGCGTGAAGCAGCGCTGGTCTGGGGCAGTGATTATCCGCTCTAGCAAAAGGCCCCGGCAACAAATCGGGGCCTTTTGCTACATTTCGCCCCGATCAGACCGGCTGTTTGGCAAAGCGCAGGTAGGGCAGCTTGATATCCAGCTCGCCGAATTTCTCGCGCGCCTGTTCGTCATTCAGCGACAGAGCCACGATCACATCCTGACCGGGTACCCAGTTTGCAGGGGTGGCGATCGGCACGCCATCGGTGGCCTGCACCGCATCCAGCGCACGCAGGATCTCGGCGAAGTTACGGCCCACCGACATGGGATAGGTCATTGTCAAACGAACCTTTTTGTCCGGCCCAACAATATAGACGGTGCGCACAGTGGCGGTGTTGGCCGGCGTGCGGCCTTCGGTCGGCAGGTAGAATTCGGCGGGCAGCATGTCATAGGCCTTGGCCACGGTCAGGCTGGTATCGTCGATGATCGGGAAATCTGCGGGCACACCGGCGACAGCGGCGATGTCGCGCACCCATTTGCCGTGCTCGGCGACCGAGTCGACCGAAACCCCGATCACCTTGGTGTTTCGTTTGGCGAATTCCCCGGCCAACTGCGCAACCGCGCTGAATTCTGTCGTGCAAACCGGCGTAAAGTCGCGCGGATGGCTGAAGATGATGGCGTAGCTGCCATCAAGCCAGTCGTGAAAATGAATGGTGCCGACAGTCGAGTCGGCGGTGAAATCTGGTGCAATGTCATTGATGCGGATCGACATGGACGACTCCTTCGTTTGTCTTGTGTTAGTTAGGGCTTTCAGAAAGCCTTTTCATCCCCCTGCCGCACGGATACCGAAAATGAGAACATTCAGCGGTGTTGTCGATTTTCTGGCAGGCCATCGTTCTGGTATCTGTGCGCTGCGCAAAACGATTCATCAGTTGAAATGACGAAAAGAATGGTCAGAACGCGGCATCCCTACCACGACACAGGTCGCTATGCCGCTTGCAGTATGAGCCCGGCGGGTTCACCATATGATCAAATTCCAAAGGGAGAACGCAAATGCTAGAGAAGCGCGATTTTTACATCAATGGTCAATGGGTCGCTCCGGCGGCTTCCAATGACTATCATGTCATCAACCCTTCAAATGAAGAACCCTGTGCCGTGATCTCCTTGGGCGATCAGGCAGATACCGACGCAGCCGTTGCAGCGGCGAAAGCCGCATTTCCGGGATGGGCCGCAACGCCGCCGAAAGAACGGGCCCGGCTCGTCGCAGCGATCCTTGATCAGTATAATGCGCGGGTGCAAGAATTTGCGGAAGCCATGTCGATGGAGATGGGGGCGCCGATAGATTTTTCGATATCCGATCAAGCCCCTTGCCTACCTTGGCACACCGAGAACTTTCTAAAGGCCTTTGAGGAAATCGAGTGGGTCCGTCCACTTGGCCCGCAAGCCCCCGGCTCTGCCGTGGTGATGGAACCGATCGGCGTTGTCGGCCTGATCACGCCTTGGAACTGGCCGATCAACCAGATCGCCCTGAAAGCAATCCCGGCAATGCTGGCTGGCTGCACCTGTGTCTTGAAACCTTCGGAGGAAAGCCCCTTGAACGCGATGCTGTTCGCGGAGTTCTGCCACGATGCGGGAATTCCGGCGGGCGTGTTCAACCTGGTGAACGGCGACGGTCTGGGCGTGGGAAGTCAACTGTCGGTCCACCCCGATGTTCAGATGATCTCCTTCACCGGGTCGACCCGCGCGGGCAAGGCAATTTCCAAGGCCGCGGCCGAAACGCTGAAGCGGGTGACCCTTGAACTGGGGGGCAAGGGCGCCAACCTGCTGTTTGCCGATGCAGATGACAAGGCAGTGGAACGGTCCGTGCGGCACATGATGGAAAACACCGGCCAGTCCTGTAACGCACCTTCGCGCCTTTTGGTGGAGCGGAGTGTCTATGATCAGACCGTTGCAAAAGCCGCCGAAGTGGCAAACAGCATCGCCGTTGGCCCTGCGCAAGAACACGGACCGCATATCGGCCCGGTCGTGAACAAACGACAATGGGAACAGATCCAGGGCTATATCCAGAAGGGGATCGACGAAGGCGCAAGGCTTGTCGCCGGTGGCCCAGGTCTTCCCGAAGGATTCAATCGTGGTTTCTATGTCAAGCCAACGATCTTTGCCGATGTAAAGCCCGGCATGACCATCGAACGCGAGGAAATCTTTGGCCCGGTTCTGGCAATCGTGCCTTTCGAGACCGAGGAAGAGGCGATCAAGATTGCCAACGACACACCCTATGGCCTGACCAACTATGTCCAGTCGGGTGATCCGGCCCGTGCCAACCGTCTGTCACACGCTCTGAAATCAGGCATGGTTGAAATGAACGGGAAATCGCGGGGCGCGGGTTCGTTTTTTGGCGGCGTCAAACAGTCGGGTCGCGCGCGTGAAGGCGGCATCTGGGGTCTGGAAGAATTCCTCGAAGCAAAGGGCATTTCAGGCTATGATTTCTCGGTGAAAGGCGCGGCGGAGTAAAAACGGCTTTTCCGCAACCTCTGATTTTAAAGGTTCGGGAGCACGCTCCCGGACCTTTTTTTGTGCCGGCCCGTTCTCGGGGGCTTCATATGTCTTGCAAGGTTTGCTGTTAGGGGCTTGGCGTCGGACATTGGCTAAGGCAACAATGGACGTGTTTTCCAGATGCGGCAGGCAGGCAAACACCTTGCCGTTCTTTGATCGAATTTCCTCGTGACCGGGCATGTAATTCATATTTACATTCCCATATGAACAGTGTGGCACAGTCCAGCGGAGGGCATCATGGCCGACTTCAACGCACAAATTCTTGAAAGCCAGAAACAGGTGGCCGAAGCACAGGCCAAGATCAGTGCCGTGACCAGCCGGATCGAAGTGGCCCGGCAAAAGCTGGATCAGGGCGAGCTCGCCATCGACATCGAAAACGCCACGCTGGAGGATGTTCACAAGCACACCGACCTGATGAACGCCAACATTGCCGAGCTGATCATGGGGCTGGATGATGTGACATCCGCCTTTTCCAAGGATTTCGACGAGATGCGGTCGAAAACCGGGGTCGAGAGTTTCATCGGCATTTTCAGCAACGCCAAGGCGGAATCGATGCGGCAGGAGCGGATGCGCACCGCCAGCATCGACGACAAGTTGCAAGATCTGATTGCCAAATCGGACGTGATCGTCAAGCTGTTGCAGGGTCAGCTTGACCTGCTCAACGGCCAGAAGAACAGTGTGGAATCGAACCTGTCGGCCACACTGGTTGAACGCGAACAGACTGTCGGTGCGCTGGAGGCGGTCCGGGCCGAGATTGCCGGAATGGACCCGATGATCATTGATCTGGAAAACCGGATCAGCGTGGAGCAGGACGCCGCCGCCCGCACCAAGCTGGAAACCCAATTGGCCGAGATCAACACCAAATTCAACGCGCTGGTGCAGGATGAACAGGTGCAGCTGGCCAAAAGCCAGACGCTGGAGCGCTATATCGAAAAGGGCAAGACGTGGATGGACTCCCTGCAAAATCAGGCGGCCACCCAACTGGTGCTGATCAACAAACTGCAAACCGACACCAAGCAGCGTGTGGTGCTGTATGACGCGCTGTCAAGCAGCCTGAAAACGGCGCAGCAACAGGATGTTGCGCACAGGATCAACGAGATCGGCGTGAAGACCGACCAAGAGGCGCAGGCCGCCATGGCCGCCATCGGTTCGGCCACCAACGACCGGATGGCGGGCATGCTGGAGGCGCACGAGGGACACATGGTGTTTGCCCGCAAGATCCTGGAGCAGAAGGCCAAGGCGGATGAACGCTTCAACCGCCGTTTTGCCGCAATTGTCGAAAAACACGACAAGAACGCATACGGGGAATAAGTGTCAAACGAGGTCAAGCAGCAGCTGACGAGCGACCACACCGAACTTTATGACACGCTGGTCGCGCGGCGCTATTTCGCCAAGTTCGACCGCATCTCGGGCCATTTGGGTCGGGTTGCGGGAGAATTGGAAACCGATGGTATGCTGACCCGGACCGAGGCGCGGGTGACAGGGCGATATATCACCGCGATTGCCGCCACATTCCGGGCGCTGTCCTACAAATATCTGATGACCGGCCGCAGCGATGCCGCCCTGCGCCTGACCTTTGACCGCCATGAAAGCGGCTTTCCGGTGGCACAGGAGCTGATGATGATGGCGGTCGATGCCGCGCAGGTCGACAAGCACCTGTCGGGCAGCGCCTCGGTTGACGAGCTGAAGGACCGGATGATCCGGCGTATCGTGGGCGATCTGGCCTTGCCGACCGATCTGCAATTCGCCCTGTCACAGCGGTTGTATTACGAGGCGCTGGCGCAGGGCGGGCTGTTTCTGGCCCGCAATGACCCGGATGCGCAATGGATCGAAGACGCCAAAGGTCGCCGCCGGTATCTGCTGCATTGGGCGATCTATGATACGCAGGTCAACCTGCCCGTGGTCTATCTGATGGATCTTGAGGACAGCGGCAAACGCCCCCTGCCCACCGATGACAGCCGCTGGCCACAGGCGCAGCATCATCTGATGGCGCAATCCACAGCCGGGCTGAAGCTGCTGACCATTGCGCAGGGGTTTGACACCGATTTCGCCAGCCTGCACCCCAAGCGTCTGCGCCGCATCCATCTGGGCCCGATGTATTCGCACAGCTTTACTCTGCAATCGGGCCCGATCTCTGACGTGCTGTCCACCGCGCGCGCGGCTGAGGGGCAAGATTGGGCGCTGGTCTGGACCGTCGAAGACCTGCGCGCCGACCGGGTGGAGCAGATCAAGGACGGCTGGTTCAGCACGGTGGAGCGTCAGATCTTTGCGCTCGACCCCTTCGCCGGCAAGGGGGCGGAGACCGGCACCACAAGGATGGACCGTATGGTGGTGCTTCCCGAACAGCCCTATCAGGCGCTGGCCGAACTGAACCCGCCCGGTTTCCGCGATGTGCGCAAATTCGTGGTGGGCGCCGGCGGGCGCATCATCGCAACGAGGTAAGGGGCATCATGACAACGCGCGACACGATGGAGTTGAAAGAAGACACGATCCGCGCCCGGTATGATGCGGCGCTTGCGCTTTTGACCGGGTTCGACCACGCGCCCCGGCTGGGCAAGGCGATGACACCTGACCGGCTGGAAGAGCGCTCCCCCGGCCTTGGCAGCCGCCCGCGCTTCCGCTCGACCACTCCCGGCCTTGTCACCCGCCCCACCGCCCGCCCCGGTGGCGTGCGGATCGTGGAACGGGTCGAGGCGGGGTCAGATGGCCTTGTTTCCCCCACGCAAGCCTCGGTCCTGCATGCCTTGCGCCGCGGCTTGGCAATCGCACTGGCCATGGGTGAGACCTTCGCCGCACAATCGCCATTGGATGAGCTGAAAAAGGCCAATCTGGAGGGTCGCCTGCCCGACCTGCGCCGCGCCGAATTCACCGAACTGCTGGCGGCGGAGGCGCTGCTGGTGCTCTACACCTTCGCCAATGCTACCGCCTTTCTGCTGGCCCCGCATCTGGGCGCGACCACCGTGGAGGTGAGCGCGGTCGATGAAATCCTGACCGACAACGCCCCCCTCGGCTTGCAAGGTGTGCTATGGGAGCTGGATCAGAACATCGCCACGTTCGCCGCCGAAGAGCCCCGCCTTGCCGCCACCGTGGCCGGGTTTGCCGAGGCGCTGATGGAAAAGGTGGCTCTGCGCGCCCAGACCGCCCCCCGGCTGGAAGCCTTTACCGGCGCCAGCTGGAAGGTGGAAGCGGATGGCCTGACCATCGCCGGCTTCAACCCAGCCCGTGCGGCCAAGGGCAACGCGCTGTCGATGCAGTTCAAGAAGCCGCATGAGGTGGTGGGCAACCACATTGCCAAATACCAGTCGCTGCGGCTGGCCAAAATGCTGATGGCCTATGATTTCGACCGAAAGCTGAACCCGTTTGCCGAACTTGGCGGCTTTATCTTCACCTTCATGGGCGATGGCAAACCCGGCACCGGCAAGACCACGCTGATCCAGATGATGGCGGGGCTTTTGAACGACTACTGCGCGGTTGCAGGTTACCCGTTCCGCTATCAGAACTTCAGCATCGACCAGATCGACAGCTATCAAGGAAGATCCGGCCAGAACGCGAAGGCGTTCATCGACACGGTTCTGGACCCTTCAGTGATCGGCTTTGGCACCATTGACGACATTGATCAGGTGGCCGGCAAACGCGGCGACCGGCAGTCAAGCGCTGGCCAGCAAGAGGTGACGGCGGTGTTCATGCAGGCCTTTGCCGGCGCGAGCACGGTGGTGCGGGGCAACTGCACATTCGGCATGTTCTCAAACTATCCCGAGAATGTGGACGATGCTCTGCGCCAAAGGGCGGGGGCGCGGTTTCTGGTCGACGGGCCGCAAACGCGCGAGGATTACATCGATATCCTGTCGCTATTGCTGGGTAAAAACCACCAGATCCCTCTGGGCGATCACGCGCTGTTCGCCGCGCAGGAAATCAAAAAGGCCGTCGCCGTCAGCTTCGCCGGACACGCCCGCCCGCAGGAGGAGGGCCTGCTGCGGGTCTGGGAGAAAGTCACCACCGAGACCGGCCCGCTGAATACGATTGCGAAAATCGGCCGCTATCTGAAAGCCATTCAGGAAGCTGATCCGCGTTTCACCGGCCGCGCCATCAAGAACATCGCGGATGCGGTGAAAGTGCGTGCGATGGATTTTGAACTCCCCGATGAGTGGATGGAAAATCCTGATCTGTTCCTGTTCAAACCCTACGAAGACAAGCTGGCCATGATCCGCGATCTGATGACCCCAATAACCGTGGATATGGTGATTCAAGAGGTCAACCGCTACGCCGATTCCGAGTTCCGCTATGCCGACAAATCGGACCAGGTGGCGATTGAAGGGATGGTGCGGGATTACAAGCGGACGGAGGAGGCGAAGCGCCGGTATCTGGAGGACAAACCATGACCGCGCGTTTGTGTTTACCCCGGGGGGCGTTGCCCCCGGACCCCCAGGATATTTGTGAACAGATGAAATCGGGGGGGGCCGGATGCGCCGATTGATTGAAAAGGGCCTGATGTTCGGGAATCTGATCGAGGTCACCTCCCCTGCCCTGATCGAGCGCTACAAGCGGGCGATGAGGCATCTGTGTGGGCGGGAAACTCGTCTTACTGATTTCCACATCGACATTTCCGGCTACTCGCCGGAGATCGGGACCGAGTTGGGGGACGATCTTTACCTCAATCCCAACGGTGCGAACCGGCAGTTCATCCTGCTGACCACGGCGCAAAAACATGCGCCGCTGCTGAACGCCAAGTTCTCGACCAGCCGCGGGATCATCCGGCAGTTCATCGAGACCAACGAGGCGCAGTTGTTCGCCCTGACTGCGAGGGATGCGGTCGCGGGGGAGTTGCAGAATTCGGTGTTCGAGATATCCACCCCGGCGAAGCTGCTGGAGATCCGCCGGATCTCGGTAGAAGCCGATACCATTGGCGGCCATGTTGCCGATGCGGGCAAACTGGCCAAGCTGATCGAGCGGTTCCGGACCGAACCGGATGGCTGGCGGGATGATCTGCTGATCGCCGACATGATCACGCTGGCGCAGAGCACCGGCGATGTGACGCGGGTGCCGATCCATCTGCCGCAGATGGGGTTCGAGCAGCAGAATTTCTGGACCAGCCATTTCGGCGGGATGTATGTGTTCCGCGATGTTGGTTTGCCCGCGGTGATCTGCACCCTGCCCCGTGAAAGTCTGGGGCCGGTGCCGGCAACACAGGTGTTTGACCTGACCCAGCGCAACCAGATCGCCGATTGGCTTGATCGCAACCAGCTGGCCGAGCCGATCGTGCAGGCCCGCGGGATGGATGCCGCGGCGGTGATCCGGCAGAAGATGGATTTCATTCTGGTCGAAGCCGCAGATGCTCTTGGGCTGGAGATAGGCGATGCCCGAAGGACCGAGTTGCGCAAGATCGCCCATCAACTTGGCACTGATTTACCCTTGGCCTTTCAGGGACTTGCCGCGCTGCTCCGCTGGATAGAGGCGGGGGGTACATGGCCGCGCATTACCAGTGAGCACCCGGCCTATTTCTACACACTGCGGGCGCGGACGCACAAAGACCGCGATCTGGTGAACATGCTGCTGTCGGAATTGGCCCCAATGGATGTGCGGCAGATGTTCATTGTGCACAAGGAAATGTTCTACGCCAGCTATGCGCGCTGGTCGGACCGCAAACGGCAGTATGTGGCGGATTTTCTGGAACGCGAATACGTCGTCGACAAACAAGGCGCGCGGGCGGCGCTGTTCGGAGCAGAGCCGGGGATGGGGGATCAGCCAAGACCAGATCCGAAACCCGCCCGCGACCTGGGGAAGATGACCGGGCCTTGGGGCAAGGCAAGGGAGCGCAGATGATACTGGGTTGGCTCCGGCTTGCGGTATTCGGTTACGCCGGCCTTACGGTCGTTTATCTCATAATGCGTATCTACTTCCGCTCGGTGCGGCGGGAGCGGCTGGAGAAGCGCTTTGACGCAGGCGGCATTGAGGGCGATCGGGCGGCCTATGTCGAAAGAGGCATGGCGATGTATTCAAGGGGGTTGAAGAAGCGGCTGCTGTGGCTCATCTACGTCATCCCGACTGTTGCTGTGGTGGCAACACTTTACATCCTTAATTTCCAGTGAGGCGGCGATGCGTTATGTGAAATGGGCGTTCTGGCTGGTGCTGGCCACGCTGGTGTTTGGTTTTCTGCACTATACCTTGCCGCAGACAGATATCGTGCGGATCGTCGGCACTGAAAACCGCCGGGTGGACATCGGGGAGAACTCGCTTTTCTGGAGCCGGGCCGAGGTTGGAATGGCCAATTCCACATCGCGCGATGTGTTCTTCATCAATGCGGTTTATCCGAATGGCCGCACGATGGAATACCGTAACGAGGATACCGGCTGGGGTTGGCCGCCTTATTTCAAGGTCAACAGCTTCGGTCTGCAAACCCAGGCGAAGGAGGCTGCGTCCACCGATGCCACGCCGGTCTGGGTGGCGCTGCGCCATTATGGCTGGCGCAACCAGTTCTTCACGATCTTTCCCAATGCGGTTTCGATCAAACGGGTGGCAGGGCCGGATGTGACCACGATTCCATGGCTCAATATCGTGATCCTGACCTTCCTTGCCTTTGTGCTGTTCATGATCCGGCGGGTCTGGATGCAGTTCCGCGAACGCACCATCGACCCCGCGCTGGAGGATGCGTCGGAAACCTGGGATGCGGTGGATGCCCGCGCCGATGCCGCGCGTGACCGGGCGAAAGGGTTTTTTGGGAACATCGGGGCCTGGCTGGCGACCTGGCGCAACAAGCCGCGCAAGTAAGGCGCCGCGCAGCATTGTTGCGCGGCGCAGGCCGGTCAGCCGCGCAGGGTGCCGCCGGTGGCCTTGGTCACCTTTTCGATCACCTTGGCCGATACCGCCTCGATCTCGGCTTCGGTCAGGGTCGCAGATGTCGGCTGCAGGCGCACCGTCAGTGCGATGGATTTCTTGCCCGCGCCCATCTGTGCCTCGGCCTTGTCGCCGGTGAACTGGTCGAACAGGCTGACCGATGCGATCAACGCCTTGTCGGCCCCAAGCGCCGCGTTGACGGCCGTCAGCGCCTCGACCCTCTGATCGACCACAAAGGCAAAATCGCGGCCCACTGTTTGCAGATCACTGATGGTCAGCGCCGGACGTGTCGGCGTTTTGGACTTTGGGTAGGGAATATTCGCCACCATAACGGTGAACGCCACGGCAGGGCCCTTGATGCCCATTTCAGCCAAGACCTTCGGGTGAACCTCTCCAAACGTCGCCAGCGCAGTGGGGCCAAGTCCGATCACGCCTGACCGGCCGGGGTGCCACCACGCGGCCACCTTGCGGCCGATCTGCACCCGCGCGGGAGCGCCAAGGGCGGCCAGCACCGCTTCGGCATCTGCCTTGGCGTCGAACACATCGACCGGGCGGCGGCTGCCAAACGGATCGCGGGGAGTGGTCTGCCCGATCAGCAGACCAGCTGCCTGCAGATGCTGCTCGCCCGGCTCGCCACCCGAAAACGCCGGGCCAACTTCGGCCAGCGCCAGATCCATGAAGCCGCGCGCCTGATTGCGGGCGGCTGCGCGCATCAGGCCGGGCAGCAGGTCGGGGCGCAGATGGCTCATCTCCGACGAGATCGGGTTTTCAACCCGCACCGCATCGGTGCCGCCGCCGAACAATTTCGCCGCCACCTCATCAATAAAGCTGTAAGTCACGCATTCATTATAGCCCAAGGCCGCAATCGTGCGCCGCGTCGCGCGCTCGCGCTGTTGCAGTGGCGTCAAGATCGGCCTTGGCACGCCCGCATCGACACGGGGCAGCGGTTTGCCAACCAGTTTGGTGAGCGAAGCGACACGTGCCACCTCTTCGATCAGATCCGCTTCACCCAGAACATCCGGGCGCCAGCTGGGCGGGGTGGCCATATCACCATCCAGCGCAAAGCCCAAAGCCGTCAGGGTTGCGCGCTGTTCGGCCTCTGGGATATCCATCCCGACAAGGCTGATTACCCGCGCCGGGTTCAGGCGATAGCTGCGGGTGGTGTCAATGGGCGCACCATCCTGGGAAATATGGCTTGGCGTGCCGCCGCACAGGTCAAGCACCATCTGCGTGGCAAGATTCAGCCCCGGCAGGGTGAATTCCGGGTCCACGCCGCGCTCAAACCGATATCGTGCATCTGAATTGATCCGAAGCGCGCGGCCGGTGGTGGCAATGGTGATCGGATCCCACCAAGCAGATTCGAGAAACACATCGGTGGTCTCGGGGGTGCAGCCCGACACCTCGCCCCCCATGATCCCGGCCAGCGATTCCACGCCGACATCATCGGAAATCGCCATCATTCCGGGGCGCAGGGTGTAAGTTTTTCCATCCAGTGCCAACATCTGTTCGCCGCCGTCTGCCGGATGGATGCGCAAGGTGCCCCGCACCTTGGCCGCGTCAAACACATGCAGCGGGCGGTTAAAACCAAAGGTAAAGTAGTTGGTAATATCGACCAGTGCCGAAATTGGCCGCAGACCGATCGCCTTCAACCGCTGTTGCAGCCAGTCAGGCGACGGGCCGTTGGTCACGCCCCGGATCATCCGGCCGGCAAAATGCGGGCAGCCTTTGGCCTTCAGCGCGGGATCAATCTGCACCACCACCGGGCAATCGAACTGCCCCGCAATCTGCGGAATGGGCAGCGGCTTCAGAGTGCCAAGACCGCGGGCTGCCAGATCACGCGCAATGCCACGTACGCCCAAAGCATCCGGCCGGTTCGGGGTGATCTTGATATGGATCATCGGGTCCACTGTGCCGGGTCGGTTCACGGCAAGCCAGTCAATGAACCTATCGCCCACCTCGCCCGAAGACAGCTCGATGATACCATTATGCTCGTCCGAAAGCTCCAGCTCGCGCTCGGATGCCATCATCCCGTGCGATTCCACACCCCGGATCTTGCCGACACCCAGCGTGGTGTCGATGCCCGGCACATAGTCACCCGGTTTGCACAGCACCACCGTGATTCCCGCACGCGCATTTGGCGCGCCGCAGACAATCTGCTTTTCGCCCTCATCCGTCAGCACGCGGCAGACCCGCAGCCGATCGGCATCGGGATGCTGTTCGGCCGCCAGCACCTTGGCGATAGTAAAGGGCGCAAGTTTGGCAGTAGGGTTCACCACCTCTTCCACTTCCAGCCCAAGATCCGTCAGGGCATACAGAATATCATCAAGGCTCACCTCGGTTTCGAGATGATCCTTGAGCCAGGAGAGGGTGAATTTCATCGCAATAATCCCTTGGATATCTTGGTTCTGCCCTTAGCGCAAAGCGCCCAGAAGGGGAAGCCGAAGCCTTTGAGTTTCCCTCATGGAAACGGGTTGTCGCGGCAAGTGGGGGCAGTCTGCCACAATCTTGCTGAAGCGCTCCGGTAGACATGACGGCATGATGGACCCAATGCTCACCAAACCCAAAAATCACAAGGCCAGAAATCCGTGGCCGCTCATCCTGATGATCGGGATCGCTGCTCTTTGCTTTGTGCTGGCGGCACAGGGCTTCAGGACAGTGACCGAAATTCTGGTCCAGCCGCTTTGAGGGCGGTCAACGGCTCAGGCCACCTGCAAGATCGGGCATGTCCAGCGCCGCGAACCCATAGTGGCGCAGCCAGCGCAGGTCGGACTCGAAAAACGCCCGAAGATCCGGGATGCCATATTTGAGCATGGCAATCCGATCGATTCCCAGTCCAAAGGCAAATCCCTGCCATTCATCGGGGTTCACTCCTGCGGCGGCAAGCACCTTGGGGTGGACCATGCCCGAGCCGAGGATCTCCATCCATTTGTCGCCCTCACCGATGCGCAACTGGCCACCCACCACCGAGTAGCGGATATCCACCTCGGCCGAGGGTTCGGTGAACGGGAAGTGGCTGGCACGGAACCGCAGTTCCACCCGGTCCACCTCGAAGAACGCGCGGCAGAATTCTTCCAGCGTCCATTTCAGATTGGCCATGGAGATATCACGGTCAATCGCCAGACCCTCAACCTGATGGAACATCGGAGTGTGGGTCTGGTCCATATCCATCCGGTAAACCCGGCCCGGCGCGATCACCCGGATCGGCGCCCCCTGTTCGGTCATTGCCCGGATTTGCACCGGGCTGGTGTGGGTGCGCAGCACATGCGGCGGGCGGGTATCCCCATCGGCCCTGTGCATGAAGAATGTGTCATGCTCCTGCCGCGCCGGGTGTTCTGGCGGGATGTTCAGGGCGTCGAAATTGTACCAGTCAGATTCCACCTGCGGCCCTTCGGCCACCGAAAACCCCATATCAGCAAAGATGGCGGTCAGTTCCTCCATTACCTGGCTGACAGGATGGATGGTGCCGTTCGGACGGGGGCGTCCGGGAAGGGTCACATCAAGCCATTCAGACCGCAGCCGCTCGTCGAGGGCAGCATCGGCAAGTGCGAGCTTTTTGGCGCGCAACGCGGTGTCGATCTCGTCCCGCAGGACGTTCATCGCGGCTCCGGCAGCCTTGCGAGCCTCGGGGTCCATCTTGCCCAAGGTCGCCATCAGCGCGCTGATCTCGCCCTTCTTTCCCAAAGCCGCCAGCCGGACCTCTTCCAGCGCGGCCTCGGACGCGGCACCGGCCACGGCCTCGATATACTTGCCTCGCAGGTTGGTCAGGTCCATCGTGTGCCCCCTTCGGATTGTGCGATTTCGAGTTAGCGGCAAGGGACCGCAGATGCAAGGGGCGCGCAAGCGTGCCCTGATACAATAGCCGTTGGAGTTTATACTTATCAATACCTTATACAAATTTCCATCATGCTCTTGTGCTCGCTATTTACTCAGTATCCAGCGTCCCTTCCCTGGCAGGCGCGTGGTGCAAGCAGGCCACGCGCGCCGCGCAAAGGCAGTTGGCGGCCTTGCCAGAGCCTGCGGGTCATCCCACGGTGCATGGACGAAATCGAAAGCAGAATCATGACGGGTCCAGAGACTACGCGGCGACATCGCAAGGCATTGGTTCTTTGCGTTGACACAGCCTACTTGCCATACGCCTTGTTCTTGGCCGATCAGATCCACCAGAAAGAGCCATCGCGCGACTACGACATTTGCCTGCTTTCGGATGCTGCGCTGCAAATCCCGCCCAATTTTACCCATCTGAACATCACCGTATTTCCACCGCTGGAAGATGATGACTACCAGCGGCTGAACGTCACCCATCTGGCACGTTCGGCCTATCTGCGGATGTGGGCACCGCGGATGATGGCGCAGGATTATGACCGCATCCTGTATCTTGACAGCGACATTTTCGCAGATGCGGCTGGCCTTTCGCGATTGTTCGACATCGAAATGGGTGGGAAGGCGATTGCTGCCGTACGCGATGTGCAGCAATGGTACCGCCCGCAGCGCAACGTCAAGGAGTTTGCGCTCGCTGGCAAGCCATTGCGACCTTACTTCAACAGTGGGGTTTTGCTGATTGACACCGCACAGTATCTTGACCAGCGCGTTTTGGAACGGGCGTTGGAGATTGCCAAAAACCATCCCGAACGAATTTTGCACCACGACCAGTCTTTGCTGAATCTCACGCTTGATGGTGATTGGCTGGAATTGTCACCAGTGTGGAACTGGCAATGGCCGTGGAAATATCCGTTGTTCACCGATTGGGCTGGCCCAAGACTCCTGCATTTCATCGGCGAACGAAAACCCTGGAACGACCCGCAGGGTTATTGCCCCAAACGGTTCCCGATGGCTTATGCCGCGTTTTTTGAGCATTACTTCCCCGAACGCACGCCAGTCCCGGCGCAAATGGTGTCTGTCCTTCACGCGCCGCGCCGACTTGCATGGCTTGCGCTGCGATTCCTCGCGCTCAGGCCGCGGCTGCTGCGATACCTGGATCGGTTTCCCGATCCCTATCGGCCGAAATAGTCCACGCGGCCTTTCAGGCGGGGCCACCCGCGCGCAGCCCATCCGCCACACGCAAAACGCCCGCTCCTTCCAGAGCGGGCGCAGCAAGAACCGTAGCTTTAATCGCTCAGCGGCGCAGGCCAAGGCGGGCGATCAGGGCGGTGTAGCGCGCCTCTTCCTTGCCTTTCAGATAGTCCAGCAGCTTGCGACGCTGGGCGACCATCATCAAAAGACCACGACGCGAGTGGTTGTCTTTCTTGTGGCTCTTGAAATGCTCGGTCAGGGTCGCGATGCGCGACGACAGAATGGCGACTTGAACTTCCGGTGATCCGGTGTCGTTCTCTTTGGTCGCGTATTCCTTGATCAGACGGGCTTTTTCTTCGACGGTAATCGACATCGGATATCTCCTTGAGCAGAAGGGTGACGGTGCAAGCCGGGATGTCGTCCAGCAGGACCAATGCCCCCCGACACCGGGGGATGAGCGCGTATAAGGGAAAGCCGCCGAAAAGAAAAGCCCCCGTGCACAGGTCGGACGCTGCGCGCAAATCCATTAACGATGTACCCAGATTTCCGGGCCGAGCCCTGTGACTGCATACCGATTCGTGATAGTTATGGACCCACGGTTTTTGTTTGCAATCTGGACGTTGCAAAACAGTTGGTTCAAGCGCGAGTCGCGGCAAGGGGTGTGTGATGTTGGCGTTGCTGGCAATTTTTGGGGCCTTCGGCGCAGGGTTGGTTGCTGACAGCCTGATGCGCGCACCCGAAGAGTCGGATGATGCGGATGCAGAAGCCGAAGATGATGCTGACGCCGAAGCTGCCGAAGAAGAAGAAGCGTCCTTGGATTGGATCCTTGACGACACGGCCGCCACACCCGCCGCTGCTGCAGGATTTGTCGCTGACGGCATGCCGGTTTCCGACGACATCGCCGATCCGGAAGCGGCCTCGGTCGAATTGGCGGGCGAAAGGGGCGACGACATCCTCAGTGGCGGTGCGGCGGATGATCGCCTGTCAGGCGGTGGCGGCGACGATCAGCTGACGGGTCGCGACGGGAACGACCGGCTGGCTGGCGGCTCGGGGCGCGATCATCTGGAGGGAGGCAACGGCGATGACAGCCTGTTCGGCCAAGGTGGCAATGATGTGCTGATCGGCTCTGCGGGGGATGATCAGCTGATGGGTGGCCGGGGCGCGGATCAACTGACCGGGAGCGAAGGCGACGATCACCTGATTGGCGGCGGCGGGGCCGACAGCCTTATGGGTGGCGAAGGTCAGGACACGCTGGATGGCGGCATGGGCCGCGACTGGCTGGCAGGCGGGGCAGGCAATGACATGATGATCGGCGGCGCGTCACAGGACAGTCTGGATGGCGGGGCAGGAAACGATACATTGTGGGGCGGATTTACTGGACACAGCGACGCGGCAGTCGATGTGTTGAACGGTGGCGCAGGCGATGACGTCATGGGCATCGGGGCTGGCGACCTTGCGATGGGTGGCGACGGTGCCGACACATTCCAGCTTCAGGATTTTGGCCCCGGCTTGCCAACATCTGAAATCATCGATTATTCATCCAACGAAGATCAGATTGTTGTGATTTACGATGCGGCTGTCCACGCGGCGCCCGTCCTGTCGGCAGAACCTGTCGACGATTCTGACGATGTAACACTGATGCTGGACGGAATCGCCGTTGCGCTGATCCGCAATGCAGCCATGTTAGATGTCTCTCAGGTCATATTACGCTCTGCTTGACGCGGCCCTGCTCCGATCCAAGGCTGCGGCTGCTGCGCATAACCGATGTAGAGTGGGTGCTTTGGCTGTCCTTGCAAGGTTAATCCCAGATGCCAGAGCGGTGTGCCGGTGCCAAGCAACAACCGCGTCACCTCTGCCCCCCTGTCCAGATAGGCACCGTGCGCGCCCCAGCCACAGACCACCTGATCCGGTCGCCACGCTGAAACACTCGACAAAATCGCCTTGTCATTCCCCTCCCCGACAGGATCATCCGCGGCACGCATCACCTTTGGGTCCGTCGCGCGATAGGCGAAAATATTGACCACGCGAAACGCACCGAAGCCTAGAACCCGCGCGCGCCGCTCGCAGCGCTCCACCGTTGGGTCATTCTGCGCTTCGGTCGCGGTCGAGGGATTGAGCATGACAAACAGAGCCTTTTTGCCAGCCACATTCCAGACCCGCGTCAACAGATAGCGATAGCGCTCGCAAGGCGAATAAACCGCCTCCGATGCGGCATCACCTTTCAGGTGATGCCGCAAGACCAGTTCCGAACCATCCTGCATTTGCAGCTTTCCCAACTGCGCCCGTGCGGCGCGCGTCCACATCTCCGCCAGTGCCGCCGTCGAAGGGCAATGCCATGGCAATGCCGCAGCGCGGGGGTCGATGCCCCGCGCGGCGGCACCCGTTTTACAGATTGAACACCCGGCTCGGGTGCAATTCGCCCGCTTTGTAAACGCCCACCGCCACAGCGCGGCCCTGATGGCTGGCCCAGGCTTCGTCCCCCCATTCAACGGAAGACGCCAGTACCATCCCCGGATTGCCGTTGCGCAGGCGCGCGGCACCCTCGGGTGTCGCGGGCAATTCGGGCAGGTCGGTCAGACCCAGTTCCAGCGGGCGCAGCAGGGCGTCGATCTCGTCCGTGCGGGCCAGTCGATCAATGTCTTCCATGGTGGCTGCGCCTGTCGCGTCAAATGGGCCAGACCAGGTACGGCGCAGCCAAGTGACGTGGCCAAGGCAGCCCAGCGCCTGCCCCAGATCGCGGGCGATGGCGCGCACATAGCCACCCTTGCCGCAGATCATTTCCAGATCGACATGATCGGCATCCGGGCGCGACAGCACCACCAGCCGCTCCACCCACAGGGGCCGGGCCACAAGGTCCATCTCGATCCCCTCGCGCGCCAGATCATAGGCACGCTCGCCTTCGACCTTGACAGCAGATACCTGTGGCGGCACCTGCATGATATCACCGCGGAACGCAGCCAAAGCGGACTCGATCTCGGCATCCGACGGCCGGTCATCGCGGGTTTCCAGCACAGTGCCGGAAGCATCATCGCTGCTGGTCGCCGCGCCGAAGGCCACGCGGAAGTGATAGCATTTCAACCCGTCAGTGACGAAGGGCACGGTTTTGGTCGCCTCGCCCAAGGCGATCGCCAAAACGCCGGTGGCGTCCGGATCCAGTGTGCCGGCATGACCCGCCTTTTGCGCCTGGAACGCCCATTTCACCTTGTTGACCACGGTGGTTGATCCCACCCCCGCAGGCTTGTCGATAATGACCCAGCCGGAAACGGCCCGGCCTTTTTTCACGCGGCCCATGGTTTCAGTCCTTTTTGACAACGGTGCCGACGATCGGCCCCATGGCAAAGCCAAAGTCATTGCGGCGGATCGCAGGCGCATACAACCGCGAGATCTTGCCATCAAAATACAGCGCATCGCGCAGGCCCAGCACATCGCGGAAGAACCTGGCAAAGCGGTGAAAGTTCACCCGATCGTTAGAGATGGCGAACACCGCACGGCCGCCATCGGCACTGACACCTACGCCGTTGCGGATATAGGTGCTGTCGCTGTCGGGAATCAGGCGCGGGTGCAGTTTGCCGCCGATCACCAGCATCGGGCCAGATTGGCTGGCGAAGCGGCATCTGGGCGGCTTGGCGGCAAAGGCGCGGCTCTCGACCACTGAAAAGCGGTCGCCGATGCAGAACACGCCATTGGGCAGAAGGCCGAAATTGCCTGGCCCTTCGGCGGTGACAATCTCCGACTCTATACGCCCATTGTCGATCAGCAGCCCCACTGGTGCGCGGTCGGGATGATACATCCCCGCATTCATTGCAAAACCCAGCGTCTTGCCTTCGGCCGCCAACCCTGCATTCACCGCATTGAAACTGCCCAATGGACCGGAGGGGCCAGAATGAAAGATGCGCAGATCATCCGCAGTGCTGACTTCACAGGTGGTAAACGACGTGCCTTCAAACGCAGTGGTGGTGCAGATGTTTGCCAAGACCACCTGCGGCAAGGGCAACAGGAGGGCGAACAGGGCGGCGAGACGCAGCACGGCTCAGGAGTCCCTGTCGCTTGCGCCGGATGTATCGTCCTCGTCCTCGGCCACATCATCGGGGCTGGCCAGATCCTGCACAACCTTTGGGTCGGAAAACAGGCGACGGGTTTCGTCCAGCCGGTCAAAGGTTTCATCCGGTCGAAAGCGCAGGTCGGGCGCATATTTCAACGTCAGCTGCGATGCGACGCGGTGGCGCAATTCGGCCTTGTTGCGCGCCAGAGCTGTGATGGCATCCTCGACCGGCACCGAGCCCATCAACGGCATTACATAGACCGTGGCCACCTTCAGGTCGGTGGAGCAAGACACCTCGCCCACGGTGATCGACATGCGGTTCAGGTCCGGGTCATGGATTTCGCTGCGGTTCAAGACATCAGCCAGCGTGCGGCGGATGAGTTCTCCGACACGAAGCTGGCGTTGATTGGGGCCTTCGCCCTGAGAGGTGCGTTTGTTTGACATGGAAGCGCATGTAAGCTGTTTTTGCCCGCCCCGCAACGGCGGGCTTTTGCACGTCACTGTCCTGCGCTAGACCGTGCAGCAAGACGCGCAAACACTGGGTTGCGCGGGCGCATCAAGGGGAACCACCATGCAGAACCTGCCGGGACTTGTTGTAACCGGGGCGTCGGGCCGGATGGGTCAAATGCTGATCCGCATGATTGCGGCAACGGACAGGGCGCGGCTGGTGGGTTGCCTTGAACGGCCAGGCCACGGTTGGGTTGGCCGCGATGTGGGCGAGTGCATGGGAGTCGCGGCGCTTGGTGTGCGGGTCTCGGATGATCCGCTGGAGGTGTTTGCACAGGCACAGGGGGTGATCGATTTCACCGCACCTGCCGCATCTGTGGAATTTGCTGCATTGGCGGCGCAGGCGCGGGCGGTGCATGTGATCGGCACCACCGGGCTGTCGCCCGAGGATATCGCGGCGATTGATGCCGCGGCCCGGCATGCGGTGATCGTTCGGGCTGGCAACATGAGCCTTGGCGTCAACCTGCTGGTGCGCCTGACACAAAAGGTGGCGCAGGCTTTGGATGCCGACTGGGATATCGAGGTGGTGGAGGCCCATCACCGGATGAAGGTGGATGCGCCCTCTGGCACCGCCCTGATGCTGGGGCAGGCCGCGGCGCAGGGGCGCGGGATCGCTTTGACCGACGCGATGGTTTCAGGGCGCGATGGGATCACCGGCGCACGCACGCGCGGCAGCATTGGATTTTCCGCGATTCGAGGCGGCGATGTCGTGGGGGAGCACGACGTGATCTTTGCGACTGAGGGCGAGCGCATCGTGCTGCGCCATCTGGCCACCGACCGCGCGATTTTTGCCCGCGGCGCACTGCGGGCGGCATTGTGGGGGCAGGCGCAGAAGCCCGGTCACTATGATATGATCGATGTATTGGGGCTGTAAGCCGGATCAGGTGAACCAAACCGGGGCGCAGTGCGTATGACTTGTAGCTGCTACCGGAGGTCGCCATGCGTCATTTTTTCCTTTGCCTTTTGCTCCTTGCTCTACCCGCCCTCGCCCTTGCGAACACTGCTGGACCCATTCAGGACAAAGGGACCTTTCTTGCAACGGTGAAGGACAGGGAGCTGCAGATCGGCCTGTATAATCTTAGCCTGAAGGTTACGCCTGATGGCAAGATCACAGGCTCGGCGCTTGGCTGGAACATCACTGGCACATGGGCATGGCAGGATGGCTATTTCTGCCGCACCCTCGACTGGAGCGGCTATACCATTCCCTATAACTGCCAACTTGTTGAAGCACTCGGGTCCAGCAGGTTGCGCTTTACGTCCGACAAGGGACGCGGACAATCAGCGTCGTTCCGTCTGCGCTGACGATCAAAAGTCGATCGCGAGGCCCTTTTTTTCCCAATCGCCATAACGGACGGGTTCGGGGCCCTTTCGACCGCCCAATTCTGGCGGCAACGTCATTGCTTCTGCATTTTTCCGGCGCTCTTCCGCTTCGGCAAGTGCACGTTTGGCGGCAGCAGGAAGATCGGTTGCGTTGGGGGTGTCGGTCATGGCGGCTTTCCTGTGTGGTAAGTTTGATATACGGCCTTTGGCCAGCGAGACAAGAAGCAGGGGCGTCGCAGAATGAAGGCCGTATCCGAAAGCGTCACCGCGCGCAGTGCCGCGGTGGGCGTACTGAACACGGTTCTGGGCGAAGGGCAGATGCTGTCGCAGGTGCCCTTGCCCGACGGACTATCCGGGCCGGACCGGGCGCGCGCCGAGCGACTGGCGGCGCAAGTGCTGCGCCAGCTTGACCGGATCGACCGCGTGCTTAAGCCTCTGCTGCGCAAAGCGCCGCCTTTGGGCGTGCTGAACATCCTGCGGCTGGCGGTTTGGGAACGCGCCGATGGCGCTGCCGCGCATGGCGTCGTGAACGAAGCGGTGGCGCTGGCGCGGCGCGGCAAGCGCACCACCCATCTGTCGGGGCTGGTCAATGCGGTGTTGCGCGCCCTGCCCGACCCGGTCGATCTGGCCGCCCTGCCCGCGCCCCAAATGCCACGCTGGATCCGGCAGCCACTGGTGCACGCGTACGGTCGCGAAGCGGTGGCCGCGATCGAGCTGGTGCAGGCGCAGGTGCCATCGGTTGATGTGACCCCGAAGACGGCGGCTGAGTCAGTGCCGGAGGGAGAGCCGTTACCGTCAGGAAGTATCAGACTGGCAGGCGCGGGACAAATCACGCAATTGCCGGGCTATGAAAATGGCGACTGGTGGGTGCAGGATGCCGCGGCCGCAATGGCGGTTCGGCTGATGGGCGTGCAGCGCGGGGAGGCGGTGCTGGATGTCTGCGCAGCCCCCGGCGGCAAGACGCTGCAACTGGCGGATGCCGGGGCAGTGGTGACGGCGCTGGACATTTCAGCTCCGCGCATGGCGCGGGTGAAAGAGAATCTGGCGCGCACCGGGCTGTCAGCACGGCTGGTCGTGGCGGATGCGCTGCACTGGTCGCCAGAGGAAAAGTTTGACGCGATCTTGCTGGATGCGCCCTGCTCGGCAACAGGAACGCTGCGGCGTCATCCGGACTTGCCCTTCATCAAGGACGGGTCAGAAGTCGATGGATTGGTCACGCTGCAGGCGGCGCTGCTGGATCGGGCGCTGGGTTGGCTGAAGCCCGGCGGGCGGCTGGTATATTGCACCTGCTCTCTGCTGCCTGTCGAAGGTGAAGACCAGTTGATGGCGGCGCTGGAACGTCATCCGGGGCTGACGACGCTGCCGCCTGCCCTGCCGTGGTTGCCACCGGACTGGGTGACGGCACAAGGCGGCGTGCGCCTGCGCCCGGATTACTGGGGCGGGATGGACGGCTTTTTCATCGCGACGCTTGTTACCCGCTGACGCCCGCGCTGCACCGATGCGCACGGCAGAGCGAGGACAGCGCGCAGGCTGGACGAACGCTTATTTGCGCGCGAACAGGCGATAATAGGCCCAGTCCGGCAAAAACTGCGACAGGCGGAACAGCCAAGAGAACACCAGCGGAAAGCTTTTCTTGAATGCATCACTGTTCATGTGTTCGAACATCTCGCGCGCGGCTTGTTCCGGTTCCATCAGGAATGGCATGGAGAAATCGTTCTTGTCCGTCAACCGTGTGCGGATAAATCCTGGATTTGCCACCTGCACATCTATACCGCTGTCGCGCAGGTCAGCATACAGACACTCTGCAAGTGACATCACGCCGGCCTTTGATGCGGTGTAACCAATCGAACCGGGCAACCCGCGAAATCCCGACAACGAACCTGTGATCACGACATGCCCCGCACCGCGCGCCACCATACCCGGCAATACTGCACCGATCACGCGGGCGCAGCCGGTGAAGTTGATGTCGCACATCGCCTCGACCTCTTCGGCCTTCCACTCCTGCGCCTTGGTTGGCCAATAGACACCCGCCAGATACACCACCCCATCAATCGCGCCGATCTGGTCCGCAGCGGCTTGCACCGATTCGCGATCGGCGACGTCACAGGCAACCGCAGTGCCTTTGCCTGCAAGCGTTGCGACGGCGGCTTTCAGGCGATCCTCTGATCGGGCGGACAAGATCACTTCGGCCCCCGCGCGTGAGAGCATCTGGGCCAATGCCAAGCCCAATCCTTCGGATGCGCCCACCAGCCAATATCGTTTTCCTGTCCACTCTCTCATCGGCCATGTCTCCTTTTCGGCATCCATCGGGTTTGACTTGATAAACGGGGTGGGTAGATGATGGTTCCTTGCCCAGCCCGTTCGCATAGCCGCATGACTCAAAGGTTGTGCGCCGCCGCGCTTGGGTCAAGCCCTAAGCGCGGGTTTCGCCTGTTTCGGTCATCGCAAGCAGCGCCATGGCCAAGAGCTTGAGCACGCAAGGCAGGGCCGCGTAAAGCAGGGACAGGGCGAACAACGCTTCGGGAGGATTGTCCAGACCGGGTTCAAACCCTGCGGCCGACAGGGCAGGCAGCAAACTGGCGGCCGCAAGCGCAAGCGAGAGTTTGGACATAAAGGACCACAAGCCAAACCCAGCACTCTCTCCCCGGCCAAGCGTGGCAAGGCGCCGTGCGAACATCGCAGGCAGCAGGGTAAGGTCTGCGCCAAGGGCCGCCCCCGATGCCGCGCAGATTACGGCAAAGGGAAGTGTGTCGCCTTCGCGCAACGCGACCGCCCAAAGAAATGCCGCGATCGCAAGTCCCATGGCGCCAAGCAGGCTGCGCTTTGCGCCGAACCGGCTGGCCGCGCGGCTCCATAGCGGGGCGGATGCGGCAGCAGATAGAAAGAACAGCAGCAAAAGAGGGCCTTCGACGCCTGGCGCGGCAAGTCGGCTTTCCACAAAGAACAGGAACAGATTGGACGTGACAGCCACCGGCGCGGCGTTCAGCAAAGCGATCAGCAACAATCGGCGCGCCAGCGGATCGGCAAGCACGGGGCGAAACAGGGACATACTGGCCACCGGAATGTCTGCGGGCCCGCCAGCGCGGGATATGTCCCACTCGCGGCGCATGGACAATGCGGCCACAAACGCCAACATGCCAAAGCCTGCGGCAAAGCCGGTGAACGGATTGTCGGTCACGCTGCCCAGCGCCACCGGAGCGACAGCGGCCAGAGACACCCCCACAAGCGATCCGGTCTCGCGCCATCCGGCAAGGCGGAAGTGGCCGGATGGGCCAAGGCGTTCGGCCTTTTCAACGCCCTGCGCGTAAAAGACGATTGTAAGGAACGAAAACCCACTAAACAGCACAGCCAGCGTAACCGCGAACCAAGCCAATGGTGCAAAGGGCGGCTCAATGGCGAAGAGCCCGATCATCGCAACGGCCATCATGATGACCGCACACCAGACCAACGCAGCACGCCACTTTCGTCCGGCCTCGGAAAGCCAACCCAGAACGGGGTCTTGCACCACGTCGACAAGGCGCAAGGCTGCAAGGGTAAAGCCAAGTGCGGCAAGGCTTACGCCATGAGTATCCACATAAAACTTCGGCGCGTGGATGTAGATAGGCAACCCCGCAGCTGCGATCATTGCGGCGAACAAGGACCACGGCCAAAGCGGTGCAGACCCTTTCATCGGCTGATGTCATTCGCAGGCGGCTTGGTGTGACTGCGGAATTTCGCACCTTTCAACGCCAGTTTCAGTGCCTGCCAATGGATGAGCGCCAGCACACGCCGCGATCCGAAGGGGCGCCGCAGGCACGCACGCAGGATGCCTGCGTTGGTCAGTGCCACACGCGGGCCAGTCAGATTGGTGAACAGTCCACCGCCGGGGGTGGTGTAGTCGATCCAGATGCCGATGCGTTTGTCGGTAACGTCAAAACGAAAAGTATAGCCGCCCTCTATGGGCTGAAAGGGCGAGACATAAAACACCTTGCGCGCGGTCAGAGTGTCTTCCCGTGTAATCGGGCCGTGATTGTCGTGATGCGCAAGATAGGAATGGCGGTCGCCATAGGTATTTGAAACCTCGGCAATCACAGAGCGAAGTTCGTCGGTCGCATCATAGCACAGCCAGAACGACACAGGGTTGAACACATGGCCCAGAATGCGCGGCTGCGCCAGCAAGATGATTTTTGCAGGCTCCGGCAGGTCGTGCGCTGCCAGCACCTCCCGCACCCATGCGGCGCCCCTGCCCTGTCCCGGCGCGCCACCATGGTCCGCATCCCACACCGCAGCAAGGTTACGGCGATTGCGTCCGAAAAGCGTGGGGCCGTGCGCAGTTGCTTCGGCATCAAGTGCGACGTAATCCACGGTATAGCGAAAGCTGTTTTTTACCGCCCCCTTGCGGCCGTGAAAGGTCTCGCCACTGATCAGGTCAATACTCATGGCGCAACGCCGGAGGCACTGCGGTGGCGCATCGCCTCCACCACCTCGACCGCGCTGCCGATGCCGTCTTCGTGAAAGCCGTTTTTCATCCACGCCCCGCAAAACCATGTGTTTGCCGTGCCGTTCATCACGCGCATCGCTCCCTGTGCGGCAAGCGCCGCAGAATCATAGACCGGATGGCGGAATGTGACGGAGTCGTAGACACACTCTTCACGTATTGCACGGTTGCTGTTGAGAGTGACGAAATGCGGGTCATCCATCGGGATCGGTTGCAGGCTGTTCATCCAATATGTCAGGTCGATCCGCTCTCCCGGCCCGCCTGTGGGCTCCACATAGGCCCAGCTGGACCATGTTTTGCGCAACTTTGGCATCAGGCTTTCGTCGCAATGCAGCACCGCTTCGTTCGGCTGGTAGCGCACAGCTGACAGGGCCGCGCGCTCTGCCAGCGATGCATCGGCCAGCAGCGAAAGCGCATCGTCGGAATGCGTCGCGAAAATCACCTCGTCAAAAGCCTCCCACTCTGCACCTTTCGCACGAACGTGGACCCGTCCGTCTTCGCGCCGCACCCCGGCGATTTCGGCCCCGAGGCGGAGATCGACGCCTTGGCGGGTCAGCGCCACTTGCAACCGTTGGACATATTGCACCGAACCACCCTGCACAGTGAACCATTGATGCTGGCCTTCGGTGTGCAACAAGCGATGGTTGTCGAAAAACCGGATCATCGCATCAGCCGGAAAATCGAGAATGCCGTCGGTCGGGGTAGACCAGATCGCGCCGGAAAAGGGTGTGATATAATAATCGCGGAAATACGCCCCGGTGCCCAGGGCGTTTAGCAGATCGCGGATCACCATTCCCGGCTGTGCCACCCGGACCGCGTGCTTATTGAACCGCAGTATATCGCGGATCATACCGATAAACTTTGGATTCAGAAGGTTTTTTCTCTGCGCGAACAATGTATCCAGATTGGCTAGGGCATATTCGATCCTGCCACCGTCGATGCTGGCCCCAAAGCTCATTGTGCTTTTGGCTACTGGCACATCCAGTTTGTCAAAGAGCCGCACCAAATGCGGGTAATTCACCCTGTTGAACACGATGAACCCGGTATCGACGGGCTGGTCGCCGCGCTTGCCCGCCATCACCGTTCGGGCATGGCCACCCAATCGCTTCTCTGCCTCGAACAGCACGACATGGGTGTCATCGCCCAAGAAATGCGCGGCAGACATGCCCGATATACCCCCCCCGATCACAGCAATGCGGCGGCGGGCAGAGGCGGAGGTTTCGAACGGCATGAGACGGGTATCCTTGTCAGTTGGACGGTTATACGCACAGATCGACGAACAGATCACCTGTCCAGTTTCTCGGATCGCGCAGGATTGACGCGGATTTCGTGAAAACCATTTGGCTTGAATGTGATCCAGCCAAGGAAGTGCCGCGTAGAAAAGACATGATGTTAGACGCCATCGGACCCCAGAAAGCGGATGCACCCATCGGATCACAGCTTTATGCTGGCGATCAGATGCGAATTGTGCTGCAGAAAGGGAACGCGCGCTTGTCAGCAAATGCCGAACAAACAGACTGGCCCGCTCTGGTGGTTCGTGTGCGCGACCATCAGGACAAGGCGGCCTTCGCAGCCCTGTTCAGACATTTTGCCCCGCGCGTGAAGGCATTCTTGATGAAATCCGGGGCGAGTGAAGCGCTGGCCGAGGAATGCGCACAAGACGTCATGGCAACGCTGTGGCAAAAAGCGCGGCTGTTTGATGCGGAACGGGCGTCAGTTGCCACCTGGATCTTTACCATTGCACGCAACCGCCGGATTGACGCACTGCGAAAATCGCGTCGACCAGAACCCGAAGACCTGCCTTGGGGGCCAGAACCCGAGCCCGATCAGGCCGAGGTTTTCGAGGCGCAGCAAGAAACCGAACGGTTGGGAGCGGCACTTTCCCAACTTCCCCTGAAACAACGTGCTTTGATTGAACGAGCGTATTTCGGTGATTTGTCGCACAGCGAAATTGCCGCCGAAACCGGATTGCCCTTGGGCACAATCAAATCGCGGATACGATTGGCGCTGGACCGGCTGCGCTATCAGTTGGACGCGAAGGCAACAGACAAATGATAATCAAACACCACATTTCAGATGAATTGTTGATGGCCCATGCGGCAGCTGAACTGCCCGAAGCCTTCAACCTTGTTATCGCGACCCACTTGTCGATCTGTGACGAATGTCGTGCCAGATCCATGGCTTTTGATGCCTTGGGCGGCGCAGTGATCGAAGACAGCACCTGCGACATGTCAGCGGGCAGTCTGGAAGATTGCCTGTCGCGAATCGCGACGATGCCACAGATTGATGCACCCGCACCGCGTGCGGCGAACGGGATTTTGCCGGCACCGCTGCTGGACTACGTTGGCGGTGGGCTGGACGCTGTGAAATGGCGGCCCTTGGGTATGGGCGTGCGTCAAGCGATTCTTAGAACCGGGGACAAAGGTGCTTCGGCAAGGCTGCTTTATATCCCGGCGGGCGCTGCGATGCCGGACCATGGTCACCGCGGCGTGGAATTGACGCTGGTCTTGCAAGGTGCGTTCCGGGATGAAGTCGACCGTTTTGGCCGTGGTGACGTGGAAATTGCGGATGCCTCTGTTGAGCATACCCCGATTGCCGAAGCAGGTGAGGACTGCATCTGTCTGGCGGCCACTCAGGGGGCGTTGAAGTTCAGCGCGCTGCTGCCGCGCCTTGCACAACCATTCTTCCGGATCTGATCACTCTGCCGCCGGTGCGATAACCGGCGGGGCGGTCACAGTGGCGATATCTTCGAAATCGAAATTGTCCAGACGACGGGCGCGTTTGGTGGCCTTGTCGGAACTGATCTTTATTTCTTCCAGATCCTTCGCCGCCTGTCCGAAGTGGCGGTCCAGATTTTCGACCCGGCTGCCCAGCCGGTCAACATCGGCATACAGCAGCGCCAGTTCCTTGCGGATGGCGCCGGCCTGTTCGCGCATGCGGGCATCTTTCAGCACGGCGCGCATGGTGTTGAGTGTCGCCATGCAGGTGGTGGGCGAAACGATCCAAACCTTGACGGCAAATCCCTCGCGCACCACGTCGGGAAAGTTGGAGTGCAACTCGGCATAAACAGCCTCGGACGGCAGGAACATCAACGCGCCATCGGCGGTTTCGCCTTCGATGATGTATTTCTCGGCAATGGCGCGGATGTGCTGACGCACGGCGCCGCGCATCAAGGTGGCAGACTCTTGCGCCTGACGGGGATTTTCAGCACGGCGGATGGCCTCATACGCCTCAAGCGGGAATTTGGCGTCGATCACGATCGGCCCCGGTGGGTTGGGCAGGTGGATCAGACAATCGGCACGGCGGTTGTTCGACAGGGTCGCCTGCATGGTATAGGCATCTTTCGGCAGCGCCTTTTGCACGATGTCGTGCAACTGAATCTCGCCAAACGCGCCGCGCGTCTGTTTGTTGGACAAGATATCCTGCAAGGACAGCACATTGCCCGACAGCTTTTCAATATTGGCCTGGGCCTTGTCGATGGTTTCCAGCCGCTGCTGCAATTCACCCAAAGATCGCGCGGTGCGGGTGGAGGTGCCGTGAAGACTTTCACCCATCTGCCGCGAAACTTCAGCCAGACGCTGTTCCATCACTTGCAACATGGCAGACTGGCTGACCGCCTGCGCCTCTGACACATGGTGCAGGCCGCCTGCCAACCGCTCTTGTCCGTCTCCCAGTTGCTGCAACCGTTGGGAAAGCCAACTCATTTCGCGCATCAGTGGCGCTGCCATGGTGGCGGAGCGGCCTGCAGCGCGCAGGATCAGGGCGAGGAAGATCACAAGGATCAGTGCCGCACCCCCAAGGATCAGCAGCGCGGGGTCAGTGATCGCAAAAGTCTCGCCGAACAAGGTGATCATCTGCGCCCGAACAGCCGTTCAATATCGTGAAGTTTCAGTTCCACATAGGTAGGGCGGCCGTGGTTGCATTGGCCCGAATGCGGCGTCGCCTCCATCTCGCGCAGCAAAGCGTTCATCTCCTCGGCCCGCATCTGGCGACCCGATCGGATCGAGCCATGGCAGGCCATGCGCGACAGAACCGCGTCGATCTTCGCGCGGATAAGATTGGATTGCCCGGCATCGGCCAATTCATCCAGCACGTCGCGGATCAGGGCAGCAGCATTGACGGTGCCCAGGATGGCCGGGGTTTCGCGCACGGCGATCGCAGTGCCGCCGAAGGGTTCAATGATCAGGCCGATCTCAGCCAGCGTGGGGGCAGCGTCAAGAAGTCGCGTCGCGTCGGTGGAAGAAAGCTCCACAATTTCCGGGATCAGCAGGGCCTGTGCGGTGATGCCGGTATCCGCCATCTGACGCTTGAGACGTTCATAGACAAGGCGTTCGTGCGCGGCGTGCTGGTCAACGATGACGATGCCGGTCGTGGTCTGGGCGATGATGTAGTTTTCATGCACCTGCGCGCGGGCGGCACCGAGCGGATGATTTTCAGCGGGCGGCTCATCGCGCGGCATGCCGCGTTCTTCGATGCGACCTGTGGGCGCTTCGGCAAAGCCGGTCGGCGCGGGGGCCTGAAAGGTAAAGGCGCGATTGAGACTGGCCTGCGACGGGCGGTCCATCTGATAGCCGGCACGCTCCGGGCGCATCGCGCCAAGGGTTTCATCGGCCACGGTGGTAGAGGCCCGGTGGCCCGCGCCGGACAACGCGCTGCGCAGGCCGGTGATGATAAGGCTGCGGGCTGAATCGGGTTCGCGGAAGCGGACCTCCGCCTTGGCGGGGTGGACATTGACATCGACCCGTTCGGGATCGCAGGCAAGGTTGAGCACGGCTGCAGGGTGGCGGTCACGCGACAGGAAATCGAAATAGGCCACGCGCAGCGCTCCCAGCAGCAGCTTGTCCAGCACCGGGCGGCCGTTGACAAAGACGAATTGCTGCGCACCCGAGCCGCGTGAATAGGTGGGCAACGCGGCATAGCCTGTCAGGTGCAGCCCGTCGCGGAGAATGTCGATGCGCAGGGCGTTCGCAGTGAAATCCGCGCCGAGGATACCAGAAAGGCGACCATGCAGCGCATCGAAGAAATCGCCCGGTTGCGGATCGGCGCGGAAGATCACGCGCGGTTCGCCGTTTGACGTTTCGGTGAGGGTGAAGCCGACATGCGGTTCGGCCATCGCCAAACGGCGGATGACCTCGGCAATCGCCTGCGCCTCGGCCCGGTCGGTGCGCAAGAACTTCAGCCGTGCCGGCGTGGCGTAGAACAAGTCACGCAGTTCGACACTCGTGCCGCGGGTGAGCGCTGCAGGGCGCACATCCCCGATGCGGCCCCCGGCAACGGAAATCTGGGCCGCGTCGTGGCCCTGTGCGCGGGAGGTCAGAGTCAGACGACCGACGGAGCCAAGTGACGCCAGCGCCTCGCCGCGAAAGCCGAAGCTGTTGATGTTCAGAAGGTCCGAACCGTCAATCTTTGACGTCGCATGTCGTGCAATGGCCAATGGCAAATCGGCCGCGGTCATGCCACAGCCGTCATCGGTCACCCGGATCAGGGTTTTGCCACCATCCCCAAAGTCCACGGCAATGCGGGTAGCCCCAGCATCAAGCGCATTTTCCACCAACTCCTTTACAGCAGAAGCGGGGCGTTCCACCACCTCGCCCGCCGCAATCCGATTGATGGCCGACTCGTCCAACGGGCGGATTACAGGCCGATCTGTAGAGATGTTGGGGGTGATCACGCTCATACCCCCAATTCTAGCATCGCCCGATCTGAAGGGCCACAGATTCTGTCACTCCGTCGATGCCACGCCTTCGGGTTGACCCACCACAACGAAACGCAAATCGTCTTCCCGGAACAATGTGGCTGCCACCCGTTTCACATCGTCCAACGTTACGGCTTCAATCTTCGCATTGCGGGTCTTGGGGTAATCGGGCGTCAGACCAATCATCTGCATGCCGACCAGCATCGCAGCAATCGGTCCAGTGCCGTCAAATCGCAAAGGATAGCTGCCGGTGAGATAGGTCTTTGTTTTGGAAAGTTCTGCTTCGGTCACGCCTTTGGTCGCGATCTTGCGCCATTCGTCGCGGATCACTTCAATCGCCTGCCCCACGGTGCCGTTGGCCGAAGAAAACTGACCCATCAACAACTCGGCCTGATCGTAGCCCAGAAGGTAGCTGCCAATGCCATAGGTGAGGCCGCGGCGATCGCGCACTTCGGTCATCAAGCGAGCAGAAAACCGTCCTCCCCCGATGATTTCGTTCAGGATGGACGCGGCAAAGAAATCAGGATCGTTTCGCTTGATGCCCTGATGGCCAAAAATGACCGTGGATTGCGGGCCAGGGAACTCTTGAACAGTTATGCCCCCCGTCAACTCCATCGGCGCACGCTCTGGCAACGGCGCGCCGGTGGCGGGCAGACCGCCCAGCAATGTATCAAGCAAGGGCCCAAGGTCTTCGGCAGACATATCACCGGCGGCGGAAACATAGACACGATCGCGGGCAATGCCGGCACGATGGGCGAGCAGCATATCGTCGCGGGTCAAAGCGGTTACGCTTTGCTCTGTTCCGTCGCCGGGGGACGCATAAGGATGATCGCCGAAAGCCAGCGCGCGAAGGCGTCGGCTGGCCAGTGTGCCGGGCGTCTTGGCATCTTGCCGCAACCCTGCAAGCACCTGACCACGCACACGGTCAAGCGCGTCCTGATCAAAACGCGGCTCTGCCAGTGCGCGGCGCAAAAGGTCAACTGCCTGATCCCTGTTCTCGGTCAGAAAACGCGCGGAAACGCCGATCGAGTCCTGATCCGCCGAAAAACTGAAACTGGCGGCAAGCGAATCGCGCGCTCGGGCAAAGCCCACGGAATCCAGATCGCCGGTGCCTTCTTCGATCAGGGCGGTCATCAGATTGGTTGCGCCACGCTTTTCAGGCAAGTCCAGAGCGGTGCCACCCCGAAACCGGATTTCCAGCGCCGTGAAAGGAATGCCTGGCTCGTGCGCCAGCCAAGCGGTGATCCCGCCGGGAGAGGTCACGGTCTGAATGTCAATTTCTGCATGAGCCGGCGCGCCAACGGCCAGCAAAAGTGCCGCAATCTTGAACAATTTCATTGTGCGGCCTCTTGTGTGGGCGTCAGCCATCCGGTGACGGCGCGGTTGCGATCCAATACTTTGCGCGCGGCGTCTTGAACTTGTTCTGCGGTGACGGCATCAAGCACGGCAGGCCAATTCTGCACATCCTTGACGGTCAGCCCAACGGCCAGCGCCTCGCCATAGCGGCGGGCAAGACCATCGATATTGTCGCGCGCATAGATCTGGCTGGCGCGGATCTGGGTCTTGATCCGGGCAAAGTCATCGGCGTCCGGCCCGGTCTCGATGAAATCTGCGATCACAGTGTCCATCGCCGCTTCTGCGACGGCCAGATCGACACCGGGCATCGGCACAACAACAAGACCGAAGGTTGACTGATCCAAAGCGGTGGCATCGTAAAACGCCGATGCGTACACCGCGACGGGCTTGTCGCCAAACTGCAATGCTTGCGCGAAAAGCGAAGTCTGCCCGGACCCCCCCAGTAGCTCGGCCAGAATGGTCAATGCGGCGGCCTGCTCTTGATCGCCGGGGTCGCGTTCTGGTGCAAGATAGCTGCGCAGAACATAAGGCTCTGACACCCGTTGATCGGTCAGCGTCAGACGGCGCTCTGCAATCTGAGGGGGTTCGGACGGACGGGCCCGGTCGGCAATCGCATCCGATGGCGTCAATGGGCCATAGTGAGCCTCGGCCATGGCGCGAACGTTTTGCGGCGTCACATCGCCCGCCACAACCAGAATTGCATTGTTGGGTGCATAAAACCGGGCGTAGTGGTCAAGTGCTGCCTGACGATCCAGCGCTTCCATCTCGTGCTGCCAGCCGATGATTGGAATTCCGTAAGGATGGTTCAAAAACTGCGCCGCGCGCATCTGTTCTTGTAACAGCGCAGCGGGGCTGCTGTCGGTGCGCTGCTTGCGCTCTTCGATGATCACGGCGCGTTCTGTTGCGATATCGTCTTCGGAAAGCTGCAGATTCCGCATTCTGTCAGATTCAATCCGCATCATCAGATCAAGCCGATCCGCTGCGACGCGCTGGAAATAGGCAGTGTAATCCCAACTGGTGAACGCGTTGTCTTCCCCGCCCTGCGCCTCGACCGTGGCGGAAAATTCCCCCGGCGCCAGCGTGTCGGTGCCCTTGAACATCAGATGTTCCAGAAAGTGCGCGATGCCTGATCGACCGGGGGCCTCATCTGCCGCGCCTGTACGATACCAGACCATTTGCGTGACGACCGGGGCGCGATGATCTTCGATCACCACGACCTCCAATCCATTGTCGAGACGAAACGTGGTGACATCTTCGGCAAGAACCGGGGTGGCGGCCAGAAGCCATAGCGCAAGTGTGCGACGCAGCATTGCAGGAATATCCTTGATGATCATGCGGCAAAGCTACGCCGCGGGGCGCAATGCGCAAGCCCTGCTTACGGCAAAGTGACCAAAGCGGCCCGGCGCAGATCATTCATCCTTTTTCGGCGGGGGCGCCGAAGGCGTGCGAACACCGCGCTGACGCCAGCGCCACAGTTCGGCGTGTTGATCAAGCTGCTGATCTTCGTAGGCGCGGTAATACACATTCACGTTGAACAGCCGTTCCAGTACCCGGCCATTATTGTCACGGCGCCACTGCAGGTCTTCTGATGCGACGGTCTGGCGGATGCCAGATGCAATCCCGAAGCGCGACACATGGTTGACCAACCCCGCATCAAGCCCTGCCCCGCCGCCGGGGCGACCGCCCAAGGCAAGGATGGCATCCGCTTCCGGTGTCGGATCGGTGCGATTGGCCCCGCCAAGGGTGGGTTCTGGCAACTGGGCCAAATCACTTGGCATTTCCAGCGGCTTGGGCGGCAGGATACCGAATTCATCCGGACCGGCGGTTGAAGAGCGGATGTTCATCAATTGCGGTGTCTTTTCGCCGTTTGCGCACCCAGCCAGCACCGCCGCGCATGTCATCGCGAAGATAATCAGTGCTGTTTGCATCATCGCCTCCACCAAGCTCAACGATCCCGTCTTACCGCAATCAATGCCCCGCGTCACGGGGTCTTTCGGCGCGGTTTGCGCGGTGTCTTATCTTTGCCGCCCCCGGTGAACAGCACAAGCCCCGCCGCCCCGGCAAAGATCGCAATGTCCGCCACGTTGAAAGCATAGGGATTTTCGAAACCACAGCACGACATGTTCAGAAAATCGGCCACAGCGCCGTAAACAACGCGATCGATCACATTCCCCAAAGCGCCGCCAACCAGCAAGCCGGCAGAAATCTGCGACCAGCGCTTGGGGGTCTCGCGCCGGACCCAGACCCAGACCCATGCCGAAATGGCAAGCGATACGATGATCAGACCCCAACGCACCAGATCGGCATCATTGGCCAGCAGGCCGAAATTTATGCCCTGATTCCACGCCATGCGAAACACAAGATAGGGCGGCATGACCTCGATCACACCACGCTCTATCAGATTGAGGCCCTGCACTACGGCCAGTTTGGAAATCTGGTCAACGACGAAGGTCACAACGGCAGTGATCAGGGCTATGCGCATGGCGTTAGTGCCGGAAATGGCGCATGCCGGTGAACACCATGGCAAGGCCGGCCTCATCCGCGGCCGCGATCACCGCCGCATCGTTCATGCTGCCACCAGGTTGGATGACTGCCGTGGCCCCTGCCTCGGCCACAGTCAACAAGCCGTCGGGAAAGGGAAAGAAGGCGTCGGATGCCACGGCGGAGCCGATGGTGAGCGGCTGTGCCAAGCCCATCGCCTCCGCCATGTCCTGACTTTTACGGGCGGCGATGCGGGTGCTGTCGACACGGCTCATCTGGCCTGCACCAACGCCGACAGTGGCACCATCCTTCACGTAGACGATGGCATTGGATTTGACGTGTTTCGCGACTTTCCACGCGAACAAAAGATCGGCCAATTCAGTCTCGCTCGGGGCGCGTTTGGTCACTACTTTCAGATCGGCGGGGTTGAGCCAGCCGTTGTCACGGTCCTGCACCAGCATTCCGCCGGAAACCTGCTTGAACGCCAGCCCGCCCACGCGTGGGTCCGGCAGGCCTGCGGTGGTCAGCAGGCGCAGGTTTTTCTTGGTGGCAAAGATGGCCTTTGCTTCGTCGCTGGCGCCCGGCGCGATGACGACTTCGGTAAATATCTTGACGATTTCTTCGGCTGTTGCGGCATCCAAAGGCTGGTTCAGCGCCACAATGCCGCCAAAGGCAGAGGTCTGGTCGCAATGATAGGCGCGGATGTAGGCGTCTTTCAGGCTGGTTGCACGCCCCACGCCGCAGGGGTTGGCGTGTTTGATGATGGCGCAGGCCGGGCCCTGATCGGGGGCGAATTCGGCGACCAGTTCGAAAGCAGCATCGGTGTCGTTGATGTTGTTGTAGGACAATTCCTTGCCCTGCCACTGGCGGGCAGTGGCAACGCCTTCGCGCCTTGACCCGTCGGTGTAGAACGCTGCCGACTGGTGCGGATTTTCGCCATAGCGCAAGGTTTGCGCCAGTTTGCCCGCAAATGCGCGGTTGCGCGGCGCCTTTTCCTTGATCTCGCCTGCAAGCCAACTGCTTACAGCGGTGTCATAAGCGGCGGTTTTGGCATAGGCAGACAGTGCCAGTTTTTGGCGGAACGCAAGACTGGTGGCGCCACTCTGCGCGCGCAACTGATCCAGCAGCGGGGTGTAGTCGGCGGGGTCGGTGACCACGGCGACGAATTTGTGGTTCTTGGCGGCCGCGCGGATCATGGCCGGGCCACCGATGTCGATGTTCTCGATGCAAGTGGCGTGATCGGCACCCTTCGCCACAGTTTCCTCGAAAGGATACAGATTGACGATCAGCAGATCGATTGGCTCGATCCCGTGGGCAGCCATGGCGACCAGATGCTCGTCATCGTCGCGCAGCGCCAGCAAACCACCATGCACCAGCGGGTGGAGGGTTTTGACCCGACCATCCATCATTTCCGGAAATCCTGTCACCTCGGACACATCGCGGACCGGCAGGTTGGCGGTGCGCAGCATCGACGCGGTGCCACCTGTCGATATCAGCTCCACCCCCATGCCATGCAGAGCGCGCGCGAAGTCGAGCAAGCCCGATTTGTCGGAGACAGAAATCAGCGCGCGGCCGATAGGGACGAGGTTGGTCATGGGCTTACCCTTAACTCAGAGGAGGACCGGCGTATCGTCCTGGTCCAGATCGCGGATGGCAAGCGGAGTATCCTGTGCTTTGGCCAAGGTCCAGCCGATACGGGTTTCAATCTCGGCCGCGTGGCCCGAAAGCACGATCTGCTTGGTCGCACGCGGCTTCAGGCGGCCCTTTTCCAGATAAACCGACGGCTCCAGCGCCAGTTTGGCGCGACTGTCATGGCGGAACACCCAGATCTCGCCTGATTTGAGCGCGATTGAAACGGCATTGCCCCCCATGTCGAGTGTGGAATCCGTATCAGGGTGCAGATGGAAGCGGATGGTAAAGGCAATGCCCCGCAAACCGGTGCTGGTCAGCACTTGTTCGAACCGGGCCTTGCCCTGCGGATTGAGCGATATGAGCATGTCGGCCCCCGCAATATGGCGACCATCAGAGGAAAGCGCCAGATCGCGGGCATGGGTCAGGCCATGGGTGGCGGCCCAACCGTCATGGGCGGCATGCATGGCCGCGCCTTCTTGCGTCGCCTGCTGCCGCAGGGTCAGAACGGCCGCGCGTTCCTCCAGCACCTCGCCGGTTCCGGCGCCAAAACGCGAGGAGGAAACGCCATCGATGCCAAGGGTGGAATGTGACGGCGTGGCCCGCCCTGCCCTGCGCCATTCGGTGCCGAATGGACCGCCCGAACCGCAACTGACGATCAGCGGCCTGCGACCCGATGTTACTTCCATCGCAAGAGTCGAGGCGTGGGCCGAACCACCCGCCCGCCCGCCGGGCGGCGTCGCGGCATCCACGATGATCGAGGTGCGCCCGGATGACAGCCGCACAAAACCCATTGCAGGTGCACCACCATGACCTTGCGGGCCATGCGGACGGATTCTTGCGTTGGCAAGCGCCTGATCCAAGCGCCCTTCGGCCCCTTTGCCGCCACCATGAAATCGGGCCAACCCGCCATCTGCATGGCGCAGCGCGCGCAGTGTGGGGGCGATGCGTTCGATGGCATCAAGATGGTCACCCGGCACAGGTTGGCCCGCCTCGGTCAGCGCCTGCGCGGCCCAGTTCAGCAGCGTAAACACCTCCAACAGCTCTTCGGGATTGCGGGTGCTTATGGCACCGCCTGCATCGATCTCGCCCCGCGCCTCGGCCGACAATGCAGCGACCGCCGGGGCGACCAGCGGCTCCATACCGATCAGCGACAAGCCCGCATAGACAAGACCCGTCAGTGCCTCGAACCGGGGCAAGCCGGGTGCTGCACGGGCCCAATGGCGCGACAGATAGCGGGTTTGGGTGGTCAGGGTGCGATAATAGGCGATGTTGGCGTCCTGATCGGCCCCATTGAGCAAAAACAAGGCGTGGTGGATCCAGCGAATCACCCGCCGCCCGGTCAGATCGGGTGTCCAGCCGGGGCCACGGCCCGCGCCAAAGCGGGTGATCCAATCCTGCGTCCAGTCTTGCGCCCGTGCGCGCGCCTGCGCATCACCAAGCGCTGCCAGATCGTCCAGCCAGCCAAAGCCTTGCAACTCGGCGGCAAAGTCTGCGTCCGGCGGATCGATCTGCCACAAACCCAATCCGGGGGATTCGATCAGATGGCCCGCGAACAGATAGTTGCCCGCCACAAGCTGCCGCCCTTTGGCAAACAACCCGATGGACCGCGGTTCGGGCGAAGAGGTGAAGCCTTGCGCCACTGGGCCGCGCGCCGCCTGCCAGACCGCAAGACGCGCGCGCCACCCGCCCGCACCAAAGCCGCCCTGAGATGCGCGATAAATCGCCATGAGGTTACGCCCGCCCTGCCCGCCCGGATTCCCGGTGCTTGTCAGGTATGACCATAGCCGATGCGCAGGGTGTCTGTCACGCAACTAGAGCGCCGCCCCCGCGCATCATGGCTTATGCCAGATGATCCACGCGGTTGAGGTATTGCACAAGGCCCTGCACCTGACCCATCCACGCCGCGATCAGCTTTGGATCATGCGGGGCAGGGTGAACCCCGGCCGGAATCTGACGTGCGGCCACCGCTTCCACCCCGAGTGAGACCGGCACCGATACAAGCCGTGCCATGGCGGTGCCGCGCGCATCGCCCACGGCGTCCATGGCCCAGGTCTCGTGAAAGACCGGCTTGCCATCGCGCTCTGCCCGGAGGCTGACGAACAGCACCACTCTGTCAGGTTCGTCCGGTGCGTAGGAATTGTCTTTCAACAGGGCGTTGGCGCGGGCGGTCAGGGCGGTGTCGATCTGGGCGGGCGTAGACCCTTCCAATCCCTCGATCTCGCGGAAGATGGGGTGCCACGCCTCGGCCCAGCCATTCAGTCGAATGGTGCCCCGCACAAAATCGCGCAGCTTCCATGCGGGATCGAAACGATAATCGGCCATGAAGGGATAGCTGTCGCGATTGGGGTAGACTTCGAAGGATTCCGGGACAGGCAGCGGCGCGTCATAGGCCGTGATCGCATCCCAAGGGCGGCTGACCCGCAATTCGGAAAAGTTGCGCAAAGACCGCGACGGGGTGCGCAGCGCCTTGAGCACCCCCGCAGGCGCCCATGAAAACTTGTAGCGAAAGGCGTTGGCAATTTTCGGCACGCCGCCACAATAGCTGGTGAAACTGAGCACGTTGTCGGCGTGAAAGCCTGCGCTGGCGCGGTATCGGGCCACCAGATCATGCGCCATCAAATGGTCAATGCCGGGGTCAAGACCGATTTCGTTGAGCGACACGAGGCCCCTTTCACGGAACTGCGCATCAAGCGCCCGCATTTCGGGCGCTATATAGCTGGAGGACACGAAGTGCGCGCCCTTTTCCAGGCAAATCCCTGCAATCGGCACGTGCTGATCGGCGGGCAGCATTGAGATGGCAATATCACCGGGGTGCAGGGCATCAGCCAGATCCTGCATCGTGAACGCTCGGATATCCGGGGCGATATCGCCCACCGCGTCGCGCGCCTTGTCAAGCGTGCGGTTCCAAACAACGACGTCATGGCCGCCGTCAATCAGCCGCCGCAGACCGGGAATCGCGGACAGGCCGGTGCCGCACCAATGGATTGTCATATTCATTTTCCCTGTCAGACTGTTGCGATCTGGCGGTCAAATTCCGCCTTTGCCCGCCCCCAGACGCCCGCATCCAAGGCGGTCAGCGTTAGCAAACTGGGCAGCAGTTGTGTTGCGTAATCCTCGCTCGATTCGACAGGTAGCAAGGACGGCAGGTTGTCGATAGCGGTTACATCCAGCGGCGGGTTGTCGGCCACACGCAGTGCAGGCGCAGACCAGTCGGTTGCGCGATCATATACCTTGATCGGTGAGAAATCCGACGTGGGATCGCAGGCGATGTCTCCGATGACAGTCAGCGCGCGCGATCCGGTTTTCGCCGACGCGGGCACAAAAACCGGACACCCCGGACGGGCAAGGATGCAGTTCAGGAAAATCTCATGCTGCAACACCTCGGGGAACGGGCCGCCGTGCGCGGTTTCAGCGATATCCCATTTGGTGACGGTCACGCCAAGCGCCTCGCACAGATCGCTTGCGCCCGTTCCGACACGACCCAGCGCACCGATGACAATGGCACGGGGGCGCAGCAGGCTGTGCATTTCGGATGCCAGATCATCCAGCAGCGCCTGACGGCCCGGATATTTGGCAATTGCGCCGATCAGATCGCCGCGCTGCTGGGCGGCCCATGTTTTCAGAGCCACGGCGGCCCCGGCATAGCCAGCCCAGTAGCCAAAGGCGGCCACGCGGCGGCCATCTTCGTTCACCAGGTATTCCAGGTCATAAAGCGTGCCGCCACCCGCCTTGAACCGCTTCAACAGCGCGCGCCCCGCAGGCTGGCCTTTGTAGGCATGGCCGAACATGATGTGGCGGTGCAGCAGCGGGGTGCCGTCTTCGGGCAGTTCCTTGAGCCCGAAAATGATGGCATCGTCAGGGGCCTGTGGCCAGGTGTTTTCTTCGGCAATCTCGACGCCGGCCTGCACATACCCACCCAGCGGGATGGCGCGGACCGAGGATTTTTCCACAGTTACTCTTACGCCTGCCTGCACCAAAGCGGCGGCGCCTTCGGGGGTCAGTCCCACGCGTTCCTCATTCGGGCGCTGTTCGGCCCGAACCCAAAGATGTGTCATGCGTTTGTTCCTTCTGTCACATAGCCCCGTCGCAATGCCCGCTTGCGCCACCGATCAGCGGCCGCGCAGGCATCGCGCAGGTTCGAGAACCACACCAGCAGTTGCTGGCCCCCCCGGCCCTTCGGCCCCCATTCGCGCACGACGGAATATTCGCCAAACAGATTATAGGCGACCTCCACCCGGTAGAAACGGGCATAGGATTTTGCAGTGCGGGTCATGAGAAAGGTCAACAAAAGGTGGCCTCCATCTGGTCTTTCGGGGTTAGGGTTATCAGATATGACAGCAGGCAACAGAGGGAAAACGATGCGCAAAGGGATGCTTGCACTGGTGGTTGCCGCCTTGGCAGGGGGGCTGTGGTGGTGGCAAGGGCGCACGGCGAAGCCGCTGACCCTGCAGGAAGTGGCGCACCGTCTGGCGGCGCCCGTGCCCGCGCCCGATGGCCCGGTGGCGGTCTATCACCTTGGGCATTCGCTGGTCGGCCGGGACATGCCCGCGATGCTGGCGCAGCTTGCTCCCCCGGGGCACCGCTACGACAGCCAGCTGGGCTGGGGCACCACCTTGCAGGCCCACTGGGGCGACGCGCCGATCAACGGGTTCGACGATGACAACAGCATCCTCTACGACGGATCCGGGGGGCTTGCCGACGGCATGCGCCGTGCGATCGCTCTCCCGCCCGCTGCGTATGCGCGGATGCAGCGCCGCCTGCAGCAAGACGCCGCCGCGCT